>DDAM01000034.1 GCA_002332905.1 Firmicutes bacterium UBA2058 | reverse complement strand
ATATAATCATTTCCTGTAACTGCTACTTTAATCAACCAAAGGTTCGCTAAAGTGTATATTATTGTACTATTTGCGAAATATTTCATAATAGTACCTCTTATAAATTATTAAAAGTATTATATTTTTTCCATTCATATATCCCCTTATATATGTACCAAAAACATTCTAACATGTTAATTTATGTTTTTCAATAATTTTCCAAATTTATCGAAAAACAAGAGCTAAAAAAGAAACTTTATTCTTCTATCTATAATAATTAAATAATAAAAATATTTATCAAAACATTTTTATATTTTACTTTACTACGTTGTGTTAAGGTTCTTTATACCTACCATTTCATCAATCCTATGATGCGCTGACTTAGCAAGCTGTTCAAGTTTTATCATTAATTCATTAACTTAATGACATGCCTTTCGAGTGCTTAATATTTTTATTTATTTTATATATTCGACGCCATCCATTATCAAAGAAGTTACTGTATCTCCACTGATGAAAAAGTTACTTGAAATTTACTTCTTATCATTGCTCCAAAATTATTTTGCGCATCTACATAAGACTGTACTACTATTTTTTCCTTATCTTTAAATATACCAATTCGTTATATTAAGAAACTTAGCAGTGCTAGGAGATTTTAATATAGACTTAACCCCATTTTGACACCTTATTTGTATCTCTGTTTTTTCATTAATTAACATTGCAATCCTAGGAAGAGTATCATAATAAGTTAAATCATACCTAATTTGAATATTTTTGATTTTTTTCACGCTACTATCCATATTATTTATCCAAAATTCATCAATATTTTTTGTTACACTCTCATACCTAAGTGCAAACCATGTCCTAACCTAATCTATTTAATATATATATAAGCATGTAACAGGTGGAACTAACACCTGTTTATTAACACCAAGGACAATTTGTATTGCAACAACTACAAAACCAGCATGCACAGCACGGACAACATCTATGCAAAGTAAATCTACAACATCTTCTACAAAACTTGATTATAATTTCAACAAAAAACTACCAATTCAATATTATAATTGGTAGTTATATTATATATAAATATTCAGTTATACTAGCTTGAATTGAGTAAGATTATGCTCATTTTACTGGGTTATTTAATAAATGTATATAGATATTTTATATTGCTAAATTGTACTTTTAGCCCAAGTTCCTCAAAAACTCTCTTTTAATTGTTTGCTCGTTACTCTCTTTGCTTGAAATATGACCAGCAACTTAAGGATTTAAAAAACATCATGTGCAGAAATTAGTAAATAAAAGGCACAACGAATGGCTTACAAGAGGAATAAAAATATTTATGCTGACATTAAAAAGAATTCGAGTTTATTATTTATGTAGCTTGATAATCTATCTGAAGCATTGTTTCTAATTGTTCTCATCGAAGGAGGATTTAAAAATGTTGCAGGGTATCCAAGTCCCTTCTCATCAACCTTATTTAAAACATATTCAACCTGTTTTGTATACAGTCATGTTGTCTAAATCCTTATTATTTTTTGTCTGTCCATAGTTACTTATAAAAGGATTTTTTAGTCTATTGCCATTGATTGTAACAATATCATTTTTTGATAAATATATTTTACCTAATGATTCTTATTATTTTCTAATATATACAAAACTTTATAGAGCCATTCCATATCAACTCTTGCTCTTTTTATATGTTCTGTATTATTTTTTAAGTTAATATCTATTTTATTTTCAAAACATCCTATATCAACGCCAGCAGTTATCCCATATGGAGTTGTTCTTGTACTCATTCTAATTAAGTATTTTATGACTGATTTTAATATTTGATCAATTTTTTTTGTGTCCTTTATATTTTTTATATTTATTATATCCCTATATAAGCTATTACTAGATATAAGGATAGCTTCTCTTACTACAGTATTATTTTCTATAATTGAGAACACCTTTTGTGAAGTTTTTTCTATATCCTCACAAAAAAGATCTACATAATCATCAGCAGATAGCAAGGGGCACCTTAGCATAAAAAAATCTTCACAATTAAAATATTTATATTGATATAGTTTATCCATTTTTTTCTTCAATTAACTTTTATTTATTGTAAGTGTATTGTATATTTTTATGATAAATATAAAACAAAACAATTTATAGTTATAACATACATATTCCATAATCCATGAACACACATTACACAGAGTGACGCTTTTTTATTACCATAATACGAAACTACATTTTTTTGCTCAACGGCATAAGCCTCTTTTCTTCCACTTGCTTAGCAAGTGGTTTTCTTTGCTACACAACAAAAATGCGTAAGTTATTTTTTATAACTTACACACTTAATTTATACTACCTAAAATGATTATTTTAATTTACAATAGTTCTTATATACCTTTAAAATCAAAGATACTCAGCTTTTTTATCCTTAATTTTTTATTGTTTTGCCAATATTATTGGGTCGAATTTATTATTTGTTTTGTTTTGTATTGCTTCAATAAATGTGCCTACAGTATTTGGAGTTTTAAGTAATATCTCATAAAATTCTGACAATTTATCCTTTGAAAACAAATCATAAGCATATTTGATAATCCATTTTCCGTAATAATATGATGGATAGTATAGCCCATTAATTTTATGTGAAAAGTAATCAAAAACCCTATGAGCAGATTCAATTTCTATCCATCCACTATTAACCATATACCCTATCACGTCTTCCTTAGATTTTGATTCTACATTATACATATAGCATGCATTTATTTGATATATTCTACTTATATCAATTATATCCCTAGCTAAAATCAGGTTTTTCTTTAAATCCTCATCTATTCCTAAAGTATGCTCTTCAAGATTATCTAATCCTAATAAAATGCTACTGGCTTCTGCCATACCTTCAAACAGTACATTAACAGACATAACTGCTATTATACATGATGCTTCATATGGAAATAAATCATTTTCAAGTAAAAACTGTTGAACTGAATACCAAGTATGATGACCAGGATACATTTCATGTGATAATGTATCAACAAAGGTAGGCCTTACCCATTTGTTATCCAGATTAAATAAAATCTTGCTTTTATAATTACCTATATATTTTGAATATCCTGACCAAAATACATCTCTTACCGGTTCAATATCCTCAATTCTTTCTTCATTAGGTAATTTAACAACTTTATCATTAGTAATAGATTGAAGTATAGAAACGTAATTCTTTGCAAAATCAATTACAGTTTTCGATGTAACCAAATTATCTTCATTCCATTTTTGCATTTTTTCTGCAAGACTTCCCTCTGTATATCCTAAATCGTCAAACTGCTGCAATATTTTATCATGTAAATTTTTTATGCGGTTGTCAGGTATAATTGATAAATCAATTTCTAAAATTTCTTTAACTGCATCCTTATACGAAATCTCATTATTTATTCTTTTTATTAATGCCTTATGTCCCTTTAATATTCTTTTTAAATATTCACTTCTGGGATTATCAGAATAATTCAGCTTTATTTCTACTTCTTCTATAGCTTTACTTATTTCACCTAAAGAATTCATAGTTGGAGTTTTTCCTGTATAATTAGAAATTATACCTAATCCACCATTATGTTCATTAGTATAATTACCTAAACTAATCGTGATATCAAGAATTTTTTCACTTGTATCTTTGTCCGTCCAATATAACATAGCACCCTCCTGTTTTTTCAATATAGTATTATAGATTTATATAGCTTTCAGCTTTATAGACTTGTCCCTCCTTCATTACAAAAGAACAATCTCTCAAAGCATTTTCATCTCTTAGTATATTACGACCCCACCCTGATATATCAGCATACTTTCCAGGCTGTATAGTACCAGTAATATGATCTATTTCACATATTTCAGCGTTATTTTTTGTAGCTGCTTGAAGTATTTTAAATGGATCAATACCACTTCTCATCCAAGCAACAAATTCTCTTCCATTTTCATAATTATTATTAACAGCAACTAAATCAGTACCATATCCTAATTTTATATTACTATTTATTATATTTTCTCTTCCCTTAATCAATCTTTCTTGATATAAATGAAGCTTTCTATTAAACTCAGGGGATTTTTTACTCATGCTTTCTTCATTGTTTTCGATTGCATCTTGATATGGGCAAAATGTTGGAACTAAATATGTACCTGTCTGCTCAAACATTTTAATTGTTTCTTTATCCATAAGTGAACCATGTTCAATACCTGTTATTCCAAACTTAATAAGTTTTTGCATTAATTCCGGTCCATACGCATGAGCTGTAACAGAAATTTTAAGTTCTTTTGCAGTATCAAATATAGCTTTAAGCTCTTCATCACTCATTTGAATATCATCTGGATCATCATTTGGTGTTGCAAAGCCACCTGTAGCCATAATCTTTATAAAGTCAGCTCCTATTTTTTTCTCTCTTCTTACTGCTGCCCTAAAAAAATCTTTTCCATTACCTGTACCTAAGTATGTTTTTTCAAGAAAATCACTTATTAATGGATTATTTCGTACAAACTGCGACATATCACCATGACTGCCTGTTGTGGCTAAAAGATGTGGTGCAACCACCATTCTGGCTCCAGGTAAGTAACCCTCATTTATTGCTCTTTTTACATCCAGTTCATAAGATTCTCTAAACCAACCTATAGATCTTATAGTTGTAAAGCCACCATACAATGATTTTTCTGCTGTGTGATATGTTGCAAGAGTTCTATATCCATCAGAATTAAATACTGTATCTGCATATATTTCTCTCCAATTAAAAAATTGTGGATGTACATGTGCATCTATTAATCCAGGTGTTATCGTTAAATGCGAAAGATTAATTATATTGCAGTTTTCCAAACATGGTAAGCCGATGCCAACTGAATCTATAAACTTATCTCTAATCAATATTTCCATATTTTCTTGCAACTCATTCTTTATGCCATCATATAACTTACCGCAAATTATTTTTGTATACTTGTTATCCATACTATTTTCCTTTCACTATTTAATTAAAACTTAAAGATTATTAATAAAAAATTTAAGAATTTTAGTTTCTATGTATGGTGTAAAAGTATTCCCATGATGAGCATTGGGTATTATTAACATTTCAAAATTCTTATCCTTTTTTATTAATTGATCTATTATTTTTATTGTATTTGCTGGGTGCACATTATCATCCATATCTCCATGTACGATAAACAACTTACCTGTCATTTTATCTATATCATTTAATACACTCTGTTCTTTTAATAATTCTTCTTCACATAAGCCCATAAACTGCTCTGACCAAATTGATGAATATAACTCATTAAAATGATTTCCTGATATTGAAAAGGCACATTTATATATTTCACTGTAATTAGTTAACGCTACAAGAGAGCCATAGCCTCCTCCTGAAAATCCAACTATTCCAACTCTATCAGTATCCAAGAATGGATATTGATTTGATAATTGCTCATAGGCTGCAATGTGATCGATTAATCCTGCTGAACATTTTAAATTATTATAGCTAAAATCATGAAACTTCTTATCTCTTAAAATAGTACCTCTACCATCTATAATAATTGATATAAACCCACATGCTGCTATTGACTGTACACGAGCTCTTATAGCAGCTGCAAAATCATGAGGTACAACTTGCATATGTGCTCCACCATAATGGTATTCTACTATTGGATACCTTTTATTAGCGTCAAAATCTGGCGGTAATACCATGATTCCATAAATATCTGTTTTATTATCTTTCGCTTTTAATTTTAGTGGTATGGGAATTTTGTATCCTACTTCATACAAGCCATTAATCTCACATTCTGTTATATGGCTAATAATTTCACCTGAAATATTTTTTAAACATATTACTGGCTCATTAGTAGCAGTTGAATAATAATCAATAAAATACTCAGCATTAGGTAAAATGAAAATTTTATGGTTTGCATTCTCCTTCGTAATACATTGTAAGTTTGTACCATCAGCATTTACAGAATATAAATATGTATAATATGGATTATTATCTTCATTAAGATCACTTGCAGTAAAATAAACTTTATTAACTGTTGGTATGAAAGCAAGAAATTGACGCACAACAAAATTACCATTAGTAACTTTATTTATTAATTCTCCGTTTTTGAGATTATATCTATAAATATGATAATAACCATCTTCCTCTGACATATAGAAAAAAATGTTATATTTTTTATAGCAATTTACAATTTGATTAGCAACAACACTAATACTAGAATCTATTATCATTGACGATTTATGAAAAGATGTAAATATAAATGTTTCAGAACGCTCTTCCTTTATCAAAGTGCTTTTACCTGTATCAGCAACAACAACATATGTCTTAGCATTTTTTCTATCTCTTGACAAGCAGTATATTATAGCCAAATTATCCTTATAATCCCATGTTGTTGGCCCTGCAATTACATCTGTTGTCATCATTAAGTCTATAGGACATAATGGAATATTACATTTTACAGTACTATAATTTATTGTATCTAAAATATAATATTCTACCATAGGTATGTCATCATCTAAAGCAAATGCATATTTATATGTATGTACTATAGGTCTTTGGTCTGTGCTATCCACCACATTTTGTAACAAACTTAATTCTTTTACATTTCGTTCATCAATCTTATGAGTTAATAAAAATCTACTATCATTTGACCATTTTGCTATACATTTTACTTGAATGTTGTTTATTCTTCGTGTTATTGAGCATAAATCTCCATCGTATGAACTTGCATATGCATAATATTTTTCCCCATCATATGTCATGCGATTTTCATTATTTGTTTCTAAATCCACAACATACAAATCATAATCCTTTACAAAAGCAGCTTTTTTATTATCAGGAGAAACGAGATAATTATCCGGTAAAGCATTGCCATGATCTATTAACTCATTATTGTCAAAAATATATATTTTTTTATTAAATTTAAATGTTAAAATTGTGTTTTGATAGCTAACAATAGATATAGGGAGTTTATATGGATTAATAGATACCTCCGCTATATGTGAAAGCTTTATAGCCAACATCTTATGATCAAATAACTCCCTTTTATTTCCCGATTTTGATTCTACATAGATATATTTATAATATTTTTCTTTAACATAAAAAAATTCTTCAACATAGTAAAAATTACCATCAGATAGAAAAAAAGGCTTAAAATTTATATTTGATACATATTTTTCAGCCTGACCGCTGAATAATTCTTTAGCTTTTTCTAAATCAAGCATACTTCGACCTCCCCTGTAATTAAGAAAAATTTTAAATACTTTATTATAAACCAAAGCTATCACACTAAAAATTCTATGTCAATAAAAACCATTAAATTTTCATAATAATATGGTTTTAATAATATATGAATTAAAATCATACATTAAATTATTTTATTAATAAAAATTATATGTTCTTTCTACTATAATGAAAATTTTATATGCATAATTATCATAATTATAAATGCCATGTATTTGTAAAAATGATAAAAATACTATAATATTTTGAATACATCACAAATAATATACAAACTAAAGAGGTAGTCATGAATAAATTAGAATATAAAAGAGATGGCTTTGGTTCTCGACTTGGATTTTTAATTTCCACTATAGGCTTTTCGGTAGGAGTAGGCACATTTTGGAGATTTCCTTATGTATGTGGAATGAATGGCGGAGGATTATATTTACTTACATATATACTTTTTATGATTATAATTGGTATACCATTACATGCTTCTGAAGTATCTATAGGACTTGCATCACAAAAAAGCCCTGTAGGTGCATATACTTGTCTTTCAAATAAAAAATATTGGAAGCTTGCAGGATACCTAAATATAATTTGTTTGGTTACTATAGCAGGATATACTCTTTCAGTATATGGATGGATATTTCACTATATTTATGCAACTGTAACCGGTACATTCACAAACTTAAATAGTACTGAAATAAAAAATTATTTTAACGAGGTATCACACAATATTCCCGTCATCTCAATTTCAATATTGGTGTACATTGGGCTTACAATGCTTGTTGTAAAAAACAATTTAAAAAATGGAATTGAAAAAATAGGAAAAATACTGCTGCCTATTCTTGTGATAATTATTATTGTAATGATAATAAATGGTTTAAGATTTGATAATGCAATAGAAGGACTTAAATTTTTCTTCATGCTTGATTTTGAAAATTTTAGCTTTAATTCGGTTTTATCTGCACTTGGACAGGCCTTCTTTTCTTTAGGTACAGGTATGGCGGTTTCATTAATATTTGGCAGCTATCAAAACGGAAATAATGTTAAGGTTGTAAAAAATTCAACAATTGTATGCTTAAGCGTCATATTTATTGCAATATTAGCTGGTATGATGATTTTCCCTATGGTATTTGCATTTAATTTAACACCCGATGAAGGTACAGGGCTCACATTTATAGTTATGCCAAATGTTTTTAACCAAATGAAGGGCGGTATATTTTGGGGAACACTATTTTATATTGCTTTTGCCATAGCTGCGTTCATTTCCGGATTAGCCGGATGGGAAGGAATAATAAGATTTTTAATTGACGAGTTTAATATTTCTAGAAGAAAAGCTATATTTATAACCTCTATATTAATTTTAACCATTGGTTTTGTAACAATTCTATCAGACGATTTGTTCAGAATATTTGATTTGATTGCAAATAACTATTTATTAATGATAGGCTCACTTCTTATATCAATATTTGTAGGATGGATTTGGGGAATTGATAATTTCATTAAAATATCCGGTATTTCTAATAGATTTGTGCAATATATGCTAAAACTGATAATAAAATATATTTGCCCTATTACTATTTTCATATTATTCATTTTTAGATAATAAAGAACAAAAATTAAAGCAAAATTNNAATTTTGCTTTAATTTTTGTTTATTTTATGTTAATATATTAGTATTAACAACATTTATTGGAGACTGAGTTTAAATTGACATAATGGGAGGTTTTTATGAATGAAATATCTATGAATATTGGTAAACAAATTAAACTTTTAAGAAAAATTAAAAATATGACATTGGAAGATTTTTCTAAAAAAATTAATAAAAGCGTCTCAACTGTTTCTAAGTATGAAAATGGTAATATATCAATTGATATAGAAACGTTATTTGACATTGCAAAAGCGCTTGAAACAGATATAGTTAAGCTTATTAACGTCGGTCAGGAATTAATAAAATCAAAGGAATTGTTACCTTCTAAAACTATATTTGGAAGTAATAATATTTTATATATGTATTATTTAGATGGAAACACCAAAAAAATTGTAAACAGCCTAATACATCTAAGCCATAACGCTATAAAGGAAGTATTTGAAGCTACTCTATATATGAATATACATTCTTTTAATGATTTCCACAATTGCTCATATTTATATTTCGGAAATTTTTATCCATTTGATACTATATCAAGCTTTCAGTTTCAAAACCAAGCAAACAATATTGAACAACTAAGCATAACATTAATTAATCCACTTAATACATCTACATATACAACAGGATTATTAGCGGGTATAGCTGGTTATCCATTTTTACCTGGTGCTACAAAGGTAATTTTGTCTAAGAGTATATTAAAGGTTGACGAAACTCTAATAGATCAATTAAAAATAACAAAAGAAGAAATAAAATACATAAAAAAATCAAATCAGTTTATTATAATGCGAATATAATAAAAAAAAGTGTGTGTTGGTAATATACCAATACAACACTTTTTTTATTTATAGCTCCACTATATAGACATTTTATGTTTATTATTAAAATAATCTACAGCATATTGTACAAATGTTGCTACTCCTATTGGTAATGCGTCTTCATCCACCGTGAATTTTGAATTATGAAGTGGATAATAAGTATTTTTTTGTGTATTACCAACTCCTAAAAAGCAAAATGCAGATGGAACTAAATTTGCATATTCAGAAAAATCTTCTCCACCCATTTGCTTTTCAACAGTAGTCAATGCCTCTGTACCATATAGCTTCTGTATAGATTCTTTAACAATTTTAATACAATGCTCATCATTAATAGTAGCCTTAACATTATTTTTATAAGTAAACTTAATACTTGCATTGTAGGATTGTGCCGTAGAATCAATCATTCTTTTTATAATACCTGGTATCTCTTGTCCTAACTTATGGCTGAATGTTCTAACTGTTCCAGTAAGTTTTACCTCTCCAGCAATAACATTCCATCTAGAACCACCATTTATAGTACCTATAGATATAACCGCAGTTTCTAATGGACTGATTTGTCTACTTACAACAGTTTGTAAATTCATAACTATAGCTGAGGCTACAACAACTGAATCTACACAATATTGTGGAGTAGCGCCATGTCCAGATGAGCCTGTAACTACTATTTCAAACTCATCTGTTGAAGCCATTATAGGTCCTGGCATTACAGCAATTTTCCCAGCTTCAATTTCAGGCATTACATGCATACCAAACATAGAATTAACATTTTCTAAGGCACCCTCTTTAATCATATAGCTGGCTCCTTGTCCGAGCTCGCTTCCTTCCTCTGCAGGTTGAAATATTAATCTAACATTTCCATTTAGAAGATGCTGATTTTCCTTTAATATCCTTGCTGTAGCCAAAAGCATTGCTATATGGCAATCATGCCCACATGCATGCATCATTTCTGGATGTAAGGATTTATAGTCACAATCGTTTTCTTCTATAATTGGTAGAGCATCTATATCTGCCCTCAAACCTAATGTTTTTTTATTGGGGGTACCATCAATTTGTGCAATTACTCCAGTTTTAGAACATCTATTATAGCTTATACTGTATTTTTCTAGTTCCTCAATAATTTTTTCAGTAGTTTTAATTTCATGAAATCCCGCTTCAGGAATTTGATGAAAAAATCTTCTAAGCTCTATTATATATTCAATATAATTTTCTACTATATCTATCGTATTCATTTTAACTCCTTAGATTTTTAACTGCACTTTTTTATCATACTTAAGACAAAGATTTTCTATACCTTTATCACTTAATAACAGATTTTTATTAAAAAACTCCTTTATAAAATCATTCATTATACAAGACATTATTCTTCCGTCAATTAAGTCTTCACCTTTATAATTATTTTTTATAAAATCCTCTGCTATTATAGAACAATCAGACATATACTCATTTACAGTTTTATCTATTATTAAGCTTATAGCATTAGAATTGTTGTGCCCATAGCTTGCCAAAAAATGATTTATAGACTTACTAAATATTAAAGCTGGTGATTTTAACTCACTTGATAAAAGCTTGCCACCATATATCCAACCATCTAAATTAACTGTAGCTACTACTCTATCATCTATTTGACTAGCATAAACAGATGCTGATCCTCCAAAGGAATTTCCAAATGCACCAAATCTGTCATTATTCACTTTATTATAAAGAATATGAGTGATATCCTTTGATTTTTCTAGAGAATAATCTATAACTTTAATTATATCTTTTGCCCATAGTTCCATCCTGTTAGTTGCAACTACACATTTATCTAGGTAGCTTTGGATACCTTCAACCGACCAATTATATACAAACATGGGGTCAGGAGAATATTCTTCAGATTCCATCATATATTTAATAACCTCTTCTATAAAAGGTCCAAATAGTTCAACACGTCTAGGAGCTCTTTTTTCTCCTAAAATTGTGCAAAAGCTCTCACCCTCTCTAGCAACTGCAAAGACAATATAACCATTACTTACAAGTTCTTCAATTTGAACTAAATTAGCCCAAGGTACTGTGTTATATCCAGGGGAATATATTAGGACATTATGCTTGAACTCATTTATCTTTGCACCCATATAGCAATTAGTTTTTATTTTTATAAACCCCTTGTATAAATCACAAGCAGGACTACTTGGTGCTAAATCTTCAAACAGCTTGTACATTTCCTCATCTATATATGTCATCTGCTCATTAGTTTTGTTATTAGAAGGATAAAAGCACCTAAATCCCAAATATCTATCTCCATATTCATTTTCATATTTTATATAATCGTCATAATATCCAATACTAAATTTCCCACTTGGCTTTGGAAAGGTATATTTATTTTTCATAGCCCCACTCCTTAATAATTAGACTATCTTAAAATAATTAGAAATTATATATTTTACTGTATTTTTCATTTAAATACTCAATAAAATAATCTGCATTTAATTCTTCTCCAGTAATCCTTTTAATAATTTCTGGGCCTGTATAACATTTACTGTATTGATGTATATTCTCTGTTAGCCAATTATTTAATGGCTCAAAATTTCCCTTTGAAATTTCCTCATATACATTGGGTATAGCTTTTAATAAAGCGTGTCTTATTTGTCCACCATATATATTTCCTAAAGTATATGATTGGAAATACCCCATAGAACCAGCAGCCCAATGTATATCTTGCATCAAGCCCTCTGCATCATTTTCAGGTCTTACTCCTAAATAAGAGTAATATTTATCATTCCACGCTTGAGGTAATGAATCAAAATCTATTGTACCTTCAAATAGCTCTTTCTCCAACTCAAATCTAATTATAGGATGGAGACTATATGTTACTTCATCAGCAAGTATTCTTTTAAGAGAGCATTGAACCTTGTTTATAGCTTTATAATACTCATCTATTGTAACATTCTCAAACTGTTTAAACCTTTTTTGTGCCTCTGGATAAAAATACATCCAGTATTCCTTACTTTTCCCTATAAGGTTTTCATAAAATCTGGATTGTGATTCATGGAAGCCCCCCATAATTCCACCCCATAAATTTGCCTTGTTAACCTCATCATTTCCTCTGTATGCATACATAGCATGACCGGCTTCATGTATAGCTGCAAAAACTCCAAATTTGTAGGATTGACAGTTCAACGTAATTCTAACATCATTAGGTCCAAACATATTGGTAAATGGATGTGGAACAATACCATATGAGCCCTTATTTTTATCATATCCTGTCTTTTCAATAATGAATTTAACAAAGTCTAATAACTCGTTTTCATCAAAGCTCTGTTCTAAGAATGAATCATCTATATTAACACTGCTTTTATTAATCTTATCCAGTAATTCAACTATTCCTTTTTTTACCTTTTCAAATTCACGAGTTAAAATATCTATGCTTACTCCTTCATCACAGGCTTCAATCATAGCCTCAAATGGAGACTTTTCAGGATCACTTAAAACTGCTATCTCCTTACTAAACTCAAATACTTCTTTTAAATAAGGTTTAAATATTGAATAATCTTGTTTTTGAACTGCTTCTATCCACTTTGCTTGTGAAGCTCCAACCTTTTCAACAAATTTTCTCATTAAATCCGCAGGAACATTAATGCTTCTCTTAAAATTATTAACAAAGTTTCTAACCAATGCATTCTCTATATCATTTTCAATATCTTCAATATTATAGCTCATAAAATACTTTGCAATATTTTTTGCTTTTTCTGAATTTATAACATCAGCCCTTTTCAAAGCCATATATCCTGCTACCTTCTGTCTGTATTCTCCGCCAGACTTTGGCATACTAATCCATTGATCCCACATGAGTATCGCATCTAATGCCCTATGATATGATAGCTCTTCATTTAATTGCTTTAGTTCTTCAATTGCTACTTTATACTCCATCTTAATAACCTCCACATTTTTAGAATTATAAATTTTTTATTATAGTAATTCTTTGAGTATATTCATAAAGTTGCCACCTAGTATCTTATATATCTCTTCATCCTTGTACTCTTTTTTTATTAGATGCTCTACTAAAACTGGTATCTGATGATAATTTGCAATTACATCTGGTGGTATTGTACTAAATTCTTTTGGCATGCTGTAAAGTTCATGATTAAAAAAATAACTAAATAAATCAAGACCAATACCTATATGATCTACACCTATTAAATTTTTCACATAATCAATATGATTTATATAATCATCCACTGTTGGATAAACATTATTGCTGATATCTTTAACAAATTGACTAACACCGGTTATTCCAACAACACTATTTTTATTCTTTAAAGCAATTAATTGATTATCTGTAAAATTACGCATAATCTTATGTACACCTTGAGCATTTGTATGAGATGCTATACATGAATTTTTAATAATATTTAATGTGTCCCAAAAGCCTTTTTCACTTATATGAGTAACATCTGTTATCATACCTATGCTTTCAGAATATGGCACAATCTCTCTGCCAAATGTCGTTAATCCATGCTTTTCTTCTGCCTCTACCTCTTCATAGCCACAACCATCACTTACTAAGTTTGTTCTGCTCCAGTTCATACCACTAAAACGCACACCTAAATCATAAAATGCCTTTAACAGTAACTTACTTGACTTTATTGGCTCTAAACCCTCAAATCCTATCAATAATGCTAGCTTATTTTGCTTTATTGCACTTTTTACATCTTCATATGATGTACACAATGATATTTTATCATTAGACTCTTCAATATCTTCTCTAAAAGCCATTAGCTGTTCTAATCCACACTCTAGTGGATTGTCAAGCTCATCTTCACTAATAAAAAGGACACATAGTATAACATTTACCCCACCAGCCTTTATATCAGTCAAATAATTATTTTCGATAACTTTTCTTTCTCCATTTTTTCTTCTAAGAAATACATGCATTGGTATATCACTATGCATATCTGCAATTATAGCATTATCAATTATTTCTCTTACTTTACAATTCAAAACAGAACCTCCTTTTAAGCTATTTTTGTACAAAATTCTAATGTATACTTACCTCATCCTGATATTTATTAGCTATATCCTTCAATGATTGCGAAGTATCTTTTTTTAGATAAATATTAAATAAGGTTCTTATAAAATCGGCCTTAATTTGTGCCATTAAATATCCATCAATAATTTCTTTACCAACATATATATTTTTAATTTCGTCTTCATTTGTCAAACACATGTCAGACATATACTCATTTTGAGTTCTTTTAAAGATGATATTAATTATATTATTATTGTGAATACCATAATTTGCCTCAAAATGCTTTTGACTTTTATTAAATACTAAAGCTGGAGATTCAAGCTTATTATCTAGTAATTTTCCTCCAAATACCCATCCATCCATATTCATAGATGCTTTTATTCTTTTATCCTCTAATGCAGCAGCTAATGAAGTCGCACCACCTAGTGAATTACCAAATGCTCCAAAGCCTGAACAGTCAATCTTATTATATATAATACTGCAATTATCCTTACTCTTATTTTCAATCTCATCCATCAATTTAACTAAGTCTTTAATCCATAACTCAGACTTTTGTGTTGCAATGATACATTTTCTTACGTATGACTGCATCCCCTTTAATGACCATTCATAAACAAAATTAGGATTAGTTGGTGAATACTCTTCATCCTCTATCATATATTTTACAAGTTCATTGCTCATAGGGCCAGACACAGATGTGTCTCTAGCAATTAGTGTTTCTCCGATTTTAGTAAAAAGTGCATCCTTTGCTCGTGCAATATCAAACACTACATAACCGTTACTTACTAGTTCCTCTATAACAGATAGATTGTCCCATTGGACATTATTATATCCTGGAGTATATATAACAGCTTTAAAGCAACCTTCAGCCATAGTAACATTTTGATAGCAGTTTGTAGATATATTTACATACTCCTTATATATATTTACAAAAGGAGCATTTCCTAACGATTCCTTTATTTTTTCAAAAATCTCTTCATTTATATAATTAACAGGATCTCCAGTTACATTTATAGCTGGATAGAAGCATCTATAACCAATCATTCTTTTTTCATTATTATGCTCATATGTTAAATAGTCATCGTAAAAACCTACCTTATATTTACCAGTTGGTAGTGGGAATTTTTTTATATTAGCCATTTTAGCCTCCTAGAATATTATTTTGTTAATTCTTCAAACTCATCAAGTAATTTATTAAACTCATCTAGTGCTTCCTCAATAGGAGTTGGGGTGCTCATATCAACTCCAGCTTTTTTTAACAACTCGACTGGTTCATCTGTACATCCACTGCTTACAAGCTCCATAAAGGCTTCTTGAGCAATATGGTCACCATTCTTCAATCTTTTTGCTAGTGTAACTGCTGCTGCTAAGCCTGTAGCATATTTAAATAGATAAAATCCTTCAAAATAAAAATGTGGATATCTTGCCCAATCTACAGCTATTAAATTATCAACCTCAACATCTTGTCCATAGTATTTTTTATACAATTCAGAGTTTGTATAATTTAAAAACTTACTTGTAATACTTTGCCCGTTTTCAACATATTCGTGTGTTATTTTCTGGAATTCTGCATACATAGTTGTAGAGTAAAACATTTTTCTAAACTGTTCAAGCTGTTGATTGACATATTGAAGCCTTTCATCCTTAGTTTTTGCATTTTCCTTTAAATATCCTATAAATAGCCAGTCATTAAGTAGTGATAAAACTTCTGAAACAAATATCGTAAATTTTGAATTTACATAATTATTATTTTTATTAGAATAATAATAATGCATTGCATGTCCCATTTCATGAACTAAAGTAGAAGCACTTGCCAAAGAATTGTTGTAGATAACACAAACATATGGATGTGTATCATAACCGCTGAAAGAGTATTGAGTACTTGTCTTTCCAGGTATATCACCTAAGTCTATCCATCCACTCTCATATCCTTTTGAAAAATCAGCTATATATTTTTCTCCTAAGCATTTTAAAGCAAGTTTTGATTTTTCTACAACCTCTTCATATGACAATTGTATAATATTATCTTTCACAATAGGGAATTGAGTATCATAAATATTTAAAGTATCATATCCTAACAATTTTTTTCTTAGGCTCATATATCTATGCAAGTAGCTTAATTTATTATTTGTTGCTTTTAACAAGCTATCGTAAATAACAGGATTAATTTCCTCTGAATAAAGTGAATATTCTAATGCTGAATTGTACTTTCTTTGTTTAGCAAAAAATATGTTATAATTTATTCGCGAAGATAACATTGCTGCATAAGTATTTGCATCATATAAATAAGTATTGTAGTAGCTTTCATGTGCTAATCTTCTTAATTCTCTGTTGTCACTTAACATATATCCAGGAAATACTCCATTACTTAATGGTTTTACTTCTCCATTTGATAATGTTATATTAGGGAACTTAATATCAGCAAAGCATTTCATGGAAAATATTTGTTCAGGTGCTTTAGCCAAGCTAGCAACACCTCTTAATATTTCCTCTTCCTTATCGCTTAACATATGATCCTTGTTTCTTATAATGCTGTTTATATATCTTTTGTACTCAAAAAGATTGCTATTTTCATTTATATATTTTTTTATAGTATTTCTATCTTCTTTTAGTATTTCTATTTGGATAAATGCTGAAGCATTTTCTAATTCCTCTTTTAGCTTATTTGCCTTTGAAAACAGGTTCTGATATTCAGTGTTTCTTGTATCCTCATCCTTTTTCAAAAATGAATAAGCAAATATATTTTCAACTGCTCTTTTTACCTTCGTTTCATATTCTAATACTGTGAAGAGCATTTCAGAAGAGCTAGTTACAGTACCCTTATATTTATCAAAACCATTGATAAAATTTTTAGCTTCAGCTATAGAATTTTCCAGCGTTAAATCATTTACAAATATATCTTCAACATTCCATTTGTATATTGAATCTATTTTTTCTCTTTCAATCATTTATTAGCCTCCCATACCAAAACACTTATCTATCTAGCTCATATACTGAATCACCTATATTTATAGCTAATGAATTTATAACACATAGAACTACTGCATCATCATTAGCATAAAATTGTTCAAGTATATTATCATAAAAATCTTTAATTTCTCCAATCAATTGACCTCTTATAACTTTTTGTCCTGGCTTAACATAAGGTAGCCAACGTCCTGAATTATTAGCATAGAATATATTAAGTTTTTGAAATTCATTGATGTATGTTTTGATTTTTCTTCCTTTATATACTCCCAATGACGTTAATAAACTTTTTACACCCATACAATATTTATCAATATGACTTTTAATTACATTACCACATCCCCCAACAAACGATATTACTGATGGAATACCCATACTACCAGCCATACCGATTGCTGTTTGAGGAAAATCCATGCCTGATACATATTTTACATTAAGAGACAATGCTGCATCCTTAGCTATATCAGATACTTCCTTACTGCAATTTGTAGCATACATAGCAAATGGAACTAAATCCTCATGCAAATCACCACCATGTAAATCAAGTACAAAATCCGCTTCACTAAATACATCTCTTACCAATGTATAGCCTATTTTATCAGTTAAAGTACCGTTTTCATCACCGGGAAATGCTCTGTTACAATTCTTATTATCAATTGGATTTATATGTTGAACTTTAGCATAAAATCCATTAATATTTATTGGGTTTACTATTATAACTCTGCCTGTTATCTTATTTGGTTCCAACTCATTTGCAAGCTTTATCGCAGCTTCTATGCCTACATATTCACCAGCATGTATTCCACCTAAAATAACTACAGTATAATCTCCTTCATAGCCATATATTTCAGTTACAGGTATTTTTTCGTTAGAATTAACTATATTTAAATATCCCTGTTTTTTTTCTCCACGCTTTGTATTAAGCATCCTTTAACGCCTCTCTTTCAATATATCTTTCTAGCAAGGGCAATGGAACGTTTCCAACACTGAGTATCAATGAATGAAATTTTTTAATATCGAATTTATCCTTCATAATCGATTTATACTTATCTCTTAACTCAAACATTTTTATTTTTCCGTATTTATATGGTAGACATTGTCCTGGTATACATGCAGAATATCTTATTGATTCACTAAGCACCATTGATTCATTAGCATAGGTTTCCTCTCTCATAAGCTGTCTTGCTTTATCAATTGAATATCCAAGCTCATTCATTCCTGTATCTGTTATCAATCTGACACATAAGAATTTATCACCCTCAAGCATTCCATAATAATCTAAATCATCATACAGTCCAGCTTCGTACATTAGATATGCACTATACTCTGCCCAACCATCTCCATAACCCGTATTGCCAAAACGCTTAAATAAATCATGCAATTCCTCATTTTCTCTTACTAGTGACTCCTGAAAATGATGTCCTGGCTGCAGCTCATGAGCAATCAATGAAGCTACAACAATTTGGTTTTTGCTACCATCAACTCCATATCCACTATAACGGTATACACCCTCTAGCTGCCCTTCATCATTAACTTCAGCATCAAAATATCCAAAGGTCATGCTTTTTTCATACATTGGATCAAGCCTTTTTGCACAGCATTTAGCAACTGGCATGCTTTCAAAATAATTTGGCAGAATCTCCATAACCTTATCATTAAAATCATTCATAAGCTTGCCTAAGGCTTCTGGATTTTTAGGATAAACTTTATTGTTTGATTTAAGATATTCCATGAACTCCTTATGATTACCGTTAAATCCTAATTTTTTTCTTATACTTTCCTGTATGTCATTGTTTTCTTTTAAGCATCTGTAGCCTAGTCGGTTTAGTTCATTAGATTCAATAGGATATCCAACATGAAACTCTCTCATATAATCATAGAATTTTTTACCATTTGGATACTGCATATATCCTGGATTTTTTGGAGACTTTTCTCTATAATCTTTACTATCCAATAGCTTAATAATTTCAAATAAATATTTATAGGATTGATTAATATAAAAATCCGCTGCTTCACACTGAGCAATAGTTGCTATACTTTTATCTTTATTTAGAGTCAGTGGATGATTATTTTTCTCTATGTTTACATAGGTATATAAAAAGTCTATACAGCTATCTATAGCAAATTCAAATATAAGAATATCCATTTCAAATTGTTTAAACACTTTATCTCTTAAACATTTAGTAAATCTAACAAAATCCTTTGCTAATCTCAAATGAGTTTCTACACCACATCTTGTAGTAGAATCATTTTTATCTAACAAGCTCCAAATAAAAAACAATGGGCTACGATAAGGTGTAATATCAAATAATATCCAATAACAATCCTCCAACAATGGACTTACTGGAAACATTAAATATTTTACAAAATACTCTATTTGCTCCAATGCTAACATATCATAGCTGCATAAGCTTTCTTTCTTCAGTATATCTATCTCACTTAAAAGCATTTCCATAGTTAATTTATTTTCCTTTAGTGCATCAAAGCTATAATCAGGTATAGCGTGCATCTTTAAAGAAGGATCTCTACTTTCAAAGTTTTTTAATGGTGGCATAATTTTTAGTATTTCTTCTATTTTATCAGCTAATGCTAAAACTTTTATATTTTCTATTTTTGGCATAATGTCCTCCAGCTAATAGTCAATTTTAATTAATCTTGCAGCAAGCAACAAAATGATTTTGGCTTGCTTCCTTTAAGTTTATATTTTCCTTAGTGCATTCATCGCTTGCTACTGGACAACGACTAGCAAATCTACATCCTGGTTTAGGATTAATAGGGCTAGTTAATTCTCCCTTTATTATTTCTAACTGAGTTTCTCGTGCTCTTGCACTCGGTATTGGAATAGCTGTAAGTAGTGCTTTGGTATATGGATGCTTAGGATTTTTAAATAATTCATAGGAAGGAGCCTTTTCAACACATTGTCCTAGATACATTACAGCTATTTCATTGGAAATATGCTTAACAACACTCAAATCATGTGTTATAAACATATATGTTAAATCTAACTTTTCTTGTAAATCCATTAATAGATTTAATATTTGTGCTTGAATTGATACATCAAGTGCTGATACTGGCTCATCACAAACTATAAACTTAGGATTAACAGATAAAGCTCTTGCTACACCTATTCTTTGTCTTCTTCCACCATCTAGTTCGTGTGGATACGCATTATATAGTCTAGGTGCAAGCCCTACTGTTTCCATCAATTCTATAACTCTATCTCTGCGTTCATTTTTATTCTTAATTAATCCATTAACAAGCATTGGCTCACCGATAATTTTTCCAACACTATGTCTTGGATTAATACTTGAATATGGATCTTGAAAAATAATTTGTAAATCTTTTCTTAAATGCTTAAGCTCCTTTGAGTTGCATTTTGTAATATCCTTGCCTTCAAACAAAACCTCACCATCTGTTGCAGGAAGAAGTCCTAGTATAGTTCTGCCTAAAGTTGTTTTTCCACAACCAGACTCTCCAACGACACCCAAGGTTTTACCCTTTTCTATAGTAAAATTTACATCATCTACTGCATGTAGCTTGGCAGATTGTCCAACATTAAAATATTTTTTTAATCCTCTTGATTCGATTAATATTTCTCCCATAATAGCCTCCTTAATCCTTCATCCTTGGGTCTAAAGCCTCTGATAATCCATCACCTAAAAGGTTAAAGGACAGGGCTGTTATAACAATTGCTAAACCAGGTACCAAAACCATATGAGGATATAATCTCATATAATTTTGAGCTTCAGACAACATAGCTCCCCATTCTGGTGCTGGTGGTTGAATTCCCATACCTATAAAACTTAATCCCGCTGCAGTCATAATAAGTCCAGCAATACTCATAGTTGCATTTACTATTATTATTCCTATTGCATTTGGTAACACATGTAATAATATAGTTCTAAATGTACCCACTCCAGTAGCCTTTGCCGCCTCAATATAATCCATTCTCACTACTGTTAACACTACAGATCTTACTATTCTTGCAAATCCAGGAATACTAGATATACTTATAGCTATCATTATACTTTTTAATCCTGCTCCAAAAGCAGCTACCAAGGATAATGTCAATAGCATACCTGGAATACACATTATTGTATCAAGAATTCTCATGATGATGTAATCTACTTTACCACCAAAGAATGCTGTAGTAGCACCTATTATTCCTCCACCTACTAAGGCTATTGCTGTGCATACAACACCAAACATAAGCGAATATCTTGCTCCATGTACAATTCTAGCAAACAAATCTCTACCATATGCATCTGTTCCAAACAAATGCTTTAAGCTAGGCCCTTGTAATCTTTCCTGAGGATATTGAGCTATTACTTTTGTATCATAATCAGCTATAAAATCTGCAAATAATGCAATTAATACTATTGTTATAATGACAAATAATCCTACCATAGCAGGTTTATTCTTTTTAAGTCTAAACCATATATCAGCTAATTGGCTTTGTTTTTTATCAAAAACTATTTCCTTTTTTTTCTTTGATGCTTCCATATAGTCCTCCTATTTGCTAAATTGAGCCTTGATTCTTGGATCAAGGTATGCATATATTAAATCTACAATTAACATAATTATCATAAATAATGTTGCTAAAAAAATTGTTGAACCCATTATTAAAGGGACGTCTTTCATTTTAATTGCAGTTATTATAATCATTCCAACACCTGGAAGACCAAATACTATTTCTGTTATCATTGATCCGCCAAGCAACCCTGCAAAACTCATACCTAGCATCGTTATAACTGGCATTAATGCATTTTTTAATGCATGCTTCCAAATTACTCTTTGCTTACTAGCTCCTTTTGCTTTAGCTGTTCTAATATAATCTTGTCTCATTGTCTCTAACATTTGGTTTCTTGTTATTCTAGCCATAACTGCTGCACTTGGCAATGCCATTGTTAATACCGGTAGTATATAATGCTTAAAGCTACCTATACCGTTGCTAGGTAAAATACCTAATATTAAGCTAAATAGTAATATAAGCATTAAGCTAAGCCAAAATCCTGGTACAGAAGCGATTATTAACGAACCAACTGTTAGGCTAATATCAAGCTTAGAATATTGCCTTACTGCTGATAATATACCTAAAGGTATACCTATAATTGCACATACAACTACTGAAAAAATGGCCAGCTTAAGAGTTGTAGGGAACTTAGGAAGAATCTCATCAAACACTGGCTTTTTTGACCTATAACTATCTCCAAAGTCAAGTCTAACTGCATCTGATATGTAATCAAAATATCTCTGGAAAAATGGCTTATTCAGTCCTAGCTCATCCTTTAGCTGTTCAACAGCCTCAGGAGGTGCATCCTTACCTAATATTATAGAAGCTGGATCTCCTGGTGTTATATTTAAAATATAAAATACAATTAAAACTATAAGTAAAAGCATTGGTATAATAGCTAATAATCTTTTCAAAATATACTTGTACATTTGCTTCCCTCCATTCTATTTATACAGATGGCATTTAATCATGTGAATTCCATCAATTATATTGTCATTTGGATTTTCAACTTTACATATATCCATACATTTATCACATCTAGGATGGAATTTACACCCTAATGGAAGATTAGTAGGATCTGGCATTAATCCTTCTATTGGTTTTAGCCTTTTGCTGTCATCATCAATGTTTGGTATACTGCCGAACAAACCTTTTGTATATGGATGTCTTTTTTCACTTTGCATAAAAAAATCTTCAAATGTTCCATATTCAATAATTTCTCCTGCATACAATACAGCCACTTTATCGCATGTTTTTGCTACAATACCTAAATCATGAGTTATCATTATCATTGACATATTTAACTTCTGCTTTAACTCCTCCATCATTGCAAGAACCTGAGCTTGAATTGTAACATCCAATGCAGTAGTTGGCTCATCTGCGATTAAAAGTTCAGGGCTACAAGCTAAAGCTATTGCTATTACAACTCTTTGCTTCATTCCACCACTAAACTCATGTGGATATTGACCTTTCCTTTCTGGATTTATACCTACAAGCTTTAAAATTTCATCTACCCTTTTAGATAACTCTTCCTTCGACTTTTGCTCGATATTATGTAGTAAAAGAGCCTCTTCAATTTGTTCCCCCACAGGTAATACAGGATTCAAACTAGTCATTGGATCCTGAAAAATCATAGAGATTCTTCCACCTCTAACAGTTTGCATCTCCCTTTCATTAAGCTCTAGCAAGTTCATTCCATCAAATTTAATCATTCCATTTAAAATTTTTCCAGTTCTATCTGGCAATAGTCTTAATATACTCAAAGCAGTTGTTGTTTTACCAGCACCTGTCTCACCAACTAACCCCAATGTTTCCTTTTTACCCAAGCTAAAATTTATATTATTAACAGCTTGTACCTTTTCTCTGCCACTAGTATAAATTACTTCTAAATCATTCACTTTTAAAAGTATATCGTTTTCACTCATAATATTTATCAATATCCTTTCTACTGTATTTTATAATATTTTATAATAATAAAAAAGAACCTGCAAACCACATAAATCTTCGATTAATAAAGTTTTAAAGTCCTTTTTTTCGTTATAAGAAAAATTATGTCATTATTTTTAACTATAATAGTAAAACTTCTAACACCTAATAATTTTTGTATGCTATCAATACTTTAAAGAAATATTTATTTTTTGCAAAATATCAATAATTTAAAGAAATATTCATTTTTGTATAAGTATAAAAAAGTTAAAGTATGTAAAAGAAGCTGCATAAATACAGCTTCTTAATTAATTAGATATTATTATTTATTTACTTTAATTTCATTTATATAATATACAGATGTAGCTGATCTAATTGGGCTTATACCTGTTATGTCTTTAGAATAAGCAAAGTTTGATACATTCTCATACAGTGGCAGTATAATACATAAATCATTTAACATAATTAATGCTTCCTTAGTTAGCTCTTGACGTTTTTCTTTGTTTGTTTCACTCAGTATTTGTGTAATCAAAGCATCATACTCATCATTTCCACCCATAAATGCTCCAAAGTATGGATGCTGCCTTGAACCCCAGAACAATAAATCCTCTGCTACCGCACCTATAACCCCTGTAGTTACTGGAACAATTTCTCCTTCACCATTCATTATCTTAGCTCCCCAAGCATTTCCATCTAATTGATCAATCTTTGTATTGATGCCTATTTTCTTTAAGTCAGCTTGTATAGCTTGTGCTAAAGCTGCATCGCTTGATTGGATATTTATTTGTAGTTCTCTTCCATCATAATTTGATTTAGATAAGTAGTCCTTTGCTAACTGCTCGTTATAGCCTTCAAATCCCGCAACTCCTGAATTTTCTTTTAACATACTTTCTGGCAATATATCTTTAACAGGTTTTCCTATTCCTTCTTCTGCTATTGCTATAATATTTTCAGGATTCATACCATGTAATATAGCTTTTCTTAAATTTACATCAGAATTTAAATAATCTCCCATAGCAAAAAGCATTCTTAATGAAGCACCGTCATAAGTAGATAATTTTAATTTATCACTCTTTTCTATGATTGGCAATTGTGCTGGTGGTATATCTGGTACTAAATCAACCTCACCATTTTCAAGTGCAACAACAGATGTTGAAGCATCTAGTGGTGGTTTTACTATAGCATTTTTTATCTGTGCTTTTTCTCCAAAGTATTCTTCATTAGCTACCATTGTTACAGTACCGTCAATATCTATAGACACAAACTTATAAGCACCTGTTCCAACTGGAGCCTTAGCAAATGCATCTGGATCCTTTGAACGTGTTTCCTTTGGCATAATCATAAATGCTAAGGATAAAGGAGCATTTATGTCCTGATAAGGTGCACCTTTAGTTATTTTAACTGTATAATCATCTATTTTTTCCCAAGATGCAATTTGTGATTTAAATGTACCATACATAGGTATTGCAAGCATAGTATCTAATGAATAAATAACATCATCCGCTGAGAATGCTGTACCATCGTGGAACTTAACATCTTTTCTTAAATAATAAGTTACCGACATACCATCTTCAGATTCTTCCCATCTTTCAGCAAGAGCTGGAATAAAATCACCATTTTCATCACGTCTTATTAAACCATCATACAATGCATGTAGTACAGCCTGATCTCCTGTAGCACCTGATGCAGGATCTACTGTATCACACTTATATCTACCAACTATTGTAACTATATCCTTATTTATTGCCTGTCCATCATTTTGTTTATCACATCCAACAAATAATGATAGAATCATTGTAAATACTAAAATAATTGATAATACTTTTTTCATCTCATCCTCCTATAATTAACTTTATTTTGTTAAAAAAGATATTACAATACTTTGCAAATGTTTTCAAATAATAAGTATATATTTTAAATACATAATTTAACTCTAATATTTCATATAAAGAAAATTTATACTAAAACTTATACAGTATTTATCAAAACTATATAAATAAATATTAAAATTAATGATTTTAATATTATTATGAAAATATATAATAATCTTATTTATCTTTTCTTATAACCTTTCCATTTAATGTATTATAATAGTATCCATTTTTCATTGCTAGCTTACCATTGATTATAACATAACTTATACCTTCAGGTAAAAGTGTTGAATTTTGCAAGGTTGCTTTATCTTCTATTGTATTTATATTAAATATTACAATCTCTGCATCAAATCCCTCTTTTATTTCACCCTTATTACTAAATCCATACTTTTTACAAGGTAACTTAGTCATTTTATATACTTTTCTCCAACTATTGGTATAAGAGCACCATATGGTACGGTATAATAATCATCCAATATCCATTGTAATTTAGGTCTATCTCCAGAATGCAATTCTATAGGCCATGCCGACTTAACAACTCCGTCTGAGCATTTAGTACAACTAACCTTTAAATGTTTCATCCTCTATCACTACTCCACATATTTTTGTATGATATAAAATACTTGCACCAGTTGATTTAATCATATCCTCAGCTAATTCTTTAAATGTTAATGCATCATGTGTTCTGACATAGGTTTTTCCATACTTCTGTGGCGGTGTTAATCCATTTCTTTTTTCTAACTCATTGGCAAATTTTTTTGCAAATCCTCCAACGAGCATTTTAGGGTCTTCATTTTTTTCACTAGCCTAGTACATGCCACAAATTGTGCCAGAAAGTCCTGCTACTGCAGCCCCTCCTAAAAAGCCATATTGCTCAACTAAAATTGTTTTTTCCCTAAGCGGGCAGAAGTCTCAGCAGCAGCTATACCAGCTGGGCCACCACCAGCGACAAGTATCTGGGTAGTTAAAATGACTGGATAATCTTTTTCACTAACTTTAATTACTGATTTAAATTTATTCATAACATAGACCTCCTTTAATTATTTATGCCCCAAGCATATTTGCTCTAAATGCAACAGTTGGCTTATATGGATTTGACTCAATTACATCCATATTTAGATCAATTCCTAAACCAGGCTTTGACGGTACTGAAACCTTACCATCCTTTAATGTCAAATCAATATCACTTAATTGCTTAATTATTGGATTTTCTATAAGATGATATTCTAGACTATCTAAGTTATCAGATATTGCACAAACATGTAAGCTAGCAACAGTAGCAACAGGCCCTGTCATATTATGTGGTGAAAGCTTTTTACCAAGCAATTTTACCTTCTCATTTGCTTTAAGCATACCAGTAACTCCACCAATATATTTAATATCAAACATATATATATCTAGCGCATCATTGTTAAACAATGTTGTTAAGCTCCCAAGATTAAACTGCATTTCTGCTCCAGCAACTTTCATACCGATAGCTTGTCTTACCTTATAAACCTCATTACCATCTTTTTCAGAAACAGGTGCTTCAAACCAATATGGATTTAATTCTCTTAGCATATTAGCTACCTCAATTGAAAAATCATAATTAAATCTCCAATGGTTATCAACTCTTATTTGTATATCATCTCCAACAGCATTTCTTATTGCCCTAAATCTCTCCACGCCTCTTTCTAAATATTTATAGCTATCCTTATCTGCTGTTTGCCATGTAAAATCATCAAATGGTGCACATTTAATCCCTGTAAATCCTCTATCAATCAACCAAACTATCTAAATTTATAATATTTTTGACTTTTCATAATACTTAGTATTTTTATAATTCGCCTTATGGAATGAGTTTTGCTTTTTAGTTTGATAAGTTTTAATAAATGATAAGTAATAATCTGAAACAACCATTCTATAATCATCCTTATCTCTTGTTCCCACACGATCACTAGGACCGAAGTATATACAATCAGTAAAGCCCATATGGTCTCCATCTAATATACCAACATAAAAGCTATCTTCTGTATTGGCAATTGTATATCCCATCAGCATACCCCAAATATGCGGATTACCTATAGATAAAAACGGTTTTTTAATATCCTCTCCATAATGATTACCAAAATTACCTCCATCTATGTTTACACCACATACTACACGACTGTCTCTACGAGCTATATCTACTGCTGCTGCCCCACCATATGAGTGTCCACCTACAGAAACACCACATGTAAAATCAATATTTTGATAAAACATGCTTTGCACATTAATATTTTGAGATTCAAAATAATCTATTGCTGCAGAGGTATCCTTTAGCCATATCTCTAAGTTATCATTAAAAAAAGGCTGTAAAGAAAAATATTCTCTCCCAAGCTCAACTGCTTCTATATTATCACCTATTGCATCAAATCTAGGAATATATGCTTCTAGCTTTTTATTTCTTTCCTCATTCATCATTTCATCAATATTTTTCTGAGTTATTTGTCCTATTCTTCCATCTGGAAAAAGCACAGCACCATCTCCTGGATGTCCTATAGAAGCTACTACAAAACCTGAGCTAGCTAAATCAGAACACAATACAGTATTTAACATTGTAAAGCATCCAAATCCTACACTAAATATAACAAGCGGAAATTTATCTTTATCATTAGATATTTGCACATCAGCATAACAATGAGTTTTAGTTGCAGAAACTTCTTCTGCATTAGTTGGCACAAATACTTCCTTAACTCCATATGGATATGGAGCTTTACCTTCATCACTATCTGCTGGATAATAGATATACATAGGTATTTCTCGTTTTTCATTTCCATTTATATACTCAAATGATGTATGTTTAATACCAACGGTATATTTTCCTATTGGTTTTGGTAATTTATATCCCATAACTATTGTCCTCACATTTTTTTATTTTAATTATATGAAAAATTTAAATACTATACAAATGCACATCATATACTCATAGTAAAATAATTTTGATTTATTTTTCATTAAAATAAATTTCTTGCTAAATTATTGATATTATAAATATAATATTTTAATAACATAAGTGTTTATATAAAAAATATATTTTTATGAAAATAATTTTTATATAAAATTAATTATTTAATGTAACTGATAATTATATATTATATCTTTCATCACAGTTGTTACATCAACAAAAAAAGCACTTATTTAGCAAGTGCTTATTTCATGATATTATTAAAATCATTGTATTTTGGTGCGCCATGAGGGTTTCGAACCCCCAACCTACAGATTCGAAGTCTGCCACTCTATCCAGTTGAGCTAATGGCGCATTTAGTCTATAAATTAGTATAATATAATATGTAAGAATTTTCAATATCAAAATAATATATTTGCCTTTGTTATCAATTTTTTTAAGGTATAATGATAAATAATTCAACAAAATTTTTATATACTAATTAATTATACTTGTGATATAATATGTGATGGTGTGGATAATTAGAGTTATTGAAGCATATAAATATTAGTACATAGTATATTATGTTCAGCTAAATACAATTTGAGATTAGAATTGGGAGTGATAAGATGGTATCTAAGAAAAAATTATTATTAATCGTAGTTATAACAATACTAATTACAGCTTTTACTACATATACTTTTGGCAATTTTGCAATGGTTAAGACTGGTGATAAGGTATTAGTATCAGAAAGTGACTTTAATATAATGAAGTCTTATGCACAAAAGTATAATAAATTTGAAAAACTAATTAGTTATGCACAAGAGAATTTTTTGTATGAAGCAGATGAGGAAATAATGCTAGAAGGTGCATTAAAAGGGATGCTTAACGCACTTGGTGATCCATACACTGAATATATGACACAAAAAGAATTTAATTCACTATTAGAGCAAACAAAAGGCTCATATGAAGGAATAGGCGTCTATATTACTCCTAGCGATGATAATAGAATAATGGTTGTATCCCCCATCGAAGACACACCAGCTGAAAAAGCAGGACTTAAAACAGGTGATAAGATTATAAAAATTAATGGAACTGAATACACAGCTGAGCAAATGGATGATGCAATTAAAATAATGAAGGGTATGCCAAATACAAGTGTTACTCTTACTATATTAAGAGTTGATAAGGATGGCAAACCACAAACTTTTGATATTGACGTAATGAGAGAAACAATTAAGCTAGTAACTGTTAAATCAGCTATGTTAGAAGATAATATTGGTTACATACGAATTACAACTTTTGATGAACTAACAGCAGCAGATTTTAAAGCACAATATAAGGCTCTTGAAAAACAAGGTATGAAAGGATTGGTTATTGATTTAAGATATAATCCTGGCGGTATAATTGATGCTACTGTTGAAATTACTGACATGCTTATGGGTGAAGGATATGTTACCTATACTCAAACAAAGGCTGGAGAAAGAGAATACTATAATTCAGATAAAAACAAAATAGAAATACCTTATGTGCTTCTAGTAAACGAAGGTAGTGCAAGTGCTTCAGAAATAATGGCTGGAGCAGTTAAAGATACTAAATCAGGAACTTTAATTGGTACTAAAACATTTGGAAAGGGTATTGTACAAAGAATTCAACGTTTTGGCACTGATGGTTCTGGAGTTAAAATGACAATTTCTGAATATTTTACTCCTAGTGGAGTTAATATCCATGGTATCGGAATAGATCCCGATATAACTTTAGAATTAAATGAAGGTACTGAAGGGTATGGCAGTGATTACTATTCTACTGATAATCAATTGCAAAAAGCTGTGGAAGTTATAAAAGGAAAACTAACAAAGAATTAGAATATTAATAGCAGATGATAATATTATCTGCTATTTTTTATTTATTAGTTTGGTATATGTAAAATAAAGTCGTAAATTTTAGAGTATTATACAGATAATATGGCATTTTTTTGCATATGTTTGTAATATAATTTTCATATGATTTTTTACAAGGAGTAATGATATGAAGTATTATTCTAATTTACATAATCACAAAATAATTAAACAACCTAAAATAGTGGATTTAAATATTGATGAAAACGAGAAATACAACTCAGAAAAATGTAATAACAAACTAATATTTAGCTCAGGAACACCTCAATTAAGTTCCGGGAAGCATCAATGGGGAGCCTTGTATAATCCTAAAAATTCAAAATCTACAATATATGTAGAAAGTATATCTATAGTTAATTTTTCAAGCATACCTATAATTCAAAGTCAATATTTAAATCCAAAGATAAACTATGAAGGATTTAAGTATATGTACGGAAATTCAAATAGTTTAGAATATAACACAAACTCGAATGGAGTTGTAATATTCTATCAAGGAAATGATAACTTATTATTTCTTAACGAGCCTAATCTGCTGAAAATATCACAGCCATTTTATACAGATAACTCACAAAAGTACGGAAATATAATAATACCACCTGGTAAATCGATTTTAATACTAATAAATACTATGGATTTAAGCAATCCATCCTGTGCAATAAGTTACACATGGTGGGAAGAATAAATTTTAATAAAAAATGACTAATTTAATCAATTTTCAGTTAAATTAGTCATTTTTATTCTAACTATTATAATACATCACATATTCAATAGGATGCGGCATCCTATTTACTGTATAAAAATCATTTTTAATTTTATTTATATGATTTTTAATTATATTTTCAGTGAAAACTCCACCTTTTAAAAGAAATTCATAATCATTTTCCAAAGCATTAGCAGCATCAATCAAGCTAGTAGGCAGGCTCTTTATTTGACCTTGTTTCTCTTTTGGTAAAGAATACACATTTATATCGTATGGCCCAAATTCCTTATAATCTAGCTTATTTATTATACCATCAAATGCAGCCATCATCATTGCTGAATAAGTTAAATACGGATTACAAGTGGCATCTGGTGAACGAAGCTCAAATCTTTTTTCATCTTCTGTTATAGTGTATCCTGGTATTCTTATTGAAGCACTACGATTAGCTGTTCCAAAGCATATACTTATAGGTGCTTCATAACCTGGAACTAACCTTCTATATGAATTTGTAGTTGGATTAGCTATTGCAGTAATGGCTGGTAAATGCTTCAAAATGCCTGCTATTGCATATAGCGCTATATCAGATAAATCAGAATATCCACCTTTTTTATACATTATGTACTGACCATCTTTTTTTAATTGCATATGTATATGCTGTGAACTTCCACATTCATTGGCAAAAGGCTTTGGCATGAAGGTAACTGTTTTATTGCATTTAAAAGCACAATTATTTAATAAATTTTTAAGCTTCATAGTTCTATCGCCCATTTCTTTAATGCCCGCAAAATTAACCTCTATTTCAGCCTGCCCCGGTCCACCGTTTTCAGCATGGCAATATTTTATAGGAACATTAATTCTTTCTGCTTCTATACATGCTTCAGTTCTAAACTCATATCCTGCATCAAATGGAGAATCTAAGTGATATGCTCCATGAGCAGGAACCTTAAATCCTAAATTCTGAAAATCATTACAGCCCATATTCCATTCAGCTTGAACAGAATCTAATGTTACCTCCATATGTTTATCCGTATTTTCATAAGAAGCGTGGTCAAGAACATAGAATTCAAATTCAGGACCTAATAAGCAAGTATCAGCTATATTATTGTCTAACATATATTTCTCGGTTTTTTGTGCAATATATCTAGGATCATCTTCAAATCTTAATAATTTACCATCCTTTATGCTATAAATATCCGCAATTACAACAAGAGTTTTGTATTTTTTATATACATCGATGTATGCAGTTGATACATCTGGCATCATAACCATATCTGATTTTTCTACAGTTAAAAATCCGTAGCTTGAACCGTCAAAGCCAATACCCTTCTTAATTATATCTTCTTGAAGCTTTTGAGCTGTAATAGACAATCTATGCCACTTTCCTGACAAATCTACAACCTTAAAATCTATTACTTCAATTTCCTCAGTCTTACAAAACTCAATCATGTCTTTAATACTTGTAAACATAATATCTTCTCCCCTATAAGATTATTAGAAAACTAAAGATAATTTTTACGAATGTTTTCCATAAAAATATTATCACTATTTCCTTATTTTGTCAATTTATAAACAAACTTAGGATAAATTTATATTATATAACAATATATCATTATAAAATGGCATAATGAACCTAGAAGTATGAAAATATGAAATAATTCATGAAAGCCAAAATTTTTAAAATTAAAGTTTGGTTTTTTAAGACCATATATAACTCCACCAACTGTATAAATTATACCACCTGCAAATAACCAAAATATAGCTGCCGAATCAAAATAAGTTATAATAGGCTTGATTGCAAATATTGCAGCCCACCCCATCGCTATATACAAACCACTACATACCCATCTTGGAGCATTTATCCAAAATAATTTTATAAATAATCCTATTAAGGTAATTGACCAAACAACAATTAAAAGAATTTTTCCAATTAGCAAATCTTTAAAAGCTATAAGACATATAGGTGTATAAGTACCAGCTATTAAAAAAAATATCATAATATGGTCAATCTTTCTCAGTACAAGTTTTGTTTTTGTCTTGGAAGAGTCTATCATATGATATGTAGCACTCATTGAATATAAAAATATCATGCTTAATCCAAATACTATTGCTGATATTTCTATTGTAAAATCATTTGTTTTTAAACCTTTAAAAAGCAAAGCAAAAAATCCAGCAATTGATAAAATTGCTCCCCCTAAATGCGTGTATGCGCTTACTAATTCTTTTTTGTCTTTATTCATACTATACTCCTTATGTAGTTATTGTTACTATGTATTATAGTATATAATACTCTATTTTAATATACTTGTCAATCAATTTAGTTAAAAAAATTCAATTGAAATATAGTTTTTATTACTATATAATATTAACATATTGATAAAAATATTGATTAAGATATTTTGTGCTAAAAATAGCATGGAGGTATTTATGGATATACAAAAAATATTAGAATTAACAGATAAAACTCTAGATGACTGCAAAATAGAAATTTCAGAAATTCCAAATATAAATCTTTATATGGAACAAGTTTTAACTTTTTTAAATGATGAATTGGATGAATTTAAACGTGATTCGAAGGATAAAATTTACACAAAATCAATGATTAACAATTATGTTAAGTCACAGGTTCTTTCAAAGCCTGACAATAAAAAATACACTCCTAACCATGTTATAGAGTTACTTCTTATTTTTTATATGAAGCAAATATTATCATTGGATGATATTAAAATTTTATTTGATTATTCGTTGGCTAATAATAATTTAAAAGAAATCTATGCTTCTTATTTAAATCATACAAATAATGAATATTTAAATGTTTCATCAGAGATAAATAACTACATTAACATTCTACAAAGTGATAAAGAACTAAAAAATGACGAAACAAAGATATTGATACTTATAAGTCTCTTGACAGCAAAAGCAAATGCATATAAGATGTTTTCAGAGAAATTAATTGATAGCTTAAAAAAAGATAACGACAAATAAAAATCCACAAAAGTGGATTTTTATTTAAATTTATTGTGAATTCCTCTCCATGTAATCCCTGCAACAATTAAAAATACTCCAGCTATAAGGAGATACCACTTATCCATGTAGTTACCCCTTACCATAGAAAACAAGTAAAATTTTCCCACAAATTTAGAGCCGCCACCAAAATTTATTATGTAATAAAATATTGGTATCATATAAGCAATAGCTATATTATCAAATAAGCTATATGACAATATCCCAAGACCTCCAAGAAAAAGTGTATTTGCTACAGTGCCGAAAAACATCTTTACAAAGGGAAATTCACATTCTCCATATTTTAAAAAAATCAAGAATATAATAACTAACACTAGCAGCACAGAAATTGCTTCAAATAATCTAATGCAGTAAACCTTTATTATGGAAGTTTTTTTAGTTAAAACCAAATCTCTAATGTTTTTATCTTGTTCAGGTATAAATATAGGAGTAAACAAAATAATACCAAGTAAGGAGATATAAAACTCTAATGTTAACGCAGTTTTAGAAGCATCTAATCCTTCAACTCCCATAAAAAATGGTGCTAACAAACACATTAATACTGCTATTAAACAGTGTGGCAATAAATTATGCCAAAATCCCATCTTGCTTATTTTTAAATATCTTTCCATACTCATTACATTTTCCCTTTCTTTTTGCCTCATAAACAAATACAGTTGCTATTATTAGTAAAATACCTAAAATAGAATATGTTATTCTATTTAAAACAAGTTCATCAAATATTTTTTCAAATACATGATAGCTGCCTTCACTATTAAATCTAGGAACTAAATTCATTCCAACATTACCTACTAAATTATTAACAGCCATGAAGATTGATACAAACCACCATCCACCTTGAAATAAAATTGCTAAGGCACTATTTGTAAGCTCAGTAATAAAGAAACCTACAGAGGTTGTAATTAAAATAGTTGGTAAAAGCCATCCAAAAATATACTTATAAAAAGCAAAAGAGTCTGCTTTTATTCCTACAATATCACCAAGATAGTTACACTCTAAAGTCGGAAAAATTGCTATAATCATTAATGGTAATAAAAGCATAACAACATTAGATAAATACCTAGATAATATAATGTTAACCGATGAAGATTTTTTGGCAAAAATAACTCCATCCGCTAAGGATCTTCTATCTCTTAGACATCTTGTAACAGCTAAAAATACCGGTAGAATAGCTAAAATAATGCCCATATAATCGCTAAACAACCTAGCTGTAGCATTTGTTATCCTATCATTATATAAAAGGCTATTATACTCTTCTAAAGCTTCCTCATAAGTCATAGGAACTATTGCATTTTTGTATAGCATTTTCTTGGAATAATCCGTACCGCCACCAATTATTTTGTCAGCCTTTTCCATAAGCTCTTCAAATTGCTCATATGTTATACTTGAATTCGGAAAGATTTCATTTCTACTTAATTTTTCAACTTTATCTATTTGTAAGCCTGTAATTTTTTCAATGATATCCTTAATTTTAACTTGCTTCTCTTCTTTCAAAGTAACCATTTTATAAAAACCTATTGGATAAGCAATATATGAATTAGCTGAATATTCATATACTAATCCTCTTAATGATTCTCTCATAATTACATTCTTATCATCACTGTACTTTGATCCATAGCTTTCAAGCCCTTCTTTGGGTTTAACTACAGTATTAGATGGGTCAAATTGAGTAAAGTAAAATAGAATTATAAATGCTACAATAATAAGATATGTAAGACTTTTCAGAATTTGTTTACACTCCTTAAGAAATAACTCAATAAACATTATCTATCACCTCTTTTTTTGTGCATTAGATACATATAAGCATCTTCAACATTTGCCTCACATATATTAGCTCCCTTAAACAAAGCATCTTTATTATCATTATCAACAATAAAACGAACATTAACATGATTACCCATTGTAACCATACTATTTACAGTAAATCTTTTTTTAACATTTTCTATCTCTAGTTTTGAAACATCTGCTGAATATATCTTGTCATTTGCTTCTTCTAATAGTTTAGTTACTGTATCATTATATATAACCATTCCTTCATCTAATACTGCTACATTCTCACATGTTGCTTCTATATCTCCTACAATGTGCGTTGACAAAATTACTATTCTATTCTCAGCTATTTCGCACAGCAGATTTCTAAATCTGACTCTTTCCTCAGGATCTAGACCTGCAGTAGGTTCATCAACAATAAGCACCTTAGGATTATGTAAAATTGCCTGAGCAATACCAAGTCTTCTTCTCATTCCTCCTGACATAGCTTTTACTTTAGTTTTATGATTATTATGCAAATTAACTTTCTCAAGAAGTTCAGGGATTAACCTCGTTCTATCACTCTTATTTATACAAGATAAAACACCTAAATAATCTAATGCTTCATAGGCTGTCATATTACTGTACATAGAAAAATCTTGTGGTAAATATCCTATAATACTTCTTATTTCTTTCGCATTATTTATAGGTAAACCGCATACAAAGACTTCTCCGCTATTTTTTTGAATTAAAGTTGCTAGAATTTTCATAAGTGTAGTCTTACCAGCACCATTTCTTCCAAGTAGTCCAAACATCCCTTCATTTATTTTCAAATTAACATTTTTTAATGCTTGTTTTTTCCCATAAAATTTATTTACTCCCTGTAACACAATTTCAGTTGTCATAAAAATCTTGTATGATGTATTTA
>DDAM01000040.1 GCA_002332905.1 Firmicutes bacterium UBA2058 | reverse complement strand
TAATCTTTGACGCTGTATTTTATTACATATTTTGACAAATTAAGATAAAAATGATAGAATAAATATAAAATGCAAATATATAAATTTTAAGGTATTAAGTTAGAGGCGTAAGTATTGCAAGAGAGTTAACTGATGATGATATACTTTTAACAATGTATAAGGCTAAATATTATAAAAAAACAAAGTTATGGTTTTTTAACTGTGAAACTAAACACAGATTATGCTATTATATAAAAATCATTAGCAAAGGAGTTTATAAGTATGGATTGTAAACAATATGAGAATCAATTGTTAAAACTTCTCGAAAATGAGGATAACATATCATTTTTTTGTGACTCGCTTGATAAAACATTATGGAATAACTATAAAGAAAGGAAAGAGCTTATTGATTATGTAATTAATTTTTGTGAAAAAAATGGACTAGATGAAGCTTTAGCTTGGATGTACTATTACTTAGGATGGCATAATTATGAGTTTTCAAACTATAAAAAATCCATTGAATTATATAAGATTTCTAAGGATATTTTTACAAACAACGATAACAAAAAAGGTTTGGTGTATGCTTATAATGGCCTTATAGCTATATATTGTCAAAATGGCCAGTATGAATTGGCAAATGAGCTTGGAATTTCTGGTATAGCGATTGCTAAAGAAATTAATGAAAAAGATTTAGTGGCAAAACTACTTTTGAATACGAGTATCACTAACATTTTAGCAGGTTCATATGAATATGCTAAGGAAATTTTAGACTACATTATATATACACATGATTACGATAATTTAAGCGACCTATATAAGGTAGTGTATAATAAAGCATTGGCAGAAATTGAAATTAATTTAGGAAATTTTGATGCTGCATTCATGTGCTTGCAATATGCTATTGAAAATAATAATAAAATGGGAGTAAATGTTTTTACTTCAGAATTATATAAACTATCAGGCTGTTACTTTGGAAGAATTGCGCAGATTGAAAATGCTGAAAAGGATTTTGAATATTCATGCCAGGTTGCTACTGATAATGATTATTTATTTGAGAAATGTGAGGCTTTAATAGAATGGGCAAAAATTAAATTTGATTACGGTGATAATGATAAAGCTGTCCATCTGTTAAATGAAGCTATAGAAATATCTAATGAAAATAAATTTTACAGAATTATTAAAAACTCAAGTATGCTATTATATGATTATTACAATAAAGTTAAAGAATATAAAAAATCACTTATAAATCTTGAGTTATACTTAAAGATAGATAGAGAAATTCAAAACTATAATATTACAAGCTATATTGGAAGAGCCAATTCTAATAATATAAACAAAGAAATTAAGCTTTATAGAATATTACATGATAAAACAGAAGTTCTCTCCTATATAGGACAAAAAATAATTTCTACTTTAGATGTTAAAAAGATGATAATTGAAATTAACAATGAAATAAATAAATTAGTAAAGATTGATTTTTTCGCAATTACAGTGTATGATTCTGACACAGATGAAATGCTTGTCACAGCTTTTGAGGAAAATAAATTAAATGTTAAGCCTCCAATTAAGATGGAAACAAGTTCAACATTTAGCGCTTACTGTATTAAAAATAAGAAACCTGTTATTATAAATGACATTAGAGAAGAGTATAAAAAATATGTAAATAAGATAACTCTTGAAGGCAGAGGTGTTAATGCACCATTATCAATTATATATCTTCCTTTAATAATCAAGGATGAAGTTGTAGGAGTAATGACTGTTCAAAGTTTAAAAGTAAATGCTTATGATACAGATGATGTTAATAGGCTTAAAGTTATAGCAAACTATATTGCAATAGCCTTAAAAAATGCCATAAAATATGAAAAAATGGAGCAGGTTGCTGTATATGATAGCTTAACAGGATTTTTAACGAAAAGAGAGATTCTTAAAGAAGGTAATTCGCAAAGTGAAGATTTTAGAAACTCATTAAAAAATTTTTGTATACTAATGATTGATATTGATGACTTTAAAAAGGTAAATGATACTTATGGGCATATTGTTGGTGACCAAGCTATTAAAATGATAACACAAACAATAGGGAAGCTAATAAGAAATACTGATTTTATTGGAAGATATGGAGGAGATGAATTCTTATTAATATGTCCTAATACTACAATGAAAACTGCTTATAAAATTGCTGAGAGAATTAGAAAAACTGTTGAAAATACTAAGTACATTATAAAAGATAACATCGATATTAGTACAACATTAAGTATAGGAATATATGAGTTTAACGATAAAGAATTAACATTTTCTGATGGAGTTAATAGAGCTGATTCTTCTATGTACAATGCAAAAAATAATAATAAAAATAAAGTTGTAGCATATAAATAGTAAGATGATTATAAGCTGTCTATAATATTATTTTGGAGGTAAATATGAAGATAAGCATTTTACAATTAGATGTAAAAATGTGTAATTTAGAAAAAAATTATATAACTGTGAAAAACATGATTACGAAAGCATCTGAAGAAAAGGCAGATATAGTATGTTTGCCTGAAATGTGGAATATTGGATTTTTACCAATAAAGTGTATAGATGATTATTGTGATGATGATGGAAAAATTACTAAAAATATGTTCAGTAGCTTAGCTGTTGAGAATAATATAAATATAATAGCTGGCTCAGTGGCAAATAAAAGACTTGATAAAAAATATAATACTTCACTTATATTTGATCGAAAAGGAAATTGTGTGGCTGAATATGATAAAATTCATTTATTTTCAAACATGAATGAGGATAAAGTCTTTGATAGTGGAAATAAAATAGTTACATTTGAAATAGACGGCATTAAGTGTGGTATAATCATATGCTATGATTTAAGATTTGTTGAATTAACTAGAAAACTAGCGCTAGAAGATGTTAAAATACTTTTCGTAGTAGCACAGTGGCCAAAAGAAAGAATTGAACATTGGGAGATATTAAATAGAGCAAGGGCTATAGAGAATCAAATATTCGTTGTAGCAGCTAATGGCTGCGGTAAATTTAAAGATATAAAATACGGTGGAAATTCTTTAATTATTAGTCCACAAGGAAAAATATTATCTAAAGGCAAAACTAAGGAAGACTTAATTTCATATGATATAGATATTGACGAAATTAATTTAATTAGAAGTAAGTTAAATGTATTTGTAGATAGAAAAGAAGCGCTATATAAATAACAAGAGCTATTAAATAGCTCCTTTTAAGAGTTATTTAGTAGCTCTTTTATTTCTTCCTTAGTTAATGAACTAAATAATATTTCCTTTTCTGTAATAATAGAATTAGCAAGGCTTTGCTTCTTTTTTTGCATTTTTTCTATTTTCTCTTCAATAGTATCCTTAGTTATCAATTTAAATACTTGAACTTTATTTTTTTGTCCAATACGATGAGCTCTATCGGTAGCTTGATTTTGCGCACTGCTGTTCCACCAAGGATCATAATGTATTACTATGTCTGCTCCAGTTAAATTTAGCCCAGTGCCACCAGCTTTTAGAGATATTAAAAAAACAGGTATATTGTTATTGTTAAACTCATCAATTAGACGTATTCTCTCTGAACTTTTCGTGCTTCCAGTTAGTAAATAATATGGTATTTCGTTTACAGATAATTCTTTTGCTATTATGTCAAGCATTGATGTAAATTGAGAATATATCAATATTTTATGTCCGTTTTCTATGCTATCTTGCACTATCTGCATACAAAGATTTAATTTTGCACTTTCACCAGTATAGTTATCTATATATAAGGATGGATGACAGCAAATTTGCCTTAATCTTGTTAACATAGATAATATTTTTATTTGACTTTTTTCATATCCAACACTAGTTATTGTTTCATTGAATTTCTCACTAACCTTTATTAGTTCAGCAGCATAGAGCTTTCTTTGCTTTTCTTCCATTTTTGTATAACTAGAAATCTCCATTTTATCAGGAAGCTCCTTTAAAACATCACTTTTAAGCCTTCTCAGTATAAAAGGTTTTATCTGATTATTAAGACTTTTTAATGCATCTTTACAATTATCTTTTACTATAGGACATTCATATTTTTCTTTAAAATCTTTATATGATAATAAAAACTTTGGCATAATAAAATCAAATATTGACCACAAGTCTGACAAAGAGTTTTCAATTGGTGTTCCTGTTAAAGCAAATCTTATTTCACTGTTTATACATTTTACAGATGCTGCGTTTTGTGTATAGGAATTTTTAATGTATTGAGCCTCATCTAGTATGCAATATCTAAAATCAAATTTTTTATAAATATCAATATCTCTCTTTAAAAGATCATATGATGTTATAATTAAATTAACATCCTTAGCATTTTCTATAGCCTCTATTCTTTGACCTTTATTACCAGCAATTACAACAGCTTTTAAGTCCTTTGTAAATTTATCAACCTCATTTAGCCAATTAAAGATTAAAGAAGTAGGGCATATAACAATGGAAGGCTTATTATTTTCATTTTCTGATAAAAGCAATGCTATAATTTGTAGTGTTTTACCAAGACCCATATCATCAGCAAGTATTCCTCCTAAAGAATAATGTGCTAATGTTTTTAACCATTTGAATCCGGTTTTTTGATAATTTCTTAAAATACCATTTAAGCTCTTTGGTATTTGGAAATCACTATCCTGTATATTATTTAAATTTCCTATGATTTCCTTGAAATTATTACTTTTATTTGCTGATATTATAGAATTTTTTTTAACTATACTTTCTACATGCAACGATCTGTAGCTAGGAATATATACTTTATTGTCGTCCTTTAACTCATTTAATAAATTCAATTCATTAGAGAGCGTTTCAATTGTAGAAAAGTAGGAATCATTTAAGTTTAGAAATGATCCATCCTTTAACCTAAAGTATTTCTTTTTTATTTTGTATTGCTTTAATATATCTTTTAGTTCTGTTAAGTTAAATTCTAGATTTCCCATGTCTAACTCAATTAGGTTATTATTAAGTTTAATACCCATTGAGATACTGTTTGGGTTTCTCAGTTTAATTTTACCAAAGCTTTCACTTGCGTTTACTTCACTAATTTTAATTAAATCATTAATTGTAGTAGTTATAAAATTGTAAATTAAATTCTCACTTGACAAAACAAAATTTTTCTCTTTCTCTACAAATCCATTTTCCTTAAAAAATGAAATTATTTTCATCTCTTTTTCTAAATCTCGAATAACAATAGAATTATTGTTGTTCTTAGCAATAGAATTATTGTTATTCTTAGCAATAGAATTATTTTTACTATTTAATTTATTGTTAAGTGGATTTATCTCTACGCTTCCGTAGCAAAATACAACACTTGCATAAATAGCCTTTGTTTTGTTAGTATCCAAATAAACTTTTGCATTTAACGGATATAATATAAAAAAGTTAGTTATATCATCAGGTATACGAATATTTGCATATTTTTCTAAGCGTAAAAGCACTGTAGAATAAAACACAGATAGGTTTTCCATAGAAATTGGAATAGACAAATTTCTGCTTTGCTCTATTTTTTCTACAGCAGGCAAAACATTATCTATAAATCCATCAGTACATCTATAAAATTGTTCCTTATAAATAATAAAAGCTTTATTTAAAAATTTAAAAATATGAACATTATTTTCAAAAAAGTCTTCGATGAAAAAATCATATTTATTATTTGTATAGTTTTTTTCTAACCCAAAACTTAATTTAGGGTCATCATTTATAAAGGTTAAATTATAGCTTTTGTTATTGCATGTAAATTCAATTTTATTATTTGAAAATAAATCAAACAATATGTCCAATTGAGAATTAGGTATTCTAATACTTTTTTTTGCAGGTAGTAATTCTGTACTATATCCATATACCTCCATATATTCATAACAAAGGTTTACTATAAGCTTTGCTAAAGCTTTAGACTCTTTAGTAAAATTATTGATATTATGATTAAGCTCGAAATTTTTACCATATTGATTGTTTGAAGAAAACTTAATATTTTCAGCAAGAGCAAATATATTTTTTACCACGTAGAATTTATTATTTGTCCCTATATTAAGATATAATTCAATAAACCCTTGACTGTTTAATAAAAGTTTGGGTATTAATTTAATATTAGTCAAAGATTTACTTGTTACTGTTTCATTATATAGCTTTTCTTTATAACAATTAATTAAATTAGAAAAATTAGAGTCTAATAAAGCACTAGTTTTTTTATTTCTAATATCAGATAATTTGTTATTATTATACAAATACAAAAAAACTGCTATGATATGCTTACAATAAGCAAATTTATGCTCCATATGGTTCTCACAGCCACAGCTAAAGAAATTTATATCACCATTTCTATCAATTTTTATAGTGATTTCATGAGGTTTAGTTTCAGGATCGCCTACTTTAGCGTTAAACTTTATAATATCTTCAAGTGATTCATCGTTAAACATTTTATATAATTTTACATCAAAAACTGCTCCATCATCATATAGTTCTATTCCCTTTAAAAATTCTTGGGAGTCAATAGAATTTAGCTTTAATGAAGATGGATCAAAGCTTAGCTTCATATTATATAAAAAATTATTTTTTTTCCTTAAGCTATTTTGTGGAATTGATTTCATTTTAACCTCGATTTAATTTGATTTAGCCTATTACTTTAGAATATTACATATTTTAGTATTTGTCAAATACAAAGAATTTTTATCAGTATTAAAGAATAAATNNACTTCTCATTCTCGCGTTCCAAGATTTGATAAGGAAGGAACGCTCCGAGGAAGGCGTATAAAAAGTTGTAATGCTTTATCCCCAGCGTCAAAGATTAAATAGAGATATATTAAACTATATTTAATCTTTGACGCTGAATTTTTATTAAAATACATATAGGATTATGCTTAAATATATAGTATAATTAAAATTGGACTAAAATTGTATCAAAATTTGGAGGAAAAAATGTTAAATATTTTTAAGAGATTATATTCTGTATCTAATATGATTAAGAAGCAGGATATAATTGGAGAAGTGCCAGATACGAGACAAGTATATAAAAATGCAATAGATATGGCATGGCCTTCAGCGATAGAGGCAGTTCTAGTAGGATTGGTATCATCAATAGATACTATGATGGTAGGTTCGTTAGGTGCTAGTGCGATAGCAGCAGTAGGTATAACGAATCAGCCTAAATTTATTTTATTGGCTATAATTTTTTCACTTAATGTTGGAGTTACAGCAATTGTTGCAAGACGGCGTGGAGAAAAGGATAGAAAAGGCGCAAACAGGTGTCTGAGACAAGCTCTTGTTATTTGCTTAATGATGTCAGCTATTTTATCAGTGTTTGGGTTTACTTATGCAAGACCATTGTTGTTGTTTGCTGGAGCTCAAGCGGATGTAATTGACTACGCTGTAACTTATTTTAGAATAATAGCTGTTGGAAACTTTTTTACTTCAGTCAGTTTAACTATAAACGCTGCTCAGCGTGGTTCTGGAAATACTAAAATATCAATGCGTACAAATATAGTGGCAAACATTGTTAACTTAACATTTAATTTTTTATTAATAAACGGACATTTTGGCTTTCCAAAGCTAGGAGTTGCTGGTGCGGCTGTTGCAACACTACTTGGAAATATAGTTGCTTTTTTAATGTCTTTAAGATCAATCACCAAAGCTGATGGATTCTTACACATTAAATTAAATAGTGATTGGAAGCTTGATAGGGAAACAGTTAAAAGCATTATGAGCATTAGTAGCAGTTCCTTTATAGAGCAAATTTGTATGAGAGTTGGGTTTTTAGTTACCACAATGCTTGTTGCATCTTTAGGTACTATATCCTTTGCTACACACCAAATATGTATGAATATCGTAAATCTTTCCTTTACCTTTGGAGATGGCTTAGGAATAGGAGCATCTGCACTTGTTGGACAAAACTTAGGTGCTAAAAGACCGGATCTAGCCACAATATACAGTAAAACAATTCAACGTATTGCACTTACTGTCGGAGCAATTTTATTTGTATTATTTATAAGCGGAAGATATTTCTTGGTTGGATTATTCACAAATGACAACTCAATAATACAAATTGGTGGTAAGATTATGATAATAATGGCTATGATGTCACCAGTTCAAACAGTTTCAGTAGTTATAGGTGGAACTCTTAGAGGAGCAGGGGATACAAAATTTGTAGCGTATTCTTCACTTATAAGTATAGGTATAGTAAGGCCGCTTACAACATGGCTATTTTGTTATCCGTTAGGTTTTGGAATTTTAGGAGCATGGTTTTCATTCATGACAGATCAATGTCTAAGACTTTTAATAAACTCATGGAGATTTAAAACTGGAAAGTGGACAAAGATTAGAATATAAAAATACTCATTATGCAAGGATATCTTATGAAAAAAAAGATCATTAATATAATAAAGTGGTTTGGGATAATTCTTTTGTTACTCGTTATTATTGGTCTATGTTTTCCCACATGGACACCAAAAATATCTAATAAAAACAGCATTAGCGAATTACGAAAAGTTAAAATAAATGATACTTTGCTTGAAGTTATGATACGTGGGAGAAACAGAGACAATCCGGTTGTTATATTTGTTCATGGCGGACCATGTTGTTCTGAAATCCCATATGTTAGAGAATACCAGAATTTATTAGAGAAGGATTTTACCATTGTCCATTATGATCAACGAGGAAGCGGTAAATCGTATAAGTTTGGAACAGATTATTCTGATGTTACTGCCTCTACCAATGTAGATGATTTAATTGCGTTAACAGAGTATATAGAGGACTATTTGCAGAAGGAACAAGTGATTTTAATTGGTCATTCATATGGAACGTATATTGCTACAATAGCAGCAGCCCTTGAACCAGAATTGTATCGAGCATATGTTGGAATAGGTCAGATGTCAAATACTATTGAAAGCGAGTTAGATGGATTACAAAAGTGTATTGAAGCAGCAGAAGAAGCAGGAAATACCGAGGATGTCACATATTTGAAAGGTTTGGAAAACTCAATTTTGCAAGGCACAAAAATTACCCCAAGGGAATATGTGCGCAAATATGGTTTTGCCTCTAGAAGTATAGATGAAAATGCTGATTATCAAAGAGGATTCTTATTTGGTAGCGAATATAACTTATTAGATGTAATTCGTTTTTATACGGCATTAATTAAATATCAAGATTCTTTAATTAATGAAGCACTAAACAACCCTGTTTCTGATATTGTCACGAAGATTGATATACCAGTTTATTTTGTAATGGGAAAATATGATTGTATGACTTCCCCTGAAGCTGCAGAAGAATATCTAAATAATTTAGCAGGACTGACTGCTCGTGAATTGGTAATCTTTGAAGATTCGGCACATTATCCGCAATTTGAAGAAAAAGAAAAATTCTATAACTGGATGTGTGATACATTCCCAAAATAATCATAATATAATTCATTGACACATTTGCAATAAAAAAAAGCAGAGTAGATTTTCGTCAACTCTGCTTATCTTATACAATATTAAGTTTAACTTCCTTACGAAGAACTGCTTTTAAGGGAGACTTTTTATATTGCCCAGTTACCATCCTTAAATATAACTGTTTCATCACCGTTTTCTTCTATACCTACTATAGTTAAATCAGAGGTTCCTACCATAAAATCTACGTGGTTCATTGAATCATTCCCACCTATCTTTTTAAGCTCTTCTTTACTTAAAAACTCTCCGCCTTTTATAGTATTTGGATAGCATTTTCCAAAAGCAAAGTGACAAGAAGCATTTTCATCAAATAGTGTGTTATAGAATAATATTCCCATATTTGATATAGCTGAATTATAAGGAACTAAAGCAACTTCTCCAAGTCTTCTTGAGCCTTCGTCAGTATTTAAAAGTCTCTCTAAAGCCTCATAGCCCTCTTTAGCTTCAAAGTCAACAATAAGTCCGTCTTTAAATGTTACGTTAAAATCAGTAATCAATGTTCCTTGGTAGCTTAATGGCATTGAGCTTACAACCTTTCCATCTGCATATCTACAATCTGGAGCTGTAAATACCTCCTCAGTAGGCATATTAGGGAAGAAGAAGATTCCTTTAGTATTAGTGTCTCCACCGCCACCCCATATGTGATTTTTTGGCATTCCAACTACAAAATCAGTACCGATAGAATTCTTATAATGCAATTTAGCAAATTGCTTTTCATTTAATATAGTTGATTTTTCACCTAAAGTCTTTCCATGGTTTTTCCATATTTCTACTGGATCTTCTGTACCAATATGTACTGTCTTAAATATAGCTTCCCAAAGCTTATTGATAGCTTCCTCTTCAGAGCAATCAGGAAAAACTTTTTTTGCCCAAGCTGTATTTGGAACAGCAATAAGATTCCACTGTAACTCGCTTTTATCAAAGCAATCACGATACTCCTTTAAACATGTTTCAGAAGCCTTAACACTAGCTAATAGCTTATCAGAAGAAACACCCTTAAATATTTCAGGGTCTTCAGCAAGTACATTCATAAATGCTGCACCTTCTTTGGCATAACCATTAAATAACTTAGCTCTCCACTCTGGGATAGTTTCAAATACGTCTAACTCTGCATAATCATAGCGTATACGTGATAATTTTTCATCTTTCCATACAACTACAACATCCTTCGCTCCTGCCTTGTAAGCGTTTTCTGTAATCATACGAGCAAATTCTGCATATTCAACTGGACATTGTAAAACTAGTATTTGGCCCTTTTGAATATTTACACCAGTTCTAACAGCTAAATTTGCGTATTGTACTAATTTTTCATTAAAATTCATAAATACCTCATCCTTTCCTTAAAAAAACTTAAACACACAATATATATTATACAATATTATCTAATATTATCCAACAAAAAAATTAAGCAGATTAAAGTCTGCCTAATTTTTATAGTGTGAAACGCTTTTTTTCACACTTTATACTATTTTAGTTGTGAAATCTTCCAGGTTCCATACATCAGTTATAAAACTTTCATAGAAGTAAGGCTCATGGCATACTAATAGTACCGTGCCTTTAAACTCTCTAATAGCTTTTTCAAGTTCATCCTTAGCTTCCACATCTAAGTGGTTAGTAGGCTCATCAAGGACTAAGAAATTCTGCTCAGATAATAATATCTTACATAGCCTTACCTTAGCGTTTTCTCCACCAGATAGAACCTTCATCATACTAGTTATATTTTCTGTAGTTAATCCACATCTAGCTAATTCTAAACGAACCTCATGGTTAGTTAGAGATGGATACGCATTCCATACTTCATCAAGAGCTATAGTAGAATTATCTTTAGAATCTTCCTGCTCAAAGTACCCAGTAACTACATTTTCACCATTATGAATTTTGCCAGAAACAGGAGGTATAATGCCCAGTAAAGTTCTTAGAAGTGTTGATTTTCCAAGCCCATTAACTCCACATATAGCAATTTTCTTGCCTCTTTCGACCTCGAAGCTCATAGGTTTAGTAAGAGGGGTATCATATCCAATAACTAAATCCTTGGCTTCAATTAGAAATCTACTTGGTGCTTTAGTTTCTTTAAATCTAAAGGTTGGCTTTGGTTTTTCTCTAGGTTTCTCAATAATATCGATTTTTTCAAGTTGTTTAGCTCTACTTTGAGCCATACCTCTAGTTGCTACTCTTGCTTTATTACGAGCTATAAAATCTTCCAGTTTCTCAATTTCCTTTTGTTGTTTTTCTATATCTCTTTCAAGCTGCTTTTTCTTTAAGTCATAAAGACGTTGAAATTCGTCGTAATTTCCAACATATCTAGTCAATTCGCAGTTCTCAACATGGTAAATCAGGTTACAAACATCGTTTATAAATGGAACATCATGTGATATTAAAATAAACGCATTTTCATAATTTTGTAAATACTTTGTTAACCATTCTATATGATTTGCATCAAGGTAGTTAGTAGGTTCGTCTAATAATAGGATTGTTGGATTTTGAAGTAACAGCTTAGTCAAAAGTACCTTAGTACGTTGTCCGCCGCTTAGTTCATCTACCTTTTTATCAAGACCAATATCTCCAAGACCTAAACCGTTTGCTACTTCTTCAATTTTAGAGTCTATTACATAAAATCCGCTACTATCTAATATAGTTTGAATTTCTGCAGTATCCTCCATCATTTTAGTAACTTCATCATCTGCTGCATCAGCCATTTTGTCATATAAGGCTAGCATTTCTTCTTCTAACTTGAATAAATCATCAAATGCTAATCTTAAATTATCTCTAATAGTTGAACCAATTTTTAAAACAGAATGTTGATCTAAGTATCCTACAGTGACTCTATTAGACCATTCAACTTGTCCTTCATCAGGCATAAGCTTACCTGTAATAATATTTAAAAATGTTGATTTACCTTCTCCGTTAGCTCCAATTAAAGCTACATGCTCTCCCTTCAACAATCTAAAAGATACATTGTCTAAAATTGCACGAGCACCGAATCCATGAGTAACATTTTTTACATTTAATACGCTCAAAATATAATTCCTCTCTAATAAAAATTAAACCTATTTCATACTATATTTTTCAATTAATTCATTTTTACAATCCCATAGATTTTTAGATAAATCCACATAGTATTGATGTGGATATGAAAATCTCTTGATTTCATTCCATAAAGTTTCCAACTGTTCAGCACAGTATTTTCTTATGTCTTCTAGTGAGGGAGAATCATACACGCACTCTCCGTCAACAAATACAGGTATTTGCAGCTTCTTTGCAACAAAGTCAGTTACTCTTTTTTTCTTCCATGTGTGAACAGGGTCAAAAATTGTGTATGGTTTCGTGTCATCGATTACTTCATCATATAAAGTAATAACATCAGCTATAGCTACGTTAGTTGTATTATCATATAATCTCCATATTTGCTTAAAGCCAGGATTCGTCATTTTCTCAGGATTTTCCGATATTTTAATTCTAGGTACAATATCTCCGTTTTCTTCAACTGCTACAAGCTTATATACACCGCCAAAAACAGGCTCTGATTTGGCTGTTACAAGTCTTTCACCAACTCCAAAAGAGTTTATTTCGGCTCCTTGATTTAAAAGCTCTGTTATAATATATTCATCAAGGCTATTTGATACAGTTATTTTACAATCATTAAGTCCTGCTGCATCTAGCATTTGACGACATTTTTTTGATAAATATGACATGTCTCCACTATCAAGTCTTATACCTTTAAGTCTTTTACCCATAGGCTCTAATACCTCTTTAGCAACTTTAATAGCATTAGGTAGTCCGCTTCTTAGTATATTATAGGTATCTACAAGCAAAACACAACTATCAGGATATGTTCGAGCATAGGTTTCAAATGCTTTATATTCATCACCAAAAAGCTGAACCCATGAATGTGCCATAGTTCCTATTGCAGGTACTCCAAAAATTTCATCAGCGATTGTAGTAGCAGATCCACAAACGCCACCTATATATGCAGCTCTTGCTCCATATATAGCTCCATCATAACCTTGGCATCTTCTTGCACCAAATTCTAAAACATCTCTACCTTTTGCAGCTCTTACTACTCTATTGGCTTTAGTTGCAATTAAGCTTTGATGATTTATTGTTACAAGAATCATAGTTTCCAAAAGCTGAGCTTCAATAGCCTTTGCTTTTACAGTAAGTATAGGTTCATTTGGGAATACAGGAGTTCCTTCAGGGATGGCGTATATGCTACCTGTAAACTTAAAATTTAAAAGATAATTTAAAAATTCTTCTGAAAATATTTTTTTATTTCTTAAAAAATCAATATTTTCTTTGGTAAACCTTAAATTTTTTATATAATCAACTATTTGTTCAAGACCAGCGGCGATTGCAAATCCACCACCATCAGGATTTTTTCTATAGAACACATCGAAATAAACAATATTATCTTTCAAGCCTTCTTGAAAATATCCATTAGACATAGTTAATTCATAAAAATCCATCAACATGGAAAGGTTTCTTTCGTTTCTCACATCAATAGTACACATAAATATCTCCAATATATTTTATTGTCGTTAAGCTAACATTATATGGATTATACAACAAAATGTAATTGTTTTCAATAATAAAATAGATTGATTTTTTTTAGATAAACTATTAAAATTGTTATGTAAGGTAATGTCACATAATTTAATTAGTCTGTAGAATGGAAGGTGATAATGTGATAAATAATTGGGATAAATTTTTACTTCCATATAACCAAGCAGTAGAAGAACTAAAAGTAAAATTTAAGAGTATACGAAAGTCATATAAAGAAATTGAAGAATATTCTCCTATTGAATTTGTAACAGGAAGAGTGAAAAAAATATCTAGTATTATTGAAAAGCTAGATAGACGGGGGTTAACTATTGATCAAGCGGCAGAATTAGAGGATATAGCAGGAATTAGAATAATGTGTCAGCTTGTAGATGATATTTCTACTGTTGTTGAATTAATAAGATGTAGAAATGGCAAGGATCTTGAAATAGTTGAGGAACGTGATTATACTAAAAATATAAAAGATAGTGGATACAGAAGCTATCATATAATAATAAAATATTGGGTTTATACTTCCGTTGGAGAAAATGAAATTTTAGCAGAGATACAAATAAGAACTCTGGCAATGAATTTCTGGGCAACTATAGAGCATTCGATAAATTATAAGTTTGATGAAAATATACCAGAGCATATAATAGAGAGATTGAAAAATGCTGCTGATGCGGCTTATCATTTAGACATGGAAATGTCCCAAATAAAGGATGAGATAGTTGATTCACAAAAGTTATTTATGGCTGAATCAGCACTTACTGAAAAAATATTATATAAAATACACATGTTATATTTAAATAGTAATTACAAGAATGTGGACTTATTGCGTAAGGATTTTTATCATGCAAAGAAAAGCGGTAATATAGATGAATTGAAAAAATTAAACGATAGGATAGACTTGCTGTTAGAAGAATTAAATTAAAAGGAGCATAATTTAGGTGCAGAAAAAATATAAAGTAAATTATAGAAAAGACATTAAAAGAGCTAATAAGAAAAGGCTATTATCAGTAATTTTCGTATTTATTATGATTATTGTTTTATTAGCGTTTATTATACATTCAATATATGCTAAGTCGCAAAAAACTAATAACGATAGTATTATAGTAGATACTGAAAATAATACAAGTATAGAAGATATAAATGATAAAAATAACAATATTGACAACAATAATAATGAAGAGATAGAAAATGATTCAAATTTAAATAGTGATAATACAAGCGATGAAGAAAAAAATACTGAAATTGATACAGATGACACAAATACTGATGACAAAAAAAACTTCGTATATGGAGAGAAAGTCCCTGAGAGTGAAGCAGTTTCAGATGATTATTTTGATGATGCTGTATTTATTGGTAATTCACAGATAGAGGGTATTTCTATTTATAGCTCCATGAAAAATGCTACAATCTTTGCTGGCAAGGGTATAATGGTAGATACAATTTTTAAAAAAGAAGTAATTAAAACAAAAGATGGTACTAGAATAACTATTATGGATGCATTGTCAAAGGAACAGTTTGGAAAAGTGTATATAATGTTAGGTGCCAATGAATTAGGTTGGGCTTTTGATTATTTATTTATTGAACAATATGGTAAAGTAATTGATGAAATAAAAAAATTACAGCCTGATGCTAAGATTTATGTTAATGCCATAATGCCAGTTTCAAAAGAAAAATCAAACAAGGATAAAATTTATAATAATAAAAATATTGATAATTACAATAATCTTATATTGAACATGACCAAGGAAAAAGAGGTGTATTTTATAGATTCAAAGGAAGCTTTAGCTGATGAAGAAGGAAATTTACCAGAAGATGCTGGTACTGATGGAATACATTTTAATTCGACATATTATGAAAAGTGGTTTAATTATTTAGAAACTCATACAGTGAAATAAGAAAGGATATTTATATAAAATGAAAAAAAGTATATTAAATTTAGCATTTATATTAGCTATAGGAATGATTTTTACAGGTTGTCAAAAGAAAGAAAGTTTAGTTATAGATATAGACGCCGTGTCAACTGAGGTAATAAATGTAGCAGAATTTAGAGATGAATTAGAAGAATTAGATGACACAGTATTGACAAACATCTATACTATTATTCAACTAAGCGATATTGAAAAATATAAAGTTTATGTTAATTCAACAAGTGCTAAAGCAGAGGAGCTTGCTATTTTTGAAGCAAAGGATGAAGCAAAAGCTGAAAATATCTTACAGGCAGTAAATGAAAGGATAAAGGATTTAAAATTCGGATTTGAAGGATATTTACCGGAAGAATTACAGATTATAGAAAATGCTGTAGTTAAGAAAGAAGGCAAATATGTTCTATTTGCAGTAGGTCAAAACTACGAAAAAATTAATGAAGTTTTTATGAAATATATTAAATAATAATTTAGTTGAGCGAGCTTAGTAGGTAGTTTATTACTTCGATATGCTTTTATTGCGAATCTAAGTAGAGCAAAGTAGATAAAAAATGTTTCTGTTTCCGTAATTCGGTTTCCCTTGATTTTTGAAAACATTAGGGAATAATTCCCTAATGTTTGGAAGGGAAATCCTCATTAAGTCACATAAACATTTTTTATCCACTTCGCTATTTATATCAACCAATAAATAAAGAAAAATAAAGAAGAATTTTTCTTTATTTATCTACACCTTTGGCAGAGCCATCTGGCTAAGCTTGCTAGTCGGCTGGTTGTCGCGAAAAGAGTGCGAATTTTTTCGCACTAAAAAGTTAATTTTTATTATGCCAACTCTTTGCTATACCAACATATATTAGTGCGTTTATTAAACTAAATTATTATTTAGAAAGGAAAACTATGTTTAAAGAAATTGATACTTCTCTTGTTGAAAAAAAAGTAACTGAACTTTTACTTAAAGCAAATTATGATATTGGTGAGGAATTTTTAGGTAATCTATATAAACAGAGTGAAAATGAAAGTAATGAGTTAGCTAAACTAGTACTTAATCAATTAATAGATAACGATAAAATAGCAAGGTCAGAGAAAATACCTATGTGTCAGGATACTGGAATGGCAGTTATATTTGTGGAAGTAGGTCAGGATGTCCATTTAATAGGAAAAAATCTTTATGATGCCATTAATGATGGAGTTAGAAATGCATATATAGGCGGGTACTTAAGAAAATCAGTGGTTGACGATCCGTTGTTTAGTCGCATAAATACTAAGGACAACACACCAGCAATAATACATACAGATATAGTTCCTGGTGATGAGGTACGTATCACAGTAGCTCCTAAGGGTTTTGGAAGCGAAAATATGAGTGCAGTAAAAATGCTAAAACCGGCAGATGGTGTAAATGGAGTGAAGGATTTTGTTATAGAAACAGTTAAAAAAGCTGGGCCAAATCCATGTCCGCCAATTATAGTAGGCGTGGGAATTGGAGGAACTTTTGAAAAAGTAACCTATTTAGCGAAAAAGGCTTTAACTCGAGAAATAGGTGTGCATAATGAGGATAAAAGATATGCTGAATTAGAGCAGGAGCTAATTGATTCCATAAATACTTTGGATATTGGGCCAGCAGGGTTGGGCGGTAAAACAACAGCATTATCAGTTAATATTGAATTTTTCCCAACCCATATAGCTGGACTTCCAGTAGCAGTTAACATATGCTGTCACGCATATCGTCATAAATACGGATATGTTTTATAAAACATTGTGAGGTAAGAAATGGAAAGCATAAAAATAAAATTACCATTAACTGATGATATAGTTTCTAGCCTAAAAGCAGGAGATAGCGTTCTATTGACAGGTTATATATATACTGGTAGGGATGCAGCTCATAAAAGGCTTATTGAGTTACTTGATTCTAATAAAGAATTACCATTCGATATAAAAAATCAAACAATATATTATGTGGGACCAGCTCCAGCGAAGCCGGGGTATGCTATAGGTCCTGCTGGTCCAACTACTAGTTATAGAATGGATCCATATACACCGAAGCTGTTAGATAAAGGACTAAAGGTGATGATAGGCAAGGGTCTTCGCTCTAGCGAGGTTATAGAGAGTATGAAAAAAAATAATGCAGTTTATTTAGCCGCAATAGGTGGCGCGGCAGCTCTTATATCAAAAACCATTAAAACTAAAGAAATAATATGCTATGAGGACTTAGGAGCAGAGGCTATACATAAGCTATATGTAGAGGATTTTCCTGCAATTGTAGTCATAGACAGCATGGGAAATAACTTATACAGTAGATAATCTTTTGGAGGATTTTTATGTTTATAGAATTATCATTAGAAGAAAAAGAAAAGGTTATAAAGGATAAATATAGAGGTAAATGGAGATTATCCGGTAAAAATGCCGCTGTAATTAAAAAAATAGATTCAATTGTAAATAATACGAAGTCGAACCCAGAAAAGCTTGTAGCAGTAGAAGGAATTTGGGCTTCAAATCAATTATTAAAGTATAATGTTGAGATTAAGGCTGTGGTACTTGATTTAGAATCTATTTCTACACCTGAAGCATATAAAATAATGACTGATTTGTCAGATATAGCAGATGAAATACATATAGTATCCAATTCTACATTTAAAAAAATAGTTGAAGTAGGAACCTCAGCAGGTATTTTCGTACTTGCAAAATTTCCACAAAAAAGCTTAGCTGATTTAAATCCTAAAAAACACCAAGTAATTGCTGTTTTAGACGGACTTGAAATACCGGGGAACATTGGAACTATAATAAGATCTTGCGATGGGACAAATACTGATGCAGTTATAATATGCAATAAAAAAACTAGAATTACCCATCCTAAAATACTAAGAAGCAGTCAAGGATCTTGTTTTAGAATTCCTATAGTAGAAGAAGAGTCAGATACAATTATAGAATGGCTTAGAAAAAACAACTATAGAGTTATTTTAACGGATACTGATGCAGAAAAATTTTACTATGAAGAAGATTTTAAGGGAAAAATAGCAATTATAATGGGTAGTGAACGTTACGGAATATCAAGAGAATGGTATGACATAAATGCTGATTCCATAAAAATACCTATGTATGGAGACTGTGATTCCTTAAATGTTGGTATAGCGGCTACTCTTATACTTTATGAAGCAGCTATAAAAAGAAATGGCGTTGAAAACAAAAATAGAAAACTAAAATAAAAATAAAAAGCAGAAAAAAAGTAACTATCTGTTAAATAGTTACTTTGCAATTGCTTTTTTTCTTTTCTTTATAAATATTTTTTTTGCATTACTACAATATTCGAAAATTGCTATATATTTATCAACAAAACTAACAATCCATGCTTCTCTAGATTTTGGTAGCCCAAAAGGGAACATATGCCCCTTTATAATGTCCTGTTCTTTGTCATTTAAATCAAAATAGTTTGAAGCGTTTTTAAAGGCAATTTTAGGATGATTAATTGCATGTTTTATTGAGTCACTTATTATGCCAATATGAACTCTTTTCTTAAATTTGTATAAATAAAAATCATGAAGCAAGGCACCCCTTATACAAGACTCCCAATCAAGGTTACTTTTATAAGCAATTAAATAAGAGTAATAAGCTACCTTTAAACTGTGTTCATATACACTTTCATCATGATGCTTAATAAGTTTTGTTTTTTCATATTCTCTATGTTCTATTATTTCTTCAGCAACCTGTGTAAATCTATAATCAATAATTTTCATTATTTAATTCCTTTCATAATGTGACTTAATGTAAAAAGCACTAAATAGATATTAACATATTTTTTTTATTTATAAAAATGTAATGTTATGAATAATTGTTAATTTATAGCAAATTAAAAACACATCGCATATGCAATGTGCCTTTTATATATAGTGTATTAAACGTATTATCCTATGTTAATGTATAAATCTTATTTATATTGCTGTCCAATATAACTTGCTGGGTTTTTAGTAGAACCATATTTTCTTACTTCAAAGTGTAAATGTGGTCCAGTACTGTAACCTGTGTTACCAACAGCAGCTATTATTTGACCTTGATATATTTTTTCACCACTTGATACTAATAATTTACTGCAATGAGCATATCTTGTAGTCCATCCACCACCATGGTCTATTTCTATCATATAACCATATGTGCCGTACCATCCTGAATAAATTACTGTACCACCGTCTGCTGCTTTTATATCAGAGCCTGAAGCTTTTGCCATATCAAGACCGTAGTGGAAAGCCTTACCTCTTTGACCATAACGAGAACTTATAGTTGATGCAGGCAATGGGTTAATAAACACTCCAGTACCAGATTTTGGTGGAGGTGTTTGTGTACCAACCAAAACAACTTCAGATTGTGGTTGTGATTTAACATTTCTTGATACTTCCTCGCGAGCTATTTCTACTCCGTTTTGCTCAGTTACAACATATTTAACCTCTGCTAAACCGTAAACACCAGCTTTTTTAACCTTTGTTTCATCAGAATACATATATGAAACAGATTGTGTTTCTGTTTCATATTTAATCTTTTCTTCTGCAACTAGTGAGCGCTTTACATTTACGTTAATAAATGGTTTTGGAACAACTAAGCTTAGCTCATCCCCAGGCATTAATTTGTTTTCATCTGCGTCTGGGTTTGCTGCCATTAATTCGTTAACAGTCATATCATATTTCGTTGCTATATCCCAATAAGTATCTCCATTTTCAACAGTGTATGACACCTTTTCGTCGGTACCTATTATAATATAATCAAGTAATTCATCTTTTTCACTAATTTCATCAAAGCTTAAATTAACAGCTTCTACTGAAACAGTTTCGTCAAAAGATACATCTACTAATTCTTCTTTTTTATAGTTTTGAGTGAAATAGTTTTTAACCTCGTTTACTAATTCATCAGCTTCTTCTTTAGTTTTTAAAGCTCCTATCATTTCTCCGTTTACAGAAATACCATATGCTATAGATTTAATATCAACTTTTGATTTAAGTTTGCTATATAATCCCGTATCAGAAACAAGTTCACTATCATTAGCATTTGATTCTACTATTTCTATAGCCGAAAGTATATTTGCATCTGTATGATATTTATCTTTATATTCATCTTGTATCTTATTAAGAGTGCTGTCGACTGTTTCACGTTCTCTAACAATTCCAACTTCCTCATTATTTAAATATACAGTATAACTTTTTGCACTGTAGTAAGTGCTTAGATTTTCATCTGCAGACAGAGAATTAAATAGAGTAGCCCCTGTCAAAACTAATACAGATGAAAGAGAAAGACATAATCCATTAATGACTTGTGGTTTATATTTTAATAAACAAGTAGGCAAGTTAATATTTTTAAGCAAGTTAGATGATTTTTTACTTATAGAAGTTTTTATTTTTGTAAATGCGTTTTTTATATTTTCAAGTCTGTTATTTTCTTCAATTAGAACGTATTTAGCATTTTTAGTGACTACAGTTTTATTACTTGTAGCTTTTGAATTGTTTTTCTTTTCATTCTTTTTAGAATAATTTAACTTATTGTTTTTCATAGTTCACTTCCTATTATCATTTGTCATACCCTATTTTCGAAATAAATATAATTTTTGTAATTTTATTTTTTCGAAATGTCTGTTATAATTAGAGTAATTAGTGAGAATAACATCTTATCTATGATTAGACTATTCTAAATTATATAATAAAATAACATAATTGTCAATAATTTTTAGGTAAAATGTTTTCCTAATATGATTTGACAATCTACACATTCGTTGAAATACTACAAAAGATATCATATTTATACATACAAATAAGTTTTTACATATTATATACAATAAGGAGAATTTTATGAATTTTTTTTTAGAAGAATTAAAAATAGATTTACAGGATACCCCTGTTGAGAATATATTTATAACAGATTACATGCCTTTAGCTGATGGTACTTACGTGAAAGTATATTTGCTAGGATACAAATATGCTAATGATAATGAACAAACTGGAAACTTTAATAATGAAACCATAGCTAAAAATTTAAAAATTCCATTGTCTGATGTTCTAAATGCATGGACCTTTTGGGAAAGTCAGGGTATAATAAAGAAACACTTGGGTGATGATGAATATAACTATAATGTAGAATTTATAAATTTGAAACAGTTATACATAGATAAAATATATAAACATCTTCCTACATCAGTAAAAGAGGACACGCTATATGTAACTAACAGAGAGTTAGTTGAAGTAAATAAAGACGAAGAATTTATGCAAATGCATAAAGAAATAGAAAAGATTTTTGGAAAATTTTTAAATATAAATGACAAAAGAAAGATTAATCAGTGGCAAAGGCAATATGACTTAAGTCCAGAAATGATGATACAAGCTTTTTCGTATTGCGTAAATAATAAGAAAAAAAGAAGTATGAGATTTATTGAAGGCACTATTGCAATGTGGAATAGAGCTGGGGTAACTGATATTGACTCTCTTGCTGAATTTTTGGAAAAGAAAGAGGAAAGATACTCAATTTACTCAAGAATAAGTCAATCCTTAGGCTTTATCAATAGAGCTTTAACTGAAGGGGAAATGAATACTATAGATAAGTGGTTTGATGACTATGGATTTTCTAAAGATATGGTTTTAAAAGCATTAGAAAATTCAACAAAAATATCAAATCCAAACATTAATTATTTTGATGCTATACTAGAAAAATGGCATGAAAAGGGTTATAAAAATCTAGAGGATTTAACTAATGATAAAAGACCTAATGTTAAAAAGGAGCATACACAAACTAAGCCACAAGTACTAAAGGAAGCAACACAATCTAAAAATAAATTTCATAATTTCGAACAAAGAACAGCAGAATATACCCCGGAGCAATTAAAGGAAATAGGTAAAAGGAACTTTGATAGAAAGTTAAAAGAATTAGGGATAACTATAGAAACGGAGGATAAAAATTAATGAAGGATGTAGCTTTAAATCAGATAAGAGCAGAGTATGATAGAAAAAGATTAAAAGCACTAAACGATGCTGAATTAAGAAAAAATAGAATATATGAAACGTTTCCAAGAATTGAAGAGATAGATAAAGAAATAGCGTTATTAGGCATTAAATTATCGAAGTTTATGATATTAAAACCAGAAAACTTAAATTATGAAATATCAGAAATTAAAAAGCAGATAGATAATTTAAAGATAGAGAAGAATGGAATGTTTGAAGAAAAAAAAATACCTAAGGATTATTTTGATATAAAATATGAATGTTCTATTTGTAAAGATACAGGCTTTTTAGAAAACGGAGAAAAGTGTAAATGTTATAAACAAAGATTAATAGAAAGTTTGTATAATATGTCAAACATTAAATATATGCTAAATAAAGAGAATTTTGATGCATTTAATATTAACTTATTTAGTAATGAAAAATATAGAAATGAAGATATTACTCCAAAGCAAAATATGCATAAAATACTTTCAACTTGTGAAGTTTTTTGTAATGATTTTAATAAAATAAATGCAAGTATGCTTTTTTATGGGGGTACAGGGTTAGGTAAAACATTTATGTGTAACTGTATAGCAAATGAACTTATACAAAATGGGAAAACAGTCATATATCAAACAGCGCCAAACATCATAGAAATAGTAGAAAATCATAGATTTAATAAGAATGAAGAAACTGTTTTAAATAGAGAAAATTATAATTATTTATTTAATTGTGATTTGCTAATTATTGATGATTTAGGTACGGAGTTTAATAACTCTTTTACAAATTCTGAATTATTTAATATAATAAATACAAGGATGACTTCTGGTAAAAAAATGGTTATATCAACAAACTTAGAATTAGATAAGTTAGCAATAACATATTCAGATAGAATTATTTCTAGAATATTCAACGAATTTACAATTTGTTATTTTTTTGGTAAGGATTTAAGATGGGAAAGCTGCTAAGTAAGAAGAAAAAATAAGGCATCACAAGGGGAGGGGTAAATGGCAACTTGGATTGCACACATGAGAATTGCAGAATATTTTATGCAAAAAAATGACAGGTTAAATACTAATTATTTTCTTGTTGGAAATATAGGCCCTGATTGTGGAGTTCCAAATGAAGATTGGAGCAACTTTACACCAGATAAGAATATAACACACTGGCATTCAAAGGATGGTACATCTATTGATGCAGTAGATTTTAAAAGTAAATATTTAAATACATCCGACGAAAGATATCCTTTTTACTTGGGCTACTACCTTCATCTGCTCACAGATATAGAATGGTCAAAATTGTACAATAGGAAAAAATCAGAACCTGTGTATGCCGAAGGCCTTAAACAGGATAAAAATTTCATTTGGACTATTAAGAAAGATTGGTATGGACAGGATTACTTATTTTTACGAAACAATCCTAACTCTATTTTCTATACAATGTTTTCAAAAATTAATGAGTTTGATAATATTTTCTTCGATTTTTATCCGAGAAATGCTTTTATAAGACAAGTAAAATACATAACAGATTATTATTTATCTTCAAATGAAAATTTAGACAGAGATTTTCATTTCCTTACAAAATCAGAAATGGATGATTTTGTTGATAAAACAATAGAAGTCATAGAGACATATATTGATATATAAAATGCTAAATAAGAATTTAACTGAATAAGTTTAGTAGGCTATTTTGTTTCTTCGATATACTTCCACTGCGAATCTAAGGGAAGCAAAGCAGATAAAAAATGTTTCTGTTTCCGTAATTCGGTTTCCCTTGATTTTTGTAAGGAAGGGAAAGCCTCATTAAGTCACATAAACATTTTTTATCTACTTCGCTATTCATAGCAACCGATAAATAAAGAAAAATAAAAAGAATTTTTCTTTATTTATCTATGTTTTTGGCAGGTCTATTTACTAAGCATGTTAGTTGGCGAGTATTGTAAAAGCTAGTAAAAGAACATGCCAATACAGTAGGAAATAAAAGAAAATGCTTTTTATTTTCTTTTATTTTCGGTGCTATGGAGGCAATAAATATAAAAAAAGTTTATGCGACTTCAACGAGATTTACCTTCCTTATGAAAATCATGGTAAATCTCGTTGCGGAGACAGAAACTTTTTTTATATTTATTGCTCACCTTTAATTAACAGTAAAGATATATCGAAGAAACAACTCTCTACTAAGTTTTCACTCACCAATATATCAATTATAAAAGCTACAATAAATTCTTATTTAAAAAACTTGTTTAATACATAGTTAAGTAAAATTCCAACTACCGCAGCTAAGCTTAAACCTCCAAAGGGTATATCATCAGTTATTGGAATTGCTATATCAAATTTTAAAATTGGTTGTAAGTATGTTGCATATAATCCTAGGAATAATATCACAGCTATTACTAAAATATTTTTCCAGTTAAATTTTACTTTTTCAATCTTTATAGCTTTCACACCAATTAAAGATATCATACAGTAAAGCATAAGTGATATACCACCCATTACTGGTACAGGTATACTACTTAAAAATCCGCTTACCTTTCCTATGAAGGATAATATTATTGCAAATAAAGCAGCTATCTCAAGGTTTCTTGGGTTATAGTTTTTAGTCATTGCTAGAACGCCAGTGTTTTCTCCATAAGTTGTATTTGCAGGTCCTCCAACTAATCCGGCAAACATTGTAGCTAAACCATCTCCTAATAGAGTTCTATTTAATCCAGGATCCTTAATGAAATCTTGCCCAACAACCTGACCGTTTGTAGTTATATCACCTATGTGCTCCATGAAAACCGCTATAACTATTGGTGCAATCATCATAATCGCTCCTATATCAAACTTAGGAAGTGTAAAATTAGGCATTGAAAGCCATGAAGCCTGTGCTATATTGGCAATATCAATTAATGATTTGTCAATTAACATTGTCAACACATAACCTATTATAATTGCTAAAATAATATTTAATTGTTTTAAAAATCCTCTGCCAAATTTACTAATTAAAAGTGCGCTACCTAAGGTTACACCAGATATTAAAAAGTTTGTTTTTGCATTGCCAAAAGCTATTGGCACCAAATTAAGACCTATAACTATAATCATTGGTCCAACAACCTGTGCAGGCATTAATTTTTTAATATTATCAACACCGATTTTGTTCACTAAAAGTGAGAATAATACATAAAGTAAACCTGCTACAATAATTCCACCCTGTGCATATTGAACTGAGCCATAAGTACTGATAACTGAAACAATTGGTGGTATAAATGCAAAAGATGAGCCTAAAAACACTGGAACCTTAAACTTCGTACAGCAATGAAATATTAATGTACCAACTCCGGCTGAAAATAAAGCTACAGAAATATCTAGTCCTGTTAAAATTGGAACCAATACTGTTGCTCCAAACATTGCTAATAAATGCTGAATCCCTAAAATAAAATTTTTGATGCCTAATTTTTCTGTTTGTTTTGTTTCCATAATGCCTCCATATAAAATTATTATTTTCTATGGTCTAAAATTGCATAAGCCTTTAAATGGCATAAAAAAACCTCTCCCATAAGAGAAAGGCTTGTTATACGTGAATTATTACATACTTATATACATGTATGTATATACAATCTCAAACCTTTCTGATCTCTCTGTATCAGATTAAAAGTTGCTTTGTATATAATATTACATATTTCGACAAAAATCAATAGTCAATTTTCCTTGATCGTATAACTTTTCAAATTCATTGCTATAAATAGGATGATAAAAAAAGTGACCCTGTACATAATCAACATTCATCATCTTAACTTGTTTTGCCTGAACTGAGGTTTCTATACCTGTGCACATGATCCTAATATCCAAGGTGCGAATTATATCAATTAGTCCTTTAGTTACATCAAACATATTTTGAGATTCTATATTGTCAATTAACTTTTTATCTAATTTCACAAAGCTAATAGGGTACTTAGATAAATCTAAAAAAGAAGAATATCCTGAACCAAAGTTATCTATAATAAGAGGAAAGCCGTAGTTATTCAACTGATTAATAATTTTGTCGTTTTGCTCTGTATTGTCTATTTCTAAACCCTCTGTAATTTCAATTAAAAGATATTTTGGTGGTATATTATGAGAGATAGCAACCCGTAGCAGTGTCTTTGCAAAATTAGGATTCAAAAAATTTTGCTTTGAGAAATTACAGGAAATCCAAAACAATTTCTTTCCTTGATTTTTTCTGTTTTCTAATATTTTACATACATTTTCAAAGACCAACATATCAAGCTTATCAATTATATTTTTCTTTTCTAAAATATGAATAAATACATTTGGATTCAGCAGTCCTTTTTTACAGTTATTCCAACGTACCAAAGCCTCGCAACCTTGCATATTTTTATTACCTTGATTAAAATAAGGCTGCAAATAAACTACAAATTCATTATTTAATAGTCCTTCTATTAAATCCTTCTCCATCTGGACTTCATCTAAAATTTGTGCTCCAATGGACTTATCGAAAACTGAAAAAAGCAATTTGTTAGAAGCTGCATATTTTCTAGCCTGCATAGCATTATAAAGAGGTAAATCTAATTTTGAATCAATTTGCTTAAGCTGGCATATTCCTATACTGATATTTAATAAATTCTTGTATTGACTAATCTGCATGATGTCATTTTCTATATCATATAGCTTATCCTTAAGTAGTTCAAATGATGGACTTTTTAGCAGTAAAACAAAATGTTTTCCATCTATTACGCAAAAATAGTCATTCTGGTTGATTTCAGAGTAAATTATTTCTGCTGCAGCTTTGATAAGTCTAGTAGATTCTTCAAAGCCATAGACATCAATTATATCATCTATTCCAACATCTAGATTTACAATCCAATAATTAATTCTGCTATTTATATCTATGTATTTATTATAATTATTCTTTAGATTGTTGTAATTTGCATACTCTGTAGTTCCATCGATATTTTTATGATTAATTAAATTGCATCTGTTTACCCACAGTCTATATGCTAAAACAGTCATACTAACTATCAGTATAATACAAGCTATCGAAAGTAAAAAGATAGTTGTTTTAAAGGAATCAGCTTTATCAAAATATTCCATGCTATTTTTTAAATAAATATTTTCTTTCTGTTCTGACGTGATTGCAGCAAGACATTTTTGGATTATACTTATCAACTGAGACGGTACAATATCTGTGTATGCAAGGTATATTTCTTTTTTTGTATCGGGTAAAATTGCTATTGTATCACTTATACGAAGGTTATACCTTGTAATATTATATTTATCACTTTCAAAAGCAGACAAAATATCCACCTGCTTGTTTTTAGCTAAGTTTAGTCTTGAATCTAAGTCTGTGTAATCTATGTACTTAAACTTGATGCCTGAAAGTTCGCTGATAATTTCAAAATAATCAGGTATGATGCCGCAAAACCTACCCGCATCCTTTGAAAAATATTCAATTGGAAATAAATCTTTGTTTCCAGCAATAAAAATAGTTTGATTTGAATTAATATATTCTAATTCTTCAGGTGTAAAGTTCACAGTATTTTTGACATCTGTAGCATATATATAGCAAAATGATAAATTAAAACATGTCAATAAAATCACTAAAAAAATTAAGCATCTTTTTTTCATATAACAATACCCGTTTCTTTAATATTAGTTTTTTACTCTTTTAATAGTACCCCATTGTTCTCTTTTCTTTTTGTAATTAAATAATGCCAACATTCTTGCAAAGGACATAATAAATCTTAAAAATGTTATCTCAAATAAGCACAGTACAACAGCCTTCACCATATCCATAATTGATAGTTTGTAGTTTTGAGTATGACATCTTGAAAAAAAAGCAACTAAAGATAAGACTGCTCCATATACTGCATAAATAAGAAAAAAGAAAACCATATAAGGAACATTTATTAAATTTACTGCAAAAGACAAAATTATAGTTAGAACTCCGAATACCTCGATAAATGGCGAAAAAAGCTCATATATTAAAAAATATAGAAATGATATGAAGCTAATCATGCCATATTTATAATTTAGAAATAAAGCGCGATATTTCCACATTGTCTGAAATAATCCTATGTACCATCTTCTTCTTTGCTTTATTAAATCAATAAGAGATTCTGGAGCTTGGCTCCAGCAAATAGCATCAGGAACATATTTTATAATATATTTTATATCATTACTTCTGCAAAAAACATGTAGCTTAACAACAAGCTCCATATCCTCTCCTAGTGTAGTTGTGTCATAGCCACCTACAGTTATAGCAATATCCTTTTTAAAAAGTCCAAAGGCACCAGAAATTATTAAGTTACCGTTGACCTGATCAAGTAAAATTCTTGATGCTAAAAATGACCTGTCATATTCTAATATTTGCATACATACTAGTAGATTTTTAGGCAATTTGTATTTTTTTACATGACCATTTTCTATAACCATATCATTTGAAATACTAATTAACCCGCCGCAGGCTATAATATCATCATTTTCTAATATTGGCTTGACAATATTTTTAAGAGAATCGTGCTGTAAGACAGAGTCGGCATCCAAGCATATAAAATAAGGAAATTGTGACACATTAATTCCCATATTTAAAGCATCTGCTTTACCTCCGTTTTCCTTCCTGACGAGTGTTATAGTAATGTTATTTATTGAATTAATAAAAACTGCTTTTTCACGCTTACATTTAATTTGCTGGTTTATAGGTTTCTTTACCTGATGTAAATTAAAGGTATCAATTAAGACTTGTGCTGTATTGTCTTTTGAACCATCATCTACAACTACTATCTCGTAAAGTCTATAGTCTAAATTCAGCAATGACTTTACCGTATCAACAACAGTTACCTCTTCGTTATAGGCAGGAACAATAATAGTTATAGGCACATAAAAATCATGTTTAAGATCATTTTTATATTTATGCAAAAGTCTGTTGTTATATAAGGTTATCGTACCGATTGTTACAGACATAATCAAAAATGTAACATAACCAAATAAATAAAGTATAAAAAAATATCCTACATATTTTAGAAAAAATTCTAAGAAGTTTATCATAGCGTTTTTCCCCCTGTCTATGAGTTGTGTACAGCCATTTTATATTCCATCATTTCTCTCGCATAACGATCATTGCCACTGTAAACATCTAGTAAATCAATATAATCAACGCCAAGCTTTTGCAAAGAATTAGAGGCATTGTTTCTTGTATACCAGTTATTTGATGTAAGCGCTGATTTAAGTACACGTATCGTTTCATCAGAAGGATAATTTTCAAGTGCTGATGCTGCAAGTGCAGAGAAGGTATAATCTAATTCACTTTGGAATTTAATGCAATTATATAAGTAAATCCTTGCAGGATCATAAGAATATTTCCTATAATATCTTATAATTGCAAATTTTATTTCTTGATTTGTATTATCACTTTGTAAAGCTGCAAAAAATTTATCACAAAAATCTCCGGAAACATTTTTTATAAAATTTATAAAAGCCAGCTGATAACTGATGTTAAATTCGTAAAATGAATCCCACAATGCATTACAAAGTTTAACCCTATCGCCGTTAAATAACAATAAACCATCTGCTACCAGCTTGCTGTTATGAAATATCGAATTTTTATTCATAAGCCTATATGCAGACAAAACATCTTCTACATTGCCAATTGAGTAAATTGCACGTAGTGCATTTTCTCTGCAATAAATTGATTTATCTAAAGTATAGTCAATTAATATTTCTCCAACTCTATGATTGCTTGAATAATCAAATACTAAATATTTTGAAAGCATGTAAGCTAAATATGCTTTTTTTGTGCTATCCTTGTCAAGATATTTTTTAGCCAGATAAACTGATGTGTTCAAATTATTTGCTATATACTCCTTCGTTCTATCATGATTAGATATCAGAAGTTCTTGTAATGCTTGATCATAAGCATATAATTGATTTATTCTTAACAGTCTTTTTTGTAGCAAAAGTTCATGTGCTTTATCTGAAGTAATGTTGTCTTTATTAAACTGTTGATCAATAACATTTTTCCATTTATTAAATCTTCTAAAAGAGCGTTTTTTCTCTGTTTTGCTATATCCTATAAAAATAATATTATAAAGGAGAATACATAGGCACAGTGCCATATACGAATAGATTAATAACTCTACATTTATATACATAGTTTAATCCTTCTAATCATTCCATATTTTCTGCATAACATAGTATGATTTTTTTAATCTTTCATGGTATGTTGGAGTAGATTTCCAACCCTTTAATTTAAGTGCTGACATTTCTATTCTCGGCATATATTTTTTACCTTCAGCTACTCCAAAATATATTTTTTTTATTTTTAAATTTTCCACTCCATAGTTTTCATAATAGTCATCATGTATCATCATACGTGATGGAGATGAAAAGTTAAGCAGTTGCCAAGGTATTCTTATCTCAATGTAATTACCTTTAATTATAAAATCAGCCAAGGAATTGTAATCTTCAGAACTAGGATTGGCATTCCCATGTTTTAGCAGTCCACTTTCATATAACCCGTACAATTCTTCGTAATCATACGTTTCAACATCTAATATCAGATTCTCTTTAATTTTTTTGCCCGTAGCAATCATGTATATTTTATTGAATACAGGAGTGTCCTTAGGAGGAATATCGATGAACGGATCCTTTTTTTTAAGCGTATACAAGCTGCTTTCTCTTAGTATATCATAACGCTCATGCACCAGTAATCTACTATTTTGTTCTCCATTGATATTCAAAATAAAATCAGAATTTCTGTCAAATTTTATTTTAAATTCCTCACAGTAATTACTGCCTGTTTTTGGAGTTATGTCAATAGGTATGTAAAGCGTATCTGAATTTACAAGATTTTCTTTTTTTATCATCAAATAAATAAATTTTTCATCATATTTTGCAGAGAGACTCATGTCATTACTGTTGATTATAATGTCATGTTTACTCCATTCCGATATATCGCCGTCCACATAGCATATGCTTTTGTCATCTCCTGGATCAAAGGACAATAAGCCGTAAAATTGGTCACTTGTCTGATAATCACTCCATTCTGATGCCCTTGTTATATCAACGGCATGCATTGTGTTTGAAGAACGCTGTGCCCATACATCCTGCCATGATGTTATAATTGCACCACTTAAGCCCGCATCAATAATGTCAAAATAAGTGCTTGCCAAAGCTTCAGCTTGATCATTTTCGGTTAACCCTCCCTTTGGTAAAGAGCCATTATTAACAATCTGGGAACTTCCCCTTGCAGAGGAAAATCCATATCCTGCTATAACAACTGGCATAGTGTGATATCTGCCTAGCAACTCTAAATATCCATAATAAGGTGCAGTTGAATCAATATAAGGGACAATATCTTTTAGTCTACTTAACTCTCTTTCAGAAAAGTGTTTTATAAATTGAGGACAAAACTCGAAAAGTTTGTAAGATGCAAAATATCCCGATTCAAGACGGTTTGTAGCTACTATATGCTCAAAATCTAAAGATGCATATTTATCTATTTGAATGGCAATTTTATAGTCATATTCAAAAGGATCAGTAGAAGGATTATTCATAAATGAAATAAGTCTTTGCTGCTTATATTTTTTACTTTCATATTCTACAGTTTTATCCATTATTTCAGCAAGCATGCTTTCAAATACACTAGCTTTTTGAGAAGTGTAAAAGTATTCTCCAATATAACCTTCTTTGCCTTTATTTATATTATCAGTATATGCTATGGCTTTTGCATTCCAATCAAGACCTAAAATATATCCTAAAACCCATTCTGATATGTCACTTCTGTAGATTCCGCTTCCTCTAACCTTGCTTGTAGGTAGATTTTTTCTGCCATGGATTATATCTACAGCATTGTATGCATCCTGCTGAAGCATACCTTTAAATTGATTGCTAAGCGCATCATATGAAGAATTGTTTGCATAATCTGTTACCCATAAGCCTTGCAAAAGATATAGAGGCTTTTCATTTGAAGTATTAAATTTATAAAGAGCATCATAAAAAGTATCGTTCATTATTGTATAAATTCTAATTGTATTTGCACCCATTTCTGAAATCAACGAAAACCAACGCAAATATGTTTCTTCATCTATTGCAAAATCAGTATACTTATGTCCAGGAATAGAAGCATCCAGATCTACGCCTTTTATTATAAAATTCTCGTAGGTACCACCTTTATTTATTAAAATACTTTTATCTATTGTTTTTACAAAGGTAGTTGCCTTTGTATTTGGCTTAAAATCAATATACCATCCTTCTGTATAAATCAGATAATTTATAAGAACAACAAGCAAAATAATTGTAATACATACTCCAATAAATTTTTTCATAATATCTCAACAATCCTTCTATTGTATAAACATTTTGTTTTTCGATTCGTGGCAGTATTGATATAATGTATCAATGTTTTCATCCATCCATCTGCCCCTTGCTTTAATAAAATTTTTCATCTGCTTAATAGATTCTTCGTAACTTTTTATGTTTCTTTCATAAGGTCTCAGTCTTTGGAAGGAATCAAGTTTTGTATAATCAAAGGAATATCCCCATATCTCATAGTTTCTATCAACAGAATCACCAAGATAGCTTACAGTTTCATCAATATAATTCAAAAGATACTCTTCTGAGAGATGGGTCTTTCTAAGCGCATGATATCGATTAACTACCTTATCTACAAACGCCTTATCCTTAAGCAGCATTTTATACCAAATTCTATTTATAAAATACATATCTTTACCGTCAAAGTTAATGTTTATAAAATTATTAAATGCATTGTTAAAGTCCCATAGTGGTCCCATAGTAAGCTTACCGTTTACATCCTTATACATATAGGTTGAAAAGGACATCATATCATTAATACATAGAAATTCCATCAAAATATAATAATCAACAAAGGAATCGACATCAATATACGCACTGTATCCAAGGTGTTTATCGTCAAAATCATAAGAATACAAGGCTTTCTCAAATTTACTTATATCTCTTTCGATATCATTATTTATTTCGTAGGTCAGCATACTTGGTTTCGGATATTCGATTGAAAAATTTCTTTTATATTCTGTCATAAAGGTATATTTAGAAAATTGGTTAATTGCTTCCAATGTTCCTTCTTCAGCTTCCTTATCCAGCTTTAAAACATATCCGTAACCTCTTTTTCCTTCCTTATATTCAGTTATGTCAATTCTGTTTTGTCCAACGTCGATTGTCTCCATCATTAAATATAATCCTACATATTCTCCGTCAAGAAAGACCTCGCAGAATCTCACATCAGGCGTATAATCCATAATTTCTGCTGATATGTTCATACAGAAATAGTTGCGAATTAGAGTTTTGTCTAAAAAAGGACCGTAAAGAGCCCATTCATCATGAGGTGCCATTCCCATGATATCTACATCTTTATCTTCGCCGCTTTCATCAATAAAATTAAGCTTATAGCTTTTTTTATCAAAGTGTCTTGAACTGTTTCCTCTTATCCTTAGCCTAATTTTACTTTCAATACTGGTTGCATCATCCAAATGGTTGTTTATTTCATTATCGATAATTTTGATATCGGCAACAATTGTTGTTTCTTCACTATCTGTAGTTGTATATCCTATAAGATTTTTTTCTTCATTAAGTATAGGTTCACCGGGTATTGTTTGGTTATTTGTATTTATGCTGACTATTGGAAGGTGTGTACAGAATTTTTCATTAATTCCGTATATATCTTGTGTACACTGTGTTGCAGGCTTTTTCTCTAAATGTTGATGATATCTGAAATTATCTTTTTTTCCATAAATACTAGCATAGACAGATAGTACAAAGACAATTACTACAACACCTAAATATAATAGTTTTTTTTTCATATAATTTATAATTCTCCTATTATATTTATCTAACTTGCAATCTCATCATTTTGTGCAACAATGTTTGCATATTCGATATTTTCTATTTCATATAAAAGCTCAGTTATACTTTTTTGCTTTTTAAATGATTTATCATAAATACTTCTTGATACTTCGTAAATAAGTTCTATTGTGCTGCTGTTTGTATTTTTAACTCTTAACAGAGCTTTACGATCGAAATACTCAAATATTAGACCTTCAATTCTTCTTTCTGTGCTTCTTTCACCCTTGATAATAATTAAAATACGATTATCATTTTTTATTCTACCTAAAATAAGTAATACAATGAAAACAGCAACGCTTCCTATAGCTGCAACTGTATAATCACCGACTCCGCAGCATATACCGACAATGATTGTCCAAAAAATATATACAGTGTCGCGAGAATCCTTAATTGCAGTACGAAATCTTACAATAGATAGAGCTCCTACCATACCTAAAGAAAGTGCAATGTTGTTACCAATTACTGTCATTACAGTAGCTGTTAATACGGTCAATACTACCAGTGAAGTATTAAATTTCTTGCTGTAGATTGTACCGGCGTGAGAAATACAGTACGAAATATATATTACAAAGCCTAAAATCACAGACATTCCAATATGTCTAAACATTACCTCTATTTGAAGAGCATTTCCTTGTTCTAATAACGAATAAATATATTCTTTCATTTCTATTTTATCCTCTCATTATACCATGTAGTGGTATAATAAATAGAGTGTGAAGTGTTTTTTCACACTATAACCTTTCATTCATAAACTTATTTAATTACATTTTTATATTTGCATTTTTGCCTACATTTCTGGCAAGTATATATTTGCTTACTGATAATTCACTTTGATTCACTAAATTAAGAGCATCTTTAATGTAGCTTAATAAAAAATAATTGTATTTTATTTCAAGAATAACATTATATTTATCCATTACTGGGTACATCAATAAATTTTTATCGAAAATATTAAAATTACTTTCGGTCGCAACAATATCTTTGTCAAATGTTACTCGTATGCTGTTTTCCTTTGCTATGAACGCTTTTCTTTTATATTCAACAATTGTTTTTGGTCTATAACAGTACATGTTCATAATACCATAGCATTCTAATGAAAACTCCTCGTTATAATTTAATAAAACATTGTATTGACCTTGAATTAAAGAGCTTGCATCAGCTCTAGAGATTTTTAATGAACGTTTCAGTTGGCTATCACCTTGTTTTTGTTTCATCTCAAGAATGGCATAGTCATCTTCAGGATTATATAATCTTAAACGGATTTTACGCCTTAGTTCAATTCCGGATTCCTTCTCTTCAAAGTCTCTATCGTTTAAGGTATCAAAATATAAAGACCGAATAGTATAACCATTACTGCCATTGTTGGGATCTTCATCTAAAATTTTGCTTAAATAATTACTGTATTTATAATAATTGTCTATGGAAATTAAAAATTTTTTTTCTTTTCTTGCAACTATATTCATGATTCTACCCTATAAAAAAAATATATTAGCTAAATTATATCTACTTAAAGCAGTTATGTCAACAGTTGTCGGAATTTGCCATTATATTACCAATTTAATAAAAAAGAGTTAAGATTATACTTAACTCTTAAAATTTATAAAAATTTAGCTTGTCCTAAGTGAATCTAAAAACACAGTCATTATTCTAGTGCCGTATTGTACTAATGAGTATCTTCCTTGATTTAGGCACCAATCATATGTAAAGCCACGTTCGATAACTGCATACATTTCTGTAAGTTCCAAGTATGAAAGATTACTTACTATTTCACCTTTTTCAATACCTTCCTTCATCAACTCAGAAATAAGCTTATAATATTTTCTATTAGGATTTAATATATGACGAGTTCCTTTTGTCATAACCTGCAGCCCGTATAATACAGAATACAGTTGTTTGTAAGAAGATTCTTCCAAATTTTTCAAAACATATGAATTAAAGGAAAGTAATTTATCTATAGAATTTAGAGATAAATCTAAATTTTCTTGCCAAATTGTATAATCATTATCAAAAAAGTAAGCAATGCAAAACAAAAGATCTTCTTTACCTTGAAAATGATGATAAAATGATCCTCTTGACGTTTTAGATTCTTCTATAATTTGATTTACAGTTGTTTCTTCATATCCCTGCGTTAAAAATAATTTCCATGCTGTATTGAGAATTTTTTCTTTCGTAGTCAATTTTTTGTTTTTCATATCAATATTTCCTTAATTAAAAATCGCGTTTATTATATCACAGTAATTATACTTTTACAATAGTAATTATTTTTTCTTGACAATTCAATACGAATTTACTATTATATAGTTAAATAATAGAACGGAGTACGGAATAGAATACATAATAGAGTACAATAATCATAAAGGAGAGTATAAAATGAGTTTTCATAATGATAAAAAGATATTAATCAGTGAAAAATTAACAAAACAGCAAAAAAGTTTAGCTTTGGACATGGCACTTTATATGGGTTTTAACTCTACATCCTCACATTTTCCAATAGCAAGTTCATGCGAAGGAATAGAAATAGTTAGCTCCTTAGAAGATTTAAAAGATATGTATAATATAGAAATTACAGATGCTCCTAAAGATTATCTGTCATCAACAAAAAGTGCTAAGAAGATACCAGAGTTTGATCATAGAAATAAAAGAGGCTTAGAACTTTTATTTGATGAAGGTTTGCTTCTCAAGGATACTGATAAAGACCTTTTACCTGACTTTATAAATTTTAAGATATTACTTCCAGAAAACTGCGATACATCTATTCTAATAGCAGCATGTAACTTTGCATTTCGTTATGGTATGGAAACTACATCATATCAGGGAAGAATCTTAGCAGATGAATGTTATAAAGGTAATTTGCTGTCGTTTGAAGGATTCGGAGAGTGTAGTATTGATATTGACAATGAAAACGATGCTACAATAATCAGAATTTATGGTCAGGGAGATAAATTAGTCGATTTTTCTTCGCTTGTTTGTGAAAACTTCCCACTACAAAAAAATTCAAATAATTGGCGTAATATAATGCAAGAGCTTACAGAAGCATTTTCACTGAATAATTTAGATGGACAACTTGCTTTTACTAAAATATATAATGATAAGTTTAATAAATTACAGGCTTATGTAGAGCCACAAATTGAGAATATAAAAGACGAGATATCTAAAGAGTTTTTAAATACAGAATTTAAAAGCTATAAGAGTATGAAAAAAATATATGAAAATGTTTATGATATACCTTGGGAGGTTGATATCTTTGAGAAAGCCTTACACGATGAAGTTTATCCAATAATAAAGGAAAATGATATCGTAGAAATTTATGGTGCACTTAGTGAGGTAAAAGAGGTAAGAAACAGACTAACAGCAAAAATTAGAAGTGAATTGAATACTAAGAAAGCAGAAATAAAAGACATACGGTTGATATGTGCTTACAAACAAGGCTTTTCTTGGATAGAAGAAGCAGTACTGCCTAAAATTAAAAACACCAATATAGGCTGTGTAAAAATTGCATTCAAGGCTTTTTTACCTGATGGTGAAACTAGTTGGTCAGATGAAGATGGTGCGACACCTTCATATGCTAATGTCGGAATTAATAATCCTGACAAATGGTTTGATTTGCCTATAAGATTTTTACAGGAACTGTATCCTATAGATGATATTATAAGGGAAAAGCTTAATATTAAAGCAAAGGATGTTAAATTTGTAGAATACAAAGGTGGGGAGGATATTACGTATCTCTTTACCGCTTATGATGATAGTGGAAATGAGTTATTTAAAGACAGTTATAAGGTAGCCGTTTCAGAAAGAGTATATTTAGATGAATTTCCGGAAATGGGTAAAGTACATCCGTCAACAGGTTATTTAAAGGTTTTAGTAAATGGTAAGTCTGTATTAGACAAAAGAATTATGACGGATGTAGAAAATATCTGGGACATATATCAAAGCAAAGTATTACCAGATTGTACAAGCTTTATAGAAAACAAAACTGACGGACAAATTAAGTCCAAGCATCAGCCGTTTTTTTCACAACTAAGACTGGAGGTATTAGCCAGTGAACCAAACTATAAATTAAAATCACGAGAGGATTTAATTTCATCTCTTGATTCATTGCATGAGGATATGTACTTTGTTGGTTCTGATTACTTTAAAAATTATGGAAACCGTTTAAATGGAGAAGTTTTTGATGCACCAGGTTTGATACTACCCGTAATAAAGGAAGTAAATGGTAAGCCTAGCTTTAAGGTTACTCTATATGATCAGTTCTACGATAAACCAACTGTTTGTATAAATGGCAGTAGTTTAAGCGAATGTTGTGATAGAAAAGAAGTAGAAGCATATATAAGTAAGCTAGCTTTTGAAGACGGTAAACTATGTGTACAAATAAATGTGGTAGCTCCAAATGTACAGTTAGTAAAAAGCTATGCGGATTTAATGGACAAGCAGTTACTTTCTATATGTGGAAAGCTTAAAGGTGTAAGTAAAATATTATTCTGTATTAATGGTGAGCAGATTACAGCTAATATAACAGAAGCACCTGAATTAGTTAAGGATTTAGACATTAATGACGTATACTTATCGGAATTTAATTTGATTGGCTATAAGCAGTATATTGAAATAATTGAAGATTTAAAAAGAGTTGAAGGATTATCAGTATATAAAATTGGAACTTCATATCAAGGCAGAGACATTTATGCAGTAGAATTTGTTCCAAATGAAGACGGCTATGTGTCAAAAACAAAAAGGATAAATTATTTTCCGTCAGAGGTCATAATTTGCAGACATCATGCTAATGAAGTGTCAAGTACAAATGCAGCGTTTATGCTAATAAAAGAACTGCTAACAAATGACAAATACAAAGAAGTACCTAATAAATTAAATTTAGTTATTATACCTGTTGAAAATGTTGATGGTACTTACATTCATTATGAATTGCAAAAAGACAATCCAAATTGGAAATTTCATGTTGCGAGATTTAATTCAGTAGGAAATGAATTTTTCCGAGAGCATTTTAAGGAGACAACTATACACAAGGAGGCCTTGGCATTAAGAGGCATTTATAAAAGCTTTTTACCAGATTTAATAGTAGATAATCATGGTGTGCCTTCACATGAATGGGAGCAACAATTTTCTGGTTATACATCACCATCATTTAAAGGATTTTGGCTTCCAAGATCTATACTTTACGGATATTTTTGGACTGTACCTAATAAAGAGTTTAAAAGCAATTTAATATTGAGTAAGGCAATAGAAGATGTTGTAGCAGATGCTATAGGTGCTGACAAAGAAATGACTGCTTGGAATATAGAATGGTTTGATAAATTTGAATCCTATGCACATAAATGGATGCCTAAGCTATTTCCAGCTAATTATTATAAAAATATGATTAATTATTGGATTTCAAGAGAACATGATTTAACACAAAACTATGCTTCACATAGATTTCCTTGGATAACAACAACATATTATACAAGTGAAGTCGCTGACGAAACCGCACAGGGTGATTATTTAAATCTTTGTGCAAGAGCACATTTAACTCATAATTTAGCTATCATTGATTTAATGCTAAAGTGCCAATGTATTTTTGATTATAACATTGACATAACAAGTTCAAACGTTTCAATTAGCAATACTAGACAAAGACCAATAATAGTCTAGTTAGCTTTGAAAAATAAATCATAATAAAGGAGAAATAATATGGAACTTATTAAATTATTAGGTATTGTAATTGTAATTTTAGGGTTTGCACTAAAAAAAGATCCAATCTTAATCATTGTATGTGCAGCCTTAGTAACTGCAGTGGTTGGAAAATTAGGGCCAGTTGGACTATTGGAAACTTTTGGAAGTGTATTTGTAGCTAACCGTAGTATGACAATATTTATATTAGTTATGCTAGTTACAGGAACTATGGAAAGAAGCGGTCTAAAAGAAGCTGCTTCAAAATTAATTAGTAAAGTTAAGGGAGCTACTCCTGGAGCAGTAATTGGAACTTATGGTATAATCCGTGGTGCATTTGGTGCGTTTAATGTAGGTATAGGTGGAATTCCTGGATTTGTAAGACCAGTTTTAATGCCTATGGCAACAGGATCTATAGAAGCAAAAGGTAAAACACCAAATGAGGAGCATATGGAAACAGTTAAAGGAATGGCAGCAGGTATAGAAAACATTTCATGGTTTTTCTGTCAGGTGTTATTTGTAGGTGGTTCAGGTGCACTTTTAGTTCAATCTACACTTGCAGGTCTAGGATATAATGTTGAGCTAATTGATTTAGCTAAAGTAGAAGTTCCAGTAGCAATCTTTGCATTATTAGTAGCAGTTGTATACTACTTCTTTAAAGACAAAAAACAAATCAAGAAATACTATAAATAAGGAGGTATAAGTATGTCATTTTTTACGAGCGCAGATGTAACATTAAGTAGTAAACTATTAGAAATTATATATATAATAATTGGTCTTATAGCAATTAACGCAGGTGTTAAAAACGCTAGAGATGCTGAGAATCCTTCTAGAATTGGAACAGCAGTATTTTGGTGTTCACTTGGTATAGTAATTGCTTTTGGTAGATGGATACCAAATATTATAAACGGAATATTAATCTTTGTTATGTGTACTCCAGCAATATTTAATAAAGTTAAAGCTGGTAAGAGCGATGCTCCTACTAAAGAGCAAACTGTAGAAAAATTTAATAGCATCGGTATGAAAATATTTATACCAGCGTTATCTATAGGTGTATTTTCATTATTATTTGCATTATTTACAGATATTAGTGCTTTAGTTGGAACTGGATTTGGTGTAATTGTAGCTATGATACTTCTTATGTTCTTCTCTAAAGACAACAAGCCTAAAGTATTCTTAAATGACTCAGAGCGTTTCCTATCAATAGTAGGTCCAACGTGTATGCTGCCAAGCTTACTTGCAGTATTAGGATCTGTATTTACACAGGCTGGCGTAGGTGATGTTATAGCAAACTTAGTTGGATATATAGTACCACAAGGAAACGTAAATGTAGGTATAGTTGTGTATGCTATAGGTATGATGTTATTTACGATGATTATGGGTAATGCATTTGCTGCTATAACAGTAATGACAGTTGGTGTAGGTGGACCATTTGTTCTTGCATATGGTGCAAATCCAGTAATAATAGGAATGCTTGCTCTTACTTGTGGATATTGTGGAACATTATGTACACCAATGGCAGCTAACTTTAATATAGTTCCAGTAGCAATACTAGATATGAAAGATAAATTTGGGGTAATAAAACAACAAATTGTCCCTGCTTTAATATTGATTACGTTCCAAATAATATATATGATAATGTTTAAATAAATGGTATACTATATATGAATTCTAATATTAATCGAGGAGCACAAATAGTAATTAACAATTGGTTAAAACTAAAGCCATGGGAAAGATTATTGATAGTAACAAGCGATGAGCATGTAGCGGAGGCAAATGCACTTAAAAAGTTTGCAATAAAAAAAGGTTCAACAGTTGATATTATGATAGTTGAAAAAAAAGGTATGCAGGTAGGTGTATTTTTCGATGAAAATGAAACTATTTTTGATGATTATAAGGCAATTATAGGTGCTACAAATTATTCATTAGTTACTACCTTAGCAGCTAAACGTGCAATAAAGCAGAAAAAGAAGTTTTTATCTTTACCGTTATCAACAAACAATGGAATATCAATGCTTGCATTTGATTTTATGACTATGGACACTAAAAAAAGCAAATTGATTGCACAAGTTATAATGAAATATATAGAAACTTCAACTGTTATTAATGTTACTACTTCATTGGGCACAGATATTAATTTTTATAAAAGAAACAGAAAACCAGGCTTTTTTAATGGAGTTGTTAAAGATGGTAAAGGTTATTCGTCTGCTAGTATAGAAGTTTATGTTCCAATTGAGGAAACAAAAACAGAAGGTATATTAATATTAGACGGCTCTTATGGCTATATTGGAAAAGTTGAAAACCCTGTAAGGATAGATTTTTCAAAAGGAAGAATTCAATATATAGAGAAATCAAAATGCGGTAATATATTATCTGACTACATTGAACTATATAATGATACTGAAATGTATGTGGCTTCTGAGTTTGGCATAGGTTTAAATACATTCTCAAAATGTGTGGGTAGTTGTTATATAGAGGATGAGTCTGCATATGGAACATTTCATATAGGATTAGGTAGGAATCTTGCTCTTGGTGGAGTGCATGAAGCTACCGGTCATTTCGACTTAGTAACCTTAGAGCCAGATATATATGTTGATAATAGGAAAATAATGGAAAATGGCAAAATTATAATACCTGAACTGCAAATTTATTAAGGAGTGATATTTATGAAAATTTTAGTAACTGGATTTGATCCATTTGGAGGCGAAGCGGTTAACCCGGCCTACGAGGCGGTAAAGCTTTTGCCTAAGAGTATAAAGGGGGCCGAAATCATTACAATTGAAATACCTACAGTTTTTAGCCGAGGTGCTGAGAGGGTAGAAAAAGCAATTGTTGAGCATAAGCCAAATGCTGTTGTTTGTATTGGACAAGCAGGCGGAAGATCTTGCATATCAATTGAAAGAATTGGAGTAAACCTTAAAGAAGCATCAATTCCAGACAATGACGGAAATCAGCCTGCTGATGAAAAAATTAAAGAAGATGGTGAAAATGCTTATTTCGCAACAATACCTGTTAAAGCTATGGTAAATAACGTGAGAAAAAATGGAATACCATCACATCTTTCATATACCGCTGGAACATATGTATGCAATGATGTTATGTACTCGTTGTTATATATGCTTGATAAAAAGTATAAGGATATTAAAGGTGGATTTATACATGTGCCATATGCAACTGAGCAGGTTGTGAATAAGGCTAACAATATAGCAAGCATGCCAGTTGAAACAATAGCAAAAGGTTTAGAATATGCGATAGAAGCTATTATTGACAATGAATCAGATATTGCAGATGCAATGGGGACAACAATGTAATTTTAATTAACATAATTTTAAATTGTAAAGGGGGTGTTGCAAAACTATTTTTATAGTTTTGCAACACCCCCCTTTCGACTCTGAGTTACTCAATGTCTTAACTTAATGATATTATTGCTAAGAAATCAGCGACATCACATCGCTTAACCATTTTTTCTTATCGCTTGTAGTGCAGCGCCATACATCGCCATCGAAACGGACTTCTAAAACTCCAAAGAAATTGTCGACAGATATCAAAGTTCCTGAAACAACATTTCCGTCAGGAAATGGTACATCGTTAATTTCAAACATTACCTCCCACTGGAAATCACCATCTTTGGGTAGATGCGTTTTAGCTCCCTGTGGCAACAAGCTGACAAGCGACCTGCGAAATTTGCGAGATTTAAACAACTCTACTATCTGACTAAAACGCTCATCATTTTTATCAATTTCAAAACGTGAATTCTCAATACTTGGTACAATAGAAAAAGATCCACTAACTGATACAGCTTGAGTTATATCGACACCTGAACAAAGTTGAACAAGCGTCATTGGTCGTGTGTAAAGCAGCACACAAACCAGAAGTGTAAGAAATATCGCAGCGGGTATAATTTTTTTAATTTTTTTCATCTGATTAACCTCCTCAACTTAGAAAAAGGCTTTAGGATATTTTCCTATAGCCCTTTCTTTAACTAATTATGGATTACTATAAATAACTTTATTTTTAATCAATTTATTAATAGCTTCTTCTCTAGTATCGGTTAATGGTGCAGTATCCATCACGTTCATTCCAATTTCCCCAACTACCTGAAGTTTTTCCACCTCCGGATTTGTTCAAAGGGTTATCAGCTAAAACGGTTATTGCCATTTGTCTAAACAAACGCTTTGAATGTATGCGTCCAAGACAGTAATTATATGTTATTTTCACGAATAGAATCATGCTCAGAAGTATAGGTATAAAATAAAGGACATCCAATATCTGAATTTTACATTATCCATTTTTTCATTAGTAAGCTTATAGTCGGAAACTGAAATTTAACCCACAAACCTATCGTTTGTAAATATATTAATATAATACTTATCATGAATTATAACCTGACGGTTAACTAAATAGTTAGGATCATCAAGTTTTATCTCTATAGCATCATATGCACGATTCATTGGTATCGGTATGATAAAAGCAAGAAATGTCAATAAAACGATTGCTTGAATTATCCTTTTTATAATTACTTTTTTTTCATAAAACCTCCATAGCTAATCCATATTAGTTAGAATGATATAATATGCGTAGCATATTATCAAATGGCTCAGCATAGCTGAGACTATGATATAATATGTAAAATTAATTCAGTAAATTTGCAATTATGCTCATATGATCAATTCTTTCCTTATGTTGATAATATATCCTCCATTATGCCACTTCGTGGCGTCACAATAAATTTTAGTGTAAAACGAATTTTACACTTTATAATTAATACTTTTTTATAAATTAGCTAATTAATATTTATTATATTATTTATATTTTTTTACTTCAACAATTTTTTTAGCAAAATCAGGAAAAAATATTTTTTATTATCGAAAAATAAGTTTTTATGTATAAATTTGTCGTTATGTTTTTTTATTTTAACTTTATAGATTTGTTTGACATCTAATGTATGTAATAGTAGAATACTATAGGTGGGTGAGATAGTATGGACAAAATTCAATATTTGTTAAATGGAGATTCGTCGATATTAATCAAATTTGGTGATGCGATAAATGAAGAGACAAATTATTTAGTAAATACATTTAACAAAATAGTAAATGACTATAATCATTGTGGTATAACAGAAACAATTCCTTTATATTGTTCACTAATGATTATTTATAAACCAGAAATAATAAAATATAAGGAATTAATAGATTTAGTACATAATTTATCAAAAGAAATTAAGAACTGTGATAAAATAGAAAAAGAAATAATAGAAATTCCAGTTTTATATGGTGGAGAAAAAGGTCCCGATTTAGAATATGTGGCATGGTATAACAATCTATCAGAATATGATGTTATAAAATTTCATTCAGAGCCTGATTATTTGATATATATGTTAGGTTTTACGCCAGGATTTCCATATCTGGGAGGACTTAATAAAAGGATTTCGACACCTAGATTAGAAACACCTCGAGTTAAAATAGAAGCTGGAAGTGTAGGCATAGCAGGTGAACAAACAGGAGTTTACACTGTTGGTTCTCCGGGAGGATGGCAAATTATAGGTCAAACTCCACTAGACTTGTACAATGCAAATAGAGAAGAACCAATATTGTTAAAAGCAGGTCAATACATAAGATTTAAACCGATAACGAAAAAAGAGTTTGATAAAATAAAATCATCAAACATAAATTCAGAGACACTTAGTTCTAAATCGTCAAACAAAAACAACTATGAAGAAGCTAAAACTAATGGAATTTTTATTAGAAATCCGGGATTATTTACTACAGTTCAAGATTTAGGACGATACAAATATCAAGCCTTTGGAGTTTCAGTTTCAGGAGCAATGGATCAAAGGTCGCTAAAGTTAGCTAATCTACTTGTTGGCAACAATGCAAATGAGGCAGGACTTGAAATTACAATGCTTGGACCTACTATGGAGTTTGTTGAGGATAATATCATTGCAATTACAGGTGGGGACCTTATGCCACAGATAAATAATGTTGACATAAATATGAATACAGCACTTGTTTGCCACAAGGGAGATATATTATCCTTTAAGGGAATTAAATCAGGAAGCAGAGCATATATTGCATTTGCTGGTGGATTATCAGTTCCTACTGTTATGGGAAGCAAGTCAACCTATACAAAGGCAAGTATCGGTGGTTTTAAAGGTAGAAAGCTCGAAAAAGGTGACGAAATAGGCTTTGAAAATCCTAAAGCGAGCATACATAATTTAAGTAAAAGAACATTAAATATAAACAACCAATTTAGCAATGATATTAGCCTTAGAGTTATTATGGGGCCTCAGGAGGACTATTTTACTGAAGAAGGACGTAATACATTTTTAAATAGTACATACACTGTGTCCAATGAATTTGATAGAATGGGATGCAGACTTGAAGGAGATAAAATACAGCATAAAAAGGATGGCAATATTATATCTGATGGAATAGCCTTTGGCGCAATTCAAGTACCATCACATGGTACTCCAATAATAATGCTTGCAGATAGACAAACAGTTGGGGGTTACACAAAAATAGCAAATGTAATATCAGTAGATTTGCCAAAACTTGCGCAAGCTAAACCTGGAGATAAAATAAGCTTTTTAAATGTAAGTGTAGAGGAAGCACAGAACTTGTATATTAAGGAACTAAAAGATTTAGAAAAATTAAAGGAAGAATTTTCTATAGAAAATAAAAGTAATGTATCCTTCTATAAAATTAAATTAAATAATAAAATCTATGATGTATCAGTAGAAAAATTATAGTTCACATTTAAAATATATCCGACATCGCCTATATGAAACTGTGGATACCTATTAAACAGTGAGAAACCCTGTTCACCTTTGAGATAGTAGCATAAGGAAATGTACTGTGTAAACCTTTAAAATGAAAAACGCTTAAATAGAAATATAAACAAAACATCACATTTATGATGCATCTTAGGTGCTATTTAAACGTGATGTTTTGTTCATTTATTTTAAATTTACCTTATATATATCCTTACTGTAAAATTCCATATAGGTTAAAACATCGTTACTATTACTTGTATGATTTGCTACATCAGAGCTTTTCAAAACTATATCGCCGTTTTTATCAATAACTAGAAGTCTATAAGGATTTATACTTGCTTCCTCAAATTTGCATATTAAGTAATTATCATCTATTTCCATTGAAATCAATGTTCCGTTTTCATTTATAGCCTTGTCCTGACCGAATAAATAAAGCTTATTGTCTTTTTCATTCCAATAGAATATTTTATCATTTAATACTTCAACACTCTTATGAGTTGGAATATCAATTCGCACTTCAGTATATGTTTTCATGTCTATTTGATACAGCCTTGATGAAGGGTCCACACGGTAAATATTGCTGTTGTCTATAATGAAGTATTTAGTGTCAGTGCTTCCAATTTCAATAGTTTCATTATTATGTATATTAACCTTTACAATTTTGGGGTTTCTTTTCTCAATCTCACCTACAGAGCCAATAGCATATACATAATCATCAATCATATATAAGCCATTACTAGGATTTTTTTCTAAGGAGCCGTGTCCAGCAGCATAGTAATATTTTGGATCACCAAGTTTTTTAAATTTTGAATCCTTTGTCTGTATATACATGTTATTAGGTGTCATAGGAGGATGACTCCCTATATCAAGTGTAATATAATAATCACCAAAATTTTTAACTAAATAGCCTAATTCCAGTTCCTTTACAGTACCATCATTATTTATTTGAAAGTAATAATCACTTCCCATTATTCCGCCACCATAATGATAAGTGAAGTATGGCATATTATTATCCTTATAAAACCGAGCATAAACATACATGCTTAAATTACCATCTTCACCAGTAGGTAGCTGAAAAATTTTTTCAGGCTTAGCATTTTTGTTATACGAAAGCTTAAAAACTTCACCTTTTTCGCCAATATAATAACAGTTTTTATTATCCAGAAGGAAGCCTTTATTTATAACATTTTCAGAAAATTTAGATGATAAAACATTTGTTGTGGTCGGATTAGTTGAATTTATACTAAGACCATTAATACTATCAAACTTATACCTCCAACTAAACTCATTTACACAAAAACTCCATGTCATTGGAAAGTATGTAATGTTTTTAAATAATAATAAAGGGTACTCCTCCTTTGTATTATCTATGATTTTTCCGTTTACTTTAATGTTAAAGTTAGGAATTGTTGCTGTATAAGCATTTTTGTTTTTGATTTTAGTAGTATAATTTCTATATCCACAGGTAACTCCAGTCTTATTAACCTCTAATCCAGTAGATTGGTTCCAATTTGCTTCTATTCCTAAAAACCTACAATCAAAGTATGTAAGAGGGAAATAAGTTATTCCTTTATATATTATAAAAGGATACTCTCTATAGGAATTATCAATCTGCGTATCATTCAAGGTTATTTTAAAACTAGGGAGTGTAATGGCTACATTTGATTGTGATGCATATATATTAGTTAGTGTTCCGAGTATGAGTATTAGAATTACTAAAAATAAAATTAATTTTTTCATTACTTCACCTCATTTTTAAAAGAGAATCTATAAATATAAAATCATCTCATATTGACTTACATAATTGACAAAGCCAACATTCACTAAAAAATTTTTAAAATTATCATCTCTACAATCAACATTTATTAAGCTAAGCTTATTAGCTTCTGTGTGATTAAATAAATCAGATATTATACTTTTACCTATACCTTTATTTCTATGTTTTTTTGATATAGCTATTTGTGGAATATCTCCAGTAACTTTGTCTACTACACCATAACCAACAATCTTATTTTCAATAGTTACAATTGAATACGAAAATCTATCAGGAAATACATTTATTGAATCAATAGAATTTTGCCAAGAAGGATTATAGTCCCATAGTTTTTTTATTTCTTCCCACTGATTTATATTTAAAAATTCAACATTTTTTATTTCTACACAAATAGATGGTGTAAAATCTTCCTTATTTAAATAGTAGCAATCAAACTCCCTAGTAGTTTTAAAACCTTGCTTCTTATAAAGCTCAACTGCTCCAGTATTGTTTTGTAAAACTTCTAACAAGTAACTTTCTATGTCATTTTCTTTACATAAAGCCTTAACTTTTTTTAATATTTCGCTTGTTATTCCTTGTTTTCTGTAATTAGGAATAACTCCAGTACCTAAATCATAAGCAGTAAGTTTGCCATTCCAATTTCTAACTCCGTTTAATACAAAACCAATTAATTTTTCATTGTCAAAGGCACCTATAGATAGTTCAGGTATTAAACCTCTTCGTTTAACCATATTTTCAAATTTTAAAAAAGGTAAATCTATTTTGACTTGATAGTCTGAGAAAGCCTCGACAAATGCTTGATGAATTATGTTAAGGTCTATGTTGTCTAAAATTTTATAGGTATACATAATATATAACCCCCTTTAATTTTATACTATTTTAAACTAAAGCTCATTTACTACTTTAAATCTAAAGAGCTCTAGGATTAATCTCGATATTTAATTATCAAATCATATCGCATAATTTTTTTATTTTTATATTTTCAGACTCAAGTGATGTTTTTATTTTTTTGACAAATTCTACAGCATTAGGGTTATCTCCATGAACGCAAATAGAATCAGCCTTAATAGAAACTTTTTTACCATTGACACTTTCAACAGCGCCATGCTTAATCATCTCAATTGTTCTTTTTATAACTATGTCAGTATCCTTAATTATTGCACCTTCCATTTTTCTAGGAACTAAAGTGCCATCATCCATATATGCTCTATCCGCAAATACTTCATTTGCTGTTTTAATGCCTACAGTTTTTCCTGCGTTTATCATTTCGGAATTTGCAAGTCCAAGTAAAATTATATTTTTATCAACCTCATAAATAGCTTCACTAATAGCTCTAGCAAACTCATAATTAACGGCTGCCATATTATACATAGCACCATGTGGCTTAACATGTTGAATTTTCATATCATATACCTTTGCTATAGCGATAAGAGCGCCTAATTGATATTTAACATACATTTTTATCTCATTAAAGGTTAAAGTCATATTTCTTCTTCCAAAACCCATTAAATCATTATATCCAGGATGTGCCCCAACAGAAACATTCATTTCTTTAGCCATTCTAACAGTCTTATTCATTATAATGGGGTCGCCGGCATGCCAACCACATGCAACATTTGCAGAGGAAACATACTTTAAAACTTCACTATCCATTCCTATAACATAATCTCCAAAACTCTCTCCTAAATCACTATTTAAGTCAACCATATACATAAAAATCCTCCCATTATGCCATAGTCTCGATGTAGTCGAGACATTGAAGTGGCATCACAGCGTGAGGTTATTTTTTCACGCTATCTCTTCACAAGAATTATAACATAAACAGTTAATAATGAATAGTTAATAATGTATAAATTAATGAAGGTAAAAAGCTTTGCAAAATAATTATAAAAATTCACACAATTTTCAAAAAACTATGATATGCTTATAAATAAGAGGTAATAGTGTGAAAAAAATACTTCACACTTAAAACTTAACGCTGTGATGCTACTACAATGTCAAATGTATAGGAATATCCTATACAATGAAGACTATGGCATAATGGGAGGGTTAGATGAAACGAATACTGATTGTTGAAGATGAAATAGACATTCAAGAATTATTGTCTGCATATTTAAGAGATGCTGGATATGCTGTACATATTGCTTCAGATGGTATGGAGGCTATAGATAATTTTAATAAATCATGTTATGATTTAGTGCTTTTAGATATTATGCTGCCTAAAATAGATGGATTTGGAGTTTGTGAGCTAATACGTAGAGAATCAAAGGTACCTATTATTATGTTAACTGCGCTTGATAATGAAAAGGAACAGATTAGAGGCTTTGACTTAGAAATAGATGATTATGTTACTAAGCCATTTTCTATGCCTGTTTTACTTAGAAAAATTGCAGCAGTTCTTCGTAGAACAAATACAGTACAATCAAATAATATAATTGAATACAAAGAACTAAAATTGGATACGGATGCATATGAAGTAAAAATAAATGATACTATTTTAGATTTAACACAGAGAGAATATGAGCTTTTATTTGAGTTACTTAAAAATCAAGGCAGAGTTTTAACTAGAGAGGTGATACTTGCTAAATTATGGGGATATGATTTTTATGGTGATGATAGAATAGTAGATAGCCATATTAAAAATTTACGAAAAAAGCTTGGCTTGGATTATGTGGAAACTGTTAGAGGAGTTGGTTATCGTGTTCCGAAGGAAGATAAGTGAAAATTTATCAGCTAAAATTTTTATACTAACTTTAATTATTTTATTAGGAGCTGGCGCAATAACATTTGGTTTTATTGCTTTAGTTACCCCAATAACATACACTTCAGTTATGACTAGCGATTTAGATTATAAAGCTAAAGAATTAATTACTAGACTAAATAATTCAACCTATGAAGAAGCTATCAAATTAGTGGATAAATTTGTGGTTTCAACAAGCTCAAATATGGTGGTTTTAACTCCAAATAATGAAGTTGATAATAATATGCCTAGTATTGAAATAGTAGAAGGAGGAACTAATTTTTTTAAAATGACAGTTAAAACTAGAGGAGATGAATCTAATCTAGAATTAATTGAAGGTGCGAATTTTAATGAACAAAATAATAATGTTGATGATAATATTTTAAAATCATCAGATAGCACAGTAACTATTTATAATAGTGATGAATTTCAATTAGGTATTAGTTATGACGATGAATATACATATAGTTCAGTTCATGAAGATGAAGCGTTAACCTATAACTTTGAACTAACAGATAAACTAGGAGAATATACATTGCAATTATTTCCTGAAATAAAGCCGGTTAACCAAGCGGTTTTATCTTTAATAAAAATAGCTCCGTGGCTATTAGGCTGTTTGCTGTTATTTTCATTTATATGTGCTTATTTTTATTCCGGATATATTACAAAACCTATTGTGCGTTTAAGTAAAATATCACAAAAAATGGCTCATTTAGATTTCACTTATAAGTGCAATGATATACGTATTGATGAAATAGGATTATTAGGAAAAAACTTAGACGAATTATCTACTAGATTATCAAATGCTTTAGACGATTTACGACAATCAAATGAAGCACTGCAAAAGGATATTAATTTAGAGCGTGAGCTAGAACAACAAAGATTAGCATTTTTTTCAGCAGTTTCTCACGAATTGAAAACTCCAGTTACTATTTTAAAAGGACAATTAATTGGAATGCTAGAAGGCATTGATGTATATAAAGATCATGATAAATATTTGGCTAGAGCACTTATGGTTACTTCACGTATGGAGAATTTAATTCAAGAAATATTAATGGTAACTAAAATGGAATCCCGTGATTTTATATCAAAACAAGAATCTATTAATTTAGGTAGTCTATTAGATGACTGTCTAATAGTATATAAAGAGCTATTAGAGCAAAAACAGATAGGATTGAGTATGGATGTAGATAAAAATATGTACATAACGGGTGATATAAAATTATTGCACAAGGTTATAGATAATATTTTATGTAATGCTATTTTTTATTCTCCAGAAGGTGCAAATGTAGATATTCTAACGCACAAAACTAATGAACAAATTGTTTTGACAATAGAAAACAGTGGAACTAATATTCCGGAAGAATCCTTTGAGCATTTATTTGAAGCTTTTTACAGAGTAGAAAAGTCAAGGAACAGAAGTACTGGAGGAAGCGGATTAGGACTTTATTTAGTAAAATTAATTTTAGATAAATATGATACTCAATATTTGATAGAGAATACTAATAATGGCGTTAAATTTACAATAATTTTCAGTTATGCATAAGATTGATGGTTGAAAATCTTCACAAAAAACACACAATTATTTCAAAAACACTCCAAATTATATTGATAGTATATCAATATGAATAAAAGGAGTGTTTTTTATTTAATAGGAGGAAAAGATGAAAATAGAAATGGAAAATTTGAATTTGATATATCCTAATGGAAAGCAAGCGTTAAAGGATATTTCATTGAAGCTGTCAAGCCCAAATATGATTGGTTTATTGGGTCCTAATGGTGCTGGAAAGTCTACCCTTATGAAATTATTAGTAGCAGGCTTGCTGCCCACATCAGGTGCAATTATAATTGATGATGAGCCATTACAAAGCTGTGAAAACAAATTAAAATCACAATTAGGTTATTTGCCGCAAACTTTTGGATTATATGATGAATTAACAGTATGGCAATTTCTCGATTATATGGCTGCATTAAAGGGAATAAATAATCCCAAAGAGAGTATTGAACAAATTTTAAAATCAACTAATTTATATGATAAGCAAAAAACGCGTATTAAAGCATTATCAGGAGGACAAAGACAAAGAGTTGGAATTGCCCAAGCATTACTAGGAAATCCTTCATTTCTTATTTTTGATGAACCTACTGTAGGGCTTGATCCTGAGGAAAGGATACATTTTCGTAATTTGTTTTCTAACATGTCTAATGATAAATTAGTACTTTTATCTACTCATATAATTGAAGACGTACAATCAACTTGTAATTATTTGATAGTTATTAATAATGGAAAAATATTATTCACAGGTACCCCTAACGAATTAATATTAAGAGCACAGGGTCATGTGGGCATAGTAATAGAACAAAACATATCACAAAGTAATCACATGCATATAACATCACAAGTTAATACAATCAGTGGTATTAAATGCAGAATAGTTGAAGAAGTACTTCCGGAATATGCAGAAGTTGTAGAACCTACATTAGAAGATGCTTATATGTATTTTATAATGCAGGAGGACCGAAAATGAGAGTATTAGATCTACTACGTGTGGAAGTCAAAAGATTATTGTGCAGTTATATAACATGGATAGCAATTTTAGCTACTTTTGCTGCATTTTTATCTGGGTTTTATACTCAAACAGGCTCTACGATGGCGAGTGTTTATTTAGCTGAACAAGTAAAAGGAGTATCGAATTTTGGCTTAATTATTTTTACAATATTAAGCTTATATGAATTGAACCTGATATCAAAAAATAATACCAAGGAAATAACAGATTGCATAGTGTCACCATATAGACAAGCTTTGATTAGACTATTATCGCTTATTTGTGTATCGCTAATAACTACATTATTAATTATGCTTATTTATGCTCCATTTGTAATATGGAAATTAAATATAGTATTTTCATTGAAGGACTATATTAGCTGTTTTTTAATTTATGTATTTCCATCATTGGCATTTGGATGTATTGTATCCGCCATATGTTATCAAATTATTCAAAGAACAGATGTTAGTGCTATATTAATATTAGTGCTCGTAATCGGTAGCAAAAGTACTTATTTTTCTGAAAGCTATTTAAGTAAATGGAGCATGCCAGATTTAATATTATTATCAGATGATTTTAGTAATGATATGATTTTTAGATTAGCTGGTTATAATAGACTGGTTTGGAGTCTGTTACTGTTGGGAATATGGATTATATCTTTATTGTGTATTAGAAGATATGGTAAAAAATTATTTAAATCCTTTGTTATAGGTATTAAAAAAGGTTGGTTAATTTTTTTATCAATGTGTCTTATACTGGGAGGATGCTTAATGTGGTATAACGAACCTTTTTTTGATAATACACCATTAGACTGGATGAATGTTGAAGAAAAAAATTATATGGTAGATGGCGTGTTCTTAGTGAGAGCAGATGCGAATATTTCAATCAATACGTCATGGTTTGGAAAATTAAAAGGTGAAATAAAATACATATTAAGAAATATCACTGGGGCAGAGCAAGATTTTTATTTATCTTTAAATTCAGGATATAAGGTTAACCGTATTTTAATCAACGGACAGGAGGTAGCTTTTGAAGATTTAAAGGATGACTATATTGCGGCCAGACATATCCGTTGTAAGCTGCCATCAGAAGAAGACTTAGTTATGAATGTTGAATATAGCGGAAGTCCAAAACTCTGGAACGCTATGCAAAGTATGGCTGGAGGGGGTACATTAATAAGTAGTAATTACATTCATTTAACAGGTAAAAGCTTAGCTCCGGTACCGGAGGTATTGGTAGAAGAGGATGCACCATATTATATACAGGTAGAATTACCTAAGAAATTAACACCTGTGGCAAGTGGTTATGAAGTACAAAAAGTGTCGGAAATTAACCCAAAATATAATCAGTGGCAAACATATGATAAAGGTGTTACAGGAATGATGGTACTTGCAGGGGAGTATATTAAGATAAATTTAAATGGTGGAGGTATGCCTATAGAATTTTATTATAGTAAAAAACACCATGAACAAATTGAGTCTTTAGGTGCAATAGGGGCAATGGAATCAGCAATAAAATATTGTACCGAAAAATATGGACCTAGAGCTTTTACAGAAGATAGACCATTTAAAATTATCCAGGGAACAATACTAATGTTTGGTGGTTTTGCTCGTGATAATATAAGTGCTATTAGTGAAGATAGTTTTACAGCAATTAATTTACAAAATAAAGATATAGGTGCCAGTGGTGCAGAAGTATTAGCACACGAGATTATACATCAATGGTGGGGACTTGGTGTTATGCTGATGGATTCTGAAGACTTTTATTGGAGTTCGGAAGGGATAACAACTTATACTACTTATAGACTAATGAAACAGCTATATGGCGATAAGTATGCAAAGGAAAATTATTTAGATATTTGGGAAAATAGTATTAACAATACTAAAAATAATTTTTATGTAAGAAATCCAGAATATAGAGAAAAATTACCTGAAAAATATGCAGTTAATTTAGATGCTACACTTCGAAGTGTTAACACATATTGTGGATATGCTATGATGTTTAATCGTGCTGCTGAATTGTTGGGAGGCGAAGATAAGCTTGATGAGATATTAAAGAAATTGTTTTTAGAGGGTGGTATAGAATCTCCACCATATATATCTTTAAATGACTTTTTAACAGTGAGTGGGCTAACAAAGGAGGAGTTGGGAATTGAATAAAATATTATATTATGAATGTCGTAGACTTATGGGCAATAAAATTTTTATTGGATTAAGCTTGGTTACAATACTTTGCGGCTGGCAGTTGTTAACAAGTTCTATTATATTAGGAATAGCTAATACAGCACCCTTTTCACCTTGGAGTTTTGGATATTATCTATCAAGTGTTGCACCATTTCTATGTGCAATTGAACTGTTTTTTATAACATTTTTTACTTCTAAAAACGAACAAAAAGTATCAGTTATAACAAGTGCTACATCTGTAAATAAAAATAAGTATACTTTAATCCGTTGTATTTCGATTGCAATAGGTATGGTGATAATAGTTCTGATTGTTGTTGCACTAGGTATAGTATTTTATAAAACAATATTTGATATAGTGCCACTTCAAACATTATTTTTACCTGCTATATTAGCAGTAATACCATCGTTGATATTTACTATGGGCGCAGGATGGTTAGTAGGTAGGCATAGTAAAATAGGTATTTATGTTTTATTAGCTATTCAATTATTAGTATCATATATACCTTCATCTCAAAAAATGTATATAACAGGAATAAGATTTTTCTCGGAATATCCACTTAGCTTAGGTGTATTGGATCCAGCATTCAGTCTTGAAATTTCATACTTGATAAGTAGGTTGATATTGTTAATAATAGGAGCTGTATTAATATTAACTATACTTAGTTCTAGAAAAATTAATAGGTAAGATAAAACATGACAGCGCATTTAACGCTGTCATGATATTATATTATTCAATTCCAAATCTCTTAATATCTTCTGGAATGATTAGTGTCGCGCCTGTAGCTTCTATTACTTCTTCAACAGTTGCCTCTGGTCCTAATTCTCTTAGAACTAATCCTTCTTTAGTTACCTCTATAACTGCTAATTCTGTTATAATTAAGTTAACTTGTTCTTTAGCTGTAAGTGGAAGAGTACATTCAGCAAGTATTTTGTGTGCACCTTTTTGAGTATGCTGCATAGCTACTATAACTTGCTTAGCACCTACCACCAAATCCATGGCACCGCCCATTCCTGGCACCATTTTTCCTGGTATTTTCCAGTTAGCTAGGTTTCCCTTTTCATCAACCTGTAATGCTCCAAGAACTGTTGCATCTACATGTCCGCCTCTTATAATTCCAAAAGATGTGCAGCTATCAAAAAAGCATCCGCCTGAAACTATTGTAACAGGCTGACCACCAGCATTAACAAGCTCCATGTCTACCTTGTCAGGCTCTGGAGAAGGACCTAATCCTAAAAAACCATTTTCAGATTGGAAAGTTACATCAACATCTTCTGGTATATAGTTTGCTACCAAAGTAGGAAGACCGATACCTAAGTTTACAACATTACCATCATGTAATTCCTGAGCTACTCTTTTCGCTATAACAACTTTTGCATCTAAAGCCATTACATGTCACCTCCTACTATATAGTCAACAAATATACCTGATGTCATAACATTTTCAGGATCTATTTCACCAATTTCTACTACCTTTTCTGCATCTACTATTACAGTATCTGCTGCCATAGCCATAATTGGATTAAAGTTTTTCATTGTTTTATTGTAAACTATATTTCCCTTTTTATCTACAGCACTGCCAAATAATAAAGCAACATCAGCCTTCAAAGGTAGCTCTAATATATACTCTACTCCATTTATGACTTTCTTTTCTTTTCCTATTTCTACTTCTGTTCCAATTCCAGTAGGTGTGTAAACTCCACCAAGACCAGTCCCAGCACATCTTACTCTTTCTGCCAATGTACCTTGAGGAACTAATTCTACAATAGTTTCACCTGAATTCATTTGGTTAGCAGTCTCTGGGTTAGTACCTATGTGAGATACAATTATTCTTTTAAATTGCTTTGCAACTACCATTTTACCAACGCCTCTGTCAGGAAAACCAGTATCATTACAAATTAATGTTAAGTTTTTTACTCCTTTTTCAACCAATGCATCAATTAATCTTTCTGGGGTTCCATTAGCTAAAAATCCACCAACCATTATAGTCATGCCATCTTTTACTTTATCAACAGCTTCACTAATAGAAATTATTTTATTCATATTAAACACCCTTTCCTTAAATTTTTTGCCGTAAATTAATCTCAATTATTTGCATATATTTCCATATATAATTATATTATATATCTTATTTAATAATTTATCAAAACAATTTGTTAATAAAATAACAAATTGATTATTCTACACTATACTAATCACGATTATAAGATTTTAAGAGTGTGATAACACGCTTTGTGATTTAGTACTATTTTCTTTCTATAAGTAGAGAAGTTCCCATTCCTCCACCTATACAAAGTGTAGCAAGACCTTTTTTAGCATCTCTTCTTTTCATCTCATAAAGTAAAGTCGCTAAAATTCTTGCTCCAGAAGAGCCAATTGGATGGCCAAGAGCTATAGCTCCACCATTAACATTAACCTTCTCTGGATCTAATCCTAAATCCTTAGCTACTGAAATAGATTGAGCTGCAAAAGCTTCGTTTGCTTCTACTAAGTCTAAATCATCTACAGTCCAATTAATCTTAGCTAAAGCTTTTTTAACAGCTGGCACAGGACCGTAACCCATAATTTTAGGATCTACTCCTGCTGATCCATAAGAAACTATTTCTGCTAAATATTCAAGACCTAACTCATCAGCCTTATCCTTTGACATAACTATTAAGCATGTTGCTCCATCATTTATACCAGAAGCATTTGCTGCAGTTACTGTGCCATCCTTTTTAAATGCTGATGGAACCTTAGACATTTTCTCTATAGTTGATCCATGTCTTGGATATTCATCTGTATCAACAACTATTGGGTCACCTTTTCTTTGAGGTATAACCACTGGTACAATTTCATCTGCAAACTTTCCAGCCTTTTGAGCTGCTTCTGCTTTATTTTGACTAGCTACAGCAAATTTATCTTGCTCTTCCTTAGAAATACTCCATTGTTCTGCAATGTTTTCGGCTGTAATCCCCATATGGTACTTGTTAAATACATCAGTTAAACCATCATTAACCATAGTATCAATAATAGCGCCATCACCCATTCTGTGTCCCCATCTTGCCTTAGGTAAAACATAAGGTGCATTTGACATGCTTTCTGTTCCACCACAAAGTATAACATCAGCATCTCCTAGCTTTATAAATTGTGTTGCCATACTTACAGCTCTAAGTCCAGAACCACAAACCTTGCCAAGTGTCAACGCTGGAGTTTCAACTGGCACACCTGCTCCGACAGCTACTTGTCTAGAAACGTTTTGCCCTAGACCTGCTCCTAAAACATTTCCTATTATAACCTCATCAATTATGCTTGGGTCTATATTTGCTCTTTTTATTGCTTCCTTTGCTGCTATTACACCTAAATCAACTGCTGAAAGTGAGCTTAAACTTCCGCCAAAAGAACCTATTGGTGTTCTTGCTGCTGAAACGATAACTACTTTTCTCATATTTTCCTCCCATTACGCCGCTTCTCGGCTTTACAATAATTTTAGAGTGTTTTTTTCACTCTTTAAAAATAATTTATTCTGAATATATAATAAGCAATATTCGTGCCAAATATTCACTTAATAAAGTTGTATAATTGCAACAGTTGCTATTCTGACTAATATGCAACATCGCATATGTACGCAAAAATGCATTTGCAATGTTGCATATGCTATGATAAGATAAAGAAGAAATATGACAGTATAATAAGGATAAAAATTTTAATAATCACATAGAGGTAAGTATGGAAGATAAAAATTTAAAACTTATAAAAGAACTTGAAAAACAGATTGAATATTTGACTAAACAGCAATATATTCATAATGAAATGCTTAACAAGCTTGAAGATGGAATATATATCACTGATAGCGTAGGTAAAACACTTTTTGTTAATGATGCCTTTTTAGCTCTTTCGGGTTTATCAAGGGATAAAATTATTGGTAAAACAGTGTATGATTTAAGAAGAGTTAATATTCTTCCTAATTCTTGCTGTTCAAAGGTTATAGAAACTAAAAGCACAGTATTTACAATAAATAATTATTCAGAGGGACAAAAATGCTTAGTTTCTGGCTCGCCCATATTTGATGATGAAGGAAATTTAATTAGAACAATAGCTGTTATACGAGATGTATCTGAGCTAGATAAGATAATGAAAAACATTGCTATAAAAGAGGATTTAACTATAAAAAATTCTACATATATAAAGGAAGCACAAAATGTAGAAAAAGAAAATCAATTTATATCTAATAATGAAGCTGTAAAAGATATATACGAGAAAGTAGATAAAGTAGCGTCCTTTGACAGCACAATACTTATACTTGGTGAAACTGGAGTAGGTAAGGATTTCCTAGCCTCGTATATTTATAACAGCTCGAATAAAAAAAGAAAAGGCAAATTTGTAAAAATTAATTGTGGTGCAGTACCAGAAAATTTGTTGGAGTCAGAGTTTTTTGGATATGAGGAAGGTGCATTTTCTGGTGCTCAAAAAGGTGGGAAAAAAGGACTGTTTGAAGAAGCTAATAATGGTGTATTGTTCTTAGATGAAATAGGGGATATGCCATATGCTTTACAAGTTAAATTATTAAATGCTATAAACGATAAGTTTTTTTATCGTATAGGTGGAGTTAAGCCAGTTGAATTTAATGCAAGAATTATAGCTGCCACAAATGCAGAGCTAAAACAATTAGTAGAAGAGAAAAAATTTAGAAATGATTTGTACTATAGATTAAATGTAGTTAATTTTGTTATACCTCCACTTAGGCATCGAAAGGAGGATATAATACCATTATCGCAAGATTTCATTGAGTATTATAATAACAAGTACAGCAAAAATACTTTTTTCTCAGCAGATTGCCTAGAGAAGTTTATAGCCTATGATTGGCCGGGAAATATTAGAGAGATGAAAAATATAATAGAAAGGCTGGTTTTAATATCAGATACTCCTTGTATTAATAAAAATCTATTTAAAGACCAATTAATAATTGGTGAAAATGAAATGCCATACAAGTATGAAAATGTTTATGAAACTACTACAAAATCCTTAAAAGATAGAGTAGAGGAGTTTGAAAAGGACGAAATTTTAAAAACTCTTGCTAACTCTGAAACACTAAAAATAGCTGCAGCTACACTTGATATAGATATATCGACATTAGTTAGAAAAAAACAAAAATATAATATCTAAATATAATCAAATATAATTAATTTTACAATTCATGCATAAAAACACCTTTATTTGTAAATATTACTAAGTAATAGAGTAAATCTCTGTTGCTTTGTGGTAAAGACAGCTTCTATTACTTTGTAATAGAGTAAGTCTCTAACACTTTGTAATATTGCAAGGAAGGTGTTTTATGTTTTTATTAAACGAGCTTAAAAGTGTATTAAGTAACGGTGTAATATTTTTATTTGCTATAATAAGCTATTTTTTAATTTTTAGGACTAGTAAGCAGTTAAAGCAATCTGGAAAGTTTAAAGACTATAGAATAGCAAAAGCAACAGGTATATTTTATGGCTTATTCACTGTTGCTGCATTAATACTAACAATCATTTACTAAATTAGGGGGTCAAATGGATAATAACAAAAATACAATTAAAGATATAAATAGTAAGTTAAGTCAAACAATTTTAGCTTTAAAAGAAATATTAAAGGACGCAGATGATATTATTTACAGAACAATTGAATGCGGAAAGAAACAAAAGATAAAAATGTGTCTTGTTTATGTTGATGGAATGACAACTAAAGAAGCTGTCAGTCAATTCGCTATTGAGACATTAATGGAATTTTTTGATTTAAATAATTTTGAAAAAAATACAGCACAAGAATTAGATAGAATAGCTAGCTTAACAAGTATTGCAACATCTGAAATAAGTTCAGTTGATAATATTAGTACAGCTGTTAATAAAATTCTATCTGGCGAAACAATGCTGTTTATAGATGGCAGTACAAAGGCCATTATGATTTCTTCTCGTGGATGGCCAATGAGAAGTATTTCAGAGCCAGTTGCTGAAACACTGCTAAGAGGGCCAAGAGACGGATTTAATGAAACTCTTAAAGTTAATATTACATTAATTAGAAGAAGAATAAAGGATCCTAAGCTAAAAGTTAAATATATGCAGATAGGTACTAAATCTAAAACAGATATTGCCTTAATGTATTTGGATGATAGAGTAAACAGACAGGTATTAGAAGAATTACAAAAAAGGTTATCTAAAATTAATATAGAAGCAATACTTGAAAGCTCCTATATTGAGGAGCTAATTGAAGATGATAATTATTCGCCATTTCCACAAGTTGAAAATACGCAAAGGCCAGATGCAGCTGCTTCAGCTATATATGAAGGCAGAGTTGTAATAGGGGTTGATAATACGCCTCAAGTACTTATGGTGCCAGCTATAATGACTGTATTTATGCAATCATCTGAGGATTATTACGAAAGATGGCTTTCTGCAAGTATGATAAGAATAGTTAGATACCTAGCATTGCCAATAACAATATTATTGCCAGCTCTGTACGTAGCAATTACTACATTTCACCCCAATATGCTGCCTACAGGTCTTGCACTATACGTTGCAGCCTCAAGAGCAAAGGTGCCATTTCCTGCGTGGTTTGAGGCGAGCTTAATTGAAATTACTATGGAGCTTATAAGAGAAGCAGGTATGAGAATTGTTGGGCCTATTGGTTCGACTATAGGTATTGTAGGCGGTTTAGTTATTGGTCAAGCTTCAGTAGAAGCAGGTCTTATTTCACCATTAGTAATTATTATTGTAGCACTAACTACTATATCATCATTTGCTATACCAAGCTATAATTTTTCAACTTCACTAAGAATGCTTCGCTTTGCTTTTATTATACTTGCTGCAACGCTGGGACTGTTTGGTGTATCCCTCGGTATATGTATATTATTAACACATTTATGTGCATTAAAAAGCATGGGAATACCATATATGACTCCGTTTTCTAGCTTTGTTGAGAATAAACCAGACTTAATGGATACTATCATAAGACATAGGATAAAGAATATGGTGCATAAGCCAGAATATTTACGTAGAAAAAAATAAATAAATTTCAAATAAGGAGGACAAATGTTTACTACAAAAATAACAGCATATCAAAACACATCTATGCTGATTTTATCATCGTTTATATATCAAATAATGCTATTACCAGTTCTAGTTACCTGTACAGATGGACCAACAGCATGGGTAAGTATAGTTGTTGCATTAGGTATAGCTTTACTATTTACTAAGCCAATAATTAGGCTACAAGCAAATCATCCAGATAAAACATTACTTGATATTTGTGCAGACTATATGCCAAAGTTTATGGTAAAGGTAATAGGCACTTTTTATATTTCATTTTTTATACTTGCAAGCAGCATTCTTTTAAAGGATTTTTCTGAGCAAATAAATATGTTTATGCTTTTTAGAACTCCCAATAACGTAATAATATTAATAATCCTGCTTACTTCATCATATGCGACACAAAAAGGTATTCACACAATAGCGCAAATAGCACATATAACTGTAATCATAGCACTAATACCTTTGCTTATTGTTACAATATTTTCTACTCTATACTCTGATTTTAACAATATTTTGCCGATTTTCCCCCTCGATTTTAAAGGGGTTTTAATGGGTGTACCGTATGCATTAGTAGGATTTTTTGGATTTACTATACTTCTATTTTCAAACCCCTATGTAAAAGAACAAAAAAAGAATATGAATGAAAACAGAAAATTTCTTATATTCAGCAGTCTTATATATATATTATGTTTTTTTCTAATGATAATTAAATTTGGAGTAGGCGAAGCAAAAAGACTTTTATGGCCTTTTATAACAATACTAAAATTTTTTAGTGTACCCGGTACATTTTTAGAAAATACTGAAGCAGTTGGCATATCACTTAATATAATATGCGCATTTGTTTGTTTATCAATAATACTATATTTTACTGACCTGTCATTACAAAAGACGTTGAGAACTGTAGATAATGGATATTTTATTTTTATTCAAACACCTATTATTTATATAATAGCATGTCTTCTGCCGGGAATAAATATCGTTATTAAATATATAAAAATACCTATATATGTTTTTTTAATAGTCAATCTTTTAATAATATTGCTATTAATAGTTATAGATAAAAAAAGGAGTAAAGCAAATGAAGTATAAATATATAGTTCTTATTCTAATATTAACACTTTTTATCACAGGCTGTTCAAATAAAGATGGTGTAGAGATAAATAAAAGAGAATATATATTTGCAGTTGGAATTGATAAAAGCGAAAAGCATGACAGTGAATATACTTTCACAGCAGAAGTTCCAATTATTAGTACTGGTTCGGAGAATAAAAGATATGTTACGTCTCAGAATTCTGATAACTTAACTGACTTTTATTATAATAATATATTTAGTACTGAAAAAATTATATCTGATAGTTTAATGCAGGTTATTGTACTTGGGGAGGATGTTGCTAAAAATCCTGATAGCATTAAAATGCTGTTTGATGAGATTGAGCGCTCTCCGCAAATTAATCGTAAAGTTAAATTAGTAGTAGCTAAAAGCAAGGCTTCTGACATTATAAATTATGAAATAAAAGATAATCCGCTAATAGGTAGATATATAAGTGAATTCTTGATTAAGCTTAAAAAACTAAGCATTCAGTCAACCTATAGCTTTGATGAAGCTGCCTTATATTTGCAAGGCTTTGGAAATGCATTAATTCCATCTGTTGAGGTAAAAGAAGATAGAGTTGCTATAGATGGGGCTGCTGTAATAAAAGATTATAAGCTTATAGGTTATATAGATCACGTAGAAAATAGATTTCTATCCTTGCTTACAAAGGGAGAAGCGTCAGGAATGACTGAATTAAGTGTGTTTATTGATGGAATGCCAGTTACTTTAACAGTTGAAGATGTAGTTGTTTCTCAAAAGATAGATTTGAAAGATGAAAAATTAAATGTCACATATTATGTAACTGTTTCATGTAATGTTACTGCCTATGATATGACAAAGGTTAATACTTCAGATAAAGATTTTATAAGGAGATTAAGCAATGAAGTGAATATTAAAGTAAATAATCATACAAATAATCTAATATATAAAATGCAGAAAAATTATAAAATGGATATGTTGGAAGTAAAAGAGGATTTAATGAAGTATAAAAAAACTGACTATGAAAAAATTAAAGATAAATACGATGAGATTTTTGAAAATGCCAATATTGTTGTAAATTATAATATAAAAATAAATAACAGTGGTATGGTTAAATAAACTAACATATGGAGAAAGGTTAAAAAAAATTTATGAAATACAAAAATAAAGTTATTTCAGTAGCTTTATTGCTTTTTATTGCTTTAGCTATAGCATATGCATTTGAATCATATTTTGAAATTATACAGCTAGAAAATAAAATAATCAGATTACATATACTAGCAAATTCTGATACACTACAGGATCAAGAATTAAAGCTAAAGGTGAGAAATAACATACTAAATAACTTTAATAAAAGATTTAACAATATTTCAAGCAAACAAGAAAGTGAAACGCTTATACTTAAAAATCTAAATGAAATAAAAACTATAGCTCAACAAACAGTGTATGACGAAGGTTATTACTATAATGTAGAGGTCTTTTATGGCAACTATAAGTTTCCAATTAGAGAATATGATGATTTTGCTTTGCCAAGCGGAGATTATGATGCTGTAAGAATTGAAATAGGAGAAGCGAATGGAAAAAACTGGTGGTGTGTTATGTTTCCGCCGTTATGCTTTACAGATTTCGGAAAGGATACAGAGCTAGCAGTCTTTGACATAAATGTAGAAGAAAAATTAAAAGAAGTTCTAACAGAAGAAGAAATACAGTTAATAAAAACAAATAGAGGATATTCAAATATTAAGCTAAAATCAAAGCTAGCAGAAATTATTGAAATGTTTTTGGGTAAAGATGAATAAATTAGTCTAATTATAGCTAATAAATGCAGTATTATGTAATATATTTCATCTATTAGCTATTTATATAAATATAAGATTCAATATTTAAATCAGAGTAATAACTAAACGAAAAAAAAGTATAAAACAAAAAATATTTGAATATAATATCATGTAAGTTATTGACAAAAGTGAAAAAATCACATAATATAAAATGAATGGGAGGGAATTTTTATGTTGATAAGATTTAATGTAAAGAACTTTTTATCTTTTTCAGAGCGAGATAATGGTAAATCTCAAGAATTTTCAATGATAGCGGGTAAAGTAAGAAGTAAAAAGGAACATGTATATGATAATGAAAAAATAAAATTATTAAAATTTGCAGCCATTTACGGTGCAAATGCATCTGGAAAATCCAATCTTGTAAAAGCAATAGATTTTATGAGGGATGTTGTTTTAAGTGGCTTTCCAAAAGGACACACTGATAAGTATTGTAAAACTAACCAAGATAATATAGAAAAAGAAAGCTATTTTGAAATAGAAATAATGCTTGGAGAAAAGTATTATGCCTATGGATTTGAGGTTGTTTTAAATCGCAGTAAAATAATTTCAGAATGGTTAGTGGAGTTAACCCCTAATAACATTGAAGGTAAATTAATATTTAGTAGAGATATTGAAAATGGTAAATATTTTTTTAGTAAAGAGTTTGAATCAAAGCCATTTATTAAAAATTTGCGTGTTTATGCAGATGATGTAAAAAATGATAATAATGTATTATTTTTAAACTTAATGAATCATAATAAGAAAGATTTTTATAATGAAAATAAGGATGCTGTTATTTTAAAGAATGTATATTTATGGATAAGAGATAGCTTGGATATAAATTTTCCTGATGCACCTATTTCAGATTATTCTTATATGTCAAATACAGAAAATATAGAAGAAGTATGTAGAATTATTTCGGCTTTTGGTACAGGTATTACTAATTTTGAACTAGTAGATGTTCCTTTTGAAAAAGTCATCAATTCTCTTCCTAAAGCATATACTGATAAATTAATTACTAACTTAGAAGATGAAAGAGTAAAGTTAAAAAATGATAAAAATCTTAAAAAAATAGGAAGATTTATAAGGAGTGATAGTGACTTTTTTACTATAGAAATGGATAGGGATTCGTTAATTCCTTTATGTCAAACAATTCAATTTACGCATGAAAATAAGGATATATTATTTAGTCTTGGTGAAGAATCAGATGGAACAATAAGGATTTTAGACCTACTGGAAATTTTAATATCTGAAAGTGAAAAAACATATGTAATCGATGAATTGGATAGATGTTTACACCCAAGCTTGACCTACAAATTCATTGAGACTTTTTTGCAATTAGCATCAGAAAGAAATATTCAATTGATTGTTACTACTCATGAATCAAGATTGATGGATTTTGACTTGCTTAGAAGAGATGAAATTTGGTTTGTAGATAAAAAGAACTCTGGAGAGAGTGATATTTACTCTTTGGAAGAATATAACGCACGATTTGATAAAAAAATAGATAAAGCGTACTTAGAGGGGCGATATGGAGGTGTTCCGATTTTCAGCACAGTATTTCCGATAAAGGAGGAATAACGAATGAGGGAGAAAAGAACATTTGCAGAACGAACAATAACTAAGACATCTGATGAATCGAAAAGAAAATATTTTCTTGTATATGAGGGAACATCTACAGAAGTAAAGTATTTCGATGCTATAAATAGTATGAAAAACACAATAGGAATAAATCCGATTATTGAGCTAATTCCCTTAATTCGAAGCTATAGTGAAAATAATTGGAGTAATCCTAAAAAAATTCTGGATAGAATTATTTTAAATATTGAAGAAGAAAAAACTAGTTGCATTTCATATGAAACTTTTTTAAATAGATTTATGGATTATTTTTATGATGAAAAAATTATTTCAAGCAGCAAATCTCAAGCTAAAAATGTTTGGAAACTTCTTGTTTGGATATGCGAAGAAAAGCTAGGTCAAAAATTAGATTCAAAGGTTGTAGATATTCAAAAAGTAGGTAATGAAATTATACAATACTTTAATGAGGAAAGAAATTTAGTCAATATTGTAGTAGATATTTCAGATATTATTAAAGCAAGCGGAATCCTTTATGATGAAGATATTGATAAAATATGCTTAATTGTAGACCGTGACAGAGATAGCTTTGTGTCACATTCTAATAATAATCAATATGAATATGTTTTAAGCAAATGTAAAGAAAATGGCTTTGGATTTTACATTACAAATCCTTGTTTTGAATTTTGGTTATTGCTACACTTTGATGAGGTACATAAATTAGACAAAGACAAATTATTGGATAATATTAAGGTTACCAGTAAATGTAGATATGCAGAATATGAATTACGTAAAATTTTTTCTGGATACAGTAAAAGTTCATATCATGTTGAAAAATTAGTTTTAAAAATAGATAAAGCCATTAATAACGAAAAAGCATTTTGCGAAGATGAAAAACAATTAGAAAATGAAGTTGGAAGTAATATAGGACTGTTAATTAAAGGAATGATGAACTAAATAGCAATATATAATCGAATTCACATTAGTTAGAATATTAAATTACTTATTATTGTATTATTTGAATTTGCGGCTTTAAATTCACAATTGCTAAATAGGTTAAATGGTATTTTTAGGAGGGAAACTATAGTGGGATACTTTGATTTTTTTAATGGGCAGAGGGAGTATTTAGATAGTATTCTTAATGAAAAGGATAATAGACTTAGTGAATATGCAACTCATAATTTTAATGCAATTAGAAAAACAAAATATAAAAAAGAGGACTTGTTAAGAACAGAGTTTGAAATAGATATTGATAAGATATTGCATAATGCACTATACAACAGATATGTTGATAAAACTCAAGTCTTTTCTTTTTACAAAAATGATGATATTACGAGAAGGGCGTTACATGTTCAATTAGTTGCAAGAATATCAAAAATAATAGGACAAGCATTAAATCTAAACTTGGATTTAATCGAAGCTATTGCATTAGGTCATGATATAGGTCATACTCCATTTGGGCATAAAGGGGAAAGTTTTTTAAGTGATATATATTGTGAACATAAAGGAAAAATATTTAATCACAATGTGCATAGTGTGAGAAATTTAATGTTTGTGACAAATTCAAATTTAACATTGCAGACTTATGATGGTATTTTATGTCATTGTGGTGAAAAAGCATTTCATGAATATAGACCAAATAAAATAAATACATTTGATGAATTTATGGAAATGTTTGAAAAATGTTATATGGAAAAAGAGTATATTAACACTTTAAGGCCTTCTACATTAGAAGGTTGTGTAGTAAGAATTAGTGATATGATTGCCTATATTGGGAAAGATAGGCAAGATGCGTCAAAGGCTAATCTATGTAATATGAATAAGTTTGATAAAAACGAATTATTAGGAAAAACAAATACAAGTATTATTAACAATTTAATTATAAATATTGTAAGAAACAGCATTGGAAAACCATATCTGAAAATTGATGAAGAAGTATATTGTGAATTAGAAAAAATAAAAGATGAAAATTATGAAATTATTTATAACTGTAAAACAGTTACTGAGCCATACTATAATATTATAAAACCTATGATGAAAAAAATCTATGAAAAAATGAGAAAAGACTTAATCAAAAAAAATTATGATTCTCCAATTTTTAAGCATCATCTAAATCATAAAATATTAGGTAATTGTTATAGAAATTCACAGCGTTACATTATTACTGACGAGGATGATATTGTAGTGGATTATATTGCCAGTATGACAGATGATTACTTTATTGATTTGTTTAAAATTGAATTTCCAGATGATTCACTATCTAATGAAGTTGAGTATGTATCGTATTTTGAGTAATACTCGAAGAAAAACTGAAATTAGACAAATAAGAATATTAGGATTATATTATATCTAGCGTAAATAGTAGAAAAATTTATAATATAGTAAAACAAGAATTGCCTATTAGATAGTATAGTAGATAGATCTGCCATAAACTCAGATAACCAAAGAAAAATCCTTTTATTTTTCTTTGGTTATCAGTTGCTATTAATAGCGAAGTTGATAAAAATGTTTATGTAACTTAATGAGGTTTCCCTCCTAATAAAAATCTAGGGATACTGAATTATATAAGCAGAAACATTTTTTATTTGCATTGCTTCCTTTAGACTTATGACAAAAGTATTTCGAAGTAATTATTTATCTACTAAGCTTACTTGGTTAAATTTTTATTTTAGAGTTCTTTCTAAAAACTTTCTTGTTCTTTCTTGCTTTGGTGAATTAAAAATTTCTTCTGGATTGCCTTGTTCTTCGATTACTCCGTTATCCATAAATACAACCCTGTCAGATACTTCCTTAGCAAACTCCATTTCATGTGTTACAACAATCATAGTAAGTCCGCTATCAGCAAGCTCTCTCATTACCTTTAGTACTTCGCCAACCATCTCTGGGTCAAGAGCAGAGGTAGGTTCGTCAAACAGTAGTACATCAGGCTCCATGCTTAGGGCTCTGGCTATTGCTATACGCTGCTTTTGACCACCGGATAGCTGTTTTGGTTTAGCATTTATATACTGCTCCATACCAACTACGTTTAGATATTTCATTGCAATTTCTAACGCTTTATCCTTAGAGCGTTTTAAAACCTTAACCTGTCCTACGGTACAATTGGTTAAAACATTATGATTATTAAACAAATTGAAATGTTGAAATACCATGCCAAGCTTTGTTCTATAAGCATGAACATCATGCTTGTCATCAAGTATATTTTCACCTTTGTATATTATTTGTCCATTACAGGGCTTTTCTAGTAAATTTATGCATCTTAGAAGAGTTGATTTACCGGAGCCAGACGAGCCAATTATGCAAACAACCTCTCCTTTATTAACTGAAAAATCTATATCTTTTAGTACCTCATGATTTCCATAAGCTTTACTTAAATGTTGAACTTCAATTATTTTTTCCATGTCCGCCTCCTATAAGCTGATTTCATAATTTTCTGGTCCATCAAGTCTTTTCTCTACATATCTTAGTATTCTTGTTACGGTAAAGGTCATAACAAAGTAAAGAACACATGCTATGAAGAAGGATTCAAAATATTTAAAATTATTACCAGCTATAGATTTAGTTTGGAAATACAGTTCTGTTACTGATATTACATTTAATACAGAAGTATCCTTTATATTTATAACAAACTCATTACCAGTTGCAGGCAAAATGTTTCTAATTACCTGTGGTAAAACTACATTAATCATAGTTTGAACATGAGTCATTCCTACAGCATGTGCAGCCTCAAACTGTCCCTTATCTATTGAAACAATCCCCCCACGAACGATTTCTGACATATACGCTCCCGTATTTATAGAAACAATGAATAAGGCTGCAAAAGTGCTATTCATATTTATATTAAAAGCTAACGCTGACCCGTAATAAATAACCATTGCTTGTACTATCATTGGGGTACCACGAAAAACTTCAATATACACTGATAAAATAGTATTTACAAAATTTAAAATATATCTTTTTATTTTATTTTCTTGGTATGGTATAGTTCTAATTACACCAACTATTAAGCCTAGAATCGTACCAATAATTGTGCTTATAATTGATATGTATAAGGTCATACTTGCGCCACGTAAAAACATTGGCCAGTTTTCTGTAGCTATTTTTAAAATTACTTCAAAACTCATAATGTCCTCCTGCTAATTAATTTGAAGCAGGCTGATTTATTATAGCTTCATCCATGATTTTTGTACGTTCTTCTTCAGATATGTCATTTAATATTTCATTAATTTTAGCAACTAATTCATTTCCTTTAGTTACGGCTACAGCTATTGCTGTATCATCATCATTTGTTACAAATCCTTCAGTTAATTCAACCATTTTTAAATTAGGATTTGCTGCTGAAGCACTTATTGCTTCTGGACGTTCTGATACGTAACCATCTATCATATTTGATTCTAGAGCTACTCTCATTGCAGGGAAATTGTCCATAGCGGTTTGCTTATTAACGCCTTCAATCTGGTTAATCACTGAGTAGTGGAATGTATTTAATTGACCTGTAATTTTAGCACCAACAAAGTCATTTAAAGCTGAAGCATTTTCATAAGCACCACCGGTCTTAACAACCATAACTAAATCTGATTTATAATAATTATCAGAAAAATCAACAGATTCTTTTCTTTCCTCAGTTGGTGACATACCAGCTATTATAGCATCTATTTTACCAGATACAAGGGCTGGTACAAGACCGTCCCACTCTACTTTAACAATTCTTAACTCTTTACCAAGTCCATCAGCTATTTTTTTAGCTATTTCAACATCGTAGCCACCAGCATATTCTTTAGTACCGTCTATTGCGACTCCACCATTAGAATCATCCATTTGCGTCCAGTTAAAAGGAGCATAACCTGCTTCCATACCAACCGTAAAATAATTAGATTCTTCTTTTTGATTTTCGTTTAAATCATCTGAAGCTTGTCCATTAGTGCTTAAAATTGAATCGTTATTACTTCCTTGGCATCCTACTAATAATATTGCCAATAATAAAGTCATTGCTACCAATAATAAATTTTTTGTTTTCATAATATTTTTCTCCTCTTATTTTTGTAATATGTTTTTGTAATCATAAGAAAAGAGGCTATTGTACTACTATTTAACTATTTAGGCCGTTTTTATAGATAAAAACTTTTTATAACAATAAAAAAAGCCTGAGATAGACTCAGGCAACAACGCGCGCAATTGCTCCAAAATCCCCTCTTTTTTCCCAAATGAGATAGCACAACTTGATAAACCGGGTAGTCTATCAAGACAGTCCTGCAAATATTTTCTGCAGACCCAGCAGATAACATTGAGTATATTATCAACTTCGGCGGTGGTTCCTTCTTCTTAATATCATAACTTACTCAGGCTCCATTAAGCACTAATAAACACCGCGCCTCTACCCCACTCCTAAAAAGTGAGGTCTTATTAAATTAAATCATATGATATGACAAAATTTCTTAAATGTCAAGCATAAATTTCAATTTAAATTGCAATATTCTTTAATAAACGTTTTCATGATGATGTAAATTAATCATATAATAAATAGTTATTCTAAATAGATAATACATAAAAAAATTTCATTTTACTAACTTAACTGCATATAGTATTATCTATTGGACAATAATAAATTAAAAGCCCATACATAAATTTTTCATGATATTTTATTTACCTTGACAGCATGAATGGGCATAAATATGGAGGATTTTACAGAAAATGAAAAAAATAATAGTAGTACTTTTAGTACTTATGTTAAGTTTAAATTTAGCAGCGTGTACTAACAAGACAGCTCCTGATAAAGCTGAAAATGATGGACAAAGCACAGGTAATGTTGATAACGAAAACACTAAATTGGAAGATAAATTAGTTATATATTCAACTCATGCTGATGAACTTTTGCAATTTGTAGCTGATGAATTTAAAAAACAAACTGGAGTTGAAGTAGAGTATATTAACTTAAAGGGTGAACTAGCAGACCGTGTTAGAGCAGAAAAAGAAAATCCACAAGCAGATATAATGTTTGGCGGTGCTTCATCTTTATTTATGGAAATGGCAGAGGAAGGTATTTTTGACCTAGTTGAAACATCATGGGCAAATGATCTGAATCCAATGTTTAAGGATGCTAATGGAAGATGGTATGGTACAATTCAAACGCCAGTTATGATGTTTTATAATACAGAAATGTTAACTGAAGAAGAAGCTCCAAAGGATTGGACTGATCTTGCAGATTCAAAATATAAGGATTTAATTGTATCAAGAGATACAGTTTCTTCATCAATTAGATCTACTCTTATGAGTTTAGTTTACCAATACGAAAAAGATGGTAAAATAGATGAAGCTTGGAATTATTTAAAAGCCTTAGACTCAAATATGAAGAGTTACTATTCAAGTCAAACATTACAATTTCAAGCAGTAGGTAGAAAAGAAGCAGCCATAAGCTTTGCAGTTCAAAGTGCCATAATAGACGGTATTGAAAAAAATAATATGCCACTAAAAATCATAGATGCTAAGAATGGTTCACCAGTTATAACAGATGGAGTTGCAGCAATTAAAAATGCACCTCATCCAAATGCTGCAAAAGAATTTGTTGAATTTGTAGGTAGTGCAGATGTGCAGGCAAAAATAGCTAATGAATTTAATAGAATTCCTACATTAAAAGCAGCTATTGAGAAAAGTCCAGAGTGGATGAAGGAAGAATATAAAGCAATGGATGTTGATTGGTCTGTTATTTCAAAAAACCAAGATGCTTGGTTACAAAAATTTGATACTGAAATAAGAGATTCAAGTAAAGACATAAAAGAATAAATTAGGAAGTTGTAAAAATGGGCAAGGTTACACTAAGAAACATATCTCATAAATTTGATAAGGAAAATGTATTAAACAACATAAACATAGAAATACAAGATGGAGAGCTATTTACACTTCTTGGACCGTCAGGTTGCGGTAAAACTACACTTTTAAGAATTATAGCTGGTTTTATAAAGCCTAGCGTAGGAGAAGTCTATCTATCTGATGAAAATATTACAAATTTAAGCCCAGAAAAAAGAGACATAGGCATAGTTTTTCAAAACTATGCCCTTTTTTCTCATATGAACGTTTATGAAAATATTGCATATGGGCTTAAAATTAAAAGGCTTTCAAAAAAACAAATAATAGAGACAGCTAATAGATATTTAGATTTAGTAGGTTTATATGATTACAAAGATAGAAAGATTGATGAACTTTCTGGTGGGCAGCAGCAAAGAGTTGCACTTGCACGATCATTGGCAGTTGAGCCAAAGGTGCTTTTGCTTGATGAGCCCTTATCTAATCTTGATGCGGCTCTTAGAGACAAAATGAGAGATGAAATACATAGACTACAAAAAGCTCTTAAAATATCAACAGTATTTATAACACATGACCAACGAGAAGCTCTGTCCATATCAGATAGAATTGCTATTTTTAACTATGGAGAGTGCGTCCAAATAGGTACACCAACAGATATTTATAACAATCCGCAAAGTGACTTCGTCGCGAATTTTGTTGGAGAAACCAATACTTTAGCAATAAATAATAAAAGCATATATCAAAGACCTGAGCTTATAAAATTACATAGCACTAACCTAAACAATAGCCTTATAAAAGGAACAATAATTCAAAAATCCTTTAATGGGAGCACAATAGATTATATTGTAAAAACAGATGATTTTGAATATAAGGTTAAGGAGCTTAATGATTCAAGAACGATAAGGAAAATTGACGATGAGGTGTATCTTGAAATCCACATTAATAGATAAGATTAACATAAAAAAGATAGCAACTGTATTATTTTATATAGTAGCATTTACGCTAATACTTGGATATATTATTATACCCTTATTAAATACAATTAAGAGTAGTTTCAATACTTCTGAAGGCTATAATATAGATAATTACATCCAGTATTTTGCCAACAAATCAAATTTAATAGTTATTAAAAATACCTTTTTTCTAGGTATTATGACAGTGTTAATATGTGGAATTATAGGTACTATTCTAGCATTTTATACCTCGCTAATAGACATTAAAAATAAGAAGCTTTTACATACTCTACTGCTATCGCCAATTATGGTTCCAGGAGTTATAATAGTTATTTCCTTTATTCAGCTATATGGAGAAAGTGGTATAATAACAAAGGCTATACAAATTTTTTTTGGTTTAGAAAATATCCCTTTTAAGTTTAATGGTATAAAGGGTATTCTTTTTGTTCATGCATATACACAGTACGTATACTTTTATCTAAACGTATCAGTTGCACTTAAATATTTAGATGCATCAACTATAGAGGCAGCAAGAAGCTTTGGAGCTAGCAAGATAAAAATATTTTTTACAATTATATTACCGTCAATATTGCCTGCTATATTATCCTCTTCAATTGTGACTTTTATATCAGGTATAAGCTCATTTTCAGCTCCTAATCTTATAGGTGGCAAGTTTAGAGTATTAAGTACGCAAATACTTTTATCAAAAGCAAATAATCACATACATATTGCCTCTGTGCAAGTGGTTATACTTTTAATTATGGGCCTATCAATGCTTCTTTTAATAAGATACTACGAAAAAAAGCATTCTATGGCTGAATCACTTAGAAGAGTTAGTCTAAAGCCTATAAGGCTTAATAATAAGTTAACTAAATTTTCACTTAATTTGCTTATTATTACTATAGTAACACTTATTTTACTACCAATAATAGCAATATTTGTACTGTCCTTTGTTAAACCGGGCTCTTGGATGGTGGAAATATTTCCTAAGGAATATAGCTTGGGTAATTATATAAAGCTAGCGACTAAACCAAGAGTTTTGCAACCCTTTAAAAACAGTATTTTCATGTCGATTGTAACTGTTTTGGCAGGAGTAGCTATATCATTGCCTATTGCTTTTATAATTTCTAAAAAGAAAAGCAACCTTAATTCGTTGCTTGAGATTACAGCCATGCTTCCATGGGCTATGCCAGCCAGTACTATAGCTATAAACTTAATCAATGCATTCAATGTAAAAAATGTTTTTGCATTTAATCAAGTATTAATAGGTAGATATTGGATTTTACCTATAGCCTATATAATTACTATAGTTCCGCTTATGCTTAGGACAAATCTTATTGCTCTTTATAAATTCAACAATGACTTAGAGGATGCATCGAAAAGTTTAGGTGCAGGAAGCATGAGAACATTTTTTAAAATTACAGTCCCAATGATTATGCCAGCAGTTATATCAGGAGCAAGTGTAGCTTTTATAAGAACTCTTGGTGAATACACAATGTCAGCATTACTATACGGAGTATCAAACAGACCTTTATCCATAGCCATGGTTAACGCCATGCAAGAATTCGATATAGGACTTTCTATGGCATATGGGGTTATAACAATATTGATATGTATAGTGGTAACGCTGTTGCTTAAGAACAGTGAATAATGAAAAGTGTCGGAAAAAATGCTACGCATTTTAATCTTAGATTATGTGCCGTTAAGGCACATTTCTTTCACTATCAATGTCATTTAGTTAAGCAAAAAATAAACTTATTCCTTTATGAACAATCAAATGTACCAAGTTTAAAAATAATTTCAAAAAATAACCCTATATCAGTTGAAGAGGGTGGATATAAATGGACTACAACTGAAGGCTCCTCAAAGAACACTACTATTTACGATCATGCATCTGCCGAACAAATAGCACACAATATGGAAGGTAGTAAGGTCTTACCTCAAGAAAAATTACATCTGACTTTTACTCAAAAACCAAATAATGTTGAGGTGCTTTACAGAGGCGAACTAAAAAATGTAGATTACAGTTTTACGAATGAAATAATTATAGTTCCAAAAAACGAAGGAATATATGTTTTTGAAATCATCGGCGATTGGGCTCAAGGTAGAGCATCTTATACAATTAAAATAATTGTAGATAACTCAAAATTTTAATTTAATTCCAAAAAGATTTACTTTACATAAAACTTATTAATGGTTAAAAATATATCTTATTTTTAAATAAAGATACAAATATGCAGAATTATTATGGTTCAATTGAACCGTTTTCATACTAATTTTATAATACAAATCGCAAACAATTGCATATACCGTTTTTAAAAAACACCTCTACTGCTTAAACTGGACAGTATGGCTGCTTAGAAGTGAACAGTGCAACCGTATAAGTTGTACATTTACATAAAATATAATAAAAAAAATGACATTGATTTACTTTTCATTTTTCACTGCTTTTTACATTATATCTAACTTTTTAATTTTATACTGCAATGTCTGTCTTGGCACATTTAATAGTTTTGCAGCTTTGGATACATTGTAGTCTACCTTTTCCAGTGCTGAAGCTATAATCTCTTTTTCGTAATGCTGCAATGATACTTCAAGAGGGCGTATGCTATTTGAATCTATGATGATATCCTTTTTATTATTGCGAATGTTTTTAAATTGAAATGGCAGATGCTCCTCTCTTATCACTTCACCTTCATATAAGCTTATAACACTTTCTATAGTGTGTTCAAGCTCTCTTACATTTCCGGGCCATTCATAATCCATAAATATTTTAAGAACCTCGTTGGATATATAAGAAAAAAATTTATTGCATTTTTCATTATATTTTTTTATAAAATGGTCAACAAGCAGGGGGATATCCTCAACTCTTTCTTTTAGTGGAGGCACCTCAAAGGTTATAACACTTAATCTGTAAAACAAGTCGCTACGCAACTGACCTAGCTCCAATACCTTGTTTAAAGGAACATTTATAGCCGATATAATTCGTACATCTATATCTATAGTTGTACTAGCTCCTACACGTCTTAATCTTCCGTCCTGTAAAACCCTAAGAAGCTTAGCCTGCAATTCTATAGGCATAGAATTTATTTCGTCTAAAAATAATGTACCACCATTTGCTAACTCAAATAAACCAGCTCTGTTTTCAGCTCCTGTAAAGCTTCCCTTTACGCTTCCAAATAATATGCTTTCCAGTAGATTATTTGGAAGTGCGGCGCAGTTTTGAGCTATAAAAGGTTGATTTTTTCTTTTACTAGAATTGTGAATAGATTGAACAATCAATTCTTTACCAGTACCTGTAGGTCCGGATATTAAAACAGGAGAATCAGATTCTGATGCTCTAAGCCCTAAGGACTTAATCTTTTGCATTTCCTTGCTGTAACCTATTATGTCTAAGAAAGTGTAGTTAGCCATATTTTTATTTTTAATATTTGTGCTTTTATTTTCATACAGCTCATTTTGTAGCTTTACTATTTTTTCAGATAATTCCTTTACCTTAGTTATATTTTTAGATATTTCCACAGCTCCTACAACCTTATTGTTATAAACTATAGGAAGAGAGGTGTTAACTGTAGATATTTTATTACCTTTATAATTCATGAAATTTTGCTCTACACTATACATTGGCTTACATGTTTTCATAACCTGAAGTAATGTACTTGTCTCAAAGCTTAGTGACGGATAGACTTCAAGGATGTGTCTTCCAACAGCTTTATCAACATCAATTTCATCAAGCTGTTTAGCAGCTTGGTTATAATAAATGATTTTACCAGATGCATCAATTATGTGAATACCATCATCAATATGTTCTATTGCTTTAATAAGTGCATCGAAAAACTTTCTTTCCATTTATCTCATCCACCTCCTTGTGTGCCGAATATTAGGCAATGTATGCTGAAATTCAGGCTTTATTGTTCGTATCTAAAACGTTTTCTTTTTTTATCGTAAAAATACTTAATTTTCAGAGCCTCAACAAGAGGCTATTACTCATATAAACTAATCTGCAATGCATTTGAATAAGGTTCACCATCTCCCAGATTAACCATATACTTTAAGTATATGTCTCCAACACCGTCCTTATTAAGATTGCAGTTATATTCCATAGTAGATATTATCATTTTAAAGTCGCCATAAATTGTGCTATAGATGGAGTGGTATTTTTTATCTACTTCAAACTCTAAAGTTGATGATACCATACTGAGTTTAGTCATTATTAGTTTTTTTTCTGTTACTCTTAATCGTGTAGTTATATTATCATCGGCATTTTCACTGCTTTCAGTATAATCTATTATAAATAAACCGCCTTCTTTTTTTATTGTGGCTTCAGTTATTAGCTGTATTTCATCAATTTTATTATCGTCACAATCGAATTGCTGACCTATTACTTTTATTCTCATGCTTATTCCTTTCTTTTCAGGCAATATAAATGTTATTAATCAATATTAATTTTTAATATTGATGTAAATATTGATTTATCAATATATTAATGTTAAAATTATATATTGATGTAAATAGTATGTTTATTATATCATAGTTTTGCGAGCCATTTTAAATATGCTACGCATATTATATCATATTGTATTTACATGCTACAAGATTTTTATATAAAAATTGCCGATTATTCGGCACGTGGATTGAATTTGAAATTTAAATTAGCTAAATTTGTTGAAAAATAGATATTTTAAATTCTGAATATAATATGGCATAGTTTTTGCACATAATAATTTTGAATACAAAACTGACAAAAAATATAATTGATTTTTAGGAGGATGAAATATGAAAAAAGGAAACCCATTTGGAACACACAGAGTAATTAATCCTGTAGGTGTTCTGCCACAACCTGCGCTTAAAATTGACAACACTATGGAGATATATGACAATGAAATACTTATAGATGTTCAAACATTAAACGTTGACTCAGCAAGTTTTACACAAATTCATGACCAAGCTAAAGGTGATGTGGAAGAAATTAAAAAAATAATGAAAGGTATTGTTGCTGAAAGAGGTAAGCATCAAAACCCAGTAACTGGTTCAGGCGGAATGCTTATTGGAACAGTTAAAGAAATAGGACCAGCTTTAAATGGAAAAACAGATTTAAAAGTTGGAGATAAAATAGCTACTCTTGTATCTTTATCTTTAACACCATTAGTAATAGAAGAAATATTAGAAGTTAGAAAAGACATTGACCAAGTAGATATTAAAGGTCAAGCTATATTATTTGAAAGCGGTATTTACGCTAAAATTCCTACAGATTTACCAGAAAATTTAGCATTATCAGTTCTTGACGTTGCAGGTGCTCCAGCACAAACTGCAAAGCTTGTTAAACCAGGAGACACAGTATTAGTACTTGGTGGAGCAGGAAAATCGGGTATGCTTTGTTTATATGAAGCTAAGAAAAGAGCTGGAATTACTGGTAAGGTAATTTGCTGGGCACATAGCGAAAAATCTTTAGATAAAGTTAGAGATTTAGGATTAGCAGATGTATGTTTATCTGGAGACGCTAGCAACGCAGTAGAAGTTTACGAAAAAATTATGGAAGTTACTGACGGTAAACTTTGTGATTTAGTTATAACATGTGTAAGCAGAGAAAACTGTGAAATGGGATCTATCTTAGCATGTAAAGACAACGGAACAGTTTACTTCTTCAGTATGGCTACAAGCTTTACAAAAGCTGCTTTAGGAGCAGAAGGTGTTGGTAAAGACGTTAACATGATAGTTGGAAACGGATACACTAAAAACCACGCTGAAATATCATTACAAATAATGAGAGAATCAAAACCATTAAGAGATTTATACGCAAAATTGTATGCTGGAAATTAATTAATATAATCATAGGGAGGAAATGAAATGGCATATTACAATGATATACCACTTTGGAAGAATGTGACACCCGAGCAATGGAATGACTGGCACTGGCAAGTAAACAACAGAATTGATTCCGTAGAAAAGCTTAAGCAAATTATTAATATGACCGAGCAAGAAGAAAAAGATATTGCAGCAGTTCTAACAAAATTTAGATTAGGTATAACACCTTACTATGCATCACTTATGGATAAAGACGATCATAGATGTCCTGTAAGAATGCAAGCTGTACCAACAATTTCAGAAACTCACATTGGTGAAGCTGATATGGAGGACCCATTGCATGAAGATGGAGACTCTCCAGCACCTGGATTAACTCACAGATATCCAGACAGAGTATTAATGCTTATAACAGACCAATGCTCTATGTATTGTAGACATTGTACAAGAAGAAGATTTGCTGGTCAACAAGACCATTCAGTTCCACTAGAAAACATCGACAAATGTATAGAATATGTAAGAAATCATCAAGAGGTTAGAGATGTATTGCTATCAGGTGGAGACTGCTTACTTGTATCAGATGAGATATTAGAATACATTATTAAAAACTTAAGAACTATACCACATGTTGAGATAATCAGACTTGGTTCTAGAACACCTGTAGTTTGTCCACAAAGAATTACAGATGATTTAGTAAACATGCTTAAAAAGTATCATCCAATATGGTTAAATACACATTTTAATCACCCTAAAGAGTTTACACCAGAAGCAAAAGAAGCGATAAGAAAGCTTGCTGATGCAGGTATTCCGTTAGGAAACCAAAGTGTTTTACTAAGAGGAGTAAATGATTGTCCACATATCATGATGAATTTAATGCATGAATTAGTTAAAATAAGAATTCGTCCTTATTACATTTATCAATGTGACCTATCATTAGGTATTGAACACTTTAGAACACCTGTTAGCAAGGGTATAGAAATAATAGAGGCTTTAAGAGGACATACTTCAGGCTATGCTGTACCTACATTCGTTGTAGATGCACCAGGTGGTGGAGGAAAAACTCCTGTTATGCCAAACTATGTTATTTCTCAATCACCAGAAAAGGTTATACTTAGAAACTTTGAAGGTGTTATCACTACTTACACTGAGCCTACAAATCTTCCAAAAATAGAATGTATGTGTGATGTATGTCAAGGAAAGAAAAAAGTTCATAAAACAGGTGTTGCTGGCTTGTTAGCAGGAGAAAGACTAGCTCTTGAGCCAACAGAATTAGATAGAAAGAAAAGAACACAACACTAAGTTTAAAGGGGTTTGCTTATGAGTTTAATTAACGAAATAATACAGAACTATAAGACCATATCAATAATAGGTCTAGCAAAAAATGCAGGTAAAACTGTTGCGCTTAATTATCTCATAAGTAAAGCCAATGAAGAAAATATAACCATTGGTATAACCTCTACAGGAAGAGATGGAGAAAATAGTGATTTGGTTACAAACACTGAAAAACCAACTATTTTTGTTACGGAAGGCGTTTTGGTTGCTACTGCAAAACAAGCACTTCTCATTTCAGAAGCAAAAGTTGAAATTCTTGAAACAACTGATTTAATGACACCTATGGGCGAGGTTGTCTTGGTTAGAGTAAAGCATAGTGGCAATATCCAAATAGCAGGTCCATCCAATACTAAGGATATTAAAACTATTTCAAACATGCTTTGTGACTTTGGTGCACAGGTTGTATTTGTAGATGGAGCAATTGACCGTAAAGCATCTTCTTCACCAATAATTACTGATGCTTGTATTATAGCTACTGGAGCAGTACTTAGTAGAGATATAAAAACAGTTATAGAAAAAACAGCATATGTAGTAGAATGTTATCAATTAAAAGAGGTTAACAATAATATTAGGGAAAAGCTGATTAAAGGTTGTGCTACTTGTATAGTAAAGGACACAGGAGATATAGTTTGTTTCGATGTTAAAACTGGAATAACAGCTGGGAAAATTTTAACAGAGCATATTGATAAAACTACTCAATATGTATATGTTAAAGGTGCAATAACATCATTGTTATTAAAAGAACTATGTCAAAATGAGCACACCAAAAATTTCAAGCTTGTTATAGACGATGCAACTAAAATTTTTGTAGAGTCACGCACTTGGAATGAGGCAAAAAAAAGAGGGCTTAAGATAGAAACTCTTAATTCAATAAACATTGTTGCATTGACTTTAAATCCTATATCTCCAGAGGGATATTATTTTGACAGTGCGGAATTTTGTGAAAAGATGAATTATTATATCAAGGGACTTAATATTATTGATGTAGTGTCAGGCGGTGAAATATGTTAAATGAATTTATATCAGAAAAATGCAAAAAAAACATAAACTTTGACTTTATATTTGATGAGGTTAAACCTATAACTAAGTATGGAATTAATTGTAAAAGAAATGCACAGCCTTTTCTACCTGGGCAAGAGAAAGAGCTGCTAATTGAACTTAGTAAGGTTGAAGCTTTTTTAAATATGAGTAAAAGAAGAGAGCTCATAGATATACTTAAACAAATCAGATACATTGGCGAGACATTACAAAGGGCGAAAAATAATGTTGTGCTAGATGAAGTTGAGCTTTTTGAAGTGAAAAAATTCTTAGTTTATGTTGAGAGGTTGAAGAAAATTATAGACAACCTTAAAGTTAATACCATGGAAAAAAGTTTAAGAGGCACTTTAATATCCATATATAAAGACTTAGAAATTAAATCACTGCCAGACTTATATAAATTGTTAGATCCCGCTGACCAAAAAATGATGACATTCTATATATATGATGAATACTCAGAAAAACTGGAAAAAATTAGAAATAATAAAAAATCTATTGAAATTAAAATAAAGCAGATTAGAAAAAATATAATTGAGCAAATACAACAAAAATATGACATTAAGTTAAACTTGCGTGAAGAAGTAACAATTAATAAAAATTTTGTTGAAAAAATAAACAAACTTAATCAAGAAGAAAATCTAAGAGTTTCAGGCGAAAACTATTTAAGTGTTATTTATAAGCTTAAAAACAATAATGAGTTAGATACTTTAGAAAAAGAGCTTGAGGATTTAAAAACTTGTGAAGATGAAGAAGAACTAAATGTAAGAAGATATTTAACTGAAAAAATAAAAGAGACTTATGATGATATTGTAGAAAATGCTGAAAAAGTAGGCAAAATTGATTTTATAATAGCAAAGGCAAATTGTGCTCAAAAAACAGATTCAGTTAAGCCAGAATTAACAGACGAGCTTATAATTCATATAAAAAACGGCAGAAATTTAAAGCTTGAGGATACATTAAAACATAAAAAGCGAAAATATACTTCTATATCAGTAAATTTAAATAAAAAGGTTATTTGTATAACTGGCGCCAATATGGGTGGTAAAACAGTTAGCTTAAGAATGATAGGGCAAATCATTTCAGCTGTAGCATATGGTATGTTTGTGCCTTGTGAAAGTGCTAAGGTATGTTTATTTGACCATATACACATATCGGTTGGAGACGACCAATCAATAGAAAAAGGATTAAGCACATTTGGGGCAGAGATAGTAAATCTAAAAGAAGCCTTGGAGAATGCTGGGGAAAGAAGTCTAATACTAATTGATGAGCTTGCAGGGGGTACAAATCCCAAAGAAGGCTTTGCAATAACAAAAGCAGTAGTTCAATATCTAAAAAATAGTAACTCTATGTCGATACTAACTACTCATTACGATAATATAGCTCAGGACAAAGACATACAAAATTTTCAAGTTTTAGGATTAAAGCTACCTGATGATTTAAATAGTTTCACATGTATAGAAGAAATTTCAAAATATATGGATTATACTCTAGTAGAAGTAGAAAATCAAAACTTTACACCTAAGGATGCTATCAATATAGCAAGAATCGCAGGAATACCACAAGAAATTATTGAGCATGCAACACGCTTGGTAACTGAATAGGTAAGTAAGGTTATTATAGCATGGAGGTAAATATGCAAAGCAAATTAAATCTTGATCCGCAAATAATAGACAGTGCAAGAAATGCAGCAGCTAATATAGCTGAAAATGTACAATCATTTATAGATAAACATACTACAGTAACAGTTGAAAGAACAATTTTAAGATTATTAGGTGTAGATGGAGTTGATGAGGTTGATGTTCCACTACCAAATGTAATTGTAGACAATATTGTTGAAGGTGGAGGGCTAAACAGAGGAGCAGCATTCTGGATGGGTAATGCTATGGTTCAAACTGGTTTAGCACCACAAGAAATTGCTTTTAAAGTAAGCTTAGGTGAAATAGATATAACAAAATTGCCTATAGCTTCAAATGATAAAATAGTAGCAGCTATTGAACCAATTGCTATAAAAACAGTTGAAAGAATAGCTAACAACAGAAAAGATAGAGAAAATTTCTTGAAAACTATTGGTGAAGGCAAAAAACCTTACCTATATGTTATAGTTGCAACAGGTAATATTTACGAAGACGTTATACAAGCACAAGCTGCTGCAAGACAAGGAGCAGATATAATAGCAGTTATAAGAACTACAGCACAAAGCTTACTTGATTATGTTCCATTTGGACCTACAACAGAAGGCTTTGGAGGAACATTTGCAACACAAGAAAACTTTAGAATAATGAGAAGAGCCTTAGACGAAGTTGGTCAAGAGGTTGGCAGATATATTAGATTATGTAACTATTGCTCAGGCTTATGTATGCCAGAAATAGCTGCAATGGGAGCTATGGAAAGATTAGACGTAATGCTAAATGATGCAATCTACGGTATTCTATTTAGAGATATTAACATGCAAAGAACCTTTGTTGACCAATATTTCTCAAGAATTATCAATGGCTTTGCAGGAATTATAATAAACACTGGTGAAGATAACTACCTTACAACTGCTGATGCATTCGAAGAAGCACATACAGTTCTTGCTTCACAGTTTTTAAATGAGCAATTTGCGCTTAAAGCAGGTATTCCAGAAGAACAAATGGGATTAGGACACGCATTTGAAATGGATCCAAAGCTTGAAAATGGATTCCTATATGAATTATCACAAGCACAAATGGCTAGAGAAATATTCCCTAATGCTCCACTTAAATATATGCCTCCTACAAAATTCATGACAGGAAACATATTTAGAGGACATTTACAAGATGCGTTATTCAACATGATATCAATTTGGACAAATCAAGGCTTACAGCTTCTTGGTATGCCAACAGAGGCTATACACACACCTCATTTACATGATAGATATCTTTCAATAGAAAATGCAAAGTATATCTTTAACAATGCTAGAGATATAGGCGAAGAGGTTGAATATAAAAAAGACGGTATAATTCAAAAAAGAGCTCAAAAAATTTTGGCAGAAGCAGAATCTTTGTTAAAAGACATAGAGGTTGAAGGAATATTTAACACTATAGAGCAAGGTAAATTTGGTGGAGTAAAAAGAGCATTTACAGGCGGTAAAGGTCTAGCTGGAGTAACTGAGAAAGATAGTAAATATTTCAATCCATTTATTAAATTAATGCTTGGAGGTGCTAGATAATGAGTGAAGTAAAAAACAACGTTGATTTAACTAAAATAAAACCATATGGTGATACATTAAATGATGGTATGGTACAAATGAGCTTTACACTACCTGTCCAAAGTGGAGATGAAGCAGATGAAGCTGCAAGACAGCTTGCATCTAAAATGGGTTTTGACGATCCAGCCGTTGTATACTCACATGACTTAGGTATAGGCTACACTTATTTTATAGTTTATGGTAAATGTACACATACAGTAGACTTTACAACAATAGAAGTTCCTAAGGTAAGTATGGAATTTATGGAAAAAGAGCAAGTTGAAGAATATATAGCTGAAAATATTAAAAGAAAAGTTGTAATAATTGGAGCATGTACAGGTACAGATGCTCACACAGTTGGTATAGATGCTATCATGAACATGAAAGGCTTTGACGGTCACTACGGACTTGAGAGATATAACGGTATAGAGGCTATAAATATGGGAAGCCAAGTACCTAATGAGGAGCTAGTAGCTAAAGCTATAGAAACTAAAGCTGATGCAATTCTTGTATCACAGGTAGTAACTCAAAAAGATGTTCATATACCAAACCTAACTCAATTAGTAGAAATACTTGAGGCTGAAGGTGTAAGAGATAAAATTGTTCTAGTTTGCGGAGGACCTAGATTATCTCACGAGCTTGCACAAGAATTAGGATATGATGCAGGATTTGGCTCAGGAAGCTTTGCAAACCACGTTGCATCATTTGTAGTTAAGCAAATAGTAGATAGAAACCTAATATAGGATGATAATATAATAACAGCAAACTAAAGGACACAAGGTATACCACACCTTATGTCCTTTAGTTTTTGTATTATTTCTCTAACATAATAGCTTTTCTAACAAGCTCCAATGCATTTATAGCCGCTCTTTCTCTAACTGTATCTCTTGTTCCGTTGAAGGAGGATTTAATAACACTATACCTACCTTTATAATAAACACAGGTGTAAACAAGTCCAACAGGCTTATCAGTTGTTCCGCCAGAAGGACCTGCTATTCCAGTAGTCGCCACTCCCATATCTGCTCCAGATACTCTGCAAGCACCCTCAGCCATTTCCTTAACAACCTCTTCGCTTACTTCAGTATATTCATCAATAGTTTCTTTTTTAACACCTAGTATTTTTATTTTTGCTTCATTAGAATAGGTAATAAAGCCTTCCTTAAACACTGAGGATATACCAGGATAACTTACAAGCTTAGATGCTATAAGTCCACCTGTACATGACTCTGCTGTTGATATAGTTATTTTATTTTCAATTAATTTCTTACATGCTATATCTTCTACTCTGTCAGTTTCAAGCACAAAAGCATTTTCGCCAAACCTTTTTAGCAGCTCATCAATAACTGGTTTAATTAGTGCATCAGCCTTTTCTTTATTTTCTGCCTTAGCTGTAACTCTAAATACCACTTTTCCATCTCCGGCATAAGGTGCTATAGTCGGATTAGTTTGACTATCAATCAAATCCATTATCATAGTTTCTGCCATTGATTCCCCCACGTTCATAACAGCAATCTTATAGCCTACAACTACTTCCTTTGAAAACTCAGATAGATAAGGTATAACCTCATCGTCCATCAGTGGCATCATCTCCTTTGGAGGACCAGGCAATAAAACTCCTATTTTTTTCTTTCCATCAGATAGTTCATTAACTATACAAGCATTTGCTGTACCGTTATTATTAGTTAAGATTTTACTACCTTTAGGGAAGTAGGTTTGTCTTAAATTGTTTTCTGGCATATTCTTTCTAAATCTATTATACATCATTTTAAGATGCTCTAAGCTTTTTTCATCAAATTCCATTGGTAAATTAAAATATTCACCTAAAATCTCTTTTGTGATATCATCCTTAGTTGGACCAAGTCCTCCGGTGCATATTACAACATCAGCTCTAGAAAAAGCTAAATTAAAAGCATCTTTCATTCGTTTAGGATTGTCACCAACAACAGAATGATAGTGTACATCTATACCAATCTTAGCTAGATTTTTAGAAATATAAGCGGCATTACTATTTATAATATCGCCGTGCAAAAGCTCTGTACCTATACATAAAACTTCACAATTCATTATTACCTCCATAGTGTCAACCCTTTTTCCAAAAGGGTTTTTTATTTCACACTGTAAATCTTCATAAGAGAATCACACCTAAATTATACACCTATAACTTATTTTTACAACAAATTTTTCTTTTACTTCCATTCAATTATTAAATTTTCTTTCTCTATATCATTTTAAGACTCATAAACTTTTTTAATCTCTTTAACCTTAAATAAGTTGTAAAACATTAAAAAAGTGGGTATAATATAAAAAATAGTTAATTTTATTAAAAGAGTTTCACACTATGGAGGTTCGATATGTTTTTTACTAATATAAATTTAAAAGCAAATACCTTTAAATCTTTAGCAATAGCAACAAGCTTGTTAGGTGTAATATTTATAATATTAGCTGGTTATATAGGAAACCTAACCATTAGAATAGCTATGGTGGTGGCTATAGTGGTTTTTATACTTAATATTAAAATGACATACCACTATTCAGGTAAACTAAAAAAGTTCACTGATATCATGTGCCTAATAGGTGCAATAGTAGTTTTTATTTTTCCCCAATTGGTTGTTTTTATTATTGGAATAGCACTTATGTATTTCAGTGGTATAGCATTATTTCAGATGGTTAAATCAGGTGACTATGATGATAAAATAAAGCTTATAGTATCAATTATAGGAGTAATCTTCTCAATTTTTTGCATTTTCAATGCCAGTGGAACACTGGAATTAGTCATTAGGTTAATAGGGGCATTGCTATTAGCAATTGGTTGTATATGCTTCTTTCAGTATGTAACTAAATCAAGACAAGCCAATGATGTACAAACACAAGACCACAAATTCGAAGACAACGAAAAAATAATAGAAGTACAAGAAATAATAGACGTAAAAGAAGAGGAATAAATGAAAATTCGTTTAGATAAAATGATTTGCAATTTGGGTTATTCTACTCGTAGCCAACTAAAAAAAGAAATGAAAACTGGTTGCGTTACGGTTAATGGTCAAATTGTCAAAGATAGCTCATTAATTGTTGATTCTGACATTGATGTTGTTACATATTATAATGAAACAGTTAACTATATTAAATATATATATCTTATGATGAATAAACCTCAGGGCGTTATCTCTGCCACTGAGGATTATCATTGTGTCAAAACAGTTATAGACTTGTTAGATGATTTCAGTAAAAATTTTAATCCATTTCCTGTAGGAAGATTAGATAAGGATACTGAAGGATTACTTTTACTAACAAATGACGGCAAGCTTGCTCACAATATGCTTTCACCAAGAAAACACGTTGATAAAACCTATTTTGCTTATATAGAAGGATGTCTTACAGACAATGATATTAAAGCGTTCAATGAAGGAGTAACATTTTTAGATGATGGCTATAAAACCATGCCTGCAAAGCTTGAAATCATCAAATCAAATGATATATCAGAGTGTAAGGTTACTATTAAAGAAGGAAAATTTCATCAGGTTAAAAGAATGTTTGAGTCAGTAGATAAAAGGGTAATATATCTTAAGAGACTATCTATGGGAGCTATAAAATTAGATGAAGAATTAAGCTTAGGTGAATATAGAGAGTTAAACGATGAAGAGATGCTCTTATTAAAAGAGTATATGTAGATTAAGAAAAATAGATAAGAGGTGAATTTTATTTTACAGTTTAAATGTTTAACATTAGAGGATAAATATTTGTTTGAATCCTATGTAGACAAACACAATATTTTGTCATATGAATATACCTTCCCATCATTATACTTATGGAGAAAGTTATGCAATACTAAGTATGCAGTGCTTGACGATGCATTTATAATAAATAAACAAGAAGAGTTTAAGGGTTCATTCTTCATGCAACCCTTAGGATATAAAAAGGAAAACTTACAAGGGATTATAAAAAAGTTAATTGAAATAAGAAAAGCTTATCCATCTAATTATCTATTTGGAGATGTAAACGAAGAATTTATAAATGATATAAGAGAATATACAGATTTTAACATATGCAGCACTAAAGACATAAATGATTCAGAATACATTTACTCTACAAGCGAATTAATTAACTTAAGCGGTAAAAAATTTCATGGTAAAAAAAATCACTATAATAATTTTGTTAAAAAATTTAATTACGAAGTAAAAGAAGTTACTACACCAAAAATAAAAAGTGATTGCATGGAGCTGTTAAAAAGATGGCACAGTGTAAAAGAAGAAGTAGATAAAGAGCTAATTATGGAAACAGATGCTATAAATGATGTCCTATGTAAGCTGGACATTTTAAAGTTAAAAACTATAGCAGTGTATGTAGATAATAAAATAGTTGGTTTTTCAATAGGAGAAAAGTATGCTAACGGAACTATGGCAAACATACTGGTTGAAAAGGCAGACATAAACTATAATGGTATATATGCATTTATAAATAGAGAATTCTTAACACAACAATTTAGTGAAACAGAATTTGTCAACAGACAAGAAGACACTGGCAGTGAAGGACTAAGAAAATCCAAACAATCCTATAATCCAATTAGGATGGAAGAAAAATATTTGGTGAATTTAAAATAAATAAGGGAGTAAATTATGAGTAGAGTTTTTTTAGATACTATTAATAAGGAAGATATGCCTTCATTATATAAATGGTTCTCCAATGTAGAATTCTTGTCAACCTATGACTATGTTCTACCTATACCTAGGTCAAAAGAAAAAGTGGACAAGATGATTAGTAACTATAACGAGGAAAATAACTCAATTGTTTTTGCTATAAGAACAACAGAAGGCAACATCATAGGTATAGCTGGATATTATGACATAATAAAAGATAATATGGTAGCAACCCTATTCATTGGAATAGGAGATGAAAACTATCTAGGCAAAGGGTATGGAAAAGAAGCAATATTAGAGCTATTGAACTATGGCTTTAATACCTTAAACCTTTACAGAATTCAATTGAATGTAATATCCTTTAACGCACCGGGCATAGCCCTTTACGAAAAAGTAGGCTTCCGCAAAGAAGGCGCAATGAAAGATTTCGTCCTAAGAAACGGTCAAAGACATGACCTATATATGTATGCAAAGCTAAAAAAATAGAGCGCAGGCTCTATTTTTTTAGCTATTTTCAACCGTTTTTTAAATTTGCTTTTCTAGGTCCCACCACTTAAGATAAATCTAATTACTTGTAACACACATGTAATATTAGATTATATCCTTTATGGTAATATTAAGTTGTAGATAATTAGCGCTTCAATCTAATATTACAGCTTTGTTACAAACAGTCTCAACTTATTGACTTGTCTACATAGAGTTGTTATAATTTAGAATGTTAGCTTGCTAACAAAATTAAATTAAAAATTTCTTAGGAGGAAAACGAAAATGAAAAAAGTTTTATCATTAGTATTAGCGATAATGATGGTTATGTCATTAATGACAACTGCATTCGCTGGTACTTTCGAAGATGTTACTGATGAAACTACTGCAAAAGCTATTGAAGCATTAATGGCTTTAGGTGTAGTTAACGGTTATGCAGATGGTACTTATAAACCAGAAGCGGTAGTTACAAGAGCTGAAATGGCTAAGTTATTAGTTGAAGTATTAGGAAATGGACATTTAGCAGATGGTTCAAGAGCTAGCTTCAAAGATGCTCAAGGAAAATGGTATGAAGGTTATGTTGCAATAGCTTCAGGATTAAAAATAATAAATGGATATCCTGAGGGTGTATTCAAAGGTGACAGCCCTGTGTCTTACAAAGAAGCAGTAGTTATGGTTTTAAGAGCATTAGGTTATAATGATGCATCAGTAAATGGTGGAGTTAACTCTTATAATGATACAGCATATTCAGCAACAGCATCTAAATTAGGTATTCTTAAAAACGTTACATTTTCAGCAGGTGGAGCTACTAGAGGAGATATAGCTAAAATGTTATACAATGCTTTAGAAGCTAAAACAGTTGAAATCAACGACAAAAACCAAGCTGAATTTATAGTTGTAGGTGAAAAAGTTGATAAAGAATCTGGTAGAATTACTAAAGAATATCAAATACTACTAGATAGAAAAGCTACAAAAGCTAATATACCTGTTGAGCCTAAAATGTTAGATTCAAACAATAAAGCATATTTAGGAAATTTAGCAGATTTAAAACCACTTATGTATCAAAATGTTACTGTTTATAAAAACAACTCTGGTGATGTTGTATTTATAAAAGGTTCTAATTCTGACACAGTATCTGGAACATTAAAGGCAACTAAAGATAAAGATGGAAATGTAGTAACAAATGATAAAGTTGTAATTGATTCTAAAACATATAGCCTAAAATTAGATAAAGATAGCAAAATTAAAGTATTCTATAATGGTAAAGAAATATATGCTACAGAAGCTCAATTAGAAAATACTAAAACAACAGTTGCTGGTATTAAAGATTTAGCTGGTGCTAAAGTTACTGCTATAATAGGTGAAGATGCAGATGGAAATGATATAATAACTGCATTTGTTGCAGATAAACCATTAACAGCTATTAAAGTTTCAGGTCCATATAAAACTAATTCTATAGTGTTAGGTTCAATATACCTACCGAAAGATGGAAGTAAAGTTGACTTTGATAACTTAAAAGTTGAAGGTGCGGCTGCTTCTTTAGAAGACATTCAAAAGAATGATGTTGTTTATACTTATCCAGCAGGCGGTAATACAACAATACCAAGTGCAACTACATTATTTGTAGTTAGAGATACTGTAGAAGGTAAAGTAACAAAATTAGATAAAGCAAACGAAATGGTATATATCGAATCAATAGGATATAAGGAATTAAGCTCATTCTCAGCTTTAACTATGGATAACTTTGCGTTAAAAGATGAAGGTACATTCTATTTAGATAAAGATGGAAATATTTTTGCTTTTGATACTGAATCATCAGCAACAAGCGATTATTTAATTGTAACAGCTGTTAATGCAGGTGCTTACAAACAAGGTACAACTAATAAGGTAACATTAAAAGACCCATCAATAAAAGTTGTAGATGGATTAGGAACTGCTAAAACATATACTGTAAGTTTAGATGCAAAATTAAATGGTGGAGCTGAAGGTTCTGCTATTAACGCAGCTAGTGATCTTTATAATGTTAAAGTATCTGAGTATGATATAGTTGAAATTACACTTGATGGTGATGAAGTAGTTGCTATAAAAGTAACAGGTACAGAACCAGGAACAGTAGATAGCGATCACAGAACAGTAACTTTTGCTAGTGGCGCATCAGTATTCAACGTTTATACAGATCCAGTAGATAGTAAAGTTAAATTTGCTGTATCATCAGTAGAAGAATTAGAAAAGAACCCAGTTAAATCTGGTAGATGGGAATACATTAGCAATAAAAATGGTGATTGTGTTGTAGTAATTGTAACTGAAAAATTACTATCAAATAGTGATTTTGCTGTAATAACAGGTGTAGAATCAGAAATTGCTAATGACAAAGTTGTTCAAAGAGTAAAAGGTTTCTTAAATGGAGAAGCATTTGAATATTTAACAAGCGGAAAATCTACAGTAGAGTCTGTAGACTTTGATGGAGTATTATATTCATTTACAATAGGAAATGATACTATTAAAAATTCAGTTGAAGTAAATCCAAGAACAACTGCTAAAGCTATAACAACAGGTAGTGCAGTTACTGTACATTCAAATATTAGATTTACTGCAGTAGATAAAACTACTAATGCAGAAACTAAATATACAGTAGTAGAAACTACAGGCTTCTATGTATACAAAACTAATGGAGCATTTGAGCGTCTTGGAAGCATAAGTGACCTAGAACTAATCAATTGCGTAGTTGAAGTTTATGATGTAGATGGAGACAATGTAGCCGAAGCAGTAATGATTAAACAACAAAAATAAGCTAACTTAAAAATAATAAAAAATAAGTGTTGAAAAATCAACACTTATTTTTTATTTCATTATTTAAATTATCTTTGAATTCTTACGATTACCACTTCGTATACTTCGTTAGTTGTATCTATTGTAGCATTTGTGTTGTAGAAATCAAATTTAGCATTTTCTAATTCTAAATCAGAGATATCTCCGATACGAACGAATGTATCATTTCCAGTTGTAGCACTTTGCTCGTAAACGTAAACTACTGCGTTATCAGCTAAAGCTTTTCTAGCACCATCTAATGTAAATGTACCTTTTGATGCATTTACAGCTGATATAGCTGATGATGTAACGCTAGAAGCTTGAGGTGCAAAAGGTGTAGTTATTGAAGAAGAAATTACACCATTTGATAATGGTAAAGCAAATAATTTTGCTCTGTAATCAGCTGCTGCTGGTAATGTTACTCCAACTGAAGTTAAGAATTCAACTTTCTCACCGTTCATGTAACCAATTACTTTTTTAACTGTTTGATTGTTATCATTTAATACAGACTCTACACCTGTTATTATAGCGTAGTTTGAATCATTTACTAATTTATCAGTAGCGATTATTAATTCAAATTCACCTTTGTTATTTAATACAGCATTGTATGATTTTGAAGTTTCTAATAAATCTTCTACACTTGCAACAGTAAATTCACTGTTATAAACATTGAATATTACTACGTCGTCAGCTGCAACGAAAGTTTTGCTTGCTGGATTAACTGTTTGTGCAGTTAAAGTTTTTACAGCAATTTTAACAATTTCGTCAGAGTTATTTAACTCGTATCCAGTCACTACATAATTATTTGCTCTAAATCCAGCAAATGTTGTATCATAAGCTTGTAATTCATTTGTAAATACAGCTTTAGCAGCAGCATCATCTAATACATATACAGCATCTTTATCAAAGTTGAAAACTGTTACTTTTCCATCTTTGTTTAATAATTTCATTTCTGCTTCTTTGATTAACTCAGATCCAACAGAAACACCTGCTTTTATTGATGTAATTAATGCGTAATTAGCATTTCCTATAGATTTACCTTCGAAAGCAAAGATATCTCCGAAACAATCTAAGTAGAAAGTACCTTCATCACCTACAGCTACTGAATCATTACCACTGTAGTAATAAGTATCTCCGTTGATTACATATCCACCAGCTTTTGTAGCTGTGATTTTTCCTTCAACTGTATCTCTGCTTACAACTAATTCAGTTTTAGCTGGAACACCAGTTACTCCTGCTGCATTGTATGCTGTTACAACATCACCTGCAACTATATCTTCTATAGCAGTTACATCACCAGTTACAGTAACTTTAGTTAAATCAACTTTTGAGCCATTTTTTGGTAAAGATAGTGAACCTAAAACAGTTGAACCTTCTTTGTAAGCTTTAGTCATTTGTGCTGTCTTAGTAGCTTGTTTTGCAACTGCGTGAGTTATAACATCATTGCTATCTAAGATTAAAGTTATTTCAGCACCGTTTAAGCTTCCATTTACTTGTAAATCAGCTAAAGCAGCTGTTGTAGAACCACCGTTTAAATAAACAGGGATTGTAGCTCCAGCAGTTTTGTTGAATTGAACTTTTTCAACTGTGCCATCTGCTTTTTTAACAAAAACTTTAGTTTGGTTAGCAACATTTGACCATTGAATATCAGTTGCTTTGATAGCTTCTACTGTACCACTTACTGTAGTTGAGTTTACACGTTTAACAAATATTACATCGCCATCTTCGTTTTTGTAAACTGTTATGTTTTGATACATATAAGGAGCTAAATCAACTGTGTTTCCTAAGTAATCTTTGCTTGATGAATCTAAACTGTTTGCAGATACATTTATAGTATCTCTTTCAGCTATTCTGTCTAAAAGAACTTCGTAAACTATTTCTACTTTAGTTACTCCAGGTCTTCCCTCTACAGGAACAGTTATTCTTTCAACTTCGATTTTCTGAGCCAATCCTTTATCGTTGATTTGTACAGTTTCAACTTCTAAAGTGTTGTATACCATAACAGCGATATCTCCTCTGTTAGCTCCACTGTTTTTGAAAGTAATGTTCTTTAATAATCCTAAAGAAGCACCTAAAGCTTTGTATTTAGACGCATTGTATGCACTATTTCCGTTATTAACTGCAGAGTTAGTGTAACCTAAAGCTCTTAAAGTCATAACTATAGCTTCTTGATAAGATACAGCACTGTCACCTTTGAATGATCCATCTGGGTAACCATTAACTATATCTAATCCCGCTGCCATAGCAACATATCCATCATACCATTTGCCCTTTGCATCTTTGAATGATGATGAAGATCCTTGAGCTAAGTCTCCATGTCCTAAAGCTTCAACTAATAATTTAGTCATTTCAGCTCTTGTTATTGTTCCATTTGGTCTATATGTTCCATCAGGGTATCCATTTACAACCCCTAAAGAAACAAGTGCGTCAATTGCTTTAATTTGGTTTGCATCTGTTACATCTTCTGGAGCAGCGAAAGCTACTGTGAAACAGCTAAGTACCATTGCAATTACTAGCACTAACGATAATATTTTTTTCATTATCTTTTTTCCTCCTAAGAAAACGAGGAAAAATTTACAGTCCAAAATTTAATCAAATCTACACATTCTTAATTTTGGTGTTTTCAAATTTGCTAATAGCAATTCTTGTCCTGCTAATAGCATTGTTAGCAAGAAAAAAGATAATTAATTTGCATTTATTTGGATAAATATGAAATTACGACATAGTTGCGTAAAAGTAATTATCAAATGTTTGAGCGTTTTTCTTGCGTTCTTCATCCAAAATATGGGCATATATATTCATGGTCGTATGAATTTGTGAATGTCCACTGTCACCTTGTACTGATTTTATATCTCCATTACTCAACATAAGTTTATAAGTTATGCTAGAGTGTCTAAGTGAATGGAATGTAACAACCGGCAGGTTACAATTAATTAATGCATGCTTAAACCTATTTTCTATTACTCTTATATCAACAGGTTGACCCTGAGCATTTACAAAAACAAGATTTGGTTTGTTTGTAAATTGGTTAGCCATATACAAAGTGCTTGTAACACTATTTTTTAATAAATTAAGTTCTTGAGCCAAAGTTGCTGGAAGCCAAATCGTCCTATTACTAGAAGTCGTTTTTGGTGTTTTAAGTATGAGCCTACTTTTTTTAAATGCATATTGAGGTTCAAAAGTATAAATTACATCCTTGTTATTTAGTTCTTTTAATGTGTCATAATTTGCCCGTGATAGGGTTTTGTTAACACGTACACAAGAAGAGTTATCCTCTATTGATTTAGTAGATATTTCTACATCATTCCATGTTAATCCCAAAATTTCTCCAAGTCTCATTGAACAAGCAAATGCTAGATTAATACAAACATATAATTGGTAATCTTCTTCTGCGCAGTAGCTTAAAAGCATCTTAATTTGATCAGCAGTTAAAATACTTTTCTGTATATACCTTGATCTAGGTAAATCCACTAATGCAAATGGATTTTCTTTAATAAGTTTTAACCTAAGTGCTTGACCAAATGCACATTTAAGCAGTTTATGAACTCTAGAAATAATATTGATGTCAAATAAATTGCCGTAGTATTCTTCTATTTGTTCGGATGTAATGATGTGAACTGGAATCTTGCCTATATATGGATATATATAGTTGCCTAGTAATGATTTATTAGAGGAATAAGTTGAAATTGACCAATTCTTCTTCCCATAAGAATTTACAAACTCCTCCATAAACATTTCAATGCTTTTTATAGAGTTTTTGACTGAACCAGTCTTAATATTTGGAAATATATTTTCAGCCTTTAAATACTCTATCTCAGCTTTCCGTTGCAATGCTTCCTTGTAAGTTTCAACAGCTTCCCACTTTTGCTTTCTCTTACCATCTTCAGTTTTATAATAGTATATAACTGAATAATTTTTGTTTCTCTTAACAATAGTTGCCATTATTCTCTCCCTTGACCAATTATTATATATATTTCCATTATACTATATTATGTGGAACAATTTAAGTTATTTTGTGCAAATATTTGTAAATTTATGTAGGTAATTTATGTAAACTACAATAAAAAAACCTATAACATTGTACGTTATAGGCAGTTAATTATATTTAATTAAACTATTTTGTTTTTGTAAACCAGTACTTTTTAATTAGTACATATATTACACTAATCATTCCACCAATAACTGCACCAATTACTATATTTAACGTGGTGCTTGGACTTGTTTTATTAGTAGGAGCTATTGGCTCAGAGGTAAGGTGTACGCTTTCGTCTACAACTTTAAAAAATTCCAATGATAATTCATCATTATTAGCTATGCTAATCTTTATTTGATTTAACTCATCTATATATTGTTTTGACAAATTAATTTTATTTTCAAGACCAAATATAACTTGTTCAAGGTTTATAATATCTAATTCTACTTTCTTATAGTTTTCATTTAGTATATTTTCTAAAACTACATAATCTACACTATTAATATTTATCGAACCTAACGCATCTTTTTGATTTATAGTTTGAGGTATTTCATTTAACATTTCTTTATACTGCTCTAATAATATATTATCAGATTTAAGACTATCCTCATCCTTTTTCAACTCAGTTAAATAATAGTTAATAAAATAATCTGAACTTCTAGTTTTTATAGTTTTATTTAAATAATCTATATAATTTTTGTACAAACTTATAGTAGCTTGTAAAGCTTCATCTGGACTACTTGCTTGTACCTTAATATTGAAGCTATTAGGTTTTTTATCATCCTTTGTTATTGATATTCGAGAAGAAAAATTTTGTATTGAACTATTATTCATATCAAAATTCATATCTTCCATTGTGTTTTTCAAAACATCGTTACTTTGTATTAAATTTATGTATTGTTCATTAGTAGACATAAGCATTCTATATTCGCCATATTTAGTGTTAAATGTTTCTGGTATATTTACTATTATATCTAATTTTGCTTCATATACGGGGTCTATTAAAAACACTGTAACAATTCCAGTTAATATAGCAAATATAAGAGTTATTGCAATAATAACTAATTTACCTTTCCATATAACCATAAATAATTCTTTTATATCAATCTCATCTTCATATCTATTATAATTTTGCTGTTCGCTCATTAAAATTCCTCCAGTAAATATATTTTATAACATCTTTTATATTATACCAACCATGCTTAATTTAAGCAACAAAATATTGCAAATAATGTTATTTATGATATAATATTAAATGACAAATGTCTTAACGAAGTTAAGATTATGCATACCATGAGTCTATGAACTTAATTATAGAGGAGTCAACATGAAGAAATCTAAAGAAACTACTAGAAAAAGAATTATCAATATTGATTATGAAAAAAATAAAATATCATGGATTTATTATATGCCACTATTACTTATAGCAGGTTTTGTACCACTTATTGTTTATGGCAAATATGTCGATTTAACAGGTACAACTCAAGCCTTATATTGGACAGGCCAAAATGAACTTCTAGACTTTTTTAGCTATTGGAAGTCACGTTGGTTAATTTTCTTAACTGCAACTGCGTTGATTATTTACATATTCTTATACATATCAAAAAAACTTCCTTTCAAAAAAGAATATAAATACTATATACCGTTAGGCATATATGCATTTTTTGTTATATTGTCAACTATATTTGCTATAGATGTGCCAACAGCACTTAATGGTTTTGTGGACATGTATCAAGGTATGTGGGTGTTACTAAGTTATGTAACAATAACATTTTTAGTTATTAATTTCGTAAACAGTGAAAGAGATGTTAAGCTATTTTTATATGCATTTGTTTTTTTAATTATAGTAGAGGGGTTAATAGGTGTTGGACAATATTTTGGGTTTGACATATTCAATACTAAATTTGGTAATAGTTTGATTATTCCAAGTGGAGTACAGATTGATGGAGGATTAGACTTTAATTTTGGTAAACATACTATTTATGGTACATTGTTCAATACAAACTACGTAGGAAGCTTTGCAGTACTTATGATGCCTATGGTAGTTGTGTTTTTGATAAGTGCTAAAACTACTAAAAAACGTGTAATTGCTGGCATAGCGTTAGTGTTATGTTTATTCACTTGGATAGGATGTAATAGTAGAGCTGGATATATTGGAGTAGCTTTTACATTATTAGTTGCATTAGTTATGCTTAGAAGGTATGTGCTAAAATATTGGAAGATTACTATTACTATTTTATTGATAGGAATACTAGTAGCAGTAGGATTTAATTATGTATCTGATGGTATGCTTGTTAGCAGACTATCTAGTATGAACATGTTTAAAGCAATTGCTAATATAAAAGAACAAAATAATAGCAATGTACTTAAATTCGAAAGTTTAGATATCATTAATAATACTATTAGAATAAAAACAAATTTAGAAGAATTGAATATAAAGATTGAAGATGGTAAAATATATTTTGTTGATGGAATGAATAATGAATTGCCAATGCAAACTACTGAGAAAGGCAATTTTAGATTGGATGATTCAATTAAATCTTCTTTCGTTGTAGAAATTGAAAGTAACTATTCTGGATTTACAGTAAAATCATGGAAGTCGTCTTATGGTGAGTTAAGATTTTATGTAGCTAACAATGAGATAAAATTAATTACAAATGGCGGAAGGTTAATAACTCCTAAAGAGGCACGACATTCGAAGAGGCTTGATGGATATGAGAAGATTGCGTCCAGTAGGGGTTATATTTGGAGTAGAACATTGCCTTTATTAAATGATTATGTTTACTTTGGAACGGGTGCAGATAATTATTCTATTGTATTTCCGCAAGATGATATATTAGGTAAAATAAATGCTAATATGTATTATTATACTGTAGTTGATAAACCACACAATATGTATCTTCAAATAGCAGTAAATACAGGTCTTGTATCGCTTTTTGTTCTATTAGTATTTTGGATTATATATATATTTAATAGCATAAAATTATATTGGAAATTAGAACTAAATTCCTTGGATAAGTTGTTTGGTTTAGCTTGTTTATTATCGGTTATAGGCTATTTAATAGCAGGAATATTCAATGACCACATAGTTTCAGTATCGCCGATATTTTGGGTTATACTTGGCTTAGGTATAAACATTAATATAAGAATTAAGAATAAAGAGGAGAAAAATGTCTAATTTGTACAGTTTTTTAAATAAAAACAGAAAGTACATTTTAATAAGCGTAGATACTTGTATAGCTATTTTTTCATATTTAATTCCGTTTGTAATGAGTGGAATGTATTCTGAAGAAGCTATTTCAGTTAAATTAGGATTTTTCATAAATCATTTTTGGATTTATTCAATTATATATATAACTACTTTCATAGTCATGGGTGTGTATAACAGTATGTGGCGATATGCGGGTGTTGAGGATATATTTTCGTGTCTTAAGGCATCAATAGTCGCAAACTTGATTTTTTATGTTATTTCCTTTATTTTTCGAATGAATGTTAGATATTATGTATATTTTGTAGTTTTACCGGTGTCGACATTATGTACAATGGGCATACGTATAGTGTACAGAGCACTTATGATTGTTGAAAACAAGACAAATAACAAATCAGATAATTATACTAATGTACTAATTATTGGAGCTGGAGAATCTACTGTAGCTATACTTAATGAGATAAAGTCAAATAATCCTAATAATTACAGAATAAAATGTATAGTAGATGATGATGAAACAAAAACCAATCGTAAGATAAATTCTATTTCTGTTGTTGGTACAACAAATAGTATAGCAAGTATATGCAAAAAATATAACATAGAAGAAATTATTTTGTCTATACCGTCCATAGACAAAATAAATAAAAAACGAATTTTGGATATATGTGCAGCTACAAAATGTAAGCTTAAAATTGTGCCTGAGGTATATTCATTACTATCGAATGATATACAGTCAGATATGATGAAAAAAATTCGTGATGTACAGGTTGAAGATTTGTTGGGTAGGGATACGATTACCTTAGATTGTGATATGACAGAAGACTTTATTAAAGGAAAAACAGTATTGGTAACTGGCGGAGGTGGCTCTATAGGAAGTGAACTTTGCAGGCAAATTGCTTCCTATGAACCAAAAGAGCTAATTATACTAGATATATATGAAAACAATGCCTATGAGATACAACAAGAGTTAATTAGAAGATATGGTGATTTTTTAAATTTTGATGTACAAATTGCTTCAGTTAGAGATATAAATAAATTAGATCAAATTTTTAGTTCAAGGGACATAGATATAGTTTTTCATGCAGCAGCACATAAACATGTACCTCTTATGGAACATAATCCGGAAGAAGCAATAAAAAACAATGTTATAGGTACATATAATGTTGCGCTTATGTCTAGTCAATATAGAGTGGATAAGTTTGTACTTATATCAACGGACAAAGCAGTTAATCCTACAAATGTTATGGGTGCAACAAAGCGTATAGCTGAGATGATTATACAGTCATTTAATAGTCAGAGCAAAACTGATTATGTTGCAGTTAGATTTGGAAATGTGCTTGGTAGTAATGGCTCTGTTATCCCTTTGTTTAAAAATCAAATAAAAGAAGGTGGACCTGTCACTATTACACATCCTGATATTATTAGATATTTTATGACTATACCCGAAGCTGTTCAATTAGTTTTACAAGCAGGCTCAATGGCTGAAGGTGGAGAAATATTTGTTCTTGATATGGGTGAACCTGTAAAAATAAAAGATTTAGCATATAACCTTATTAGATTATCTGGTTTTGAACCTGATGAAGATATTGAGATTGTATATACTGGTCTAAGACCAGGGGAGAAGCTTTATGAGGAATTGTTGATTTCAAATAGTACAAATCAAACAAAAACAAATATTGAAAAAATTTTTGTAGAAAAGCCGCTAAGCATAGATAGTATAAAGCTATTTGAAAGGATAGAAAAATTAAAAAAAGCTGCAAATAATATGGATATATGCGATGAAATTGAAATTATTAAAGAACTTGTTCCGTCGTATATTCCTAAATTTAATATAGAGCTTGTAGAGAGTGTTTAGTTAAATAATAAACTCATCTATATAAATAATAAATGGAGTTGATTATATGAATGATAGAATTTTTCTTTCTTCTCCTCATATGAGTGATGAAGGATACGAGATGCAGTATATAAATGAAGCATTTGAAACAAATTGGATAGCACCGCTAGGTAAAAATGTTGATATGTTTGAAAAAGAAGTATCAGAATTAGTAGGAGTTAAATCTGCTGCTGTATTGTCTTCTGGTACTGCTGCTATACATCTAGCACTAAAAGCTGTAGGCATACAAAAAGGAGATATAGTATTTTGTTCTAGTCTTACTTTTTCAGCAAGTGCAAATCCAATAATCTATGAAGGAGCTATACCGGTATTTATAGATTCAGAACCCACTAGCTGGAATATGTCGCCTACTGCATTAAAAAAAGCATTTAGTAAATATTTACCTAAAGCTGTTATTGTAGTTAATCTTTATGGACAAAGTGCTGATATGGATGAAATTTTATCAATATGTAACAATTACAATGTTCTAGTTATAGAGGATGCTGCTGAATCATTAGGATGTACATATAAAGGCAAGTGTAGTGGCACATTTGGAAAATTTGGAATTTATTCATTTAATGGAAATAAAATCATTACTACCTCCGGTGGAGGTATGCTAATTTCAAATGATGAGGAAAAAATAAAAAAAGCGAGATTTTGGGCTACACAATCAAGAGATTCTGCTCGCCATTATCAACATAGTGAATTAGGATATAACTACCGTATGAGTAATGTTGTTGCTGGCATAGGCAGAGGACAACTTAAGGTTTTAAATGACAGAATAATTAAGAAAAAACAAATATTTGATTTCTATAAAGAAGCGTTTATGGATATAAGTGATATTGAAATGATGCCAATATGCGATTATAATGCACCGAATTACTGGTTATCTTGTATCACATTAAAGAAAAGTAGCAAAGTTAAACCAATAGATATTATGATAGCATTGGAAAATGAAAACATAGAATCAAGACCAATATGGAAGCCTATGCAGCTTCAACCATACTTTCAAAAATATGATTTTATCAATCACAATGAAAGTGGCATAGGTGTATCTGAGGATATTTTCATTAGGGGTGTTTGTCTGCCAAGTGATACAAAAATGACTGGAAATAACCAGCAAAAAGCAGCTAATATAATTAAAGGATTGTGGAATTAGAATGTACAGAAAGTATATTAAAAGAATATTAGATTTCGCATTATCTTTTATAGCATTAATAATATTAAGTCCAATTATGCTAATTGTAGCAATACTTGTTAGGATAAAATTAGGAAGTCCAGTTATATTTAAACAAAAAAGACCTGGATTAAATGAAAAAATATTTACTATGTATAAGTTCAGAACTATGACAGATAAAAAAGATAAATTAGGTGAATTATTGCCTGATAGCGAGAGATTAACTAAGTTTGGCAAATGTCTTCGTTCTACAAGTTTAGATGAATTGCCAGAATTGTTGAATATATTAAAAGGTGATATGAGTATTGTTGGACCAAGACCACTTTTAGTTGAGTATTTAGCTCTATATAATGATGAACAAAGACATAGACATGATATTAAACCTGGATTGACAGGTTTGGCACAGGTTAACGGAAGAAATGCAATAACTTGGGAACAAAAATTCAAATATGATTATTACTATTCAAAAAATGTGACCTTTTTTAATGATATTCAGATTTTTATAAAAACTTTCGGAAAAGTCTTTGAAAGAGATGGTATAAATCAAAGTGATGAAGTTTGCATGGAGGATTTTAACGGCAATAATTAAGCAGGAGATAGTATGAAAAAAGAGAAAATTATTTTAGTAGGTTGTGGACAACATTGTAATGTTGTCTTGTATAACACAATTGAGCAAGGAGTTTATGATATAGTGGGAATTGTTGATAGCGATTCAGATAAAGTAGGTACTATTGTACATGATATACCTATATTAGCTAATTATAATGATTTGGATAAATTAGATGAAATCAAAGTTAAATATAAAACAAATAAATTTTTTATTTCATTTGGCAATATGAAGTATAGAAAAAGTTGTTTTGAATATTTTGTTAAAAATGGTTGGGAAGCAGTTAATATTATTCATCCAAATGCTGTTATATCCAAGAATGCAAAAATTGGAAAAGGTGTATTAATAGAATGTGGATGTCTAATTACTCCTAATCCAATTATAGGAGATAATGTTGTAGTTAATACAGGTTCACAAGTTAATCATGATAATGTTATTTGTAATCATGTCTATTTAGCGTCAGGAGTTGTTTTATCAGGAGGAGTTACAATTGGGGAAAATTCACTCATAGATGATGGGGTAATTGTGACATTAGGGACAAAGGTTGGAAAAAATTGTATTGTAGGAGCTGGAGCTGTTGTTACTAAAAACATTGATGATAATATAATAGCATATGGTAATCCATGTAAAAGTATAAAAAATAATAATAAGTATTAATCAAGGAGTAACAATAATTAATATAAATGAAAAAGAATATTTGGATTTTGAATCACTACGCAACGGACACTTTTTTTGATAAAGGTGGAAGACATTTTTGGTTTGCAGAAAATTTAATAAAAGATGGATATAATGCGACAATATTTTGTGCTAATACTGTGCATAACACAAACAAGATTGTAGACATTGACGATGATAAGCTTTATAAAGAAAATATGACAAATAATATATCATATGTATTTATAAAAACATCAGGTTATAGCGGTAATGAATCATCAAGAGTTAAAAATATGGTTAAATTTTATATAAACATGTATAAAGTAGGTAAAATATTTAATAAAAATAATAAAAAACCGGATATAATATATGCTTCATCTGTACATCCATTGACACTATTAGTCGGATTAAAATTAGCAAGAAAATATAAAATACCTTGTATATGCGAAGTGAGGGACTTATGGCCCTTGACATTAGTAGAATTAGATAAAATTAAACCTAATGCATTGTTTACCAAACTATTATATATGGGTGAACACTGGATATATAAAAAAGCAGATAGCCTAATCTTTACTATGGAAGGTGGAAAAGACTATATAATTGATAAAGGTTGGAATAAAAATGTCAATATAGATAATGTATATCATATAAATAATGGTGTTGATTTAAAAGAGTATTATTACAATTTAAATGATTATATACTTGATGACGAAGATTTGAATGATGAGAAATCATTTAAAATCATATATACAGGGGCAATACGAAAATTTAATAGTATTGAAAATGTTATTAATGTTGCAAAATTATTTAGTAACTCTGCAAAGTACAATAATATTAAATTTTTGATTTATGGTGATGGAACAGATAAAGAATCTTTGATTGAAAGATGTAAGATTGAAAAAATAGATAACGTTATATTCAAAGGTGCAGTTGATAAAAAATATATTCCATATATATTAAGTAAATCAAATCTAAATTTATTATTTTATAATGATAAAGTAAATGTATTTAAATACGGAAGTAGTCAAAATAAATTATTTGAGTATTTAGCATCGGGAAAACCAATTATTACCAATATAGATATGAATTATAGTGTTCTTAAAAAGTTTGATTGTGAAATAGCAGTTAATAGCAAAAACACAGAGGACGTAATGCGCAGTATTATAGATATAATTAATATGAATGAGACAGATTTAGCTAAATATTCTGAAAACTCAAAAAAAGGTGCAGAAGCTTATGATTTTAATTACTTAACTAAACAATTAGAAAATGTTATAGAGTCTACAGTTGATAAAAAATAATGTTAAGATAGATAATCTTGTCTATATATTACATGATATTGAAATACTTATATATTTTGGAGGTGTAAAAGATGAACATAGGAATTGTTGGAACTGGATATGTAGGATTAGTACAAGGGGTAGTTTTATCAGAATTTGGTCTTAAAGTTACATGTATGGATATATCGGAAGATAAGATTAAGAATTTAAAATGCGGTAAGTCACCTATATATGAACCAGGATTAGAAGAAATTTTAAAAAAGAACATTGAGAATAAAAGATTATTTTTTACAGCTGATATAAAAGAAATCGTTTCAGACTCAGATGTCATCTTTATAGCTGTTGGTACTCCGTCAAATGAAGATGGTAGTGCAGATTTACATTATGTTATAGAAGCCGCAAAGAGCATTGCATTACATATGAATGATTATAAAGTTATAGTAACAAAATCTACTGTTCCAGTAGGTACAGGACAAAAAATAAAACGTGTTGTCGATGATATATTAAGGGATAGAAATGTTGATTGTTCCTTTGATATTGTATCAAATCCGGAATTTTTAAGAGAAGGTAAAGCAATAAAAGATTTTTCAAATCCTGATAGAATAATAATAGGTTCTGAAACTGAAAAAGCTAAAAAGATTATGTCAGATATTTATGGCTTGTTTAACATAAATCAACCTCCAATAGTATATACGAATATTGAAACTGCTGAAATGATAAAATATGCATCAAACGCGTTTTTAGCTGTTAAAATATCATTTATTAATGAAATAGCATTACTTGCCGAAAAGGTTGGTGCAAATGTACAGGAAATAGCTAGAGCAATGGGTATGGATGGAAGAATATCACCTAAATTTTTACATGCAGGTCCTGGATATGGTGGAAGTTGTTTTCCTAAAGATACCAGGGCAATTGTCAATATAGCTCAAGAGCATGATGAAGAAATGATGGTAATAAGTGCTGCCATAAAAGCAAATGAAAAGCAAAAAAACAAGATGGTAGAAAAAATAATTAATGTTATGGGTGATGTATCCGGTAAAACTGTCGGAATACTTGGTTTATCATTCAAACCAGAAACTGATGATATGAGAGAAGCACCATCAATTGATATAATAAGAGGATTAGTTAAAAATGGTGCTAGTATTCAAGCTTATTGCCCGCAAGGTGTTAAAGAAGCAAAATGGAGATTACAAGATATAGAAAAAAATATTAAGTACATGGCTGATGAATACGAAGTGAGCAAAAATGCAGATGCAATAGTTTTAATAACAGAATGGGTGCAATTCAGAGGACTTGATTTAGATAAAATAAATAGTACAATGAAAGATAATTACTTTTTTGATTTAAGGAATGTATTTGCTAAAAAAGAAGATGAAATTAGTAGAAAATTTAAATATTATGGAGTAGGAATATAGAATTTTGTTATGAATGATAAGAATGATATAATAACTTTAATGAATATAAGTCGTCAGTATGATAGTATAGAAAATGAAGTAAATAAAGTTGTTTTAGATGTTTTAAAATCTGGAAAGTATATAATGGGTGAGAATGTACAACAATTTGAAAAAGAATTTGCTCAGTATAGTGGAGTTAAGTATGCTATTTCTGTTGGCAATGGCACAGATGCTTTAGTCATTGCTCTTAAGGCAATAGGCATTAAAGCTGGTGATGAAGTAATAACATGTGCTATGAGTTTCTTTGCAACTTCAGAAGCAATTTCAGCCGTTGGAGCAACCCCTGTTTTTGTAGATTGTGATAAAGATACATATGTTCTTAACTCAAAGGAAATAGAAGAAAGAATAACGTTAAAAACAAAGGCAATTATTCCTATACATTTATATGGTCAATGTGCCAATATGGATGAAATTAATCTTATAGCTCAAAAATTTAATTTAAAAGTTATAGAGGATTCTGCTCAAGCCGCTGGCTGTGAATTTAATGGTAAAAAAGCAGGTTCAATGGGAGACATAGGGTGTTTTTCATTCTTTCCTACAAAGAATTTAGGCTGTGCTGGCGATGGTGGAATAATTACAACAAATAATGAAGCCTATGCAAGAATATGTCGTGGATTGAGAGTGCATGGAAGTGGATTAGATGGTCAGTTTGCTTACCATAAACTAAACAATTTAGATTTAAACCAATATGATATAGATTTTGACGGTAATCAACCTAAATATTTTAACTTTATGATTGGATATAATTCAAGACTTGATGAAATACAAGCAGCTATCTTAAGAGTAAAATTAAAGTATTTAGATGAATGGAATAAAAAACGTAAAAAAATTGCTCATAAATACGATACAATGATAACAAATAAACATATATGTTTACCATATGTAGCAAATACAAATAAACATATATATTATGTATATGTTATAAAATGTGATAAGAGAGAACAATTAAGAAAATATTTAGCTGATAATAGTATTACAACAGGAATATATTTCCCAATACCATTACATTTACAAGAAGTTTATAAAGAATTAGGATATAAAATTGGAGATATGCCTAATGCAGAGAGTTTGTCAAATAATTCGCTTGCAATTCCAATGTTTGCAGAATTAACTGATAAAGAAGTTGATTATATAATCGATACTATCAATAAATTTGAGGTATAAAATGAATAACGAAAAATATTTTATACATAAATCAAGTATAGTTGGCAATAATGTCGAAATAGGAAAAAATACAAAAGTATGGCAATTTTGCAACTTGATGAATGGTTGTATTATTGGTGATAATTGTAATATAGGTCAAAATGTTTTCATAGAAGGTGGAGTAATAGTAGGCAACAACGTAAAAATAAAAAATAATGTTGCGCTTTATACAGGTGTTATTTGTGAAGATAATGTTTTTTTAGGACCATCATGTGTATTTACAAATGTTATTAATCCACGTAGCTTTATAGAAAGAAAAAATGATTTTAAAAATACAGTAATAAAAAAGGGTGCATCAATTGGCGCGAATGCTACAATATTATGTGGAAATACTGTTGGAAAATATGCATTAGTTGGTGCAGGAGCTGTTGTAAGCAAAGATGTACCAGATTTTGCATTAGTTGTAGGAGTACCAGCTAAACAAATAGGGTGGGTATGTAAATGCGGAGAAACACTTAATGTTGATTTAGATCATACTACTTGTCCTAAGTGTTCATTAGAATATAAAATAGTTAGTAATCAGCTTGAACAAATTATATAGTACAACTGTTGACGTTTATTAATAAAAGATGTTAATTACATGATAATATGTGTTTGTATATCTTTAGGTAATCAGATGTAAGTTGTGTTAAGTGTTCTGTTTAATCTATACTATTATGTAAGTACAAAAAATTCTATAAAAATATACGTATTCGATAGAACAAGTAATAAATTGTATAAGAGAAAAGAGTGAAAAAATACTTTACACAAAGTAAATAGCTATATCTACTTTGGAAGAATTGTAAAATGATTCTTATGAGATTATGTGATGTCGAAATGCAACAAAATGGAGGAATATATGAATTTTGCAATTATTGGTTGTGGAAGAATTTCAAAAAATCATATTGATGCTTTACTACTTAACTATAATATGTGTAAATTAGTTTCAGTATGTGATATTATAGAAAGTAGAGCCATAGAAAGAAAAAACCAATATGAAGAAAAAGTAAATGAAATAGTAAATGTTTATTCAAATTATAAAGAAATGTTAGAAAAAGAAAATATAGAATGTGTTTCAATTTTAACAGAAAGTGGTTATCATGCTAAGATTGCTTTAGATTGTTTAAATGCAGGGAAGCACATATTGATTGAAAAACCAATGGCCATGACAGTAGAAGATGCAGATAAAATAAATGAATTAGCTAAAGAAAAATGTTTGAAAGTTGGTGTATGCCATCAAAATAGATTTAATCCTCCAATACAAAAGCTTAGACGTGCATTAGAAGAAGGTCGTTTTGGTAAAATAATAAATGTCACTGCAAGAATATTATGGACAAGAGATCAAAATTATTATAATCAAGCACCTTGGAGAGGTACAAAAGAATTAGACGGGGGAACTCTTATGAATCAATGTATCCATAACATAGATTTATTGCAATGGATGGTTGGTAGTGAAATAGAAAGAGTATATTGTGAAAAAGACACGTTCCTAAGAAATATTAAAATGGAAGATTTTGGTGCTATGCTGATAAGATTTAAAAATAAAACTATTGGTATAGTAGAAGGCAGTGCATGTGTTTATCCAAAAAACCTAGAAGAAACCTTAAGTTTATTTGGTGAAAAAGGTACTGTAGTTATTGGTGGTTTAGCAGTGAATAAAATTCAAACTTGGGATTTTGCTGATAAAAGAGAATATGATGATATAGATGATAGTTCAGATGTAGATAATGTATATGGAAAAGGTCATACACCATTATACAAGGATTTTATAGATGCTGTTAATGATAACAGAGAGCCATATATAAACGGACAGGAAGGTCGTAAGGCTTTAAATATTATATTAACTGCATATAAACAAAGTGAGGATAATTATGAAGGTAGTACTAATATCTAACGCTCAGGTTGAATATGATGGAAGATTAAGAGAATTAATTAAAATAGCAGAAGATATTGGTGAAACTACAGCAATAACAAACAATAGAATAAGCTATTTTAAATATATTTTTAAATCTGTAAAAAAAGCTATGAAAATAAATAATGTTGATATTCTCTTTATAGATAATAGAAAAGCAGTTATACCTGGTTTAATTATAAATTTTCTTAAAAGACCTAAGCATATAATACTTGATGTTAGAGAGCTGTACTTAATCGAAGAACAAATCCGTACAGTTACAAAAATTGGCTGCATATTTGAGAAGATTATGATAAAAAAAGCAGATATAGTAATTTGTGCAAATATATATAGAGCCAATATAATGAAAGACTATTTTAAATTGAAAGAAACTCCTTTAGTATATGAAAATATAAGAAAACTTGAATATGACAATAATTCTATTGAAAATATACAGATTAAATATGATAAATTATTTAGTAAAGATACCTTTAAAATTGTTGCAACATCAGGGTTCAGTCCGGATAATCTTACTGATAAATTAGTTGAGTGTATGTCAAGATTAGGAAACGAGTTTGAATTATTTATTGCAGGTACTTCTTCAAATGAAGATTTAGAATTTTTTCAAGAGATAATTAATAAAAATAGTATTAAAAATATAACTATTTTAGGCAAATTAAAAAGTTATGAACTAAAGTATGTGCTGAATAATGTTGACGTTGGTATAGTAAGTTATTGTGCTAAAAATACAAATTACAAGTATTGTGCATCCGGGAAAATATATGAATTTATATACGAGGAATTACCGGTAGTTGCTTCTGAAAACTTACCATTAGTAGAGATAATAGAAAGCACCGGTATTGGTGTATGTGATAATAATTTTTATGATGGATTAATAGAAGTAAAGAAAAATTATAACGTTTATAAGCAAAATGTTATAAAGTATAAATCAAATATTGATGTTAGTAAAAATAATAAAATGATAGTTGATCAAATAAAAAAATACATATAAAGTTTAGGGAATTTGTTTATGAATAAAAATTCTTGTATATTTCAACATGAACATGATGGAAGAAAAGTTACAAATATTCAAAAATTACATACTATTTTTGTAATCTTGTCACCAGTACTTTTACAATATGAATCAGGTATTCCTGGTATTAGCTTGTCAGAAGTATTGTTGTTGTTGACTACATCACTGATAATATTAAATAATAGAAAGCTAAAAATAAATAATTGCTTTATTTTTTTTGCGTTCTACTTAGTGTGTAGTACTTTATTAACATTTATATCTTTGAATTTGCAAAATAACGTTAATATGGAAGCTATAAGTAGATTAATTAGATGGATTTTCTATTCTATTATAATAATAGTAAATTTTACATACGTTGATATGGATTATAGTATTAAAATTTATAAAAAAATAGCTTTTTATATAGCAGCGTACGTAACTCTACAATTTATATTCTTTTTATTATTTAGAAAAATATTACCTATAAAAGTTTTGCCTTTTAATCTAAGTAGAGATATCACAGATTTATATACCAACAGTATGCAGTTTTATTTTAGAGCCAGTGGTGTGTTTGTAGAACCGGGATATGCTGTACAGTTTTTATTTCCCTCATTAGTATTTTATTTATATGATTTAAAAAATAATAATAAAAAATATCTACAGATAATAATAATATCTTGTTCAATACTGACAACCGTATCCATGCAGGGGATTGCAATTCTATGTGCCATATACTTTATGTATTTATTAACCCTTAACTATAGAAGAAAATCAACACTAATTATTATAGTACTGTTGGTAATTATATTAATTATTTTTTTAGGAACTGACGCATTTGTCATAATTGTGAATAGATTAGAAATTCTCAGAACACCTATGCCCGGGGGTTCCACGGCTCTGAGAGTATATAGGGGATTTGATTTATTTAATAAAATACCTAATATGTATAAAATAATTGGAATTGGTCATGGAAATTTAAAAAAATTTATTATTGATAATTCAATAATTAGTAAGTATGATTCAATAAATATGACAGAGCTTGCACTTGATTATGTTAATGGTGCTTCAGCGGTGCTATTATATAATGGAATAGTTGGTTTTGTATTATTTGCATTGTTTATAGTTTATGTATATAAACATGTGAAAAATGAATATAAAATGCTATTGATACTATTTATTTTTTTAAATTTTGGAGAGGGCTGTATGTTCAACAATACTATGATGTTCCAAATGGTGTTTATTTTATCGGGTTTAAATTATAAAAAAAGGGTGAAAAGCTATGATTGATTTGCCGGAAAGAAGTTATCTGATTATTGATAACAAATTAGGTTTTGATAAAAATCAAATAAATAATTATGTTGAGGAAATACAGATATGTAATTTGAAAATTTTTATAGGAAAAAAATTAGAATATTTTCATTATGTAAATGGTGAAAATCATTATATTTTTTTAGGAGATTTTTATGACCCATATAATACTAAATACAATAATTATGAAGTTACATATAATATATTTAGCAAAAGCGATAGCTTTGAAGTAATATTAAATAATTTATACAGTATATTTGGTAAATGGATAGTTATTGAGATAAGTAATAACAGATTTAGATGTATGGGAGATGCGAATGCAACCAAAAGTATAAAGTATTATACAAATGGGTTGGTTGTATCTGATATTGCAAGTATAGTTGCTAAAATATGCAAATGTAAATCAGTGGCCGATATGACTAATGATTCTGATTACAAAATATTTTATGAGAATAAATATAAATTAACAAATTGGTGGTGTGGTGATGCTACATTTTTTGAAAATGTATTGTCTCTATTGCCTAATAATATACTTAATTATAAAAATGAAAATATATGTACTGTTGGGCATAAAATTATAAGTATGGACAAATCTGAGTTTGATTATAATAGTAAAGAATTTATTGAATATTGTTATAGTAAAAGTAAGGAATTGTTAATTGGTTTTTATGAATCATTGAGTAATAGATGTAAATTTGGATTGACAGTTACAGCCGGTAAAGATAGTAGAATTGCTTTTGCAGCTTGTAATGAGGTGTGTGATGAAAATTCTGTGCAATATTTTATTATAGATCACCATAATAGTGATAACTGTGATGAAATAAGTATTTCTAAAGAATTGTGTAAAAAACTTAATTGCAAATTAAATGTATATGAGGCGTATCAAGATACAAAGATAATAAATTTAATAAATGAATATTTTCCTGAAGTAAATAAAGTATACTCTGAGTATAATTATCAAGCAAATATTAATGATTCAGAAACAATTGTATATGGACTAATACCCGAAATAATAACCGGTTATTACGATAACAGAATTGTAAGATTAAATGCTAAGTCCTTATGTGATATAGCAAGATGTGCAGGTAGTAAATATGCTGAAATAAAGTATAACGAATGGATAAATGATGTTAAAAAATGCGAGCTACCATACGGTTATACTTATTTAGATTTATTTTATTGGGAACACAGAGGTGGAAGATGGGGAGCTCAAACAGTAAATGTATGTGACTTATTTCAAAATTCGTTGTGGGGATTTAACTGTCGTGAATTCTATGATATTTGGATGAAAACTCCTAAAAAAATTAGAAAATGGCCAAAACGTAGAAATCTTGATACTCTTGCATCAAGATTTGGAGAAATATATGGAAAGGTTGAATACTTACAACCTAAAGGTATTTCAAGGTTAATAGAAGAAATTGAGACAAACCCAGTACTATGCTTAATATTTAGGCAATTAAATTATAAGTGTATTGCTATTAAAAATAAAAAAAAAACAAACTATAATTAATTGTGGAGGAATATTTTGAAAACAAAAATAATTATTTATAGGGAGGATACATTAGGTGGAACAGGTACATTATCTATAAGGATGGGTGGATATTTAGTATCGTTAGGATATGAAGTTATATATATATGTCATGTTTACAATGATACAAATAATGTAGATAGTATGCTTCATGCTGGAATAAAGGTAATAAAATGTGCTAAAGACAAGGTCAAAACAAATCTAAAAACCTTGTATTCAAATGATAAATTTTCTGTATTAACATATTCATTGAACGAATTTTTATTTATGGAATCGTTAAAGGGAACAATTAACATTGTTAAAAATACTATGTATGTTGTAGGCTATAGAGAGTTACAAAAGGGTAAAGATTTTCCTAGTATTCTAAGAAAAATAACAAAAGCATTTTATTACAAAATAATAAAGCGAATGTTTAATAGTGATAGTTTAGTATTCCTTGATAGGTTGACATTTGATATTGTTAGTAATTATTATAATTTTAGTATTAAGGATGGAAGTAAATATATCTTTTATTTACCAATAGAAATAAAATCTTTTAATGAGGATATGATTCTGGATAAATTGAAAAATAGGGATTTTACAATATTGACTATTGCTAGAGCAAACTTTCCTTTTAAAGGTTATATGATGAAATTGATTGATGATTTTGCAGAGCTATTCAAATTATATCCTAATATTAAGTTAACAATGATATGTTATGGTGAAGATTCAAAAAAGTTAGTTAAAAAGGTTAGTCAATTATCTAATGATTTAAGAGAGAAAATTCAATTAATTACTGAACTTGTGCCATATGAAAATTTAAAAAATTATTTTTTTAAAAGTAAGCTTTATATAGGAATGGGTACTACAATTATAGATGCAGTAAATGAAGGAGTACCATCTATTTCTGTTAAACCTCATGTATATGAAAATTTAGCATCAGGTTTTTTTAATGAACAACCAGAAAATCTAGGTGTTTATGAAGATAAGATTGTTCCGACAATTATATTGATTGAAAAAGCAATTAATCTGGATAATGATGAATATATCAGTTTGTGTAAAATACAACATAAAAAACTAGCAGAGAATTATAATATTGAGTTAATGTCTGAATACTTGATAAGTAATTGTGAATGCAAGTGTAAAAAAAATATAAAATCAACAGAAATATATATAAATGTTTTTTTAAATAGTGTAAGAAATCTAGTAAGAAAAATAAAAGGAAATAAATAATATGAGGGTATATGATGGATAATTATATTATATACAATAAAGTGTCGTGTAATGAACAACTTGGAAATTTAAGCTTTTTTGAAGCAAACAAGGATGTACCATTTGAAATAAAAAGAATTTATTATATCTATGGTGTAAATGATGGAATAAAAAGAGGGTTTCATGCTCATAGAAATTTGAAACAAGCTCTATGGTGTCCATATGGTAGAATAACAATAATGCTTGATAATGGAAAAGAAAAACAGTACTATGAATTAGATAATCCTAATAAAATGTTAATACTAAAAAAAGGTTATTGGCGTGAGATGTATTGGAAGACGAAAGATAGTGTTTTGTGTGTAGCAGCATCAGAACATTATGACGAAAGTGATTACATCAGAAACTATGATGATTATAAACAATTGATAAGTGAGGGATACTGGAATGAATATTGAATTAAATGTATTAGATAGACAATATAATATGTACAAAAATGATTATGACAAAGCTGTTTTAGAAGTATTAGAGAGTGGCTATTACATTATGGGTCCAAGACTAGAATGTTTTGAATCACATTATTCCAAATATCTAAATATTAAGTATTGTGTTGGTCTTAATTCAGGATTAGATGCTCTTGTATTAGCTATCAGAGCATTAGACTTAAGTGAAGGTGATGAGATTATTGTTCCAGCCAATACATATATAGCAACAGTTTTAGGTATTACTGAAAATGGAGCTAAACCTGTATTTGTAGAACCAAATGAATACTACAATATTGATCCTAATAAAATTGAAGCATATATAACTGAAAAAACTAAAGCTATTTTAGTAGTACATTTATATGGTCAAACATGCGAAATGGATAAAATAATTGAAATATCAAAAAAACATCATTTATACTTACTTGAGGATTGTGCACAATCACATGGTGCAAAATACAAAGGAAAGATGACAGGAACCTTTGGTGATATTGGATGCTTTAGCTTTTATCCTACAAAAAACTTAGGTGCATTTGGAGATGCAGGGGCAATTGTTACTAATAATATTGATTTATACAACAAAATAAAAATGCTAAGAAATTATGGAAGTAATAAAAAATATTATTTTGAATATGAGGGAATTAATTCAAGATTAGATGAGGTGCAAGCTGCATTGCTAGATATTAAGCTTTCGCATTTAGACGAATTAACGTCAGATAGGAAAAAAATTGCAAATAGATATTTAGATGAAATAAAAAATGACAATATAATATTGCCACTAGTTCAGGTTAATTGTGAACATGTATGGCATTTATTTGTTATAAGAACAAAAGAAAGAAATAAATTTCAGCAGTATTTACTTGATAATGGAATTAAAACACAAATACATTACCCAATTCCACCACATTTATCGAAGTGTTATGAAGGACTGGATTATAAAAAAGGCGATTTTCCGATAACAGAAAAGTATTCAAATGATATAATAAGCTTGCCTTTATATAATTTTATGACAGATGATGAAATAAGCTATGTAGTAGAAATAGTTAATAAATATAAAGGTTAAAACTATGAATAGAGTAAAACTATTAGTTGATAATTTTTTAGTATATGGGTTTGCAAATGTTTTAAACAAAATTATACCTTTTTTAATGCTACCAATAATCACAAGAATGTTAACAGACCCTTCAGACTATGCTATATATGATTTATATAGTTTAATAGTAAGCTTAGGATTCCCGTTAGTTTTACTTGGTGTTTATGATAGTATGTTTAGAGAATATTTTGAGAAGGATGATGAGAAATATAAAAATAATGTGGCATATACAGCATTAAGAATTGTTAATATTTCCTCATTAACAGTATGTATCATATTTATATTACTTAATGGAGTTTTTTCAAAGTTGTTCTTTAAAAGTAGTAGTTATAGTATCATAATAATATTGTGTGCCATAGAGATTTCTATTAGTACAACTAGTCAAATGGCACTAGCACCTATGAGGATACAAAACAAAAGGAGAATATATGTTTTATCAAATATACTCACATCATTATTATATTATGCAATTGCTATAATTTTAGTCTATCTAAATTACACTTATTTTGGGTTGATTTATGCTAATATTATTTCATCTTTTATTGTTCTAATCATAGTATGGCTCTATAGTAGACGATTTTATGCAAATGGAAAATTTGATAAAAAAATAGCAATAGAATTATTAAAAGTTGGCTTACCATTGATGCCAACAATGCTTATTATATGGGTATTTAATTCTATGGACAGAATAATGATTTCAAATATAATTGGTACATCATCTCTAGGTATATATGCTATTGGGGCAAAGGTGGCAAGCATTAGTACAGTGATATATACAGCATTTGCAACAGGATGGCAACATTTTGCATTTACGATAATGAAAGATAAAGATTTTAATAAAGTAATTGGAGAAATATGGGAAGTAGCTTTTTATTTTATATCTGTTATATTTGTATCTGTATTTTTATTTAAAGATTTAATTTTTAATATTTTATTTAAAGGTGCATATGTTCAAGGAGTAAAAGTATTTCCTTATTTATTTTTGGCACCTTTGCTACAAATATTATACTTAATATTGGGAGTACAATATTATGTTAAGAAAAAAACTATTTATTCACCAATCATATATTCAATTGGCGCAGTAATAAATTTGATGTTAAATTTCTTGTTAATACCTAAATATGGCATTGAAGGTGCAGCTGTTGCAACCTTGATTGGTTTTGTAACTGTATTGCTTTTAAATTTATATACAACAGTTATAAAATTAAAGGTAATTATATTCAGTAAAAGAATATATATATTAATTTTATCCTTTATGATATTATTAATTTATATGCTAGTAAGTGGTGTAAACTTTGTTAGTATTTTATTAGGATTAGGTTATATTATAATATCTAGCTTAATATATAAGAATAAAGTAATCAAATATTTTTATAATTTGAGGGAGAAATAATATGAGATTAAATATATACGGTCATGGTGGAAGTTATAATCATGGCAATGAGGCAATCGTTAGAGGTGTTAAAGAAATTTTCCCTTCTTGTGATATTATATTACATAGTATGTTGCAAGAAAGCGATTATACATATAATTTAGATGATGTATGTAGGATTGAATCAATGAAAGTTGATTTTAAAAAATATTCATTTAATCACATAACAATAAAGTTATATGAAATTATGACTGGGAAAAAAGATAGGAGATATGACTTTATTTATAAACCTTTCTTTGATAAAATAAAGAAAGGAGAAATATATCTATTAGAAGCAGGAGATCAATACTGTGAAAATGATTCACATAGGTCAATGTATGCATATATAAATAAAAAAATAAGGGACAAGGGTGGATTGACTGTAATGTTAGGATGTACAGTTAATGAAGAATTCCTTGCAAATGAAAATGTTATAGAAGATTTAAATAATTACTGTTTAATAGTGGCGAGAGAATCAATAACATATAATGCTTTACTTAAACATAATGTTAGAACAAAAATTATTTTAGCTCCTGATCCTGCATTTAGATTGAATGCACAAGAAATAAAATTACCAGAAATATTTAGTAATAATGAAGTTATAGGTATTAATACAGGTTTTCTTAAACAAGGTAATGAAGCATATTATGATTCATTAGTTAATAATGCTATAAATTTAGTAGATTATATATTAAATAACACAACCTATAATATAGCATTAATACCACATGTAAATTGGAATTATAAAGATTCTGACATAAGAACTCTAGAATTAATAAAAAATCATTTTAGTGATTCCAAGAGAATTGAAATAATTCAGGATAATCCAGCGCCAGTACAAAAGTATATATTTTCTAAATGTAAATACTTATTTGCACTGCGAACTCATGCTTGTATTCCCTCAATAGCATCCCGAGTACCTACTATCGTTACAGGATATAAAGTTAAATCAACGGGTATAGTATATGATATATATCCTAAAGAATTCGAATTATTAGCACATGTACAGTCATTAAAAAATAGTAATGTGTTTGTAGATAAATTGCTGTGGTTACAAGAAAATGAAGAAAAAGTTAGAGAATATTCTGCAAAGAATATACCATCATATATAGAAAAAACTAGCATTATAAGGGAAGAAATTATGAATTTATATAATGAAAATAATAGAGGATAATATGTTATCAAATTTGATATATAGTTATGAAGAAAATAGAATAGTTTGTTGTGAATCTGATAATTTAGAATTTAACTTATCAATGATAGAACCATTATTTTTTGATAGCTTAGAGTTTCACCATTATCATCAGAAGTTTTTAGAAAAAACATATAAATTGTATGTAAAATATAAAAATAAAATAATTGGTTATTACTATTTTGGTATTAAAGGAGACTGTATGTGTTTTCCATATTCATCTCCATTTTCTTTAATATATCTGAAGAAAAAATATACGATTGATGAAATAATTATTGTTGTAAGTAGTATTAAAAATGTTGGCATATTACTTAATGTCAAAAAAATAAGATATACTTTACCTCCTGAAATATATAATTTAGAGTATATTAATCAATTGTACTGTGCTTTTAACCATGTAGGATTTAAAGTATCAAAAATAGATATAAACAATTATTTTGATTTGGATAAATTTAAAAATAAGGAAGAGTACTTAAAAAGTGTAGCACATAAAGTAAGAAAAAATTATAAAACTGCTATATCAAATAATGTAGTTTTTAAACAATTGACTAAAGATGAGTTTGATACTGCTTATAATACAATAGAAATTAATAGAAACCAAATGAACTATCCACTAAAGATGTCCAAACAGCATGTTTATGATCTTATAAATATGGAATCACTTGTAGCAAGATTTTTTGGTGTAATACAAAATGATAATTGTATAGCTTCAGCCATCATTTTTGATGTGAATGCAGACATAAGTCAGGTTATTTATTGGGGAGATAATATAGAGTATAGAAATATACGACCAATGGAGTTATTAACGACAGAGGTGTTTAACTATTTTCAATCAATAAATAAAAAATATTTAGATATAGGACCATCAAGTGAAGATGGCATAATAAATTCTGGACTTGTTGAATTTAAACAATCAATTGGTTGTAGTTCAATAGCTAAATTATCATTTGAATATAATATATAAGTTAGTAAAGGTGATAATATGTTTATAATAAAAATTGATGAAAATATTGAATTAAAACTACTAGAATATAAAGATGCAGAGGAATTTTATAATCTTATGGTAAAAAATTACGAATATATTATAAGGTACATGCCAAGAATTAAAGAAACAAAAAGTATAGAAGATACAAAAAAAGTAATAAAACTTTTCTTATATCAATTTGCAGAAAGTAATGGTTTTAGAACTGGTGTTTATTATCAAAACACATTAATTGGCATAATTGGTCTAAAATACATAGATTGGATCAACCGGAAAACGGAAATTATGTACTGGATAGATGAAGAATTTTCTGGTAAAGGCATAACAACACTGTGCGTTAATAAGCTTGTTGATATATCATTCAATGAATATGGTCTTCATAAGGTAATAATAGAGGCAAATGCTAACAATGTAGGTTCAATAAAAATTGCAGAAAAATGCGGTTTTATCATGGAAGGTAAACTAATAGAAGACGAATTGATAGATGAAACATATACTGATACTTATATATATTCTGTAATAAATAGAAAAAAGGAGTGTTAAAAAATGAAAGGTATAATTTTAGCAGGGGGCTCGGGTACAAGGCTCTACCCAATAACTAAATCCATTTCTAAACAACTATTACCTATTTATGATAAACCGATGATATATTATCCATTGTCAGTACTTATGCTTGCCGGAATTCGAGAGATACTAATTATATCTACACCAAGGGACTTACAGCAATTTAAGGAGTTGTTAGGAACAGGTGAGGAATTAGGAATTAAATTTGAATATGAAATACAAGAAAAACCAAACGGAATTGCTGAGGCATTTATAATTGGTGAGAATTTTATAGGTGATGATAATGTAGCACTTTTATTAGGTGATAATATTTTTTATGCTTCAAGCTTTGGAAATAAACTAAAAAAAGTAGCAGAATTGAAAAATGGAGCAGTAATATTTGGTTGCTATGTTAAAGACCCTAAGTCATATGGTGTTGTAGAAATTGATAAAAACAATAATGCTATTTCTATAGAAGAAAAACCGGAAAATCCAAAATCATCATATGCAGTGCCCGGACTTTATTTTTTTGATAATGAAGTTATTGAGATTGCCAAAAAAGTAAAACCCTCAGCACGTGGAGAGAAAGAAATTACCTCTGTTATAGACGTATATTTAAAAAATAAAAAGTTAAAAGTTGAAATAATGGGTAGAGGTATGGCATGGTTAGATACAGGAACCCACGAATCCTTAATTGAAGCAGCTAATTTTGTTGAAGTTTTACAAAAACGTCAAGGCTTGTACATATCATGTATAGAAGAGATAGCATATAGGAGAGGCTATATAGATAAAAAACAGTTAGTAAAATTAGCACAACCATTACTTAAGACAAATTATGGGCAGTATTTGATGCAAGTTTCTAATGAGGAGAATTAAATTATGAATATTTTAGTAACAGGCGGAGCAGGATTTATTGGAAGCAATTTTATTTATTATATGTTAGACAAGTATCCTAACTATAGAATAATTTGTTTAGATGCTTTAACTTATGCAGGAAATTTGGAAACACTAAATATAGCGCTAAGTAATAGAAATTTTAAATTTATAAAAGCAGATATAACAGATAGACAACATATATTTAAAATTTTTGACCAAGAAAAATTTGATACAGTTATTAACTTTGCTGCTGAAAGTCATGTTGATAGGTCTATAGACAATCCTGCAGTTTTTTTGAATACAAATGTGATGGGTTCACAAATTCTTCTTGATGCCAGTAGAAAGTTTGAAGTTAAAAGATATCATCAGGTATCAACTGATGAGGTTTATGGTGATTTACCATTGGATAAAACTGATTTGTTTTTTACTGAAGAAACTCCCATTCATACATCTAGTCCATACTCGGCATCAAAAGCTTCATCAGATTTATTAGTACAAGCATATTATCACACATTTAATTTACCTGTAACTATATCTAGATGCTCTAATAATTACGGACCTTATCATTTTCCAGAGAAACTTATACCGCTTATGATTACTAGAGCATTAAATGACCTGAGCTTACCTGTTTATGGTAAAGGTGAAAATGTTAGAGATTGGTTGTATGTAGAAGATCATTGTAGTGCTATTGACGAAATAATTCATAATGGAAGAATTGGAGAAGTTTATAATATTGGTGGACATAATGAGAGAAATAATTTAGAAGTGGTTAAGACTATATTAAGGGAGCTTAATAAGTCAGAATCATTGATAAATTATGTAAAAGATAGAGCTGGACATGATTTGAGATATGCTATAGACCCTACTAAAATTCATAATGAATTAGGATGGCTTCCAACTACAAGCTTTGATGAGGGCATAAAAAAAACAATTAAATGGTATTTAGAAAACCGTAAATGGTGGGAAAATATAATTAATGGAGAATATCAACAATATTATGATAAAATGTATCTAAACAAATAGTTAACATTAAAGAGATTTATATTTTTACAATTATATTAAAATTATTCAATATAATAATATTAATTAAGAAGGTGCAGTTAAAGTAAGAGCGATATATCGAATGAATAAATTATTATATATTCTACTTCTCACACCAACCTGTAAACGAATCAAGTCAATTAAGCGAAGGTATTAGTAAACCTATAGTTGAAAAACTTGAAAGCATTATAAAAATAGATATAGACGCAGAGAATTTTGACTATTTGATTAGAAAAACTGCACATTTTACTGAGTATATGATACTTGGTATACTTATGTATATGGCTTCTAGTAAAAATAATATACCTAGAAACAATAAAGTACTATGGTGTATATTATTGTGTACATTGTATGCTATAACTGACGAGGTTCATCAAGCATTCGTTCCGGGTAGAGGACCTAGAGTGTTTGATGTGATTATTGATACTGCAGGTTCTATTACTGGTATATTGATGACAAAGTTCATTATTAAATAAATTAAGCTGTTGCTTTACTATTATTTTAGTCATGCAACAGCTTTTTGATTGTATATCATATTATAATAATTATATTAATTCATAACCACAATATCCGTATAAAACCCATTTACACCTAAGCCTCGATATATTTCTTGCTCTTCTAGGGTGCTGATAGTGTGTGTTAGTAATAGAATGTTAGATTTTTTTAGTTCATTTATAAATCTCTCATTAGCTAGCTCATATGAAAATGTGAAAGCAAATAAATTGTTTTCCTTTGCAAAATCAACTAAAGCAGATGTTTGCATAACTTCGGTATATGGCATATTATAAAATGTTAGAATTATATTTTTATATCCTAGCTCTTTAATAATTGGGACTTCTGCTTTGCTGTAGGCTTGGGGAATGATGCGGTCAATCATTTGTGGGTATTTCGAGGATATTAGCTTTAGGGCTTCGATGTTGTCATCTTTAATGTCAGTGACTAGGTATGTTCCTTCGTTTTCTTCCATTATATTCATTAAATCATCTAAATCTAATGGGGTAAATCTGTTAAATATTTTTGCTTTTTTAAACTTATATAAGCTTAAAGGTTCGTAGTCTTCGATGTAATCGGGAGCATAGTAATTCATCCATTTATGTATGCATGCTAGCTCGCCGTCTCTGGTGTAATTAAAATCTATTTCTAAAATTCTTCCACCTTCAGATATGGATTTTTGAACAGCTTCAAGGCTATTGGTTTTATCATATCCTTCAATTAGTCCTCCACCATGAATAACTCCTGTTTTTGTTATTTTATATTCTAAGCTTAAGGATTCATACACCCTTACTACTAAAGCTAATGATTCTTCTATTGTAATATAATATTTAGGATAAAAATGACCACTATCTGTACCTTCTATATAGCCTTCTTTAGCCATTTCATTTACGCCTAAAATTGCCCAATTAGAAATGTCGCTTAGATCCCAAAATCCTATTGATTCACCTTTGTTTTCATTATATAGGTAACTCTTTTGTTTTGCTTGGTATATAGCTCTAGACAATAGTGTAGCTGCTTCTTCTCTTGTTATATATCTATTTGGCCCAAATTCAGTACTGCTTATGCCGTTTGTTATACCTAGATTATAAGCTTTTAGTACTTTTATGTTTGTTGTATCGTTGAATGGATTATCTGATATGTCTTCAAAATCTTTTGTCAATGATTCATAAAATTTAACGATAAGCTCACAAAATACTTCTCTTGTGATATTGCTTTGAAATTGAGAGTTTGTCTTTTCAGTAATTAAATTATATTTTATAGATTTATTAACTTCTTCTTCTGCCCAGCTACTTGGCATATCAGATGTGGCATATACCTTAAATGAACTAAATGCTATTATAAATATTAAAATTAAGCATATACTTTTTTTAAACATAATTACCTCCATTACGCCGCATTACGGCGTCAGAAATTTGAAGAAGAATCGTTTTTTGATTCTTCCATAGTGTGAAGTGCTTTTCTTCACACTCTCTCCTTTCAATACAATCATAATTATATTATAACAAAATTTATTAATATTTAAACCTTGTTTGGCAAATGTAATGTGTTTGTAATGTGTATAAAAATGTAAAAAATATATGCTACCATTTAAATCTTTAATAAAAATTAATTTAAAGCAATGAGATTCATTATTCTTTTACCAACACCATCCCATGATATATCATTTAAGTTTATTGTATTATCATAGCTTTTATTCACACAGCTTATTATAGCATTGGCTATATTTTGTTCAAACAAAGGAAGTTCTTCTAGTCTAGGCTCGTCTGTGTTAATAAGTGTTGGAAGTGTAATATATGTTATGTTGTTGTTTGGTACATTCTTATCCATCCAATCCTTTACACCTGGCAGGTCTGTTGATATAACCTTTAATCCACAAGCCAAAGCCTCAATCAATACTAATGGCAGACCTTCAAAAAAGGATGGAAGTATAAATATATCAGAGCTGTTAAACTCATATGCTAGATCTTGTTGATTTAACTTTCCTAGAAGTTTAACAGGATATTTGCAGTTACTTATAAGTTCTAATAGCATGTCGTATTCTTCGTTATTGCCATTACCACCTGCTAACTTAAGTGTTAACTTGTCCCTTTCATATGGTAAGTTTTCTAGTGATTTTACTAGATTCATTACACCTTTCTTCTGATTAAGTTTTCCTGCGTATATTAGGTTAATGTGGCTAGTATTCTTATTTAGCTTCATGTTATAGAATATACTATTGTTGTAACCACTTCCTATAACTTTGATGTTAGATTTATCTACTCCATAGGTTATTGCTATATCCTCTCTTTGCTCTTCGTGTAGTGCAAATATTAAATCTAATTTTCTTATATTCTCTTTTATATATTCATTTTCTAGTTGATTTTTTTTAATTTGTCTAATATCCGTTCCATGACATACACAAGCAATCCTATAATTAGGGAAATTTTCTCTTACTATGGCTGTTAGCAAATATAAGTGGTGGCAAATAATTAAGTCTGGATTAAAGCTATCTATTATATTTTTTAATTTTGCATTAAATACACCTTTAAAGCCGTCAACCATTTCTTCAGTCATTTGGCTATATACAGTGCTTTCATAAGGCATTTGGTCTGTCATGCCAGGAATTGCAAATGGAAGTTCGTCTGTTTTATAAAAAACAGGGCAAAACTTAACATTAGGTGGAAATTCAACTTGATCCTCTTTATATATACCTGCTACAACTACTTGTTCGCAGTCTAATTTATCAAAGGCTTTTACAAGCTCTGTTAGATAAACTCCGCTTCCTGTACTATGTGGTTTTTGTGCTAGGATACTTAATATTTTCATAATATACTCCTATATCATTGATTTTGTTATTTTAGAAGCTAAACACAAATTTTTATATTAAATAATATAAGGATTATATTATTATATAAAGTTAACTATATATTATTAGTAATATTTTTTTAATATAAAAATTTAGTCAATAATAAGTATAATACTTTTAAAATATTATACCACAGTCTTAGCTACGCTGCGTAACTTATAATTTAAAAAAATATTATAACTTGACGTTTTTTATAATTATAGTAAACTAAATAAAAGAGTATATTAAAAGTCAACTAAAATAAGGGAGTCACAAAATGAAATACATTTGTTATGCAGCATACAGTAACGATTTTGTAGATTTAGCTAAGGATGTTTTCAAAAAGCTAGGTAAGAATGATGTTGATGTTCAATTATGGGATCAGGATAATCCACAGAAGTTTATACAACAAGGCTTTAAGGTTTTGATGGCAAGAGGTGGTACGGCTATTAGAATAAAAAAAGCATTGGATATACCTGTTGTTGAAATCCCGGTTCCCCTCGAGGACATGATAGCTGCACTAGTAGAGGCTAGTAAGCTAGGGAAAAATGTAGCTGTTATAGGTTACAATAACTTAACTAGAGGACTTGATTTATTAAACCCTATACTTAACATTAATATAAAGCAAATAACAGCAGAAGATCCTACAGATACAAGATTGAAAATAGAAAGATTAAAAGAAGAAAATATAGATGTAATTGTAGGTGGACTTTTGCAGACATATATAGCTAAAGAACTTAATCTTACTTGTGTTAGAATTAATTTAACAGAGAAAGCATTAATATACGCATATAATGAGTGTAAAAATATATTAAACTCACTACTAAATGAAGCGAGAAAAACAGAGGAGTTAAAAACAATACTGAATACAACTAATGAAGGTTATGTCGCAATTGATAATTCTAGTAAAATTACACTTATAAATAACAGAGCTTTAAAGATGATACCTAAACTTTGCGATGAGCCTATTGGAGAGGATATAAATAAGGCTGTACCAGAGCTAAATGAACTAGTAAATGTATTTGAAAGCGGAATAGAAAAGACTCAGGAAACTATAACTATTGGCAAAAATCAGGTACTTTGTGATATGATACCTATAAAGCTTGATAATAATAAGATTATAGGTGCTATTGCAACATTTAACGATATAAATACTATAACCAAGGGTGAACACAAGATTCGTACTGCTATACTTGATAAAGGGCTATATGCTACCTATAACTTTGATGACATATTGGGTGTTAGTGATGAAATTAAAAAATCAATAGAAATAGCTAAGAATTTTTCTTTAGCAGACTCAACGGTTTTGATTGTAGGTAATACTGGAGTTGGAAAGGAATTGTTTGCTCAAAGTATTCATAATGAAAGCAATAGAAAGTCTGGTCCGTTTATAGCTGTTAACTGTGCATCTCTTCCAGAGAGCATATTGGAAAGCGAGTTGTTTGGTTATGAAGAGGGTGCTTTTACTGGAGCGAAAAAGTCAGGTAAGCCAGGTTTGTTTGAGTTAGCACATAAGGGAACAATTTTTTTAGATGAAATCAGTGAAATTCCTTTAGTATTACAAGGAAGACTTTTAAGAGTTATACAGGAGAGAAAGGTTATGAGACTAGGGAGCGATAGAGTTATACCTATAGATGTAAGAATCATAGCAGCTACTAACAAAAAACTTGCTGAACTTGTTTCTATAAATAAGTTTAGAGAGGATTTATTTTATAGATTAAATGTTTTGACCTTGGCCATACCACCTTTGTGTGAACGAAAGGATGATATAGATTATTTATCTAAGGCATTTTTAAATAACTTTAATAAGAGTGAAAAAATAGTTCTAACAGATGAAGCGATTCGAGCATTAAGGTTATATAATTGGCCGGGAAATATTAGACAACTTCAGAATTTTATTGAGAAGGTCTGCATTATCTGTCGTGATAAAGTTTTAGATTTTGATGTAGTATATAACATGATAAAAGAATATGAACCAAGGTTTATGCATGAGGATGGAAATAATAATGATGCAGATAACTTAGCATGTATACACAAGTCTGTTACCCTTGAGGATGTAAAAAAAGCTTTATCAAGCAGTCAAGGAAATAAAAACGAAGCTGCAAAGCTTCTAGGTATACACAGATCTACTTTATGGAGAATTTTAAAAAATAACAAATAAGTTTTATGTTGCGTTGCATATGTGTTTTATGAAACATATGCAACGTTTTATTTTGTGTCTATTATCCATGAAGATTCTAAAAGTATTGTAAAATGCCAAATTAAAATTTTATTTCAAGTTGGCATGTAATTTGCTTAATGTTAATTGAGATGAATTAATAATAATTAATATAAAATATAGGAGGAAGAAATGATAGATTTAAGAAGCGATACCCTAACAATGCCTACTCAAGAAATGCTTGAATCTATATTGACAGCAAAGCTTGGAGATGATGGTAGAACAGATGCTTCAGGAAGAGGAGAAGATAAAACAATAAACGAGCTAGAGGATTTAGCAGCACTTATGACAGGTAAGGAAGAAGCTATATTATTTTGCTCTGGAACTGCTGGCAATACTACAGCTATTTTGACACACTGCAAGCCATCTGATAAAGTGCTTGTTGATAGATTACAGCATATTTACAAAAGTGAAAAGGTTGTATTTGATAAAAATATAGGGCAACTTGAGCCAGTGTTTTATGAATTAGATGAAAACCATATGCCAGATATAGATAGCTTAGAAAAACTATTAAGTTCTAATGACATTAAAATGCTATGCATTGAAAATACTCATAACTTTTCTGGTGGAGCATGTATCGACCTAGAACGCTTAGAGAAAATATACAATCTAGCTAAAAAACACAATGTTCATGTTCATATGGATGGTGCAAGATTATTTAATGCAGCTACTTATCTTAAGACTGACGTAAAGGAAATTTGCAAGTATACAGATTCAGTTATGTTTTGTATATCTAAAGGACTTGGAGCTCCAGTAGGATCACTGGTTTGTGGTACACACAAGTTTATTAAGGAAGTCAGAAAAGAAAGAAAGCTTTTAGGTGGAACTATGAGACAAGCAGGTATTATAGCTGCACCAGGAATTTATGCTCTTAGACATAATGTTGCTAGATTACAAGATGATCATGAAAATGCACAATATGTAGCAAGCAATTTAAAAAATTTGGATAAAATAATTGTTCAAACTAATGTTGAAACAAATATTATTATGCTTGATGTGACAAAAACAGGCTTAATACCAGAGGAGTTTTGTGCTGAAGCTAAAAAATTAGGACTTTTAATTAGGCCAGTTTTAGAGAATAGAGTAAGATTAGTTTTTCATTTGGGTGTAAATAAAAATGATGCTATAGAAACAGTTAAAATTATTAGGCAATTGAATAATCAATTGAGATAAACTAAAATAATATGAGGAAGGAAGAGGATTATGAAATTAGGTAAAAAGAAAATTAGTTTAACAACACAAGTTTTTCTTGCAATGATTTTAGGTGCTATTTTTGGCTTAATTATTGGTGAACCAATGACTAAGCTAGGATTTATAGGTGATGTGTGGTTAAACTGTATTAAACTAATAGTTGTTCCTATGGTTATAGTTACAATTATTACAGGTATTACCTCACAAAAGGATATGAAGGCCTTAGGACGCATCAGCTTTAGAATAATGGCGTACTATATTGCTACAACAATTGTTGCTTGTATAATTGGTATAGCTGTAGCATCAATAATTAAACCAGGTACTATTGCTAATTTTACAGGCTTAGCATCAAAAGAGGTAACAGGCTCAACAGATATCACTGTTTCAGATTTCTTTTTAGGTATGTTTTCATCTAATATGTTTAAAACATTTTCGGATGGCAATATATTACAAACATTAATTATATCTGTTATGTTAGGTGTTGCAATATTAAGAATGAAAAATGAAAATACAAAAGCAACAGCAATAAGATGCTTTAATGCATTAAATGATATGGTATTTTCATTAATCAACATGATAATGATAGTTTCACCAATAGGTATATTTTTCTTAATGGCTAACTCCTTTGGAAAATACGGTGCAGGAATATTTACAAGTATGGCAACATTAGCAGGAACATACTATCTAGCTTGTATACTACAAGTAATATTAGTATATGGTGGAGTTTTGATGGTAACAGCTAAAATTAATCCATTCAAGTTTATTAAGGATAGTGCTGAACTATGGATATATACTTTATCAACATGTAGTAGTGTAGCTTCAATACCTGTAAATATAAAGGTTGCTAAAGAAAAATTCGGAGTTCCAGAAAGAATATCAGGCTTTACAGTTCCTTTAGGATCACAGATGAATTATGATGGAAGTGTTATATTATATGGCTGTGTTATAATGTTTATAAGTCAGGTAGTAGGAGTACCAGTGGATTTAGGAACTATGGTTAAAGTTATATTTTTATCAGCTATACTTTCAACTGGTGGTGGTGGAATACCAGGAAGCGGTATTGTTAAGCTGCTAGTGATGGTTGAAGCGTTTGGTTTACCAACAGAAATTGTAGGAATAATAGCTGCCTTCTATCGTATATTTGATATGGGAACTACTACAAACAATTGCTTAGGTGATTTAGCAGGTACAATATTTGTATCTAAACTAGAAGAAAAACGTGAATTAAAGCAAGCATCAAAATAAAATAATTAAATGCTTTTTAAAGCCAGAGAGTAATTGTTATTCTTTGGCTTTAATTTATTTAATTAATAGATAGGTATTAACAAATTTTGTAATTAAGTGTATAATATCTTTAGATATTATTAAATGGCTAGATTATGAAATAAAAATTAGAAAGTGAGGAAGTGATATGATGGATAATACTAAGTATATTAATTTTGATTTATTGGAAAGATTTATGGCTGATGTTTTTATTAAGCTTGGTGTTCCAGCAGATGATGCTAAGATTGTTGCTGATGTTCTTATAACATCTGATAAGCTGGGTATTGATTCTCATGGTATAGGAAGATTTAAGCCTATATACATAGATAGAATAAAAGATGGCATATTAAATCCTGTTACCAAAATAGACGTAATAAAAGAAACCTATACTACAGCAATACTTGATGCTAATGATGGAATGGGGCATGTTGTAAGTAAAAAGGCTATGGAAATGGCTATTGAAAAGGCTAGAGTTTATGGAATGGGTATGGTTACTGTTAAAAATTCTTCACATTATGGCTTTGCTGGATATTATCCTCTTATGGCATCTAAGGAAGGCATGATTGGTATAACTGGAACTAATGCTAGACCTTCTATAGCACCTACCTTTGGTGTTGAAAACATGCTCGGAACAAATCCATTAACATTTGCTATACCTACTGATGAAGAATTTGACTTTTTACTTGATTGTGCTACATCTACTTCTCAAAGGGGTAAGATAGAGAAGTACAGTAGGGAGGGTAAGCCGCTTCCAGAAGGCTGGGTTATAGATGATGAAGGTAATGTAAGAACTGACACTGACCAAGTTCTTGTAGATTTAACAAAGGGAAAAGCTGCATTAACACCTCTTGGTGGAGTTGGTGAGGAGCTAGCAGGATATAAGGGCTACGGATATGCAACTGTTGTTGAAATATTATCATCAGCACTTCATCTCGGACCTTTTATGAAGGCTTTAACTGATGTTGATGAAAACGGAGATAAAAAACCATATAAACTAGGCCATTTCTTTATAGCAATAAATGTTGAAAATTTCATTGAGATAGATAAGTTTAGAAAACAAACTGGAGATATGTTAAGAGAACTTCGCAGTTCTAAAAAGGCTCCAGGATGTGATAGAATCTATACTGCTGGTGAAAAAGAATATTTAACTTATCAATATAGAAAAGATAAAGGCGTACCTATGAATGATATTTTAATTAAGCAAATAAATGAGCTAAATGAGAAGTATCAACTTGGGTATAAATTTAAAATTTAAGTTAAGAGTTGAAAGCTGTAAAGTACATAGCATTTTACAGCTTTCCATAGAGTGAACGTAGTTCACTTTTTTTATCCTTTAAGTCTATTTATACATTTATTTTTACCTCATAAGAGTTAATGAATAATTATAAATATTAAAATTTTCAAGTTATTTTTTAATATAATATTTTAATTTTATTTTGACTTTTTTTTAATATTTTGACGTAATTATTACAAAAATGAAAATAAAAATTAATTAGTAAAAATATGTTCGATTAATACCTAAGTTATCAACAGCTGTGGATTAAATTGTGCACAACTATGAAAAGAGTAAATATTAACAGTGGTTTTTGTCAACAATTTTTTTAAAAAAGTTAAAAATTTTTATTTTATCAAAAATCATGGTATTTTGGACATGTAGTTATCAACATGTTATTAACAATTGTGGATAAACAATTGGTTATATTTATTCAGTATAATATAATGTTTCTATTTTAAATAATAAAATTTTTGAAAAATGAAAAAGTTATTTGTATAATTTTGTAGATTATAGTATCATTTATATATAACATCCATATGTTTTCAATATATAGATGGTTTAGAAAATAATCAAATTAAACTAAGGAGGATTTAAGCTGCTATGATGGAAAATGTAAAATTAAATAATTTTGTTTTTATGTCAAATTATTTTGAGCCTTTTATAACCTGTGAAAGTAAATACAATGATATTACAAATGAATGTGAATTATATATAATTAATGCTAACAAACATTTTTCAAATATCACGGGCGTTCCTAATTCTGAAATTATAAATAAAAAATTTACTGAAATATGTCCAAGCACAAAAACCTCCATATTTGATTGGCCTTTAATAATTACACATGCAGCAATGACAAGTGATTATAAAATAATCGAACAATATTTTGATTGTTTCGATAAATTCTTAAAGTTATTTATTTTCGGTTATGATAACGGAATTTTTCACATAATTATGCAAGATATAACCGATAAAAAGCAGTTAAATAGAATAATGCTTGAAAAAAATAGACAAATTGAATATTTACTAGAGGATATGAGAAGCAAAAATGACAAGGACAGCCTTACAGGACTTTATAATTATCAATTTGTATTGGATAGTTTAGATACTAGTATAAGAAATTACAATGAGGAACATATAGAATTTTCTCTATTATTGATTGATTTTTTGAATTTTAGAAAAATAAATTTAGATTATGGATTTAAGCTTGCAGATAAATTATTAGAAGAAATAGCTGAATGTATAATGTCTAATACAAGAAAAATAGATGTATCTTGCAGATATTCTGGCGATAAGTTTTTAATTATATATAATAATGTCGATACAGATATAGCAAAAATATTAATAGATAGGTTGAAGAAAACTCTTAAAAAGACTATAATATTGTTTGATGGATCCGAAATATTATTTAATGGTTCAATGATAGACTACTCTGGACAGACAAAAGAACAGTTAATAATTGAGCTAGAGAAGAATGTAAAAAAATCTAAGCTATTAGGTCCTGGTGTTATATTGTAGTTTGAGGCATGTGCATAAAAATGGAAAAAATTAAGTTATATAGTAAAAGAAATTCTGTATACAGAATATATAATAATTCAAAAACATATATTGTTAAGAAGTTTAATGATATAGACTATATGTTATTTGAAGCGGAAATATTAAATGTTTTGTTACATAGTAAAGCTAGTGTGCCTAAAATAATATCTGTGTCAAATGATGAGGTTATGCTTGAAGATTTAGGGGATTTGACTTTCCTAGATTGGCTTGAAAAGGAAGAGTCAAGTTCAAGTGTAACATATCATAAAATGATAATAAAGCTTCTAGGTTTCTTACAAAAATTTTATAAAGCAACAAATGAATATTATGGTAAACAATATATTATAAATGATATAAATTTAAGAAATTTTTTGGTTAATAATAATAAAGTATATGGCATAGATTTTGAATTGTGCAGTGAAGGTAAAATAGAATCAGATATAGGAAAGATGATAGCTTATATAATAACATATGACCCAATAGCCACAGATTGGAAATTTAAATTTGTAAATGATTTTGTACATATATTTTTGTTGAATTTTAATTTAAATGATGTATTATTAATTAAAGAAATTAGATTAGAATTATACAAAATACTTGATAAAAGAAAATTAAACATTAATGCTGATGACATAATTTGTAAAATAGCAGAGGAAATAATTTAGTGAATTATACGCATATTATATAGTGTAAAGATAAAGTGTTGTATTAGTATAGCAAAAAAATAATAAAAAAATTGAAATAAATTAATAGATAAAATGTAGGAGTAAATGAATGGAGAATAAAGTAATTGTTGATAGCAGCATAGATTTTAGTGATGATATAAAGCTTATGTCAGAAGAAGTTGATAGGGTTCCATTTAAAATATTAATTGACAATGATGAAATAGCAGATGTTAATTTAAATACAGAGGAATTAATAAGTAAAATGAAATCAAGTAAAAAACATATAAAAACTGCATGTCCTTCTCCAGATGAATATATGAGATTATTTTCAAAGGATGGAGCATCATTTGTTGTTACCATTTCATCTGCATTAAGTGGTTCATTTAATAGCGCAATGTTAGCAAAAAATATGTTTTTAGAAAAAATTCCTGGTGGCTTAGTACACATTTTTGACACTAAATCTGCAGCATCTGGATCAACGTTAGTAGCGTTAAAAATAAAACAATTAGTTGAAGAAAACTTAAACTTTAATGAAATAATTGAAACAACAAACAAATATATATCTAAGCTAAAAACATTGTTTATATTAGATTCGCTTGATAACTTAGTTAAAAACGGAAGAATAAGCGGAGTTAAGGCTAAGGTTGCTTCATTGCTTCATATAGTTCCTATAATGGGCGACAACGGAAATGGTGAAATAGAACTTGTAGAACAAGTAAGAGGTAATAAAAAAGCTTTTAATAGATTAATAGAAATAATCGGAGAATTTAATATAGACTTTGAAAATACTATATTAGGTATAACGCATTCAAATGCTAAGGAAAAAGCTGAAAATCTAAAAAAAGAACTCTTAATCAGATATAAATTTAAAGATGTTTTGATATTTAAAGCTGGCGGTCTAAGTACAGTTTACGCAGACGATGGAGGAATAGTAGTAGCGTTCTAATACAAATTATATAAAACTTGGGAGGAACTATGGAATATAAGAAACTCATATCAAACAGAAAATCTGTTAGAGACTATAAAAAAACTGCACTGAAGAAAGAGCATATAAAAGAATTAAAGAATTATGCCAATACATCAAAAAGATTAATAAATGATATTGAAGTTGAAACTCTTATTATGGGAAATGAAGTGTTTGAAAACCTAAATGGTAAGGCAGGCTATAAAGGCTTTATGCTTGATGCACCAAATTACGTAATATTATTATCAGAGAAAAAAGATAGTTATATAATAAATGCTGGATATATTGGTGAAGAAATTGTGTTGAAGGCATTAGATATGCAGATTGGCTCCTGCTGGATAACATTTAATGATAGCAATTTAATAAAAAACAATTTAGGTATTAACTCTGATAAGGAAGTTGTTGCTATTATAGCATTAGGATATGATGATAATAAAACTAAGATTATTAATATACCTACAATCGGAGCTAATGAATCTAAAACAAAAATCTCAAGAGTTGCAGACAATATTTCAGAAAGACTTGGAGTTGAAGATATAGTTTACTTAAATAAATGGGGATGTAGCGCTACAGCAGATGATCTGGAAAACAGAGCACTATTAGATGCTTTCCATTACGCAAGATTAGCACCATCAACACTTAATAGACAACCTTGGAGATTTATTTTAGATGATGGCATGGTAGTTTTAGCAGTAAGAAATGATGAACATACAGGTACCTACGAAGAAGAAATAGATGCAGGAATTGTTATGCTATACTTTGAAGCAATAGTAGACGTAACGTTAACAGACGTAACTTGGATCTTAGAGTCTCCGCAAAAAGATTATAATATACCAGAAGAATATGTAGTTGTAGGATATTGCAATATATAAAAAAATGCGCTTTCGCGCATTTTTTATATGTTCAATTTAAATCGCTTATTTATTGCTTCTAAGATTGTTGCAATTACAACAGTATAGATTGGTATTATAAAGAAGTTTGATAGAACTCTTGCGGGTAAAAATACTAGGTAGCCTTTACCGAATAATACCGATAAAAAGTAAGTATTTAAAATTATTGATGTTACAAATTGTATTATACTTACCATAAATAAAATCTTATTTGTCTTAATATTAAATTTTAGTTTAGATGTTATAACGATTGGAACTATAATATATGCAAGTACTAAGGCTATAAAACCAATTACATATAATATACTTAATGGTTCTCCGTTATAATATAATGTCTTATCTTGAAATGTCAGTAAACCCTTCATGATGAAAGCACCAACACAGCCACCTGATAATATAGAAATAAAGACTGTATTTAGTAGATTATAATTTAGCTTATCGTTTCTTAAATACCTGTAAATTAATCCTGCCATTAATCCGGTTAATCCAGCTGCAATTGTAAAACCAGGAAAATATGGACCAGCAGGTCTAATTATACACGTTAAAATATCTACTATAGCTCCTGAAAAAAATCCCATCAATGGACCACATACTATTCCTGTAATCATTGTTATTGCAGATGATAATGTAAATTTAACAGTGTTAAAGCCTGCAACTGGGATGTAAACCATAAAAATTAAGTTTAGTACTAAACTCATTGAGATTAGTATGCCTGCCCTTGTTATATTAGTGGCAGAAAATTGTTTTGACATAGAAAAAGTATTACCTTTCATTTGAACCTCCTATTAGGCACAAAGTAATACTTCCGCAAATACTAAACATATTAATATTAATGTATTGTATAATAATACTAACGTATTATATTAATACGTTAACAGCGGAAGCGACAAGATACCGCAGACCCATAGTCCTTCGTTTAAGAGCGACCTCCCATCTCTTAACACTTTACGCATCTTATCCACTCTGTTTATTTTGATTATGAACATGATAGCATAATTTTCCTAGTTTGTCACGCACTATTTATCTACATTAATAGGTAATAAAAATCAATTATGAAAATTTTGTAATTTTGTTAGCTTTACAAAATTGGCAAATTGGTATATTATAGTATTTAATATAATTTAAATGGATGGTACTGTAATATGAATGTTGTAGATTTACTCAAGGATAAATATAAGACAATGACGACAAAACAGAAAAAACTAGCTGATTACATGCTAAATGACCCCCATATAATGTGCTTTATAACGCTGAAAGATTTAAGCCAAGCTACTAAAGTGACAGAGGTTACTATACTAAATGCTTGCTCTGCTTGGGGATTTGAAAATTTCAATGAACTAAAATATGAGTTCAGAAAATATAATGTAATCTCCAATAAAAATGAAGTCCAGATTCAAAATGCATACGCCTCAGATCCTGTCCCATCTTATGAACTAACACACAAGGAACAATTGCTAATTGATATTTGCCATGAAGAATTAGCAATAATAAACAATTATGTTGCTAACATAGATATAAGTAAATTATTCAATGCTGCAGAAATGATACTTAAGCATAAAACAATTGTTATATGTGGAAGAGGTATTTCCTATCAGCTTGCTGAATTTATTTCAATGCGTTTAGCAACTGTAGGTATATCCTCTATAACAGTAAATACAGAGCTTAATGACAGTATATATGGTACCCTATCATTTATAAAGAGCGATATTCTCTTAATACCAGTTTCTTTTCCTGACTACTATTACATGACAAATAAATTTGTTGAGTACGCAAAAATTAAGGGATCAACTATATTGGCAATCACTGACAATGAAAATGCAGAAGTAGCTTTGAATAGTAATTTAGTGTTAACATGTCCAAGCACTACAAGGCTTTTTCTTAATACACTTTCGGCACCAATGATGCTTGGAAATCTATTAACATCAGCTGTAAGCATTGCTAAAAGCACAAAATCAAAAAATGATATCAGTAACATTGAAGAATTTTCAAAAATATTTAAAGGACAGGAAAAAAATATTTTAAATTAACAATGAAAATGTATACATCGCAAAAACTAAAGTTTTTGCGGTGTTTTTTTTATCTAATAGGAAAGTTTCTCTTTCTTATTAGATATAGTGAACGTAGTTCACTTTTTTATAGCAAAAAACATAAATTTGATTTTTGTTTATTATTCACTATAAATTTTTTTTATACTTTGCTGCAAATTGATGAAAAAAATTAAATAAATTTTAAAACTAGTTAATTAAAGTATATAAAATTTACAAAATTAATCATTAATTAAAGTATTTACATAAAACATTGTTAAATTATTGACAGTAATTATAGTGTATGCTATAATTTGAGATAATTAAATACAATATACTAAGGAGTGTAAAAAATGAAAAAGATATTAGCTATAATATTAATTTTTACAATGTGTTTAAGTATTGTTGCATGTAGCAATACAGACAAGCCTGCAGACTCAGGTAATAAAGATTCAAATGAAAACGTAAACTCAAATGAAAATATAAAACCAGGAGAAGCAGATAAAGAACAGTATTTAAATACTTATTTAGCATCTGATCCAACATCTCTTGACGTTTCACTTCGTTCAGACTCTTACTCAAGCACTATTATTACTAACGTAATGGAAGGACTTGTTCGTCTTGAAGATAGAGATGGAGAATATTTCATGGCACCTGGAGATGCACAAACTTGGGAAAGTAATGAAGATGGTACAGTTTGGACATTCCACTTAGGAGATAATAAATGGTCAGATGGAGAGCCTGTAACAGCTCAGCAATATGTTTACTCATTACAACGTAGTGCAGATCCTGCAACAGGATGTCCAAATGGATGGTTCTTATCACCAGTTCTTAACTATGATGCAATAAGTAAAGGCGAAATGGCTTCATCGGAGTTAGGGGTAAAAGCTATAGACGAAAAAACATTAGAAATTACTCTTGCACATACAACACCAGCATTCTTAGAAATGTGTAATAGTACAATATATTACCCACAAAGAGAAGATAAAGTAAAAGAGTGGGGAGAAAAATATGGTACAGAAGTAGAGTATACTATTTACAACGGACCATTTGTACTTGAAAGCTGGACACATAACAGTTCTTTAGTGCTTAAAAAGAACCCTAATTATTGGAATGCTGATTCAGTAAAATTAGACAAAGTTAATTTAGCTATAATGTCTGACACAACTACTATAATCAATGCATATAAGAGTGGAGATTTGGATGTTGTTGGTGTAAGTACACAAGAATGGTTAGATGAATTTAATAATGATAGCAATTCCAAGTATGAATATTATACAACTCAAGGTTTAGTATTTAACTTTTACAACACACAAGATGAATTATTCAAAAATGAGAATATTCGTAAAGCATTTAGCTTAGCTATAGACCTTGAAGATATCAATGAAATGTGCTTTGGTGGATTAAGAGTTCCTACATATGGATGGGTTGTGCCAACAATTTCTGTTGGAGAAACTAACTTCCGTCAAGCTGCTGGAGATGTATTAAAAGAACAAAAGGCAGAATTAGAATCTAATGGACAAACACCAAAAGATTTATTATTAAAAGGAATGCAAGAATTAGGTTTAGGGGATGACCCATCAACTCTTGAAGTAACATTATCTTTAGCTGGTACAGATGATTGGTTCCGTACATTTGGTGAATATTTACAACAGGTATACCTAACTGATTTAGGAGTTAATTTAAAAATTAACTTTGCTGAGTGGGGAATATTCTATGAAAATGTTCAAAATGGAAACTATCAAATGGGCTATATGAGCTGGGGAGCTTACTACAATGATCCATATGATGTATTAAGTATCTTTAAATCAGAGTGGGATCAAGTTGAAACTGGTTGGGCTAATAAACAATTTGACGAATTAGTTGATAAAGGTGCTATTGAAATGGATGAAAAAGTAAGAATTCAACACTATATAGATGCTGAAAAAATACTTCTTGATGAAGCTGTTGTTTGTCCTTTAGCTACATCTACATCTCACTCATTCTACAAAAATTATGTATTCGGATATTCTAATCTTGGCTTTAGTGCTAATGGTTATAAGGATATGTTTACTAGCGGCAGATAATATAAAATATTATAAGCTAAAATAATCGGGCAACTTTAGTGGTTGCCCAATTTTGTTAACACAGAGGGAGGTTTAAAGTTGAAAAAATATATCTTTAAAAGATGTATGTATATGATACTTACATTATTTATCATAATAACACTTACATTTTTTCTTATGAGAAGTATACCAGGTGATCCGCTTTCTTCTATGGCACAAATGTTGCCAGATCAGACTAGAGCTAACTTTTATGCAAAGTATGGCTTAGACAAACCTTTATATCAGCAATATTTATCATATATGAAAAATTTATTACATTTTGATTTGGGTGAAAGTGTTGTATTTGCAGGTAGGTCTGTTAGTCAAACTATAGCCACAACATCTCCAGTATCGGCTATGGTCGGTGGTATTGCGCTTTTAATAGGCGTTACTATAGGAGTAACTTTAGGAATTGTAGCCGCTCTTAACAAAAACAAGTGGCCAGATTACATTGTAATGTTTATTGCAATATTAGGTGTTACTATACCAGTATTCGTTTTAGCTTCACTTGTTCAGCTGGTATTTGCAGTTAACCTTGGTTGGTTCCCAGCCTCAGGGTGGGGCAAGGCTAAAAACATGGTATTGCCAATTTTAGTATTGTGCTTTGGCCCAATAGCAAGCTATGCTAGATATATTAAGTCAAGTATGTTGGACACTCTTGAGCAGGACTACGTTCTAACTGCAAGAGCGAAGGGCTTGTCAGAGGGTAAGGTAATTAGAAGACACGTTCTTAGAAACTCTATGTTGCCAGCTGTTACAATGCTTGCAGGTAGTATAGTAGGTATTTTTACAGGTGCATTTGTTACAGAAAAGATGTTTTCTATACCAGGAATAGGATTTTACTATATAAGCTCTATTAATAACAATGACTACACTATGATTCTTGGTACTACAATTTTCTACGCTGTTCTGTTTGTTGTTATGCAACTAATAGTTGATTTTGTTTACGTGCTGATAGATCCTAGAATTAGGTTATCAAACGATAGTTTGGAGGGGTAATGATTATGCAAAATAATGAAAAAATAGATGCATCTTCTTTTGAAATTATTGGTACATCTGAAAATCAAGGTGATATCATTGCACGTCCAAGGGTTGGATATTTCAAAGATGCATGGAGACGCTTTAAAGAAAATAAAGTTGCATTGATCGCTATGTGCATACTTTTATTGCTTATTGTAATGGTTGTTATTGGTCCTGCACTAAGTGGATATGAATTTGAATCTGTTGATAAGGCTGCTCGTAATCAAGGCCCAAGCTCAACACATTGGTTTGGTACAGACAAGCTAGGTCGTGACCTGTTTGCCAGAGTATGGATTGGTGGTAGAGTATCAATTATTATTGGTATCACTGGTGCATTAATTTCTTCTGTTATTGGATGTATATATGGTGGTATTGCTGCTTATTTTGGCGGAAGAGTTGACACTATAATGATGCGTATTGTAGAGATACTGATAAGTATACCATATCTAATTGTAGTAATACTTATGTCCATATTATTAGACAGTAAAAGTCTGTGGACCCTTATACTCGCTATGACAATAACGGGTTGGTGTGGTATGGCAAGGCTTGTCAGAGGGCAGATGCTTCAGATTAAAAACGAAGAATATATACTTGCAGCTCGCGCAATGGGAGTTAGTCCATGGAAAATAGTTGTTAAATATATGATTCCAAATACTATCAGTGTTGTAATTGTTTCTATAACATTCGATATACCGGGATATATATTCTCAGAGGCATTTTTAAGCTATATAGGTCTTGGAATCCAACCTCCGGGAACAAGCTGGGGTGCATTAGCATCAGCTGCACAGGCTCAATTTACGCACTATCCGCATCAGCTGTTTTTCCCTTCAATAATGATTGCGCTAACTATGTTATCATTCACGCTTATGGGTGATGGCTTACGTGATGCTCTTGATCCACGTTTAAGAAAGTAGGTGTATTATGAATAACAATATATTAGAAGTTAAAGATCTTAGAGTTTCTTTTAACACATATGCTGGAGAAGTAAAAGCTGTTAGAGGCGTTGATTTTGAATTAAAACCAGGTGAAACTCTTGCATTTGTTGGAGAATCAGGCTGTGGTAAAACAGTAACTGCAAAGGCTATTATGAGACTTTTAAAGGAATCTGTAGCTGAAATTAAGAAAGACTCAAGCATATTATATAATGGTGAAGATGTTTTAAAAATGGATAAAAAAAGGCTTCATGAATATAGAGGAAATGAAGTAAGTATGATTTTCCAAGACCCCATGAGTTCATTAAATCCTACTATGTCATGTGGTAAGCAGGTAATGGAAAGCTTAATGCTTCATCGTGGTATGAATAAGGAGGAGGCTAAAAAAGAAGCTCTTAAAATGTTTGAGTTAGTTCGTATTCCGGATGCTGAAAAAAGATTAAAGGCATATCCTCACCAGCTGTCAGGCGGAATGCGTCAAAGGGTTATGATTGCTATTGCACTTGCTTGTACTCCAAGTATACTAATAGCTGATGAGCCTACAACAGCACTTGATGTTACAATTCAGGCACAAATTATGGATTTGCTTAATGATTTGAAGAAGGAATTAAACACTGCAATTATACTTGTTACTCATGACTTAGGTGTAGTAGCCAATTTTGCTGATAGAATACAGGTAATGTATGCTGGACAAGTTATAGAAAGAGGTACTGCAAAGGAAATTTTCTATGATTCTAAGCATCCATACACATGGGCGTTATTAAGCTCAGTACCTAAACTAGCTAAAACAAATAAACAGGAGCTATACGCATTAAAGGGTACACCACCTGATTTAATATTGCCTTTAGAGCATTGTCCATTTGCTGACAGATGTCAATATTGTATGAAAATATGCCGTCAACAAATGCCGGCTGAAACTAAGTTATCTGATACACATAAGGTATCCTGTTGGTTAATGCATCCTTCTGCACCTAAGATAGATCCATTATATAAAAGGGAGGAAAATTAAATGGCAGATAAAATTATAGAGGTAAAAGACCTGTGTAGATATTTTAATGTAGGTAAAAATGCTACATTAAAGGCTGTTGATGGGGTAAGTTTTGGCATAAATCGCGGAGAAACTCTTGGGCTTGTAGGTGAATCAGGCTGTGGTAAAACTACTTGTGGTCGTACTGTTTTAAAGCTTTATGATGCAACTGGGGGACAGGTTTTATTTAACGGAGAAGATATAAGCAAATATAATAAGAAGAAAATTTTAAGCTTCAAGAAAAATGCACAAATGATTTTCCAAGACCCATACTCCTCACTTAATCCTAGAATGACTATATTTGAAATTATAGCTGAAGGGCTTAATGTACACTATAATCTTTCAAAGGAAGAAAAGAGCAAGCGCGTAAATGAGATTTTATATTCTGTGGGACTTACAGAAAGCTTTGGCAATAGATTTGCACATGAATTATCTGGTGGTCAGAGACAACGTGTTGGGATTGCTAGAGCATTGGTTGTTGAGCCACAATTTATTGTTTGTGATGAGCCAATTTCAGCTCTTGACGTTTCTATTCAAGCTCAAATAGTAAACCTTCTGATTAAACTACAAAAAGAACGTAATTTAACCTATTTATTTATATCTCATGACTTATCTATGGTAAGGCATATTTCTGATAGAGTTGGAGTTATGTATTTAGGTAGCTTAGTTGAGCTTACATCAAGTGATAAATTATTTGAACGTACATTTCATCCATATACGCAGGTACTGCTTTCTGCTATACCTGATGCAGAGCCAGATCCTGCTTTACAAAGAAAGCGTATGAAAATTGAAGGAGAGATACCAAGTCCTGTTAATCAACCAAAGGGATGTAAGTTTTCTACTAGATGTAATTTTGCAACAAGTATTTGTCAAACTGAGCGTCCAGTACTTAAAGAGATTGAAAAAGAGCATTTTGTAGCATGTCATAATTGTGAACAATTTATGTAGTATATACTAATTTTTCATAAAAAGAGGTAGTTACAATGAACAAAAAGTATAGAGTTATAGCCTTAGTCCTTATAGGCATTATGCTCATGGGGTTATTTACAGGATGTAATAACAATACAAATGAGCTAGCAAAGCTAAAAGATAAAGATGTTATTGATTCTGTTGATAAAGCATGTGTTGATTATTTTAAAGAAAAACAATTTGTAGGTATGTCAGTTGCAATTATAAAGGACGGTAAGGTAGCATATTTAAACTATGGTAATAAAAGCAAGGATGGAGAAGCTGTTAGCGAAAATACAATTTACGAGATAGCCTCTATATCTAAAACCTTTGCAGGTACATTACTGGCAATGAAAACTTTAGATGGAAAGGTTGCTCTAGATGATCCCGTTCAAAAGTATATAGAGTATCCTATATCAGGTGAATACGAGGGTGTGACTATGACCTTAGAGCATTTGGCGACACATACTTCAGGGCTTAGCAGAATGCCAAATAACTGGAGAGGTGGACCAAATCCATATAAAAATTATACTAGAGAAAAACTAGATACATATATGAAGAAAAATGTTCTAACTAGAAAACCTGGTTCAGTATATGATTATTCCAATCTTTCTTTCGGACTGCTAGGATGTATACTTGAGGATGTTGAAGGTGGTACTTACGATGAACTTTTAAAAAATTCAATATGTGAACCATTGGATTTGAAAAGTACAGCAATATTTTTAGACGAGGAGCAACAATCTCGTAAGGCATTGCCTTATTCAACTGCTGATGTTGAGGGTTATGAATGGGATTTTGATGCTATGCAAGCTTGTGCAGGTATGAAAAGCACAACGCGAGATTTAGCTAGATATGTAGCTGCAAATATGTATCAACTAGATGTAAATGAAGGGCTAAAGAATTCCTTTGAACTAGCACAGGAAATACACTTTAACGGCTCACCAAAAATTGGACTCGGATGGAGATATGCTAATGCTGGAGGTCAGACAGTGCTTGAACATGATGGACTTGCTGGAGGATATACAAGCTACACTGCTTTTAACACAGAAAAGGGTGTAGGAGTAGTAGTTTTATGTAATAGTGCTGATGGTGTAATTGGCTTAGGAACCGGAATTATGGAAATACTTATGAAGCAAGATAGTAAATAGCGTGAAAAAAGACATTCACGCTTGTTACGCTGTAAAACAGCGTAATGGAGGATGTTATGATAGGACCTAATTTAATAAATAAAATTCTGCAAACTGCTCTTATGAATGGAGGAGATTTTGCAGAGGTATTTGTAGAGGACAAATATAATACAAATATAATAATAAATAATGATGTAATAGATAATGGTATAGTAGCTAAAGATTATGGTATAGGCATAAGAGTTTTCTCAAAAAATAATTATGTATATACATATTCTAGCAATGATTCAGAGGAAAACTTAATAAAAATAACAAAGGAAGCGTGTAAAGCTTTCAACAACAATACAGTTAATAGCTTTAATACATTGCTTGATATGACAAAGGGTGCTGTTGCTGCAGAAAAATACTTTAGTAAAACTTTATACAAGCAAAAGCTTGATGTAATAAATCAAGCAATTTCAGCAGGCAAAGCATATGACTCTTCAGTAAAAAGAATGTTTGTAAAATACTTAGATCAAGAACAGCATGTTATAATTGCTAATACTGAAGGATTATACAAGGAAGACAATAGATTTAAAACTAGAATGATTATAAGCGCATTTGCTGAAAAAAACGGAGATCTTCAAAGTGGATATATAGGACCTGGAGCGGCAAAGGGCTTTGAATTTTATGACGAGATAGACTTAAATTATTATGGTAGAGAAGCTGCTCGTTCAGCCTGTGCAATGGCAGGTGCAAAATACTGTACGGCAGGTCAAATGGCAGTAGTAGTAGACAATGGATTTGGAGGACTTATGTTTCATGAAGCTTGTGGACATAGCTTAGAGGCAAGCAGTGTTGCTAAAGGTAATTCAGAATTTTCAGGAAGACTAGGACAAAAAGTAGCATCTGACATACTGACATTGGTTGATGATGGAAGTATAGACAAGGCGTGGGGTTCACTAAATATTGATGACGAAGGTACTAAAACAAGGAAAAATGTACTTATTGAAAATGGCATTTTAAAAGGCTACATGATAGATAAGCTAAATAGTAGAATTATGAATATGGCTCCTACAGGTTCTGGAAGACGTGAATCCTATAAGTATGCACCTACATCAAGGATGAGCAATACGTATATTGAAGCAGGTAAACATTCAAAAGATGAAATTATAGCTAATACTGAAAAAGGTTTATTTGTTAAATCAATAAATGCAGGTTCAGTAAACCCATTAACAGGAGAATTTAATTTCTCGGTATCAGAGGCATATTTAATAGAAAATGGTAAGCTAATAGAACCAGTAAAAGGCGCTACTCTTATTGGAACTGGTGGAAATATATTAAAGCTTGTTGATATGGTTGGTGACAATTTAAGTATCGGACAAGGTTATTGTTATGCTGGTAGTGGAGCTTTATTTATAGGCGCTGGACAGCCTACAGTCAGAATATCAAATATGACAGTAGGAGGTATGAGATAATGATTATAAAAGAATATATAAAAAAGCTTATTAGTATATGTAATTCTCAGGAAATAACTGATGTAGAGGTGTATTATTCATATTCTAATTCAACTATGATTAATGTAGTGGATAATGAAGTTGAAACCTTTAAAGTATCAAATAACGAGGGCATAAGTGTAAGCGGTAATTATGAAGGTAAAAACAGTGTAACATACATCGAAAAATTTGACGATGATTCTTTAATAAACGCAGTTAATAATATTAAAGAGACAGCACTTTGTAACAATAAAACTAAAAAATCCATTAAAAAATCAAATTTGACAGCTAATAACAGCAATAAGTTTTACAATGCTGATGTTAACATGGTTATTGATAAACTAATGATAGTAAGTAAAAAGGCAAGTAGTATAGATAAAAGAATAACTTCTGTACCAACCTGTGAGTATTACGAAAATAACACTAAAATTATGTTGTTTGATGATAAGGGCGCTGAGATTGTAGACTCTTATTCATATACTGTAGGAAGTATATCAGTTATTGCTCAGGAAAATGATATAAAGAAAAACGGTTATTCATTTAGCATTAATAAAAATTTTGAGGATATAAATTATGATAAAATTTTAGCTGATGCTATATATGAAGCAACAAGTATGATAAATGCATCACCTATTACAAGTGGAAATTATGATGTAATAATTAAAAACAACGTTTCGGCGAATATGTTTGCAACATTTATGACAGTATTTTGTGCAGATGCTATCAAAAAAAATACTAGTAAATTTAAAGATAAATTAGATACTCAGGTAGCAGTTAAAAATTTAAATATCATTGAAGATCCATTATATCAAAATGGTAAAATTAATAGAACCTTTGATGATGAGGGTACTAAAACCTATAAAAAATATCTCATAGAAAATGGAGTGTTAAAAAATATTTTAAGCTCTAACGACTATGAAGCTTCAACAGGTAATGCATATAGAAACTCGTACAGAGATAACATATCTATATCTGCCCTTAACTGCTATATAGAAAATGGCACTAAAAATACAAACGACATAGTTTTTAGCTTAGAAGAAGGAGTTATGATTACAAGTATTGACGGTTTACATGCAGGTATGAATACTGTAACTGGAGATTTCTCTTTAAGTGCTAATGGTTATTATATAAAAAATGGTAAAATTGAAAAACCTGTAAACCAAATAACAGTAGCAGGAAATTATTACGATTTACTTAACAATATTATAGAAATATCAGAAGATGTCAGTACATCAGATTCGTATATAAACTTTTTTGAATCGCCATCGTTGCACATAAAAGGATTGATGATTGGCGGATTATAATTTACCCCCCTATAAAATACGAGGTCAGTAAGAATACTGTCCTCGCGTTTTTATGTGTGCTTTAGACGATTTTGGGTAATTTTATAGCTATATATGCAAATAACTGTGATAATGTAAATACTACAATAAATTGAACAAAGCTATCATTCAGAATATTAATCTCATAAAAATCTAATAAACCAAGTACTATGCCATAAAAAATCAAGTGGCTTTCATAAATTAAAGAGCTGTATTTTCTAAATACATCAGTGCAGTGATAAAAATTTAGTTGAGTCTGAATCAAACTTAAAAATAAGAAAAATGTTGCAGGAGCAATAGTAAGAGTTATGTTATAATCAATAGCTAAATTATAAATATTGAGAACATACACCTCTATGCAAACTGATATAAGTGAAATTATTAACCATGGGAAAAAATTCATTTTTATTATTTTACTCTCATATTTTGATATGATTATACCTATAAGAACAAATGGAAATCCAAAGAATAAGCCATTTCGAGTTGAGATAAATATATTAAGGTATAAATTCATAGCATTATTAATATATTCAGGCAAATATGTCAAGATACCGTAGTAGCTGTCACCTAGCATACCTATAGCATATATGATACACGCTAAAATACTAACAGTCCATAAGGAAGCTTTTTTCATAAGCTTATGGAGAATAAAAATTGCTAATATTATTGCAGGAAAGTACCATAGGTGTAAAAAGCTACCCTGTACTAATATAAATTTTAAATAGTTTAGTATATTGCTAATGTTTAAAGTATTTGTGCCAATCATTTTTAATATTTCAATAGGAATATATATAATTGACCAAAATAAATATATGCCAATTAATTTTTTTATATAAGGAATTACAACATCTTTATCCCCTATACCATTTGACCCAATAAAATATCCTGTACAGCAAAAGAAAAAAGGAACAGCAAGTCTTGCTATCCCTTGAATAAACAAGAAAATATATATATTGTCAATAGGGGATGTCGTGAAAGTGTGAACTGCTACAACGCATATAGAGGCTACATATTTAGCTACATTAATTATTGGTAGATTGCGTTGCACGTTGTTTCACATCCTTACAAAGTATTTTTTTACTATTTTATTTAAATATATTATAGACAATGATATTCCACAAAAAGCCATTATAAAATAAAATCCAATCACTCTACTTAAAATCATAGCTGGCTGAATAATAGTTGAAGGAAAAATTTCTTTAAAATACAGCATGAAGCTACTTTCACAAATACCAACGCCTCCAGGTAAAGGAACTGCAGCGCAGGAGACGTATAATGTAGATTGCAATGCTAATATTTGAAATATTGTTGCTTGTGAAAAGCCTAAACTTTTATAAATCCAAAAAGGAGCGGAGTGCATAGCAACAATTCTAATAATTGTTATTAGTACAGTTATTAGATAGGTTAGTTTGTTTTCTCTTAAAATATTTGCACTTGCTTTATATCGTTCAACACCTAATAGTGCTTTTTCATTGAAATTATTACCCTTATTTATACTAAAGAATTTTATAATCATTGTTATAAAAGAAATAATGCTATATATGAACTTTCGAGAAAATACTGCTAAAAAAGTTATTGCTAGTATAAAAATATTAGTTACAATGCCTATCCAAAGTACTGGAATAAATCTTCCCAACGAATTATTAATTACTTCAAAATAGCTAATATATCCAATTATAGCTATTGTTATGATAGAAATTTGGTATGCACCTAAATCCATCAAAAGAGCCAATGTTCCTTTGGATACTGGTATACCATTTTTATGCATCAACAATAACTGCATAGGCTGACCACCAGTAGCTGCAGGGGTTATTCCGCTGAAAAAGTTACCTGCAAAGGCATAGCTTAAGCAATCACCATATTTTATATCTTCTTTAAGAAGACGAAAATTTCTTTTAATGTTGTAGGCCTCTGCGCATACCATTAAAATTGCACTTAATAACCCATAAAAAATATACCGTATATTTAAATTATAAAATAAACTTGTTAGTTCATTAAAATTAATCTTTGAAAAAACAAATCGGTAAGTGATAATAACAACAAGTGTAAAAAAACCACCATTCCATAATATTTTTTTAAAATAGTTTATCCACTGTTTCAAACATATACCCCTCCTTCTGCCATTGTGGAATCATTGTTTCAAGGGTTTTGATTGTTTTAAGAGGTGCATTGTTTTTACCTCTTCCATCATGTAAGCATATTACAGCATTTCCGTGTATTTTGGTTTTTAGCTTATTACATAGTATTTCTTTTGTAGTATCCTTCTCCCAGTCCTGAATAATAATATTCCATAATACAATATTAAGCTTTAGTTTTTTACATAAATACATTCCATATAGTCTTGCATGCCCCCAAGGTGGTCTATAATATGAAATATCAATACCTTGTTCGTTGAAAATTTTAATGCTTTCTTCAAAATCATTTTTAATTTGTTGTGGAAACTGTAAAATCTGATTATGATGTTTTAATGAGTGAAGACATATTATATGACCCTCATTTTTCATTATTTGTATTAGTTCCTTGTTCTTTTTTACTGAAGAAGCAACAATAAAAAATGATGCTTTAATATTATGTTTTTTTAATAGCTTTAAAAGCTCAGGCGTATAAGCTGAATCAACTCCATCATCAAAAGTAAGATATATTTTCTGTTCTGAAAAATCCATTTTTTTTAGAGGATTTTTTAATCTTAGTATATAGGTAGTAATAACACCAATAAAAAAATAGCTCATGTAAGTAAAAATAGGAATTAAAATTATAAGCTTATATAGCATTTTCATATTCACACCATACTTCCTCTTGTTTTGCTGATTCTATTTCCTGCTTTAATCTAACTATATTAGCTTGATATTCCATAAGCTTTTTATCATTCATTAATAAATTTAAAGCACTGGTTCCTATATCCTCGCCTTGCCAAACTACCTCTCCAATTTTACGTGAAGCTATGAACTTTGAATTTTCTATTTCTTGCTTATACTCAGGAAAAACAGCTATACATGGTGTTTCTGTATAAATACACTCAAATATAGAAACTCCACCAGGCTTTGAAATAAGAAGATTTGCTTCCTTCATATATTTATGCACTTCTCGAGTATAACCAACAACTTTTACAGATAGGTGCTTACGTCTAATTTTTTCAAAAAGGCGCTTATTATTTCCAGTAATAACAGTGATTTTTATATCCTTATGACCTTTTAACTCTGATAATAATTGATCAATCCATGGAAGTATGCCTAACCCACCTCCCATTATAAGAAGCTTTTTAGTATCTATATTTTTTTTATAGGCTTCCTTAAAAGCTTTTTTTACTGGAATACCAAAGATATGAATTTTATCTTCATCTAGACCTATATTTAAAAGTTTCTTCTTAACATCCTCAGTAGCTACGAGATATCCCTGAACGTGTCTTTCTATCCATCCTTGATGAATTCCCATGTCTGTAATACATACATATACAGGTATAGAATAACCAGATATTTCTCTTGCACAAGCAGACCAAGTTGTAACAATTATATCTGGTGAAATTGACTGAATTGCTTTATCTATAGCACTATTATTAAAATGTATTCTGTTTTTCTTTTGTTTTCTACCAAGCTCATTAATGAAATTATAAATTGTAGAATTTCTGCAAATTAAATTATTAAATGTATAATAAATGCTTTTTGAAAGCTTAGGATATAATAACTCAACAATATCACTTATAACAACCTCATGACCTTGCTCTAAAAATTCTTCTTCCAATGCTTTTGCAGCTGAATAGTGACCTTGTCCAAATTTTCCTGTTAGTATCCATATTTTCACTTTATTCACCACCCATACATAAAAAATCTATTTCAATTAAGTAAATATAAAAATTTGACATTAAAAACTCCTAATGATTTATATTTCAATGCCATATACAATAATTTATGTATAGACATATAGTAAAATTAATTTTATAATTCTAATATATATCAAATTTCTTAAGGTAAAGTTTTAAAATACTTAAGAATTCTTAAATATTTGATTAGAATAGCATAAGAATTTTGTGTTATATTATTTTTATTAATAATTAAAAATTAAGAATGTAATAATATGAGAGAGGTGAAAAAATGGAATATAAGGTTTTGATTGCTGAAGATGACATAGATATAATAAATATATTAAAGCTATACTTGGAAAGTAGTGGATATAAAGTATTAACAGCAGACAATGGACAGACTGCATATGAACTGATTTTAAATAATAATGTTGACCTTGCAATTTTGGATATTATGATGCCAAAAATGGATGGCTTTGTGTTGACAAAAAAGATTAGAGAAGTTAATAATATTCCTATTTTAATTTTAACAGCTAAAATTGAGGATAATGATAAAATATTAGGGCTTAATTTAGGCGCAGATGATTATCTAACAAAACCATTTAATCCTATTGAAATCGTGGCAAGAGTTAGAGCTAATCTACGACGTTTCTATCAATTAAACAGCGAAAATAATAACTTGTCTAATGAGTCAACTATATATAAATTAGATGAACTTGAACTAGATACTGAAAAACTTTTATTAAAGAAAAATGGTGAGGAAATTACTATTACACCAAATGAATTTAAGATTCTAGCATTTATGATGAAATCACCTGGACGCGTTTATACAAAATCTCAGCTTTGTGAGGCTATCAATGGAGAATTTTACGATAATTATGAAAATACTATAATGGTACATATTTCTCATCTTAGAGAGAAGATTGAGGAAGATCCTCGTAATCCTAAATATATTAAAAATGTAAGAGGTGTTGGATATAAAATCGAAAAGGCAAAATAGAAAAAGTGGCGTTTTTACTTTATTACTTGCAAACTACATTGTTTTTACAATTTTTTTAGCGGTTATTCTTTCATTTTTGTTTATATTGTTTCTGCTTAGAGCTACAAATAGAATGAAATATATAGAACCAGAGAAAATCAAAGGTTATGATAAGTTGCTAACTAATGGAGATTATAAAAAAATACCTTCTTCTCAATTGCTTGGCGATAATGGCTTTATTGTTATTTTAAATGAGAAAAATGAGGTTGTATATAATAAAAGCGATTTAAATATAAGCTTATCATCAAGGGAGATAAACTTATTACCTGAATATATAAAATCTAAGAAGCTTAATGTTGAAGAGTTAATAACCAAATCAGGCGATAAAAATTATCAGATTTCTTTTTCAACTGTCAAAAATGATGAAACAGTTGTGGAATCATATATATTGGACGAGAATTATCACATAATTTATGCTTCAGGTAATGAAATAGATTTTGACCTGACAGAAAAAGAGTATATGCTGTTAACGCAAGAATTTTATGAGGGGTATTACATAAGTAGGTATGATTTTACAACAAAAGAAGGATTACCTCATACTCTTTTATTGTTTCAATCTGATAATTTTTATATTAACAATATGGACAATGTGGATAAAATGTTTTTTGATAGCTTAATTATGTTTATTATAATTTACTGTATATTAATTTTAGGCTTTATACTGTGGTTAAAACGAAAAATCAATAAGCCTTTAAATTTATTGTGCAATACATTTAATAGCTATGAGGTTGGAGTAAAGGTTCCAGTGTCATACAGAGGGCCTAAGGAGTTTAATGAAATTTTTTGGAGATTTTCGTCCATGGCATCTAGATTAGAGGAAAGTGAAAAAAAACGTAATAAATTAGAGAATGATAAACAAAAAATGCTTGCTGATATAACTCATGATTTGAAAACCCCTATAACTGTAATTCAAGGGTATGCAAAAGCTCTCAATGATGGTGTAGTTCCAAAGGTAGAGCAAAACCAATACCTTTCTATAATTGAGCAAAAAGCTAGCATGCTTAACGAACTTATAAATACATTTTATGATTACAGTAAGATGGAGCATCCTGATTATCACCTTGTTCTACAAAGATTAGATATATGCGACTTTTTTCGAGATTATATAGCTGAAAAATATACTGAGCTAGAAACAGCTGGATTTATATTAGAAGTAGATATTCCAGAAGAACATATATATTGTAATATTGATATTATTGCATTACGCCGCTCATTCGAGAATATTGTGACAAATGCAGTTATTCACAATAAGAAGGGAGTAACTCTATATTTTTTAGTTAATACTCATAAAAATAATGCTGTTATCAGTATAGGAGATGATGGCATTGGTATACCAGCAGAAATTAGAAAACACATTTTTGAACCGTTTGTAGTAGGTGAATCATCACGTAGCAATCATAGCTCAGGATTAGGGCTTTCAATTTCAAAACGTATAATTGAAGCGCATAAAGGTGTTATATTACTTGTTGATGAGCCTAAGTCACCTATTAAAACTTTATTTGAAATAGCACTACCAATTGTATAGTTTTTTTATATCCACATAAAACTCTCATAGCTTCCATATGAGAGTTTTTAAATTAAATAAGCTCATACCTACAAACAAAGAATAGCCAAATTAGATATTTTAATCTAACCAGCTATTCTATGAAAATCTATGAAATCTAAAAAAGTACTGTGTGGAAACCGTACATACGGTTGTGTGAGAAGGTCAAGAGAGTTATTTTAAATTATTTTTTAAATTATTAAGTTCATCTGTTAATTCTTTTGGAATTCTACCGTTAAATTTAGCGTAGAATTCTTCAATTCCCTTTGAATCTTCTAGCCATAGATCTTTATCTATAGATAACAAATCCTCAATAGTTTCCTTAGATAAACTTAAGTCCTCCATGTTAATATCATCAACATTTGGAACATATCCAATTTCAACCTCTTTAGCGTCAACCTTATTTTCGCATCTTTTAATTATCCAGTCTAATATTCTGAAGTTCTCACCATATCCTGGCCAAATAAACTTACCATCTTCATCTGTTCTAAACCAATTTACATTAAATATCTTAGGCAATTTATTTGCCTTGGCAACCTTGGAGGCCTTGTCCACCTTTGCTCCCATTTCAATCCAGTGTGCAAAGTAGTCTGCCATATTATATCCGCAGAAAGGTAGCATTGCCATTGGGTCTCTTCTAACTACACCAACTTTTCCAGCAGCAGCAGCTGTTGTTTCACTTGCCATTGCTGAGCCTATAAACACTCCATGATTCCAATCTCGAGCTTCATAAACAAGAGGAGCAGTTTTAGCACGTCTTCCACCAAATATTATAGCTGATAGTGGAACTCCATTTGGATTTTCCCATTCACTTGATATACATGGGCAGTTTTTCGCTGGAGCTGTAAATCTTGAGTTAGGATGAGCACCTTTTTCAGAAGATTCTTTATAATTCCAAGGATTACCCTTCCAATCAAGCATATTTGTTGTAGGTGGAGTTTTAGTTAAACCTTCCCACCAAACAGTATTATCATCTAAGTTAAGTGCAACGTTAGTAAATATTGTATCTTTTGATGTAGCAGAAAGTGCATTAGGATTTGAGTTTCTTCCTGTTCCAGGAGCTACTCCAAAGAAGCCCGCTTCTGGATTTATAGCATATAGTCTTCCGTCATCACCAATTCTTATCCAAGCTATGTCATCGCCAACTGTCCATATTTTATAACCTTTTTTAGTATAAGCTTCAGGTGGTATTAGCATCGCAAGATTTGTTTTTCCACATGCTGATGGGAATGCTGCAGCAATATATTTTACTTCACCTTGAGGGTTTTCGATACCAAGTATAAGCATATGCTCTGCCATCCATGATTCCTTACGTCCAAGATTAGTAGCAATTCTTAGTGCAAAGCATTTTTTTCCTAACAGTACGTTTCCACCATAAGCAGAGTTACATGACCATATTGTATTGTCCTCTGGGAAGTGAAATATATATCTTTTTTCCTTATCTAGTTCACATTTACTATGTAAACCACGAACAAAATCATTGGATTCTTGTCCAAGCATATTTAAAACTTGCTTTCCAATTCTCGTCATGATATTCATATTTAGTACAACATATATAGAGTCTGTTACTTCTATACCTACTTTAGAAAAAGGTGATCCTATAGGTCCCATGCAATAAGGTATAATATACATAGTTCTGTCCTTCATAGAATCCTTAAATATTGATTTTCCAAGAGCATATGCATCCTCAGGAGATTTCCAGTTGTTAGTAGGGCCAGCGTCAATTTCTTTTCTTGAGCATATAAAGGTTCTATCTTCCATACGAGCTACGTCATTTTCATTAGTACGGTGATAGTAACAATTTGGTAGCTTTTCTTGGTTAAGTGCCATGATTTCATTTGTATCACAAGCCTCTTTAGTCAGCATATTTATTTGTTTATCACTACCATCTATCCACATTATATCCTTTGGATTAGTAAGTTTTATAACCTCATCTATCCAAGCAAGAATATTTTTGTTGTTTGTTAATTTATTCATGATTATTTCCTCTCTGATTCCTTACATAATAATTGTGTTATAATAAATATCAATATGTTACATTATATTACTTTAAAACATGTCTTTCAATAGAAATATGTTAACAAACATAATTTCATATTATATAATTTATACTATAAAAAAACTTAATAAAATAACATATTAAATAAAATAAATTATTTTTATTTTGTTTTTTGGATAGAGTAAACTTATAGACTGCACCCATAACAGCGTCAAAGATTAAATATTTTTCGAGATAAAA
>DDAM01000029.1 GCA_002332905.1 Firmicutes bacterium UBA2058 | reverse complement strand
TCATAGTTGGTCTCCTTTATAGTCTGTTTATAAAATTTAAATTAGATATTTTCGTTAAGCTGTCTCAAAATAAACTATAATCCTTTTACATACTCTTGCCACATATTTCTTAGTTCTGTTACGCTTTTGCCATAAATATTGTGATAATTATAATTTGTTTCCATTAGTTTATTGTATTTTGATACACCATACTCTTTTTTTAAATATTCATTAAAGGATTTATTTAGTATAAAAAATGTTTTATTTTTTATGTTTCCACCCATTTCATCAATATTATTTATTGTTCCGACCTTTTTAATAATCTTTTTATTTTTATCTGTCATATATTTTTTAGATAATTCTATATAATTATCATAATTTTCCACATGTTTAAGCCATGAAGACTTTAATTCTTCTAAGGATAAATTATATACGTCACTATAAGCTGTTTCAACATCTTCTGATTTATATACTTCCATAAACTTTTCCATTCCATAGTTTTCAATTAAATACCTACAAAATGAATTGCTTAGTATATAAAAAGCATCTCTATTATCTACAGTAACATTGCCGTAAGTTGTACCTATTCTTGATATAGTTGAACTAAATTCATCACTATTATAATTCTTAGAGCAAGTAAAAATATCTATACCATAGCTTAGCTTATTCACATTCATACCAATTTCATCTTGGATATAAAAGCCTAATCCCTCACTTAAGCTTGGAGATTTACTCTCTCCAGTTATTATGTGAGTTATATCCCTAGCCAAAGTTAAAAAGTTTTCCTCAAAGGAGTCAATGTTTAATTTTATTCTTAACTTTAAGTAATGCTCAGCATATGACATTTCCTCATCATTTTCTACAAAGCTAAAATCAATGACTGGTTCAAAATAATAATCTTCTCTATATTTTGCCTTATGTAATTCTAACCAGTTAGGCATTCCAATATAATCACTTATTAATAAAACGTAATTATCAACAGTTGTTAAAAAATCCTTAGCACTATCAAATCCGCTATTATCATTGTTTACAGATTTCCATTTTTCTATGCCAATTTTTCCATATTTAGATACATAATAATCATTTTTAACTTCAAAATATATATTATCAATTTCATTGTCAGTTTCAGTTATATTTATATTCAATTTTCTAGTTATAGAGTTGTCTGTTGTTAATACAGAAAAGAATAATGCTACTACAGTTAACAACACAATAATTACTGAATATTTTTTTTCCATAAAGCTCCCCCAGTACAAATATAGTTATACTTCATGTAAAATAAGTATATTATTAAGTTTACTATTAACATATTATAAAGTCAAGAATGAATGATATTCCAATTTTCAATAAAAACATAGCTCAACTACATTCTAATACTAATCTCAATTATAAAACAAAAAAGCATGACAGCAAGTCACACTTTTTTGTTTATAATGTATATTTAATTACATATTTTTAAGTTCTTCACGATTTTCCTCAACTACATTATGTAAATAAGCAATCTTTTCTTGTAATTTAGCTAGTAAGTCATCACTATATGAAAATGCATTTACCTTCATTTCATAAGCTTTATTTTCTGCCGCATTTAGAATTTCATTTGCTTTATCTCTAGCCATTTTTACTATTTCAGTATCATTTAACAAACCATCTTGCTGCTTTTTCGCTCTATCAAGCAAATTATCAGCTTCAGCTTGCGCTTCTGTAAGTATTCTTTGTCTTTCTTTAGCAACCCAATTTGCTCTGTTGATTTCTTCAGGTAATTTTAATCTTATATCATTTATGATTTCTAGTAATTCTTCCTTCTCTATTATGATTTTATTTGATAAAGGAAACTTTGATGCCTCATCAATTATGTCCTCCATCTTTTCTAATAGTACTAAAATATCTATTTTAACTCCCTCCTTAATTTATCATCAATTGCTGCTAAAACATTTTTTGGAACTAAATCAGATATATCTCCTCCATACATTGCAACCTCTTTTACAATACTGGAACTTATAAATGAATAATTTGGAGATGCTATCATGAATAATGTTTCTAATTCTGGATACAAATGTTTATTTATTGAAGCAATCTTTAATTCGTATTCATAATCTGATACTGCTCTTAAGCCTCTAACTATCAAATCAATATTATGATTCTTTGCATAATTAACAGTCATATCCTCAGTCATATCTACTGTAACATTATGTAAATCCTTGACTGCATCGCTTACTAGTCTAAATCTCTCTTCAACTGTAAAAAAATGTTCTTTAGAATTATTGTTAAAAATTGTTACAACTACATTTTCAAACTTGTCCGAACATCTTTTGATAAGATCAAAATGACCATTTGTTATTGGGTCAAAACTTCCAGTGTATAAAACCTTCATATTACTCCTCCGAAAATCTAATTATTCCGATTTTCGTGATCCCATAAATTTTCTCTTTATATTTTAACACATCTTGTTCTACATTTTCAAACATTATTTCTGATTTTTCGCATTCAATTATTAAAGTTCCATCTTTGTTTAATAAATTATTGCTAAAGACAAGATTTATAACATTATCAGCACAATTCAAGTGATATGGTGCATCAGCAAATATATAGTCAAACTTCATATTGTTTCTAGCAAAGAAAGATATTGCTTTTTCATAGTCATTAACATAAACCTTAGATTTACTTTCAAGATTACATAATAATATATTTTTCTTAATAAAGCTTGCACTTTTATGAGATACATCTACAAAATGACATTCTTTTGCACCTCTACATAAAAATTCTATTCCAACATTTCCAGTTCCTGAAAATAAATCCAGTACAACACTATCCTCATCAATATATCCAAGCATATTAAAAATTGCTTCCTTAATTTTATCAGATGTAGGTCTAACAGACGTATCTTTTGGTGCAAAAAGCTTTTTTCCTTTATTGTTACCTGATATAACTCTCAATATTTCACTTCCTTAATATACATTTAGTTAAAGGCAATATTTTCATTTTTAAAAAGCTTTAAAATATTATACCTTAATGAATCATATTCTTGCCCTATAAGCCTAGGATTTTCATTTAATATTTTTTTAGTTAAGGTTTGAACCTCTTGAACTACTGACACATCGCCAATTAACTGGTCGAGATTATAAGATTCAATACCATGCTGTCTAGTTCCAAAGAAATCTCCTGGACCTCTTATTTTTAAATCTTCCTCTGCAATTATAAACCCATTATTAGTATCAGACAATACTCTCATTCTATCCCTTGAATTTGCTGTTCTACTTTCGTTTACTAAAATGCAATAAGACTGATGCTTACCTCTCCCTACTCTGCCTCTTAACTGATGAAGCTGTGCCAATCCAAATCTCTCAGCATTTAATATGAGCATAACAGTTGCATTAGGTACATTTACTCCAACCTCTATAACAGTTGTAGAAACAAGTACATTTATTTGACCTTTATAGAATCTATCCATTATTTCGTCCTTTTCATTGTTGGACATCTTACCGTGTAAAAGTCCAAGTTCAAAACCACTGAAATAATCATTTTTTAATCTTTCATATATTTCTGTTGCTGAATCTAGTTCCAGTTTTTCTGATTCTTCAACTAAAGGTGCTACAATATAAGCCTGCCTTCCTGACTTTATTTCTTTTATAATAAATTCATATGCATCATCTTTTTTATTTTTAGTAACAATTCTTGTAATAATTTCCTGTCTATTTGGAGGCATTTCATCAATTAATGAAATATCCAAATCACCATATATCATTAACGCTAAAGTTCTTGGAATAGGTGTAGCTGTCATAACCAAAACATCTGGGTTTTTACCTTTATTGGAGAGCATTGCTCTTTGTCTTACTCCAAATCTATGCTGTTCATCTGTTATTGCCAAACCAATATTATTAAATTCTACATTTTTTTCAATTAATGCGTGAGTTCCAATTAAAATGTCTATTTCATTATTTTTAACTTTATCTAAAATTTCTGTTTTATTTTTCTTAGTTGTTGAGCCAGATAAAAAAGCTACATTTAAATTAATATTGCTATTTTCTAAATATTCAGTAATAGTTTGATAGTGTTGCATTGCAAGAATTTCAGTTGGTGCCATCATTGATGCTTGATATCCAGATTCAACTGAATTTAGCATAGCTATGATAGCGATTATTGTTTTTCCAGAGCCAACATCCCCTTGAACTAATCTATTCATAGGTTTATTGCTTTTCATATCTTCTCTAATTTCATTTAAAACTCTTAATTGTGCATTAGTCAATTTATATGGCAAATCATTTAGTAGTTTTTCCGAAAGTGTAGTTTTGTCTTGAACAATTCCTTCTACTAAATTATTTAACCTGCTTTTTATATTTAACAGTCCAATTTGTAAAACTAATAGTTTTTCAAAGGCTATTGTTTTTTTTGCTAAATTATATAGTTTACCATTGGTAGGAAAATGCAAATATTTTATAGCGTCAGATTTACTTAATAGATTATAGTTCTCTATAATTTCATCTGGCAACACATTGCTAATTCTTTTATAATAATCATCTATACATGCTAACGTAAGCTTAGTAAGCTCATTATTAGTCAAAGTATTGGTTAATCTATAAATAGGCATAATTTTACCAGCTTTTACAAGCTCATTTTGATGCTCAATATCGGGATTTACCATCTCATAAGTTCCATTCTCATGCTTGCACTTACCAAAAACATAATATATTTCATTTAATTTTAACTTTTCATACATATATTCTTGATTAAAAAAAGTCAAGCTAATATAGCTTGTATCATCATAAGCTGTTGCTTTAAAAACAGACATTTTTCTATTTACTTTCCTTACTGACGATATTTTTGTGAGCTTAACCTTAATTAAATACTTTTTATCCTCATCAACATCTTTAACTTTTGTAAGCTTTCTTCTATCTTCATATCTTACAGGAAAATAATTAAGCAAATCCTCTATAGTGTATATGCCTATCTTATTTAATTTTGAAGCCCTTTTAGGGCCGACACCCTTTAAATATTGAATATCCGCATTTAGCATAATAACCCCTATTTTTAAAACTAAAACCACAAAGAACACAAAAATCACTTATTCGTGTCCTTCGTGTTCTTTGTGGTTAATTATTATAATATATTTTATTATTCCATAGTCTCGCTACGCAAGCCATTTAGTATTCGTTTATAATTGCTACTATATTAACTCCATCTCCAATGCACAAATTGTCATTAAAATTTTGTGCATGGAGGTCGTGATTTATTTTATTATTATTCATAATTATTTTCACACTATTCCACTGAAATTATATAGTAATATAGCGGTTGACCACCATATACAATTTCAATATCGCATTGCTCTGCAATTTCTTCTACTTTATCTTTTAAATTCTTTGCTGTTTTTTCATCTATCATCTCACCATAGAAAATTGTTATTAAGAAATTTTCTTCATCAACCATTTTCTTAATCAATTCTATGGTTTGCTCTTCAATATCTGATCCATGATTAACTATATCCTTATCATGTAAAGCTATAATATCATCTTTTTTAATGTCTAAGCCATTCATAGATGTATCTCTAACAGCATAAGTAACTTGACCAGTTTTAACTGTATTAATAGCTGCTGTCATGTCATTTACATTTTCCTCAATACTATTATCTTCATTGAAAGCTAGCATTGCAGATACACCTTGAGGTATTGTCTTAGTAGGAATTACATGAAGATTTTTCTCTGATAATTCCTTAGCCTGTTGTGCAGCTAAAATAATATTGCTGTTGTTTGGAAGAATTATAATATGTTCAGCATTTATTTTATTTACTGCTTCTATTATATCTTCTGTACTCGGATTCATAGTTTGACCACCAGATATAAAATAGTCAACCTTTAAATCATAAAACACTTTTTGTATACCTTCACCAAAGCCTATGGAAACAAATCCATATTCTTTCTTCTCTGTACTAACCGGAGCTTGAACAGGTGCAGATTTTTGTTTATTTCTAAACTGCTCCTTCATATTGTCTATTTTAATGTTTATTATTTCTCCAAAGGTTACAGCTTTACTTAAAATAAGTCCAGGATTGTTAGTATGTATATGAACCTTTATAATATCGTCACTACCAACACAAACTATTGAATCACCTTTATCCATTATTAAAGGTAAGAATTGTTCATGGGATTTCTTTGAATTTTTAATCATAAACTCTGTACAGTAAGCAAATACTATTTCATCTTCGTTTCCATATTCAGATACTTCTGCCTGTGTTTCAATAATTTCTGTAGCATTTTGTTCTTTCTTTATTTCAACGCCTTTTAATGCTGCAAGAGCTCCCTCTAATAAACATATTAAACCCTTTCCACCAGCATCAACAACACCTGCTTGTTTTAAAACTGGTAACAATTCAGGAGTTTTATCTAATGTTATTTTTGATTGCTTAATTACATCTTCTAAAAATATTATCATATCTGTACTACTATCACATATTTCAAGAGCTTTATCAGCTGTCTCCCTTGCAACAGTAAGTATTGTACCTTCAGTAGGCTTCATAACTGCCTTATAGGCTGTGCTAGATGCTAATTTGAAAGCTTCAGCTGTTATTCTTGGAGTTATTTGATTAACATTAACCATGCCTTTTGCAAAGCCTCTAAATAGCTGTGATAATATTACGCCTGAGTTTCCCCTTGCACCCATAAGAGATCCTTTTGCTACAGCTTCCGCAATTTTAGTTATGCTGAATTCTGTTAAATTATTAATTTCCTTAACAGCAGATTGTACTGTTAAATTCATATTTGTTCCTGTATCTCCATCTGGAACTGGGAAAACATTAAGTGAGTCTACTAAGCTTTTATTATTTTCCAAGTTAGTTGCTGCACCAATCAGCATTTTTTTAAACATAATATTATCTATATACTTAATTATCATTATAGCCTCCCAAACTACTTTTGCACCCTTACACCTTGAACAAAAATATTTACTTTATTAACTTCCATGCCAATTAGCGATTCTACATTGTACTTAACCTTTGATATAATGTTTTCAGCAACAACTGAAATTTTTACGCCAAATTGCAATACTATATGTAAATCTATAGTAATTTTGTCTTCATCTGAATTAACTTTTATTCCCTTTGATAATTGGTCTTTCTTTAATAATTCAAAGAAACCTTCAGTTGCATTTTTAGATGCCATTCCTACTATACCATAGCACTCCATAGCTGCTAAACCAGCAATACTAGCTATAACTTGATCGTCTATAATAACACCACCAAATTCATTTATAACTTGAATTGACATAAGTACCTCCTATATTTATATTAAATTCATTTTTTATTCTTTAATTCTTTTATAATCATAGTTTACCACAAAATATCGTTTTTTACAAATCACAAAAAAATTATCATGAAAATATTATACAAATAAAAATTAGTTATTGCAATAATTATATTTTAATGTTACAATAAAAAAGCTTGATTTGATATAATACTAATTTATTTCATTGACAACTGTTGAGATATTATTAAAAATTTCGTTTGATTTTTAATAAAAATTAGTATAAAATATTATTATTATAAACTTGCTTTAATGGGAGGTGTGAGAATATGGCGAAATTTTGTGAAATCTGCGGAAAAGGTAAAATGACAGGTCATACTGTAACTCACTCAGATAGAAAAATAAACAGAACTTGGAAACCAAACGTTAGAAAGATATCTGTTGTAGAAAATGGAATATCTAAGAAAAAATTTGTTTGCACAAGATGCATGAGATCAGGTAACGTTGTTCGTGCTATATAATTAATTTTTCAATAATGGCCAAGGCCATTATTTTTTTATAATCTAATTACCTTACATAATCTTTTTATGCAAACAAATTGTAATTATAATAATTTAACTAGTGTACATCCTAAAATTATTAATAATAAACCTAATATAAACAACCATATACGTAGCGGCAATATTTGAACAACTATAATAGCTCCAATTACAGCTATCATTAAACCTATAACCTCAGTAAATTTAAATCTAGGACATCCTCTTTTAAAACCAAAAAATCCCATAATAGCATCCTTTCCAATATATAAATATTTTATACAAATCCTTATTATAATAAAAACCAAAATAAACATTTAATATATATTATTCAACTACGCAAAAAAAATGCTAAACCCTATTTATTAACGGTTTAACATTTTCATTCTTGTTTTATAATCTGGCATATATTTCTCGATTTCTTGATAAAAAAGCTTGCTGTGGTTTTTTATTTTAATATGTGCTAATTCATGAACTATAACATAATCTATAGCCTCTATTGGATATAACATCAGTCTATAAGAAAAGCATAAGCTATTTTTAGCACTACAGCTGCCCCACCTTGTCATGGCTGAAGTAATTTTTACACTAGTAGGTTTTACCTCCATTATTTCACTGTAGTACTTTACTCTACTAGGAATTATTTCTGCTGCCCTTTTCTTTAGTCTATTTATTTCATCCTCTGTCAAATCCTTATAACTATTACCTCCATAACGAGTTTTAGCAATAGCTAAATGTTTTTTAATCCATTTTTCATGCTTTATAACAAAGTTATTTACATCATTTATGGACATTTTATTTGGAACTCTAACAATAAGCTTAAGTTCCTTAGAAATTGATAACTCAATAGTTTTCCTACTAGAGCGTATTAACTCATATTCATACTTCATCTTATCCTCCCATTATGCTATAGTCTCGACAGTCAAGACATTGTAGTGGCATCACAGTGTGAAATATATTTCACACTGTGAAGTGCCTTTTTTCACACTGACATCTCATCACACTCATAGAGAATAATAGAAGATGCTACAATACCAGCTGTTTCAGTCCTTAAGATTCTTTTTCCTAATGTTACAATATCAGCACCTATATCTTGGAATTTTCCAATTTCTTTTTCATCAAAGCCGCCCTCAGGACCTATTATAATATAATATTTATCTTTCTTATCAATTAAAGTATTTTTGGCTAAAGCCTCTTTAATGGTTTTATTGCCCTCAAGTTCATAGGGAACAATAATTTTGGCACCCTCGTCTTTAATTCTATTAATTAATTCGCTTACAGTTAAAATATCCTCAACTGTAGGAACTATATTTCTCTTGCTTTGCTTAGAGGATTCATGGGCTATTTTTCGCCATCTATCAAGCTTTTTTAATTCTCTTGATTTATCGTTTAACTTAACAACAGTACGCTCAGTTATAAGTGGTATAAAGCTTTTAACACCAACTTCCACATTCTGCTGAATTATATCTTCCATTTTAGCTTGCTTTGGCAAACCTTGACATAATGTTATATGAATACTTGCTTCATTATTTATATCAGTTTTGTATTTGATCTTACAAATGATGCTGTCATTTTCTAAACTAATTATACCTGCAACATATTCACCATCATCAGTTACAATAGAAACCTCATCACCTATCTGTGCTCTTAGAGTATTTTTAAGGTGTTTAGCATCAGTTCCTTCAATTCTTACTAACTCATCATTTATTTCTTCTGTAGAAGTAAAATATCTAAACATATGCCACCTCTATTTTAGAATAGCTGTAATTGATACCCAGTCTTCTTTTTGAATAATTTCCATTATTTCAAAACCAAGATTTTTAAGCGTATCCTCTACCTTATCAACATATTTTTCAATAATGCCTGATGTAACTATAACTCCACCCTTTTTCAAGAATTTAGGAAAGCAATCACTCATTTCAATAATTATATCAGCAATTATGTTCACAGCAATCATATCAAATTTATTAAAGCCAATTACATCCTGTAATCTTTCATCTTCAATTACATTTCCACAATATGCAATAAATTTATTTTCATAAATTTTATTAATCGCGGCATTTTCTTTAGCAATTCTAACTGCATTTTCATCTATATCAACACCAACTACATGCTTTGCACCAAGTAGTATTGAAGCTATAGATAAAATACCACTTCCACAACCCATGTCTAAAACTTCCATACCATCTTTTATATATTTTTCTATCTGTTCTATACAAAGCTGAGTAGTATAGTGTTGTCCAGTTCCAAAGCTTGCACCTGGGTCAATTTCTAATATGATTCTATCACTTTTGTTTTCAATAGTTTCCCAAGTTGGTTTAACAAGTATTTTTTCACCTACTTCAAAGGGTTTAAAGAACTGCTTCCAGTTATTAGCCCAATCTTCATCATCAACTAAGTTTACAGTTAAGCTTAGCTTACCTAAGTCAATATCAGTATTTTCTTGCTTTAATATTTCTAATTCTTTTTTTAGTTCATCAAGCTCTTGTTCACCCTGCTCGTTATCTCCAAGATATATTTTCATTCTTGTAGCACAATCCTTCATACTATTAAGACTATCATCATAATAATCCCAGTTCATAGTCTCACAAGTTAAAAATTCTTCAAATACACTTGCATCCTCTATAACAACCTCTGCTATATCTAATTTTATAAGTACAGCATTTAATAGCTCAATACCTTCAGTAGTAGTTTCTATAATTACCTCTTTAAATTTCATATAATTCTCCAATCTATATCAAAACATATCGTTTTAAATATATATTAATATGTTTAATTTGTCAACTTTATCATAGCTTTAATAAATTTTATCAACATGAATAATATTTTCTATTTATGGGTATATTATGTAAGTCGAGTGTAATTTTATTATTACTAATAATATTGAAACAATATTATTAAAAAAGTCCCCTATATTCTCTCTTCAAATATAGGGGACTTTTTTATTCTAAATATAAGTTCATTAAAATTTCATCATAATAATTTCCGTCTATTTTAAAGAAATTTTTATATAATCCTATTTTTTCAAATCGTCAACTACATTTTTTAGATAGCAGCTAACAATTTATTAAGTATCCAGAGAATAAAACACCCTATATTTTCTTTTCAAATATAGGGTGTTTTATTATTTATTATTCAATGCCATAAATTCGCTTTTTAGTATTCTCATCATTATGAAATCCGAATACTTATAGTTATAATAATATCCTTGCTCTTGAATACCTTCCTGTTTAAATCCTACTTTTTTATAAAATTCAATAGCATTAGTATTAAAACCAACTACACCAATAGCAATTCTATTATAATTTAAATAACCGAAAGCATAATCCATCAAAATATTAATTGTTTCTTTCCCATAACCTTTTCCTTGACAACTTGTATCAGGTATAATAATTGTCAAATCTGTCGTTCTCCATGCTTCAAACATTCTAAGCAAACCAGTTTCACCAATTATTTGATTATCGCTTTTCCTAACGATTGCAAACCAAACACTATCTCTATCTTTTCTATTAACTATATTTTCTATATCTTGTTCAGTTGTTGGCAATACTTCTCCTATTTTTGCTCTTGTTTCCTTGTCATTATACCATTTTTTAAAGAAATCACTATCCTCTTTGACGAAAGAACGTAAATATATATTATCACTTTCTAAAAATTTATAATTTTCCAACATGCTCTCCTTTTATGAGGAGTACTTAAAAAGCAATAACCTCCTCAATATGTAATATAAAATATTTTTTAATCATTTCATATCCTCCTTTCTTTAAAATTAATTAATTTTATCATGTAAAATGAAATAATTCAACAAAGAACATAATTTTATGGACTTATATTCATAATTTTTCTATCATTTTTTTAACCAGCAAATTTGTAATCAATTTTTTATTATTTATAAATTCTTAATCATTCTCAATTCAGTAATTGGCGTTATAAGTATTTCCTCTTTTTTACCACCATCAAATGAAAATCCATATTTTTTGTAAAAATTAATAGCATTTTTATTACTATCAAGTACCCATAAAACAATGCCTTTATATTTTGAAAGCTTTTTAATACATGCATCCATTAGCATTTTGCCAATTCCTTTTTTATGGTATTCCTTCAAAACATAAATGGCAATTATTTCTCCATATGACTCATAATTAGTTTCTCTACATTGACTGTAACACGAGTAGCCAATGATTTTTCCATCAACCTCAGCGATCAATATATTTTCTAGATACTTTTTTGCTATATTAACGCATTTTTCAACATTCATTTTATCCAAATATTCCTGATTCATAAGACCAGTATAGGTTTCCTGCCATGATTTGTAATGTACGTAACCTTTACCTTCTGCATCCTTTACTTCAGCATCTCTGATAACTATGTAATCCATATAATTCCTCCAGTAAATGTACTATATTAATAATTAATTATATCATTCAAGATTAATTAATCCAATTATTTCATAACAATATTAAATAATATTATTAAACAAATTCTAATGTCTTTCTAATGAAACTATTATCATATAATGTTATTATATTTACATAAATAGTATAGATTGAGAAAAATTATTCTAATTGTCCATGTCTCAATATTTATAGCATTTTAAATAATTTGAAACATGGACATAATTATGGGGGATTTAAGAATGACTTTAAACAACAAATTTATACATTGTATAGATGAATACAAAAAACTATGGTACTTACAAGATAGCAGTTGTTATACAAAGCTACAAACCTACTCATATGAAGAAAAAAGAAAAAATGAATTAGAAATAAATAATATTATTGATTCTGTATTAGATAAATTTAAATTATGGCCAAATAAATCTAGCTTACAGTCAGATAAATATAGTCAAAGTCTATATCTGGAAGAAGATAGAAAGGCTTGGGCTGTTGACTTAAATAATTTGGTTAATGATAGTATTTCAAATATTTCATTAGATGAATGCTTTGCAATAAAACATTTTATTAGTAAAGGTATTATGGATATAACTAAAAGCTTTATCAATGATTCTCTAAAAAATGAAGATCTGAGCTTTAATGATATAGGTCAAGCAATTAGAAATGCTTGGATTATGAATATACTTCAATTTATGCTTGATATAAAGGTAGAATATACTCCATCTATTTTTGGATACAGCATGCTTTATCCCTATACAGATAATTTAATTGACAGCAATATTACATTTGAAGAGAAAGAAAATTTTAACAAAAAATTTAATAAAAGATTACAAGGAATTAATGTTTTTCCATCTAATAAATTAGAAGCTGAAATTTATCGCATGGTAGAGCTTATTGAAAGTCAGTTTGATAGAGAAATTTTTCCTGAGGTTTATGAAAGCCTCTTACTGATACATACTTCACAAATGAACAGTTTAAAACAACAAACAACCTCCTGCCCCTTTGAAAAGGATATAGCCGATATATCCTTTAAAAAAGGTGGTTCATCTGTATTAGCAGATGGCTATCTAATTAAAGGAGAATTAACAGAGGAAGAATTAAAATTCACTCTAGGATTTGGAATTATACTACAGCTTTGCGATGATATACAAGATATTCAAAGTGATATAGATTCTAAAAGTGCAACAATTTACTCACTTTCAGCAAAAGGACATAAACTAGATATACTTACAAACAAGCTATTTAGGCTTATAGAACATGTTTTAACTACTGATATTCAACCTATAAAATTTGAACATGACGAAAAAATAGTACCCTTTATGCAACAATGCTGTAATTTTATAGCCTTAGATGGAATTATGACACATAAAAGTTACTTTACTAGAAATTACATTAAAGATATAGAAAAATATCTACCAGTAACACCAAAATTTCTAAATAATGTAAAAGCCAAAACTCCTAAGAAATTTAATAAAATAATGAAAAAATTCGATCAAAATGAGCTTAAAACAATAATAACCTACATGAGTGTGTAGGTTATTTTACTGTTTATAATTTTCTAACTATTTTTCTTTACAGGTATCCAAATTTCACATGTGTAATCGTCTTTTTGAGTATCTCCTGGCCCATAAACTTGAATTTCGTAATTCATTGATTTTTCATATCCACTTGATGGAAGCCATTCTGTAAATATACGTGCTGTCAACATATCTATAGGATGTATTTTTTGATTTAATGTTCCTCTTGCAGTAAAAACAGCCCAAGTACTAGCTGGCACTTCAAATTCAGTTAAATCATCATATATTTTCCCATCTGATTCAGCACCGATAGCTTCTATTATTTCTCCATTTTCAAGAGTATTGATAACTCCCATTTGATAAAAAGGAGCACGGTATAATCCATATTCTGCTATCTTACTGTTCATGCCATTATAGAGAAATTCATCCCAGAAATTCCATCTCTCACCCATTCGTTCCTTCCAGTACTCTGCATTTTTATTTGCTGTCCATTTACCAAAGTTTTTTACTACACCTACACCTTTAATTATTCCTTTTTCTTCAATTCGATACTCCATATTTACATCTCCCTTAATTGAAATATGAAAGGTAATACGAGGATACATTCTAAGCTTTTTACCTTGGGTGCATGCTTCCCTTGGCGTTATACCATGTAGCTCTTTAAATGCACGAGCAAATGACTCCGGTGAATTATAGCCATACTTTAAAGCAATATCAATTACTTTATGCTTACCAGCTTGCAGTTCTAAAGCAGCAAGTGATAATCGTCTATTTCTGATATATTCTGAAAAAGATATGCCGACAATATAGGCAAATATTCTTCCAAATTGATATACATCACAGCCAACTATTTTTGATATATGATTATAGTCAAAATCTTCAGCCATATTATCTTCTATGTAATCAATAACCTCAGTCATTCTATTCAAAAACTCCATCGCTATTCATCCTTTCATATTCATTATAGTAGATATAAAATTAGAATTCCTTGCAGTATTAAAACAATTATGCAAGATAATTTACTATTTTTTAGCTATAATTGTTTTCTCAAAATCTAAGGCTTTATGTCCAAGTGATATTAAATCCTTATTATTATCAAATGGTACAATAGAAAAACCAAAATTATATGGAATAGTATAAGCCTTATAGCTTGATAAACTTACAGGACCACAGCTTCCGCTTCCTAATCCAGAGTTTTTATAATCAAAATTAACTAACAAATAATCTTCTCTACTAAGATTAATCTCATGATTGCACTTATATAAGCCATAATCTTCAACATCACGAACACTGAAGTCCTTTGGATTAATTGAGCCAACTGCTATACCAATATCATTGTTATCAATTACAAACCAATTAACACCTGTACGATTTCCATTTTCCTGAGGATAAATATAGTTAGTTTGCATTTTTATATAATCTGATTTATGTATTCCGTATGATGTATGTTCTTTACTATCACAGTAACACTCATCTGGACCAAAGCCGCTATATAAAACATTTGAATATTCCTTTGGCAGCTGCATCTGTGTTCCTATCTTCGGAAGCTCATTTCCGCAATTACCTTGGAATTTGCCCTCATAATTAACATAAATACTACCATCAGCAAGAACTTGATAGCATATATCTATATTTGTAGCCCAATCTAGACCTTGTGGTGAGAATTTTCCTTTAAGATAAATTCTAGCTTCATTATCAAGTTTTTCAACACTAGCCTCGTATATAACTTGTCTCATAGAATGTAAGTGTTTTAAATTCCAGTCGCCTGCATTTTTTACATCATTATCGGTAAATGCTCTGAAATAATTTAAAATAGGCCCTTTTTGTATTAAAAGCTTATTTTTATAGTAATAATCGTAAATCCTACCATCTACAAATGATATTATAAATGAGAAATTATCTCCCTTAACTACAGCCTTATATTGCTCAACTTCTACATTAGCAGGATTCATATGATTTAATGTACTTGGAGTATAATTACATAATATCTCACGATGTGTACCTACTACATCATGCTTTTTATAACAGCCACAATCCTCATCAAATACAAATTCTAAATCAATTGTAACTAAGTTGTTTTTATTGTACTTTTCTAAATCTTTTTCAAGCTTAATATATGCTATAGATTGTGATTCAATATTAAAGTCTGTTATATTAAAGCTATCAATTTCTTTTTCATTTTCTTTTATACTGCATTTAAGTATAATTTTTTCAGTATCAATATAATCAAATCTATTTTTAACTAATACGGTGCTGTTTGTTTTATCAAATTTTATAACATGAATATTTTCTATAACCTTACTATATTCATAAAATCCAGGTGAAAGATCACCATTAGCCATAATTAAACCATCCATACAGAAGTTTCCATTATGGAATCTCTCGTTAAACATACCGCCATACTTATACATTTCTTTGCCATCTTCAGAACGCGAATAGATACCATGGTCTTTTAATTCCCAAACAAATAGGCCTTGTATTCGGTTAGAATTCTCACAAACTTCAAAGTATTCCCTCAAGCTTCCAGGGCCATTTCCCATAGCATGTGCAAACTCACATAAAATGTGAGGGCGTTTAGGTTCTTCAATATCTATCTCTTTTAATCTTCCAATGGTAGAATACATGGTACTGCTAACATCCACTGATTGGTTTTTAAAGTCTCCTTCATAGTGTACTGGGCGAGTATGCTCATTTAATTTACACCAATCATACATAGCATTGAAATTATCTCCATATCCAGACTCATTGCCAAGAGACCAAATTATTATACAAGCATGGTTTCTGTCTCTTTGAACCATTCTTTCTACTCTATCTATATAAGCAGCTTTCCAATCATTGTCATTGCATAATCTAGTATCTTGTCCTACAATTTCAAATCCATGAGTTTCCAAATCACATTCATCAATAACATAAAGTCCTATTTCATCACATATATCATATGTAAAAGGATTATTAGGATAGTGTGCTGTTCTAATAGCATTCATACCTGCATTTTTTATCAATTGAAGCTCTTCCTTTGCCTCTTGATATGTAACTACTCTACCCTTTCTAGCATTATACTCATGACGATTTACACCTTTCATAAATATTTTTTTACCGTTTACCTGCAACTGTCCGTCAACAATCTCTATGTGTCTAAATCCAACATTTTGCGGAATTACTTCACATATATTATTATTTTTATCTTTTACAACTGCTATAATCTTATATAAGTTAGGAGTTTCAGCAGTCCATGGTTCAATATCTTCTATGTAAAGTTTAGTATTTTGATTTAAAATAACATTTTTAAAGCTTGTCAGCAAATTATCTGATTTATATACCTCTATATCAACACTGCCATCACCAATTAAAGAAATATGTGTATCTAAAATACCTTTATGATTTACTATGTCATAATCAGGATCTAGAATAACATTCTCTAAATAGATATTTTGGCGACATATCAAATAAACATCTCTAATTATACCTCCAAGCCACCACATGTCTTGGTCCTCGAGATATGTTCCGTCACAATATTGATAAACTACAACGTATATTTCATTTTCACCAATATTAACATAGCTTGTTATATCAAATTCTGCTGGTAAGCGGCTACCTTGAGAGTATCCTACCATTTGGCCATTGATATATACATGATATGCACTTTCAACACCTTCAAACCTAATAGATAAGTTTGTCATCATATCCTCAGTTACATCAAATATTTTCTTATAAACACCAGTTTCATTTTCCGCTGGAATATACGGAGGATCCATTGGGAAAGGATACCATAAGTCTGTATAAATATTTTTACCGTATCCTGCATACTGCCAGTTAATAGGTACTATAATATTGTCAAAATTCTCAGTTTTATTTATAACTGATTCATCAACTTTAAATGGTGAATCAAACCACTTAAACTTCCACTCGCCATTTAAATCTATAATACAATTAGAATTTTTAACACATGAAGTTAAAGCACTTTTCACATCACTAAATGGATAAAAATGCGTCCTTGGTGCTTTACGATTTCTATGCAATATATTATTGTTACTAAAATCTTGATTCTCTAATTTAAACATAATACTATTCCTTTCTTTAGTTATCTAAAACAAATGTTTAGATAGTAATTTATATTTTAATTTAATGTAATTTTAACAAATTATTATAGGCTGTATATAAAACGTTCAAATGCTTTTTTGCCTTCATCAGTCCTTTTATATACACCAGCATCTTCTAGTACCTTTATAAATACTAATCCTATCTCATGCTTTAAAATCTTATCTATATTTTCATTGCTAATAGATGGATATTTGAATACTACATCCTTAATCCAATTAGCATGTTTTTTTACTTTCTCGTTCTTCTCTATACTCTCATTGTTTACAATTGCAGATTTTATAATTTGTATTTCTTCATTTAGCCTAGATGGAAGAACAGCTAGGCCCATAACCTCTATTAATCCTATATTTTCCTTTTTTATATGATGTAAATTATCATGAGGATGATATAATCCAAGAGGAAACTCAGGTGTTGTAATATTGTTTCTTAGAACTAAATCCACCTCAAACATGTCACCGTTTTTTCTAGCAATTGGAGTAATTGTGTTATGCTCTTCATCACTTGTTTTTGAATAAATATATACATTTTCGTCAGTATATTTTTTCCAAATATTTAGGATATGCGATGAAAGCTCAACTAATCTTTCAGCTTCTGAATGTCTTATACGAATAACTGACATAGGCCATTTAACAATTCCAACCTCAACATCTTCATAATTTTTAATTTTATAATGATTTTCAATTGGAGCTTTTGCCATAGCAAAATCATAATTACCACCCTGAAAATGATTGTGGCTTAATATTGAACCACCAACTATTGGTAAATCAGCATTAGAGCCAATGAAATAATGAGGAAATTGCATAACAAAATCTAGAAGAAGTCTAAATGTATTTTCATCAATTTTCATAGGTAAATGTTCACTTTTAAGAACAATGCAATGCTCATTATAATAAACATATGGAGAATACTGAAATCCCCAATCTTGTCCCATCAATTTAATCGGTACAATTCTAAGATTTTGCCTAGCTGGATGATTAATTCTACCACTATAGCCTTCATTTTCAAGGCATAGTTGACATTTTGGATAACCATTTTGCGGCATATCTTTGGATGTAGCTATAGCTTTTGGATCCTTTTCAGGCTTTGATAAATTTATAGTTATATCTAAATTGCCATACTCTGTATCAATAACCCATTTCAAATCCTTTTTTATCCTATATACTCTTATATAATCTATATCTTGACATAGATTATATAAATAATTAGTAGCATTATATGAAGAAATCTGATGTTCAGCTTTAAATTTTTTAGAAACCGCACTTGGCTTTGGAGTTAATATTCCCATAATTTTAGTATCAAACAAATCGCGATATAAAACTGAATTTTCCTGTATAAGACCATTCTCATATGCATAATCTAAACAATTTTTTAATAAAGTCTCTAAATCAGTCACTGAAACCTTATTTATTGAATCATTGGGATAATCATTTAATTTAAACAACTCGAGCAAACTGTTTCTTATATATATTTTATCCTCACTTTCAATTAACCCTTTACTATAACCATACTCTACTAAATCATAAATAGATTGATAAATCATTTTGACCTCCTATGCTAGATAACTATCATTGCACCATATTTACGTATTTTGAGTATTAGGCAACTTCCCACACCAAATACATTTTCTATGCTTTGTTTATATGTATGTACGTATTCTTCATCAACAAATGCTTGTATTGTCCCAGCAAAACCTCCTCCATGTACTCTACATACTCCATAATCTCCAAGTATTTTTTCAGTCATAAATAAAGCAATAGACATGCTTTGTTCATTTATATTATGTTGTGAAAAGATATTTTGAAGATATTTAAAAGAACTATCACCAGAACTCTTAATTATACTTTTAAATTTTATAAAATTACTTTCCTTTAGTGCTTCAACACATTTACTAACTCTTTTATTTTCTTCAAAAAAATGCATAGCTCTAAGAACAGCTCTATCTCCATATTTTTCTCTTAAAATAATTATATCATTATAAAAAATTTCTTCATCCACATCTCGAAGCTTCAATTTATCATAGTGACTAGCTATTTTATTCATTTCATTTGGTATATCTGAATACTCATTTGTTAAGCCTTCATGAGAAGCTTTAGTATCAATTATGCATAGACATGAATTATGTTTTGATAAATCTAGCTCTATTTTATTATAATCAATATTATCTTTGTTTTTAAAATCTATACTAACTAAACCACCAATACTAGATGCCATTTGATCCATAAGTCCACATGGCTTTCCGTAATACTCTTTTTCTGCATACTGTCCAGCCTTTGCAAGCTCTACAGGCTCTATTTGTCCATCATTATATAAACAAGAAATAATAATACCAATTAAATTTTCAAATGCTGCTGAAGACGATAATCCTGAACCAATAAGTACATCACTTGTTATACACGCATTAAATCCACCAATTTTATAACCTAATGATTTAAGTCTATATACTACACCCTTAACAATGGCTTCTGAACTTGTATCCTGTGACTTACTCTTTTCTAGCAAATTAATATTAATCTTCTCTAGATTTCTGCCATCGGTTATTATTGATATTATATTATCATCACTTTTTGAAGCTACTGCCAATATATCTAAATTTATGGCACCAGCCAATACAATTCCGTTTTGATGGTCGGTATGATTGCCACAAATTTCAGTTCTTCCAGGTGAGCTAACAATATTAATATCATAGTTTCCAAACCTTTTCTTAAATTCATTTAGTAATTTAATATATCTATTCTTTTGAATATCGAGAAGTACTTTATCCTCGTAAATGTCAATAATTCTTTCATCAAGCTTGCCTAAATTGATTTCTTTTATTACATCTTCTAAAATCATAATTACCTCCATAGAGTGAAATGTTTTTTCACACTTTCACATTTATTTGTTCAAAATATCAAATGTCCATGATGTAGCTTTGTTATATTCAGTATTTTTTCTTAATATAACATCACTTACACCATTGTTTATAGAATTAGGAAAGCATTGTGTTTCTAAACAAACGCCATCTCTGGCATTATAATACCATCCGCCCTTGCCCCTAATAGTACCGTCCAAATAATTTGCGGTATAAAGCTGTACACATGGCATAGATGTAGAAATTATCATTCTTCTGGAGCTTATCTTTTCCCAAAGCTCAATTTGATTTTTCTCATCAACAAGCAAAAACGGGTGGTCATACCCTTGTCCTATTTTAATTTGTGAATTATCACATGATAATCCATTTCCTATTTCTCTAAATTTTCTAAAATCAAATGGTGTATCATCAACTTTTAATAATCTACCTGTAGCCAAACCATTTTCATCTATTTCACCAAAGTAATCTGAATTTATCTTTAAAAAGTGATTGTTTATATCACAACATTTACCAAATAAATTGAAATATGTGTGATTTGTTAAATTTATTATTGTATCCTCATCACTTACAGCATCATAATTGATAAAGATACTATTTTCATTAAGTATATAACTAACTTTTAATTTTAGATTACCAGGATAACCTTCTTCATCACTTTTTGATAAATAAAAAAACTCAACACCATTGTCTAAAATTTTATATTTAAATATTTTTTTATCAAATCCATTAATACCGCCATGAAGATGATTAGGACCATTATTTTTAGCTAATTTATACTCTTTATTATTTAAACTAAATGACGCATTTGATATTCTATTAGCACATCTTCCCACAATAGCTCCAATATACTTATCTTGATTTTTATAATCATCAATGCTATCAAATCCAAGAACAATATCTCCAAATATATTATTTTTATCTTTAGTATATAATGAAATAATATTGCATCCAAAATTAGTTGTCTTTAAAATTAAATCGTCATTTTGTAGAGTTATAATATAAATATCACCATATTTTTGTTCACTTATTTGTAACAACCTATCAACTCCCATTATGTAAATTAATTATAACGCAAAAAAATGGTATTATAAGTTACATTATACCATAGTCTCAACTACGTTGAATCATTTATAATATTCTACGAATATTATACCATGTAAAAAAGCTTTTTCAATAAATTTCCCCTTTTTTGATAGATATTTGCCAGTTTTTTAACAAAAAGAAACTGCAGCTCACGAATTTTATAAATTTCGTTTGCTGCAGCTTCTTCAGATATTAAAGAAATAAAAAAATTAATTTTTACTAATCAATATCTATCTAATATCAGATAGATTAACTGTTCCACTCATATGGACTGGAAGCGTTGGACCATTATTTGTATATAAATATCCATCTATACTGGCAATAAATGATTTGCCATCCTCTGCTATTACTAATCTTTTAGATCCCCCAGTAAATCTTAGCCCATATATATTTCGCGGTATCTCTATGTACAAATCTACATTTGTGATTGTATTATCTTTAACATACACTCTTGCCATTAAAAACACGGCTGTATCAAAAACCGAATGTTTATCCACAAAAACATTATGTATAATCTCTTCACCGCTATCATTTAAAGCCAAAGGATTTTGTTGAGTTAACTCAACTATTTGAGTATTATTTTGTATAGCATAAACCTGTGATGTAAAAGCCATAACAAACATACATGATAATATAAAACAAGCAAATTTTTTCATTATTATTTTTACCCCTTTCAATTTTAGTCAAACTTAAAATAAATTAAAATCTAATTCTTTACTTATCATTCTTTAATATCCTAACATCCTACGTAGATATGTTTGCATATGCATTGTTTTTTTATAATATCATCAGCAAAATATATAATCAACTCAAACAGTTCAACATTATGTCCAAATATTCGACAATTTTAATCTCTAAGCTTTAGCCTAAACGATTTCCTTAATGACACTATCATTAAAAAATTTTATATCAGTTAGCACATGAAAGTTCATAAACCTGTTGTAACACTGATTTAATTCTTTTTGTAATGTTTTACTTAACTTTACTCCATCCTCAAACCAAATATTTTTTACAACTAATACTCTGTTTTTCCTGTCACATATCATTTCTACTCTTGCTATAAACCTATCATTATATAAAACAGGTAAAACATAATACCCATATTTTCTTTCATCAATAGGAGTATATATTTCCCACTTATATTGAAAATTAAATATTTCATTTATTAGTTTTCTATCCCACAGCATACCATCAAGAGGTGCTATAAATTCCATTCTGCTTTTAAATTCTATACCACTTTTTACCTCATCAATTATACTTTCATCCTCTGCTAAGCAGTAAAATGTATGCTTTAATCCTTCGATATTTATCCTGTGGATTTTATTTTCTTCAATCAACTGTTCAAATATAATGTTTCTTTCCTTAGATTTCATGTTTGCAATGTTAAGCCATGCATCGCTTGGTCTGTTCCACATTAATCCTACTGCTGAAATTCTACGCAATACTCTCCATTTCATATGCTCTAATTCATTTGGAAAAGGCTCCTTAGCTTCCAACAAGTTTTTTGGTATGTAATTCTCTGACAAAGCATAGTACTTAATAGTTCCTTTTTTGTGATGTACAATCAAATCACCTCTGAAATACAAGCTTTCTAGTGCAGCACGAGATAATTTCGCATCGCTCCAATACCAATTTATCTTTTCATTAAAATCTATATCCTTCGAGCACAAAGCTCCTTTTTCAGAAATCATTCTTTTTATATCATCCGAAACATTATTTATTTGCTCACGTCCTCGACCACCTTTTTTATACATATCACGAATACGATTAAAATAAATCCAGTCCTCTATAGGCATTATGGCAAGATTTTTATCAAAATAATCTATTAATGTTCTGTCTTCATATAGAAGCTCATATAGCATGTCCTTAGTAAAACCTTTAATTCTTGATTGTAAAACCAATTCAGAGTTTTTTCCGCATACATCAATGGGATCATACTGAATACACCCTACCTGCTTAATATAGTCTAAAACACCTTGTTTTCCAATAAATTTATAATCTCCTGTCAGACCTTGCTTACGTAGAATAAACAATCTTGCTTCACGCTTTGTCATATCGTATGTTTTCATAATATCCTCCATTATGCTATAGTCTCGACGTAGTCGAGACATTGTAGTGGCATTAGAAATAAAAGTGTGAAATGCCTTTTCTCACACTATTCTCCCTTGTTAATCAAATATTTGCTTGATATGTATACGTTATCAGAACATTTGTTCGTTGTCAAGATGTTTTATAGCATCCCTATATTATATCTTATAGACCATGTCTATTTGCCCTGCTTCTTCATTAGGTACAAAGCCGATATTCTTATATAAATTTATTGCATTAGTATTGCAGTCATCAGCCATAAGAAACGACCTTACTGCTCCGTGTTCCTTTCCATAATTAAGTGCTTGCAGTAAAAGTTTTCCGCCTATTCCTCTTCCTTGGAATTTTGGATTTACTGCTAATTCACGAATCCAAACTACTGTACCTCTTGGACTATCGTGTCCATAAGTAGCTACACATACAATTCCAGCTATTAATCCATCTTCTTTATGAACTAGTACAGAATAATTCTTATTATCAGAATCTAATGAGTCATCACTGTTTATCCACTCCTTAAACCAATCAGTTGTTTCCCCAAAGAATTCTCGACTTTGTTCCTTACATGACAAAGTAACATTTGAAGCTTCCTCACACTCATCTTCAGTTAGTTTTATGTATTTTTCACAATCAGGTATAGAATCAAGACTGTTCATCCAATAATCTCTTAATACACCGAATTCTATAAAATTATTACTTTTAAATATATCTACCCAACGATTAGGAATAAATGCAATAAAAATTTCTTTATTTAATTGTTTTACATAATCTATAAGAAAATTAGCTTCATTAGCAGCCCAATGTATTTCATACATGTTGAACTTATTCTTTAATCCATATAAAGCTAATAATTGATCATTATCACATATAATTTCATAATCTTTTAAATCGTCATAATCTATGTACTCTAGAGAATTATGCTTAAAATTTTCTGTCTTTTCTTTTATATAATTAAAATTAGAAATATCCATATTATAAAGCTCCTATATTAAAAATGTTTTATTTTTCTATATCTATTACATATCTACAAGTTGTTATTTGACCATCCTTATACAAATCATGCCACTCTGGTACATCTACAATCTTTTCTAAAATACCTCCTGCATACTCACAGGTTTTTCTAGATGCTATGTTATCTGGAGAACAGGTAATAACTACATGTTCTAGACTATGCTTTTTGGCTAATTTAAGTAGTAAAAAACATGCTTTGCCTGCATAATGAAGACCTCTGTGCTCCTCATAGATTTCGTAACCTATGTTTCCTCCATAATATGTGTTATCATTATACCCAACTCTTAAATCGCAAAAGCCTAAGCTTACATTATCACTAACTCTAGTTATTTCAAAATAATACGCAGGAACATAACCCTTTTCTATATTTTCGTCTACGGTTCTATTTAACTTTAAATAAATTTCTCCATCATTTAAATCATCAGTATTAAAAAACATTGATATTCTCCTTTAATATGTCTTGTTTTTCCCTTCCCAATCACATTTTATTATAGCATATTGTGCTAAATCGTAAAATTGTTTATACTCTCTTACACCAGCTTGTCTAAATGTACCCTTATGCATTAACATAGCGTTCCCCCTTATTTATTTAATGAAAATTCTTCTTTTGTCATCGAATAGCTAAAATCATCTACTATTTCTCCATTTGGTAGTGTACTTGCTAATCTTAATACACCTTCAAATTTAAAGCCTGATTTTTCTATTACTCTTTTTGAGCGTTCATTAAAAGGAAAATGATACACAGAAATTATATTTAAATCTAATTCATCAAAGGCATATTCTAAAACACGTTTGGTCGCTTCTGGTACATATCCATTTCCCCAAAATTTATCTGATAGAACATAACCAATCATTTTTGACTTATCATTATCTCTTTTTAAATCTCTATGTAACCCATATGAACCTATAACCTTATTTGATTTCTTTTCAACTATTGCCCAAACTTCATCTTTTTCCATAAACATTTTTAAAATTTTTATGGAATCTTCCTTTGTCTTATGTGGAGGCCAACCTGCATTTGGCCCTACATTAGGGCTTTGTGCATACTCAAACAAATCATCTAAATCTTCCTCCACAAAGCTTCTTAATATTAATCTATCAGTTTCTAATGTTTTCAATTATATGTCCTCCTTTATTTATGTTATCTTCTTTGAAATCCCTTGAATCTTGTTCCCTGAAAGGTTAATCTACCAGCATCACCTTCTACAAGCATACCAAACTCTTGACCTGTCATGGACAACTCCATTCTATCTCCACTTTCAACTTCAAATGTTACATAATACCATGTACTTGAACTGTGATGATGAGTGTCATTAGCCGTATTATGCATATGATGACTAACATCCGTCCTTTTTGTAACTACCTTTGCATCCACTGTTAAAACAGGTGAATTATTATTTTTATTCCACTGCTTTGCTCCACTAGCTATACTCGCTATTATCATTCCAATTATTACAACAAACATTATCATAAATATTATTGGAAATATATTAAACATAAAGCTATCAAAAAATCCAAATCCCATCATTTTATATCACCCCTTATTGGAATATATTATACTCTATCCACTTCGCTACGCCATCCTCGTCACTGCTCTCAGTAATGAAATTAGATGCAGTAATAACATCTTCAATGGCATTTGCAACAGCTACACCATATCCGCAGTGCTTTATCATTTCAATATCATCATAATCATCACCAAAGGCAGCTATTTCACTTAAGTTTAAATTATAGTATTCAGCTAAAGTTTTAACACCATTTAGCTTAGTAGACTCATTAGACATAATTTGAAGTAAATACCCATTAGCAATACTAGTATACAGACCATTTGGCAATAAGGATACAATTTCATTTATTTCATTTTCATTATCAACACTAAATATAATTTTATCTACATCATTTTGAATGTCATTAAAATCTGTTATAATAACGTTCTCTATATTAGTAAATATCTCTTTCAAATCAAAATTAGCATATATATAATCATTTATTTCAGCCGATAATTTTGATTCAGGGAATTTCTCCATAATTTTTAGTATAACGTCATGAGCTATTTTTTTATCAATTTTCTTAACATCAATAATTTTTTCATTAATTGTTACCATAGCTCCGTTAAGACAAATTATGTCCTCACAACCTATTTGCTGCGAAAATATTTTAACTGCCCTTCTAGGTCTCGCAGATGCTATAACTATTTTAATTCCAATTCGTTTACATTCCTTCAAAACTCTTATAGTATAATCTGAAATTGTTTTATCACTTCTTAGTAAAGTTCTATCTAAGTCTAGAACTATCATCTTTATATTCATATTTCACCAGCCTAATTTTTATTAATAATATTTATAATATAAATATTATTGCAAAATGTGTAATTCTTTATAATATATCATAAGAGGAAAACTATGTAAATATTTTTTTGATAAAAAATAGGCTGCATAAGCAACCTACTTTTTCTTATTTTTCCTTAATTGGATATAGTAAATCAAGCTGAATTTTACTAAAATCAGAATTACTATTTTTAACTACATTAATATAGTTAAGATGTTCCTCTAGTAATCCATGCATACACTCACCATTGTCATTTAATGAATTACTTTCATAAATATCATTATTAGTAACCCATTCATTTAGCCATTGCCATTCGTGAAAATTACCCATAGCTATCATATGAGCTGCATATAATCCACCTGCAAATTTTTTCTTTATAAGAGGCTTTGGAACCTCCATATCATCAGGTATTGTTACCCACATTTCATAGCCATATATAGGATTTTCTTCTGTTGGATTAGGATGGTTAAATCCATAGTGTCTTAAATCTGGTTTTATATCACAAAGTCCGCTTTCTAAAATAAACTTGTTTAAAACAGCACAAGCATTATCTTCTGGATTTTCTCCAATATAATGACTTGCAGCAACAGTTGCTGGCGGTAAATAAATAATTCTAACATCCTTTAATTTAGATAAGTTTTCATTTGCTTTGTTTAATTCTGACATCGAAATGTCCTCCTTTAAATTATTTTTAGGAAGCATCATTGAATTAACTATTTCCAGTATATTTTCATCGGTCAGCAAATCAAGCTTCTTATTTAAATAGTTATTTTTTTTCAATCTGTCAATTAAAGATTGTATAACATTACCTACTGTTGATAGTGCAGCTACTTCATCCATTATAGTATTTAAGTTTTTTTCAAATACTTCAAGCGCAACACTTATATCATTATCCTTCAATATCTCGCTTATTTCTTTCAATGGAATTCTTAGCTTTTTTAGAATGATAATTTTTTTAAGTTGCGTCATACTCTTTTCATCATAAGTTCTATAGGCATAATCTTCAGTCTTGATACTTTTTATAAGTCCTATTTCCTCATAATATCTAAGTGTTCTAGTAGAAACATTATACTGCTTTGAAACTTGAGTTATTGTTTGTAATTTCATGATAAACCTCCTCTCTTAATTTAATTGTAAAGGCTAACGTGGCGTCAAAGTCAATATATTTTTTTTGAATTTTTTGGTAATTGTTTAATATGCTTAATAAATGCAAAGCTTTTATTTGCCTCATCATTGTTATACTCAAAACCTAAGCTTTTGCTTACAAATATGGCTACCTCATCAAATAGCTCACACATAACAATAAGTGCATTCCATGTAGTTTCGTAATCTTTAGTATCATGTGTTTTTAATAATTTTTCCCACATATCTGTTGGTAAATATTTATCAAGATATTTGCCTAACTTACCTATACTAAGAGAAAAATTAGTGTTTATTCCAACATACCAAGATAACATAGTCATAAGCTCTTTTCTTGAATAACCATTCATCATTTCTATAGCAAACAATAATTCTTTTCTCCATAATCCTTTTGCACTATAAGGAGCAACCCACCAAAATTCGTTACAAACACAAAAGAATTTCTCCTTAGATGGCTTTTTAACCCAATAATCTTCATCTGTTGATAATGGTATGCTTGGCAAGCATTTATCTTTATCTAAAAGCTTAATAGTTAATTTATCGGTGCCATACTCCTTTAACATAGCTTTTTTAGTTTCTATATGCAAATCTATACGGTTTCCATCAGTAAATTGCATTAAATAAGTAAAAGACATGCTAAAATCCACATCCCTTCCTAACACTTTATCAAGTTTATCCGGTTCTTGTTTTATAATTAATTCACCAAATATATCTATCCAATTTTCATCCTCTAAAAATGATGCAGTTTCCTCCACAACATAAACTATATCGTAATCCTGAAATATATCCTTTGGAACGTTAGGATTAGTTCTTGAACCATTCATATACACAGCTCTTACTCTTTTATCATTTTTAGCAAAACCAAGTATTAAATCAAACATTTCTCTTTCTGTTCTCATTGTATATCCTCCAAGATATAAATAATAATTTTTATTAATGTACAGTGAAATAAATCAACCAAATATTATGAATAAAATATTTACTGCAACGAAAATTCCTCTAACTATATGATGTGATATATTTATTTTTCCAAATGTGTATTTTCCATTTAAAATACAGGCAAGCATTATAATAATTACGCTAACTATTAAAACAATTTCTCCGATAAGCCTAAAACTGTAAATCAGCAGTATAAAAAAAGTTATAATACAAAGCTGTCCAATAAATTCTAACATTTTTATGCTCTTTTTAACATCTTTATTTATTAAAAATGTTAATGTCGTAAATATACTAAAAGCTAAAATTATGTAACTGCATATTATTCTCATGGCAAATCACCTATATTCTCAAACACATTATCAATTTTATTTATTGATTTCTCCAATAACTTCTTTGACATTCTAATTTGATTTTCTGTTTCTAATAAATTACTATACGCTTTTTTAAGTATGCTTTCACTTTTCTTAATAATTTCTATTTTTTCGTCCAAATTATCTTCAGATGCATCATATACTGCATCCAAATTAAACAATACACCAATATCATTTAAAGTCAAATTTAATTTTTTTAGCATTGTTATAAGTTGTAATTGTTTAAGATTATCTTCTGTGTAGTCTTTTCTATTATTAGCAAGTTTATTTGGATGTAATAACCCTAATTTTTCGTAATACCTTATAGTATCAATTGAAATATTACTTTTAATTGAAAATTCACCTGTTTTCATGTATAAGCACCTCCAAGCATATTTTAAATTGTGGAGTTAACTCCATGTCAAGAATAAATTATTTAATCTTCATATTTTCTATTAGCTTTAAAACTGCTTCCTCAGCATCACCCTTAACCCACAAATCAGGCTTAAATCCTACAAATTCTTCAAAATAGTTTTTTGGGAAGAAGCTTAAGCCATTACCAAACGAAACAGGTATTTTTGAATTAGAAAGGGTTATTAAACCAACATTATCTCCAGTCAGTCCTCCGGCTGTATTAGTACCTACAATTATTGTATTTTCCAGATTATGAGCTATATCAACAAACATTTCTCCGGCTGAGAATGTCTGTTTATTAACCAAAATAATTAATAAATTATCATTAGAAATAAATTCATCTTTTTGGCATAATGCTTTCGAGAAGCTATCTGAAATCTGTTCAAATCCATATATATTTACCAGCTCGTCTATCGGCTGATAATTATTGCTGAGCGGGTAGATATATTTTTTTATTTGTTCCATAGTCACATGCTTCAATGAAGAAAAATTAGTAGGTACAAACTTAGATGTAAAATTCATCATCCATTTTTGAGGCAACATCCCATTTCCGCCGAAGTTATTCCTTAAATCAACAATGACTATTTTTTCGTCTTTGTACTGTGTTGCATACTCTAAAAATTTTCTTGCATTATCTCCATTTACTGATTGGTCAAATCCCATTCTGGTAACACGTATAATCGGTATCGCAGATTTTATATCTAATTTAATTTCATCATTTAGCTTATATGAATAACGATCTGTTGTATATAGTATATTTTCCTCAGATTCATCAGAATATTTTATACTTATCGAATAATTTATTTCATCGGATATAATTATAGGATAATACACAAGTGTACCGTCAGAAGAAATAGATAATTTAAAAATATCATCTAATTCTTTACTTTCATTAAAACTTAACACAGCCTTGCCGTTACTGCTATTTATATACTTTCCATTTATTTTTTGGAATTCATATTCATCAAATATATATGCTAATTTTTCCTTATTTGTTGTTTCACCATATATCTTGAAATGAAAATCCTTTATAAAGGCTAAATTTTCAATTAAATCATTAAAAAAGACATTTATGCTTATACTATTGGCATTCTTATATTTTTCCAGCAGCTTATCTTTATAAGTATCAAATATATCATCTCCTCCAAAATAATTATAAAGCCCATATCCGTCCTTCAAACATTTAAATAGATAATTCACATCCTCGCTGATTTCGTCATAGGTTAATGCTTTGCTGCCGTCATAATAATTTGGATAATCAGAATTCCAAGAAATGTTTTCTGATTTATAATCAGTTATATACTTCTCATAATCTACCTCCGGCTTTATAACTAATTTATGATTGGAATTAATAACACTCAAAAGCTCATCCAAATTCTTAGGTGTAGAGTTTAAAATCTGTGCATTACTATTACATCCAACTAAAAAAATTATTATTAGTATCCAAATAGCAATTAATTTTTTCATGTACCCTCCATTTTATAATATAAATTCATAGTCTCAGCAATTTGAGCCGTTTAAAATATGTTACAAATATTATATCATAGTTAAAATATCCCAACAAGATTATAATAAAGTTATTGAAAAGTCGTACTGATTAGTGATATATTAATTTAAGATGAAAATAATTTTACAGGAGAAAAGGCTAAAAGAAATGAAAAATAATGAAAGGATATGCGCCGAATCCATGCACAAATCTTTAATGATTTTATGTGCGATAGGTGCATGGATATAAAAATGACTAATTCAGTACCAAAAATAGCAGCCATACACGATATGTCAGGATATGGAAGATGCTCGTTAACTGTTATTTTACCTATAATTTCAGCTCTTGGTTGCCAAGTGTGCCCTCTGCCTACGGCTATTCTTAGTAATCATTCAGAATATAAAGATTTCTATTTCTATGACTGTACAGAGCATTTAGAAAAATATTACGAAAATTGGGAACTAAATTCACTAAAGTTTGACTGTATGTATAGTGGATTTTTAGGTTCTCAAAAGCAGATAGATATAATTATAAACATATTAAATAAAATGAAAGATAATAACAATACCCTTGCAGTTGTAGATCCAGTTATGGGTGATCATGGTAAGATATACAGAACATATAATCAAGAAATGATTACCAAAATGAGTGAGTTAGTTAAGTATGCTGATATAATAACACCTAATTTTACAGAAGCATCTATTCTTTTAAATAAAGATTATACAACTGAAAAGCTAAGTATAGAAATACTAAAGAATTATCTTAAGAAATTAAGTGATATTGGACCTAAGGTTGTAGTATTGACTGGGATACATACTAGTGATGATGAGCATGCAAATCTTTGTTATGAAAAAGAAAAGGATAAATATTACATAATACCTTACGAATATGTTAATACAAGATTTCCAGGCACTGGGGATTTATTTACTTCTTTATTTGTTGGTTATCTTTATAGAGGAAAATCCGTACCTGAAGCTATAGACGAAGCTTCAAGATTTGTTACTTTATCAGTAAAAACTACACTTTTAGAAAACTCTGACAGAAAAAATGGTGTAGCATTTGAAAAAATAATAAAAGAGCTATTTAACGAATCAAATAAATATAACTATAGATTAATTTAAATCTGTACCCTATAAAATATATAAAACTGAACATTTCCCAATGCACAAAATATGTATATAATAATGATATAAATACAAAATACATATTCTCACAAGGGAGAGGTTATATTATGGGTGACAAAAGAAAGTTTTCAACTCTTAAACTAGCTATTATTGGCTTAATGGCTGCTATGGTATTTATAGCAACAAATTTTAAAATTGATATACCTACACCTCTAGGTAAAACAATGCTTCATTTTGGAAATGTAATGTGCATTTTAAGCGGATTACTATTTGGGCCACTTATCGGAGGTTTATCATCAGGTTTTGGGTCAGCAATGTTTGATTTATTTGACCCAACCTTTGCACCAGAGGCTTGGATTACATTTATATTGAAATTTGTAATGAGTTATATAGCAGGATATATAGCTCATAGCAATGGAAGAAATGGTGAAAATAAAATGTTTAATACAATAGCTGCAATAGTAGGAGCAATAAGTTATGTTATACTTTATATTACTAAAACCTTCATAATGAATTACCTTATTATAGGAGATAAACTTGAAGCTGTAATTGCTGTGACAATAACTAAAGCAACTGTTTCATCAGTAAATGCTATAATTGCAGTTATTGCATCATTAGCACTTGCTTTAGCTATTAGACCTGCACTTAAAGCGGCTGGAATATTTAGAAAAATTTAAATTAATTTATAAAAAGCTTAGAATAATTTTTACTCTAAGCTTTTTTCCTACAATTCAATTCTTTGCCACTTACCTTTTAAAAATCTAATTAATAATAAAACACCTCTAACGGATATGTCTAAAGCATATGCACACCACACACCGAAAAGTCCATAATTTAATACTACTGCTAATATATATCCTATACCTACTCTTATTCCCCATATTCCTATTAAAGTTGCATACATAGGGAATTTTGTATCACCAGCACCTTGCAATGCACTAGTCATAATTTGTGTCAAAGCTCCAAAAGGTTGGAAAAATGCTATTAATCTTAGAACTGAAATAACAAGCTCTTGAATCTCTGGTGTTTTAGTAAATAAGCTTGCAAGAAATGGTGCAAATATGTAAAAACCAATACCTATGCAAACCATACATACTGTGGTTATTATATCTGATATAAAGGTTATTTTTTTAGCCTTTTGTATATTATTTTCACCTAAACTAATACCTACCATTGTTGCAGTTGCCATAGCAAATCCAAAAGCGGGAATATAGGTATAATTCTCTATTGTTCCTCCAATATTATGGGCAACATATGCTGTTGTTCCAAGGGTAATAATCATGCCATTATATACAAGCTGTCCAAATCGCATAATTAGTTTTTCAATTCCAGCAGGTATTCCTACACGTACTATAGAAGTCATTATAGCTTTATTTATAGCAAAGTTCTTAAAATCCAGCTTAATATTTCCCTTACCTTCTGATAGCGTAGCACAAAGCATTATAACTACTATTAATCTAGAAATTGTTGTTGCAAGTGCTAGCCCTGCTATACCCATACTAAATTTAATAAAAATATAATTCAAAATGATATTAACAATATTTGAAATACCTGTTGTCATCATAGGAGTTTTAGTATCCTTTGAAGCTCTGAGACAGCTAGACAAAATCAACGATAGACATATTAAAATTGACGGTACTACAACTATTGTATAATATGGAATAGCATATCTAATCACTTCATCTGTTGCACCAGAAACTCTTAATATTTGATTTCTAAATATAAAGCTTATAACTCCAATAATAACTCCTAATCCACTACCTATAATAAGAGATTGCTTAACAGCTAAATTAGCTTTATTATAATCTTTTTGTCCAATATACCTTGCTATAACAGTCGAAGTACCTACACTAATTGCAGTAAAAAATGCAATAAATATATTTACAATAAGATTTGTTACACCTATTGCGGCAATAGCATTGTCATGTAACTGTCCTGCAAAATATGTATCTACAGTACCTAACAGTGTTTGAAAAATATTTTCTATAATTATTGGTATAGCTAAAAATACTATTTGATTTATATATTTTTTATTTGATTCACTATTAATTAACATAATTACCTCATACTATTTAGCTATTTCATGATTTGCTTTTACTTTATAAATTTATCAATTGCATTATTTAAATCATCTAATACTTTTTGATCATTAGTTTCAACTGCATTAACAACACAGTGATTGATGTGATCTTTTAGAATTAATTTACCTACATTATTGACAGCTGATTTAACTGCAGCTATTTGTATGAGAACTTCGCTACAATCTCTATCATCCTCTACCATTTTCTTTATAGACTCTAAATGACCTACAGCTCTTGAAATTCTATTAATTATTGCTTTTTTATCTTCATGTTTATGTTCCATAATATCCTCCTTAATATCCCCCTACAGGGGATGTTTTAAATATATCATTTAGACAAAAAAAATACAAGTAAAAATTTACTTGTACAGATACAAAAAAATTATTTGAATATAAATTAATTAAATAAAAATTTCTCTAGCTTTTTTACACTATCAAAATAATAATCACAATTTTTTTTCATAAACTCAGCAATTTTAGGTATTTGATTTGACCATCCAGCACAAGCAAAATCAACTCCACATGACCTTGCCATATCATAGCCTGGTTTTAAGTCATCTACCATTAACAGCTCATTTGGCTTTAAATTATATACCCTCATGATTTCATTTAAAGGATATGGTTTAGGCTTACGTTTTTCTTCTCCAAGCTCCCAACCAAAAATCATATCTGGTTCAATACCAAAGTTTTCATTAAAATCTCTAAGTATGTTTACACTATTAGAATGAGAAACTACACATACAAGTCCGCCCTCATCCTTTTGTTTTTTAATAATATCATCAAAACCTTCATAAAACTTTGGTATGGTTTTTTGTACATGCTCATTCCATGTATTGTATTGAAACTCCATTTCCTCATCAGTAAACTTTAGTATATCATGGCATAATGGGCTAAATCCTGGATCAAAGCTATATAGTAAAAATTCTTCCAATGTCATTTTTACATTTGGACGAAGGTTCTCCAATGTTTTTTTGAACGAGGGAAAATGAATAGTGGGTGTGCTTTTTACTACAGTATCATCATGGTCTAAAACTAAACAACGATATTTTAACATATTTCTCTCCTAAATTTTATAATCAGTACATTCAAACATTATGTTCTACATTGACAAAAATATTAGTTATAGTTATCATATTATGTTACTTTACTAATATTGATGAACCTAATTATAATACAATTTTTCATACATTACAAGTTGTGATAAATTTCATTTAAATACTAAACAAAAAAAGGAGCTCCAAAATAGTTGTCACTCCAATAAACATTAATATATATCTAGTCTAGTTTCTTATCTGAATAAAAATCAAATTCAATTATTGCTTTTGGTCTACCGCCATTAGGTGATGTTTCTTTAGCAATAACTTTACCATATCCAGAAGAAACAATTTTATTTATAATTCTTCTTGCACTTCGTATCGTAATATTCAGGCAGTCTGCTAATTCATCTGCATTGAAAACATAACTTTTTCTTGCTTCAGAAATATTTATCATTTTAGATATTGATTCAAGACTTAAACCAGTTTTTTCCGATAATTTCAATAGATTTTTGTCTGTAATTATTTTTTTGTAATTCAATTTAACTCCTGAATCTGAAAAGCTTCTTAGCTCATCATTTTCATCAATTTCAACAATTTCTTCAATTGAATTTTTCAAAGAATATTCTACTGATTTTCTGGCATTAAGTTCGGCCTTATATGCTGTAACTCCAACTCCTATTCCTACTATCAGATTAAATCCTACCTTCTTAATTTGATTCTTTAATTTAAACAAATTATCATAATTCTGTTTAGTCTTTATATTGCCGGAATTAGAAAAAACAATATATTCATCTATTCCAATAGGAAACATAGCACCCTGAATATTTTGCACATACTTTATAAAAAGTTTCTCAGCCTCAGTTTTCTTAATCATCTGGCTATAATAATTATTATTATCTGAATAATTGTCCGCAATTTTGAGCAATTCAACCGATATCATTGAATATTCTGCTCTGTTAAGTTCAAAGTCTTTTTTTATTTTATCAAGAGCTTCTCTAACGAGAGAACGCGTAGGTGGCAAATATATTACATTGCATCCGTTCTTTTTTAATTCCTTATATACTGAAACAAAAGATGTCAATGCAATATTTGTTTTACCTGTTGATAGAAGTTGCATGTGCCATTTAACATATTTGTCTTCATCAACATCAATACTGAACGGAGAAGAATGAATATTTTGTGCATCTATTTCAAAAGCATCCAGTAAATCCAGAACTACCTGTTCTTCAACAACATCAATACTAAATGAATCTAAATCCATACCTTGCTGCAACATTTTGATAAATGCGGATACTACACTCGAAATTGTTCTTCCTATATAAGTATATGATTTTGTTATTTTAAAATTTTTAATTACAAAATCACATACAGCACTACCTGTAAAAATTATAGCATCGCATATTTTATCAAATTGTTCTATGTCTTCTGTTATGCCATTCACTTTTTCCTGTGAATAACGCTTAATCATTATACTGCTGTCAATATTGTTAATGGATTTCTCAATTGTATTAATTGATTGCTCTGGACCTACTAAACCTATAATCATAATATATAATCTCCGTTTTTATTTATATATTATATTATAAATCAGAACCATCGAATAAGTCAATGAAGGTATTTTTATCTAGGAATTCTAGATATTCTTTTTTAGTAAAATTAGCTTTAAAGCTATCCAATATAGCTTTTGCCTTTTCAGCATTATTATATAGCAAATCTATTACAGTTAAAGCTAACATTTTTGCTGGTAGAACATACGCTGTATAATCATCACCAACCTTAAAATCTGCTGTATGAAGACCTCCTGTAATACCAGATGCCCATATATGCATGCAAGGCTTAAGTTGAGATAAATCACCAAGATCCGTGGAACCTGCTGTTTCATACATTTCTATAAAATCATCATCGCTTAAATTTCCATACTCAATCATATTCTTTTTATACAAATTTGATAATTTTTCGTCGGTTTTTAATGGCAAATATCCTACTCTATCATTTATTTCCACAGAACCTGAAAGAGCAAAAGCAGCAGCCTTTAACGCCTTAGTAATTTTTTTATTTATTTCTATGATAGCGTCAGTTGTAAATGCTCTAACCATTATTTCCATACAAACAGTATCAGGAACAACATTTACTAAATCACCACCATTAGTAATTATTGCACTCACGCGTACTTTATCCTCATCTTTAAAAGTTTCTCTAAGTGCATTTATATTGTTAACAGCTAAATTTGCCATATTTAAAGCATTTATACCTTCATGCGGTGCAAACCCTGCATGAGATGACTTCCCTATAAACTTTACTATTTTAGTCATAAATCCATCGCACTTTGAATTTACAATACACTTTTTGCCATCGTCAAAATCCTTCATATGACATTGCATATAAATATCTATTTCATCAAATTTTCCTCTGTATAAGGCTTCTTGCTTGCCACCAAAATACTTTATTTTTCCTTCATTAATTAGCTTTGTACGATATCCATAATCAACACACTCTTCCGAAGGTATAGCAATAAAATCTACTCGACCATCAAGCTTATTAATAACACCAGAATTTAACAATCCTATTGCAGAACCATATAAATTTGCCAGTTGAACATGATGACCACATGCATGTACATTTCCATCACTATTTGCATCTTTATGACTAGGACATATAATTGAATCTAATTCACCAATAACAGCAATAACAGGAGAGCTTTTACTACCTGAGCTAATTCTGCAACCAGTATAAGCAATTTCTGTTTCTACTTCTTGTCCTAAATCTTTAAATGCCGAAATAACTTTCTCAGTTGTCTTAAATTCTTTATAACCCAATTCCGGAGTTTCATAAATATTTTTGCCGAATTGAATTATTTTCTCTTTATTGTTGTCTATAGCTTCAATACATAATTTTTTTAATTCCTCTTTTAACATTGCTTTACTCCTAAGAATTGCTCATCATACGTCTTATAATTTTTGTTGCTTTGAATACTTCATTCATATCAATGCTTTCGTTTACCGTATGAACATCTTTCATACCCACACTAATAATTGCACTTCTATATCCATGGTGAGCCATAACATTTGCATCACTTCCGCCACCTATTACCATTGTGTTTGGTTTAATTCCTTCTTTTTCTGTCGCATCCTTTGTTAGCTTATATAACTCACTATTTAAATCAAGCTCCATTGATGTATAAGCAATTTCGTGTTCGAACTTATAAGTTGTATTCATTAATTTTGCAGCATCTTTACAACATTTTTCCATATGTTCTACTTCATTTTTTAATTTTTCCATGCTATGCGATCTTATTTCTGCTGTAAAGCTTACCTCATCAGTTACAATGTTTGTAGCTCCTCCGCCTGAAATTTTACCTATATTAGAAGTAGTTTCTTCATCTATTCTACCTATATGCATTTTACTTATTGCGTGCGATGCAGCAACAATTGCATTTATACCTTTTTCAGGTTCTATTCCAGCATGAGCTTTTTTACCATAGAAAGTGCAATTTATTGCTTCAAGTGCAGGAGCCTTATATGCAATAGTACCTGTATCACCAGCAGCATCAACTATTACTATATCTTTACAAGGAAGCATTGATAAATCCATATTTTTTGCTCCAAGCATGCTGATTTCTTCTGAAACAGTAAATAAAAGATATATGTCTCTATGACTAGCATTGGCTTCAAGTATATCTTCTACAGCTTCAAGAATAGCAGTAATACCACCTTTATCATCTCCTCCAAGAGTTGTAGTACCGTCAGAGCTGATTATATCTCCATTGATCACAGGATTAACATCTTTGCATGGCTCTATCTGATCCATATGTGCAGCAAAACATATAGGCATTTCATTTGAATTACCTTTTATATACGCAACTATATTTCCACCATTTCCGCCGTATTTTTCTCCTGCGTTATCCATTTTATATTCTATATTTCTGTCACTTAGATACTTACATATCCATTCACACATTTCTTTTTCATTTTTTGAAGGGCTAAATATTTTAACCATTTCTATAAAACGTTCTTGTAATCTTTCTTTTGATAACATAGTATTTCTCCTTTATTTTATTTAAAAATAATAAGTACTGAAAATTTAAAATTCTCAATACTTATTATACAGCTTCTAAGCCTCTTTGTTTTCTTCTAATTCTTTTTTATATAACAGTTTACCAGCAAATATAGATCCAAATACACATACTAATATTACTGCATATGAAGGTGTTCCTGGTAGGAATGATAAGAATCCATTTTTTAATAACCATGTCATTCCTAAAGCTATAACAGCTGCTACACCGGCAAGTTTTGGTCTACTTATAGCAAATTGTCCAAATACTGCTCCAAATAATGCTGGTAGCATGAAATTCAACGCAGATTTAAGTGATTCTGGTAATAAAGATAATAACATACTTCCAAATATTGCTCCAAGAGTTAAAACAGCTATATTTACAAGTATAGAAACAGCTATACCTATAGTTGAAATTATTGAGCCTTTTTCTGTACCCATTTCAACTCCCGCTGCTTCTTGTGCAACAGATGAACATGGTACTCTCATATTAGATGTATTACCTGATAAGAATGTTAAATAAGTACCTGGTATACCTAAAATAGGAAAATAAGAAATTGGTTCTACTATATAAAACGCACCACTAACACTTATTTGTGCTATAGTACCAGCAATAATAGCTGATATTGGGGGCATGTAACCATATACAAATGAAATAACAACTGCTGGTAAAAAGCATGTTACTATTCCTAACAACATTGTTATTTTACCCCATCTTATAATACTTGGTATATAATTTTCAGAATAATAATTTTTCATTTTCTTCCCTCCTAACTAAATATATATCCAACGAACATTCCAGAGAACATTGAGAATGCAAATGCCCATTCTCTTAGCCATGTAAATTTAGGTTTCTTTGATAATTTTACTAATAACATCATCAAAATACATCCAACTACTGTTGCAATTGATGAACCACTACCAAATGTCAACGAACCTTCTGCTGTAAAGAAATTACCTGATGATAGATTTGCAAATGCTCCTAACATAGCACCTGATGATATTATTGGTATCATTTTCATATTACCTTTTGATAAAAGATGATTTACCTTATCCATCTTATCTGTGAATAACAAAGTAAATATTAACCATCCCAAAGAACCACAAATCATAGTCCATACACCAGCTGAAAATGCTGTAGCATCAAGAGTTTCAAGAGTTTTTCCCATTGCTTGAGCTCCGAAGCCTGCAGCCATTGCCTCATAGTTTACCGAGCCTATGAATGATAATCTCATCCAAGCAACCGGTGATCCCATTGTAACTATAAGAGATATCATAGCAACAAGAATTACGATTGAAGGACCTATAGATGATATAGCACTTCCCTTTATAGCCATCTTTACCTGTTGGCTTGTAATACCACAGTTTTTAGATGCCTCTAAGGATTTCTTTAAAAATAATACCGATTGGAATACTACCACTCCTACCGCAATAGCTGCTGCAATCCACATTAAAGGACTATTAGCTAAATCAAGATAATTCACGTTTTTTTCCATTTTACCCTCCTCGTTATTTAGGAACATGTCCTTATTAAGTCCTTTTGTAGTATAGTACAAATATATAATCGTGTCAAACAATTTAATTTTCTACCATTTCTATTTTTATACATTATTTTACTGTAAAGCATTTGCATAATTAACCATAATTAATACAAATATAAATTATGTAAATCAACACAATATAACGTTTACAGATATTATTAGTTTGCACATTTTGCATAAATTTTAATTATGAACAAGTATATTTATATATCTATATTTATAAAATGCATTATTTTTCCATAAATTACAAAGGAAATATATAGGAAGCATATATATAATATCATAAAATACTTTCGGACATATATCTAGTGTATTAATATTATTAGACATAAAAAAAGTGAACTACGTTCACTCTATTAATATCTTTAATATAAGGTTAATTAAACTTAACTTCCCATATCATTATTGTAAAATATAAGTATTATAATACTTTTTCACATTTTTCCATCGCTTTTATAGCCACTTCTTTTCCAAACCAACCTTCGCCAATATCAACATTTGGATATAGTTTACTTAAATCGTTCTTCTCACTTTCATTAAGCTCATTAAAATCATCAATATTTCTATTTATTTCAACTGCAATATATTTATGGTCACCATCTTTGCGGATAAAAACACCGATAATCTTTATTTTTACTTCTTGACCTAATTCATAATCATTATTTGTCATTAATATTACATCCCAATGAGGATTCGGAGGTGTTCCCGATTCCTTTATCCAACCATAAGGATAAAAAAATTTCCTTACATATGCTAAACTGTCATATTCACTTTCATAAAAAGTATTTTTATCAGTATCATAACAAATTCTCTTTTGATATTTTTTAGTCTGTTCAACAATCATATGAAAAATCATATTTATCTTGTATGATGTATTTATA
>DDAM01000062.1 GCA_002332905.1 Firmicutes bacterium UBA2058 | reverse complement strand
CTTGACGGGAAGCAGTTCAAAGCAACAGCTTTTTTTTATGTCGAAGCATTTCATCGCTTAGAGCGGAGAGAGGATAATTTGCTTGAATTAATTGGTTTTTCTGATAAAATTAGTGGTAGAGTATATTTAAAAATATAGAGAATGGAGAATCTTTATGATAATCAGTGCAAGTAGAAGAACAGATATACCGGCTTATTATTCTGAGTGGTTTTTTAATTGCTTAAAAGAAGGATATGCTCTTGTTCGAAATCCTATGAATTTGCATCAAATTAGTAAGGTTAATTTATCAAGTGATGTAGTAGATGCTATTGTGTTTTGGACAAAAAACCCAACTCCTATGATAGATAAACTTGAAGAATTAAAAAATTATAAATACTATTTTCAATTTACACTCAATTCATATGGAAAAGATATTGAGCCAAATGTTCCATCTAAAAATGAAGTTATCATACCATCCTTTATAAATTTATCCAAAAAAATTGGAAAAGAAAAAGTCGTTTGGCGCTATGATCCAATACTATTAAATAAAAAATATACTATGGACTATCATGTCAAATATTTTGAACTGCTTGCTTCTAAGCTAAGTAAATACACTGAAAAATGTACTATTAGTTTTATAGATTATTATAAAAAAATAGACAAAAATATAAAATTATTAAATATTGTTATTCCAACATTAGAGCAACAAATAGAACTTATACAAAGATTTAGTCAAATTGCAAAAAATTATGGTATAATTATAGATACTTGTGCAGAAAATTCAAATTTTGATAATTATAATGTTAAGCATGCACATTGTATTGACAAGGATAGAATAGAAAAGATTTGCGGCTACAGCTTAAAGCTTAATAAGGATAAAAATCAACGTGAGTCTTGTGGCTGTGTAGAAAGCATAGATATAGGTATGTATAACACCTGTAAGCATGAGTGTATATATTGCTATGCAAATTACAGTAAAAATATTGTCAATAATAATTACAATATTTATAATCCTTTATCTCCGTTGCTTTGTGGTAAGATTACAGAGAGTGATGTAATCAAGGAACGAGAGGTAAAGTCAAATAGAATTATTTGAAATTTAATAAAATAATGCTATAATTAAATAGAATGTTAAGGTTTTTTAAGATACAAATAAAATATATAGGATGAAGTATTATGAGTTTAGTTGAAATAACAAAGGATTGCTATTTATATCATTCAAGAAATATTGAACTGGTTAATTTAGTTGTAAGTATTTTCTTTGATGACGGAAAAAATAAGAATTTTAAAGAGTATTATGACTTAAACTATATTGAGGATATTAAAAAAAAGTATAGATTTTTATATGAAATGCTAAATGAATTGCCAAACAAGGGTATGGAGCTTTTAGAATTTATCTTTACAAACTCTTGCAGGAATGTAGATGATAATGAAAAAAAAGATTTTCCAATCAATGATTTTGTGAGCATAGATGAATATGAAAAATACCTTTTAGTAATGAAGCCTGAATCCTTTTTCTATATATTTTACGGAAAATACATTGATGAAGATTACATTAAGAAAGCTTTGCGTAACTCAGATAAATTAAGTGAGCTGTATGATAAAAACAGTAATATGAGTAAAAGCTTTTTAGGATTAAAGATACTTTTTGATAATAGAGAAATGTTTATAAAGGATTTTTTTAGCTGCGCTAGAAGCTTGCAGGGAATAGAATTTGACAATGGAGTAAAATATGTTGAAGCTATACTAGCTAATGAGAAGGATAAGTTTATAAAAGCACTAGAAAAAGATAATCCATTAGAGGTATCACAATCGATGATGGGAAAAACATTTCACAACAGAGGGCCATATAAAAAATTTATTTTTATGCCAAGTGTGTTTTTATCCTATAGGGCTATAAGATTTTTCTATGATTATCAGATATTAATATATTCGCTGGTTAAGCGCGAGATGACACGTAATGATGCTGTAAATGTACTAAAAGCCATATCTGATGAAAGCAGATTTGGAATTATAGAAATTTTATGTAAAAACGGTTCAATGATTGGAAAGGATTTAGCACAGAATTTAGATATAGCTACTTCAACCTTGTCTCATCACATAGAGCAATTGAAAAGCTCTGGATTCATAAACGAGGAAAGAGTTAAAAATTCCAAGTATTACAGCGTAAATTCAAACTCTTTAGATAGCTTAGTTAAATATTTAGATAAACTACTAAAGAACTAATAAAACCAAAGTCTACGTCATTTATGATACGGTTCTCCGTAACAATAATAACGTAGACTTTTACTATTAGCATATAAAATTATTGTTTTTTAGCTCCCCAAAAGTACATTTCCCCATTCTCGTCTTTATAAAAGTCATAACTCTCATCAATCCAAGTATGATGAAATTTAGTTTCTGATATTGGATACATAGGTATAATATATTCATCATCCAGAATAAAAAACATTTTTTCTTTGTCTCTTCCTACAGTTAATTTTGCGCCGTCCACTTTATATACCCCCATATATTCTTCATATATTTTGGGATCTAAAGAATATTCGAGCGGTCTATTTGGAAATCTGTACTCCTCTTGAAACACTATTGCAGCAAGTATATTTGCAATACGCCAAACTGCTGTAAATCCATAATTGCTTAATACAACAATGCTTACTTCTTCATCGACATATCTATGAAATTCAGTTGTGGCTCCTAAGCCGCCACCATCATGGCCTATCCTATTACGTCCGTACATTTTATCGATAAACCATCCATAGCCATAATCATTATCTTCAGTTCCTCTTTCTCCGGAATTTGCATATGGTGTAAATATTGTATCAAGAGTATTTTTAGAAACAAGATCTCCGTTATATAAAGCCCTGTCCCATAATAGCATATCCTCAACAGTAGAATAGATGTCTCCAGCTCCCAAAGTTGCATCCATATTTACATAATCATTATGTATTAAATCATTATCATTCAAATAATACCCATTAGCTAACCCCGGTACAATTACTTTATATCTTTCATTGCCAGTATTTTTCATATTTAAAGGTTCAAAAATATTTTTCTTTAAAAACTCATCATAGCTTACACCTGAAACCTTTTCAATAATACATGCAAGTATATAGTAGCCAAAGTTAGAATAATTCCATTTCTCTCCCGGTTCGCACAAAAGCGGTTTATCTTTAAAGAAATCAAACATATCTTCATGTTTATGCTTTGATTTACTATATAATATTTGAAAGCTTTCTCTAAATAAATATTGCAGGCCTGAAGTATGAGTTAATAGATGATGTATAGTTATTCTTTTATCAAATTGATGAAGTTCAGGAAAATAATTAGCAATGCTATCATTAACATCTAACAAGCCTTTTTCTTGTAGCATCATTACTGACATAGCAGTAAATTGTTTTGTTATGGAACAAATTCTAAACTTTGTTTGCGATGTATTGGGAACATTATGTTCTATAGAAGCCTTTCCATAGCCTTTTTTAATGATAGTCTCACCATTTTTAGCTACTAATATCGAACCACTAAATGCCCATGTATTACAGTATAATTCCATAAAATCATTTATTTTTGTTGCTAGTAAACTGTTCATAAATACACTCCTATTCATGCTTTATTTTTTAGGTTCCTTAATCTAAGTATAGACCTTAGAAAATTAAACTACAATACTAGAAAACATTTCTATATCATTCTTTACATAAAAACCGCCACATATTGTATGTTTACTTAGTCATATTTTTAGTGGTTTTTATTGACAAAAAATTGAAACAAAGATATACTATATTCATCTAATTAGATAGAAATAGAAATAGAGATAGAGAGGAAAAATAATGAATACTGTTTTAGAAGTTAAAGATTTGAAAAGAGTTTATATAGGAACTCTTGGCATGACAAAAAAGAAATCAATAGAAGCTTTAAAGGGTGTATCATTTAATGTTAATAATGGGGAAATTTTTGGTTTATTAGGTCCTAATGGTGCGGGAAAGACTACAACTATTAAAATTTTAACAACTTTATTAGCGCCAACCTCTGGGGAAGCTAAGGTTTTAGGACATAATTGCTTTGGGGAAGAAAAATACATAAGAGGTAGTATAAACTTTATATTTGGAGGGGAACGAGGATTATACTGGAGACTTTCAGCTGTTGAAAATCTCAAATATTTTGGTGATTTATATAAAATACCATCAAATATTTTAAATAATAAAATTAAGGAATTAATAACTTTAGTCGGGCTTGAAGGTCGTGAGAATGAAAAGGTTGAAGGTTATTCAAAGGGTATGAAGCAGAGATTGCAAATTGCTAGAGGTCTAATTAATGACCCTAAGATACTGTTTTTAGATGAGCCTACTTTGGGTTTAGACCCTGTTGGAGCCAAGGATTTAAGAAATATTATTATGCAGCTTAAAAATGAAGGAAAAACAATATTACTAACAACACATTATATGTATGAGGCTGATGAACTTTGTGATAGAGTAGCTATAATTAATGATGGTCATATTTTAGCACTAGGTACACCAATAGAGTTAAAGAAGCAATATTTAAATGATGAAAATGCCTCTTTAGAGGACGTATATATAAAGCTTGTCGGGGGTTGCACTAATGAATAATATAAGGGTTATTTGTTCAACGTTTAAATTGCATTTATCTCAGTCCTTTAGTAGGGCAACATTCAGATTTTGCATTATAGTACAGCCACTTATTTATACCTTCATACTTTATATGATGTACAGAAATTCTGGTATCGAAAATTACATTAATAACGTTATTTTAGGTAGTGGTTTATGTAGCCTTTGGAGTGCTATTTGTTTTTCATCAGCAGGAGACATAGAAAGAGAAAGGTATATGGGTACCCTGGAAAATATTTTTTGCTGCCCTTCAAGGTTTACAACTATTATGCTTGGCAAGATATTGGCAAATACATTTTTAGGATTAACTGGTATGGTACTTAGTATAGCTTTTACAAAGCTATTCTTTAATCAAAGCATGATTATTATTAACCCTATAGAATTTATGATAAGCTTTATACTTATGCTTTTCTCCTTTGTTAGTGTATCTTTAATTATATGTCCAATTTTTACGTTATCAAAAAATGCTAGAGCTTTGATGAATTGCTTAGAATATCCAATTTTCATTATAGGAGGTTTTGTTTTTCCAGTATCAATGCTTCCAAAAATAATAAAGCCTATAAGCTATATTTTTTCACCTATGTGGGCAATAGAGATATTAAAAGAAAGCTCATTTGGAATAACTGATATGAATAGCTTTTATAAAAAAGCAACTTTACTGATAATAATATCTATTGTTTATATTGCTATTAGCAAGCTTTTATTTATTAAAATAGACAAAAAAACTAGAATAGAAGGAACTTTGGGGGTGAGCTAAATGGATGCTATAAAAAGAATATACAGAAATTCCTTATATTCATTTAAAGGGCTTTATGGGTTTTTACAGCCCAAAATATATGTATTAGTAAAGGTTGTAAACCCAGTGCTGCAGGTTTTATTTTTTTCATTAATAGCAAAGCATGCATATAATGGTCAGGATATAACGCCATATATTATAGGAAATGCATTTGTACTTTGTTCAATGAACGCTTTTTTTGGTGCAGGCTGTGTAATGATTGGAGAACGAGGAAGCGGAACTTTAAAAAACATAATAGCAAGCCCGAGCAGTAAGTTTATAATTTTTACAAGCAAGGGTCTATTCCATATCATTGACGGTGGTATAACAGTCGCAATAGGTATAATTACTGGAATTATATTTTTAAATGTAAGGATACCTATTAATGTTTTGCCAATGTTTATTTGTGTAGTCCTAGTCTCAATGTTTACTGCCTGTGCCATGGGTCTTTTAATAGGAAGTATAGGTTTAATTACTAGAGATATAAATTTACTTTTAAATGTAGCATCCATGTCATTCATGGCTCTTAGCGGAGTTAATTTTCCGGTAGATACATTACCGCATGGATTGCAATATTTGAGCAATATATTGCCATTAACTCATTGCATTAAAGCCGCTCAAATTCTAATTATAGATGGTAGCTTTGCAGGTGTTGGTAGCTTAGTTTTAAAGGAAGCTATCATCGGCGTTTTTTATTGTTTACTTGCATACACAGTATTTAAAGTTATGGAGAGAATAGCTAAAATGAAAGCTACAATTGATATTTACTAATATTTATTGTCAATATTTATTAAAGGTTTATATTTAAAAATATTGGGTATAAATATTATAAATAATTAACAAACAAAAAGGAGGTTTTGTTATGGAATATTTTGAAGCAATAAAAAATAGAAGAACATATTATAATATAAGCAAAGAATCTTTTTTAACAGATGAACAATTAGAGCAACTGTTAAATGATGCAGTTAAATATACACCATCTGCCTTTAATTCGCGCTCTGCACGTTTAGTTTTGCTGTTAAACGAGAATAATGATAAATTTTGGAATATTGTACTAGAAACTCTTAGAGAGCGTGTGCCAGCGGATAAGTTTTCATCCACAGAAGATAAAATAAGTTCATTTGCAGCTGGATATGGTACTATATTATTTTTCGAGGACCAAACAGTTGTTAAAACATTACAGCATCAATTTCCACTATATGCTGACAATTTTAGTATTTGGTCAAATAATAGTACGGGTATGCTACAATTTGTCGTATGGACAGGATTAGAACAATCAGGCTTAGGTGCATCTTTACAGCATTACAATCCGATAATTGATGAAGCAGTAATAAAGCAATTTGATTTGCCAGAAAATTGGAAGCTAGTAGCACAAATGCCGTTTGGAAATCCGACTGCGAAGCCTGCACCTCCAGAATATAATCCAATAGAGAAACAAGTAAGAGTTTATTAATAGATAAAACATCGTTTAGTTTCTGAATTTAGATTTAAAAAAGAAAATAGTTAATAAGAAAAATATGAAAAAATTTCCAGCAACTTTATTTATTTGTATTTACTATATCCTAGAGGTTGAGACAAAAAAGTATAAATTTTATTATTTACAGTCAACACTAAATATGGTATATTATTAAATGATAAGGGACGTAAATAACAATATATAGGATTTATGGGAATTTTTGTTGAACTGTATTTATGAAAAACAATTAAAATCCCACTATTGATGTGGGGTTTTTTTTTATGCCTTATAGCATACATATTTGCAATTAAGGTGATATTGTTCCCTTGCATAATATAGGAGGAGAAGTGGAAAATGAATGTAATTAAGAGAGATGGGAGACTAATTCAATTTGATAAGTCTAAAATAATGGATGCGATTTTAAAGGCTATGAATCATACTGTAAAAGGGTTAGATATAAACTTAGCTAAGAAGATATCTCAAGACATATCGGACAGTATGAGGGAAACTATTTCTGTTGAAGAGATACAGGATTTAGTTGAAAATAAGCTAATGGCAAGTAAAAGAAAAGATGTAGCAAGAGAGTACATAATATACCGTAACAAAAGAAATATAGCAAGAGGACGTAGGCAATATGACATCTATATGGATATAGTGAATGCTGTTCCTAATGATGTGACAAGAGAAAATGCAAATATGAATGCTGATACTCCAGCAGGAATGATGATGAAATTTGCTAGTGAAAGCTCTAAACCTTTTGTTGATGATTGCTTATTATCAGAACAAGCCTCAAATTACGTAAGCAATAATTATATACATGTACATGACAAGGACTATTATCCAACAAAATCTCTAACATGTTTACAACATCCACTTGATTATATATTAAATAATGGATTTAAAGCTGGACATGGCGCAAGCAGACCAGCTAAAAGGATTGAAACGGCATCAATTATAGGCTGTATATCCATGGAACAAATACAAAATGAAATGCATGGCGGTCAAGCTATACCAGCCTTTGATTTTTACTTAGCTCCCTATGTTAGACTTACTTATATAGAAGAAATTAAAAAGATAGAGCAATTATTAGATGAAAATCTAGAAGAATTATACAATACTGAAATAGAAGATTATATTGAAAAATCACTAGATGATTTAAAGGATAAGGATAGATATAAGCAACAGGCTATTAATAATACTGTTAAAAGGGTTCATCAATCTATGGAAGCTTTTATACACAACATGAATACTATACATTCAAGAGGTGGAAACCAAGTAGTATTTAGCTCAATCAACTATGGTACAGATACTAGCGCAGAGGGAAGATGTATAATGCGTGAGGTTTTGACGAGTACATATAAAGGCGTAGGAAATAGTGAAACTCCAATATTCCCTATACAAATTTGGAAGAAAAAAAGAGGTGTAAACTATTTACCCGAAGATAGAAATTATGACTTATACAAACTAGCTTGCAAGGTAACTGCAAAAAGATTTTTTCCTAACTTTTTAAATTTAGATGCTACATATAATCAACATGAAGATTGGGATATAAATGACCCTAGAAGATTTGAGCATGAAGTATCAACTATGGGTTGTAGAACAAGAGTGTTTGAAGACAGACATGGCAATAAAACATCTATAGGTAGAGGAAACTTATCTTTCTCAACAATAAATATAGTTAAACTTGCTTTAGAATGTATGGAAATTGAAAATGAAAAGGAAAGAATAAATACTTTCTTTAAAAATTTACAAAAATGCATAGATGTTATATCTGATCAATTATATGATAGATATAAATTCCAATGTACAGCATATAAAAAACAATTCCCTATGCTAATGTCTGGTATGTGGGTAGAAAGTGAAAAATTGAGTCCTAACGATACAGTAGAAAATGTGTTAAAACACGGAACTTTAGGAATAGGATTTATAGGTCTTGCAGAAGCACTTATAGCCTTAACTGGTAAGCATCATGGAGAAAGCGAAAAGTCGCAGGAATTAGGGCTTCAAATAGTTAAATTTATGTTTGATAAGGTAAAAGAAAAAGCAGATTTCTACGATTTAAACTTTAGCTTATTGGCTACACCAGCAGAAGGCTTAAGTGGAAAATTTGTAAAAAAAGATAGAAAGCATTTTGGACTTATACCAAATGTTACAGATAAAGAATATTACACAAATAGCTCTCACGTACCTGTATGGTATAAATGTTCTATTGAGCATAAGGCTATAATTGAAGCTCCTTACCATGAGTACGAAAGAGGCGGACACATTTTCTATGTTGAGCTTGATGGAGATGCAACTCATAATCCAGCAGTAATTATGCAAACAGTAGATTTAATTGATAAATACAATATGGGTTATGGCTCAGTAAATCATACTAGAAATAGATGCAACGATTGTGGATATGAGGATTCATCAGAGAACTTAACAAAGTGTCCTGAATGCGGAAGCACTAATATAGATACAATTCAAAGAATTACAGGCTATCTGGTTGGTGGAGTAGATAGCTGGAATGATGCAAAAAAAGCGGAATTAAGAGATAGGGTGACTCATAATTGTTAGAAAATATTATTTATGTAGCCAATATTGTTGATAACACTATAGTAGATGGCGAAGGTTTTAGAACTTCTTTATATGTTAGTGGCTGCGACATATGTTGTGAGGACTGTCACAATAAAGATTGGTGGGATATAAACAAAGGGACACCAATGACTATAAGTGAAGTCTTTGATAATATTAATTTTGAAATAACTGACGTAACATTCATAGGCGGAGAGCCAATGCTACAAGCAAAGGCTTTAGCCCTACTGGCAGAAAAAATTAAGAAAGAAACCAATAAGACTATATGGATTTACAGTGGACATACATATGAAGAGATACTTGAAAATGAAGATTATTACAATTTGATTAAACACTGTGATGTATTAGTAGATGGAAAATTTGACAAAGCATATCACAAAAATAATTTAAAATTTAAAGGTTCCACAAATCAAAGAATTATAGATTTAAATAAATCATTAATTAGCGAAGATATTGTTTTGTGGAAAGATGAATTCTAAGATAAAATAGCTTTTCTATTATTTAGAAGGCTTTAAGGAGTTTTTGACAGAAAGCAATAAAGGCAATGTTTTCAGAAGCTTTGATAATTTTGATGAAGCCCAAAATTGGTTATTATCCAATAACAAAAAGTAAAAATGAGTTAAGGTACTCTGATACAAAAATGTGAAAAGTCGCAAAAACATAGTGTTTATGCGACTTTCTTTTATCTTAATTTATATACCTTAATATCAATTTACTGAATTAAGCTCACTGATATTCTTTAATCTAAATTTATGTACCAATGATTTTAATACAAGTGCTTGACCGTTTAATTCTTCAGATGCTGCTGCACTTTCTTCCGCAGTTGCTGAATTAGTTTGTATTACCGAGGAAATTTGATCAATACCCATTGTTATTTGACTAACCGCATCTGCTTGTTCAGTGGATGCTGCTGCAATATTATCTACTAACGATGAAACTAAATTAGAGCCATTAACTATGTTTAGCATTGATTTAGCAGTTTCATCAGCTAGTTTCGCCCCATTTTCAACAGAAACGATAGATTCTCCTATAAGAGTTGAAGTATCTTTAGCTGCATCTGCACTTTTGATTGCTAGGTTTCTTACTTCTTCAGCAACAACTGCAAAACCTTTGCCTGCTGTTCCTGCACGAGCGGCTTCGACAGCTGCATTTAACGCAAGTATATTAGTTTGAAAAGCTATATTATCAATTGTTTTTATTATATTCTGAATTTTTGCTGAATTTTCACTAATATCCTTCATAGCATCAATCATTTTTTCCATTTGCTTGTTGCTTGCAGCAATTTCTATACTTGCTTGCTTTGTTTGCATACTAGCCTCAGTTGCGTTTTTTGCATTTTGGCTAATCTTCGTTGAAATCTCATTTATAGATGCAGATAGTTCTTCCACGCTACTTGCTTGCTCAGTTGATCCTTGAGAAAGTGACTGTGCGCTACTTGATACTTGGTCAGAGCCAACTGCAACTTGATCTGAAGATTGATTTATTTCTGATAGAGTATAAGTAAGATTAGTTATTATTTTATGTATAGATTCTAATAACGGCTTAAAATCTCCTATATAATGCTCCTGTGCTTTGCTCTCAACTGTAAAGTTTCCATTTCCTAGTTCTGTTAATCCAAAAGAAATATCATTTATAATCTCTTTGATCATAGTAGTCATATTCCTCATGCTGTTTGAAAGACTGCCTAGCTCATCATTAGATTTATATGCAATATTAATATTTAAATTACCATTTGTCATATCATCTGCTGCTTTTTCAATTTCTAAAATAGGCTTTGTTAAACTTCTAGTAATGTAAATAGAAAGTAAACTTGTAATTATCAAGGCTATTATAGATATTATAACTAAGAAATAAACTTCAAAGGAAGCAGATTTCATAGAATTATCATATAGCATTTTAGCATTATCAACTGCATCATCATTTATATTCATAAGATAATTTTGAATATCCAGCAATGCAGAATAATACTCTCTAAAATATAAAGATACTGCTTCATCATCTTTGTTATTTCTTGCTAAATCAATTATCTCATCTCGTAAATCTCTAGTATCTATCATTGCTTTTTCAAAACTGTTGATTAATTCCACATTACCGGTATAATTCTCTCTAAGAAATTTAATATCTTCCTCTAAGCTTTCCAATTCGTTTTTTGCTTGTTCTGAAAACTCCAGTTTTTTTTCTTTGTCTGTTGTCATTATAGTATAACCGATATTTTTAACTGCTGATTGTATAGTTCTTCTCATGTCCATAGTTTTATTTGTTATGGTATATGGTTTATTATAAAAATTCGTATAGTTATTACTAATACTTACAAAACCAAATATAGACATTATAATAGTTACTAACAATAGAATAATAATAATTCCAAAGGTTACCAGTAATTTTTTTCCTATTTTTAAATTTTTCATGACGCTCTCCCTTTATTAGTTTTATAATACCTTGAAGCTTTACCTGTACTATCTTTATATCCCATAATAAGTAATTTTTTTTATCTTTTCTAAAGCTTGCTTTTTATTTATAATAAATTAAACATATTAAATAAAATACAAAATTGCATTATTGACATAAAATAGAAAACAAACTATATTATGGTATATATTATTGCACAATATTATTGTACACCATTATATTTACAATGAAAATAGACTTACATAAACTTTCACAACATACAAAATGTGACAAAAAATGACAATAGGAGTATAGATATGAAATCATATGGTATTGGTTTTTTAATAGATTTACTAAAAATTCCGTCAAAACAAATGGCTCAATATGTTAATGTTGATAGAACTTTAGTTAGTAAATGGAAAACAGGAGTTAGAAAACTAGATGTTAATGCTTTATATTTTGATAAAGTATTAGAATTTTTAATACATAAAAACAACGAATTAGGTATTAATTCACTTGAAAGTTTATTTTCATCAATATATCTAGAAAATAGTGACAAAATTAATTCAAAAGCACAACTTAAAAAATACATAAAAAGATTCATTCTTAATAATGATACTAATGAAAATTTATACAAGAAAGTAAATACTTTAGACGGTTGCTCCTATGTTGCTTCAGTACCAATTTACCATGGATTAGATTCTAAAAAAAAAGCTATGATGAATTTCTTAGAAGTGGCTAGCAGAGAGGAAACACCAAGTAAAATTACTTTTATTTTTGCTGGAGTGCTTGATTTCTTAGTAGATAAAAGTGAATTTTTAAATAATTGGATAAAAAAAGTTAAAGAGTTATTAGACAAAGGATTTAAAGTTGAATTAGTTTATTCTTCTTATAGTATTTCTGATTTTTTTTTCTATCTATGCCCTATTGCAGTACATAAAAACTGTAAAATTTTATCACATCCAAATTTTATAGGTAATAGATGTAATTTGCTATTACATATTATTCACAATAAGATGGTACTTTATGGATTTAGTGAGAACGTAGCATCCTTTACAAATACTTTTGCATATATATTTACCGATCCAGTATCTTTATTAAAATATAATATTATGGCAGAAAATATAGTCAATGATTCAGATGAAACTTTCTTTACTTGTAATTCAAAGCTTATATTTAAACAAGAAAATAAAATAAAAGATTATTTTAGTAGCATAAACGATATAAAAAAGAATAATTATATTTTTTATTACAATAAAACACCACTTCCTACCTTAATGAGTGATGATTTATACGTAGATGTTTTATCCAATTCATTAACTTGCCAAGAGCAAATTAATGAAGAATTATTAAGGTTTAAAAAAATAAAAGAAAAATTTTTCAAAACATTTGAAAATAATAAAGTAATAAGATTTTATTCTATAAAAGATTTAATAAATATTTCAAGCCAAGAATATAATTGCTATGAAAAAAATGAAGTTTTCCCTTATCCTAGTTTAATAATATCAAAAAAACAATTTAAACAATATATGAATCAAGTAGGAGACCTTTTATTAAATGAACCTAATATACATATTTGTCTGTATTTAGATGATTTTAAAGCTTTAGTATCTTCAATTGTTTTTTGGTGTCAAAAAAATGAACACATGTTTGTTTATGATAACGATACATATAAACTAAGATACTGTAAAGATATTTCATTTATAGCCTCAATATCTAATTTGTTTGAAAAAAAATATCTCAACACATTGGGAGAATTTAAGGATAAAAATAGTGTTGCTAAATTTTTAAAAGATTTATAAAAATATTTCCAATAAAACTAATACTTTGTGCATTGTTATATTAGATGACAAAAATGTCTAAATATTATTAGGAGGAAAGATATGAAAAAGAATTTCTTAAAAATAGCAGCAGTAGTAACTATGTCAGTTCTATTGATTTCAAATATGTCAATTTTTGCTGCTGAAAATACTCTTAGAGGAAATGAAAAACATAAACAAGAAAACCAATTAAAGGAATATATTAGAGAAGGCGAAATATCTGAGATACATCCAAACAATATAGTAATAGGTGAAAAATCAAATAAAGTTATTTTTAGAATAACTAAAAGTACTTCAATAAAAGATGAAAAACAAAATGAAATAAAAGTATCTGATTTAAAAGCTGGTATGAACGTAGAGGTAACATACAACAAAACCTCAAATGGTAAGGATAAATCTCATGAAGCAAAAAGCATTCAAATATCAAAAAGTGTTAATGAAATATCTGAAATATCAAATGCTGTTGTTCAAAAAATATCTGCTGATGCTAACGATACTTTGTTATTGACAATTTTATACAAGGTAACTGATACTAGTAACAAAATTGTTGAAAATACTATGAATTTAGTAGTTGACAATAATACAGAAATTGTTAACCAGTTTGGTGTTAAAACAGTAAAATCAGCATTAAAGACTGGTATGGTTTTAAATGTTGAACACTCAAATGCAGTAACAGCTTATTGCATCAGTATAGATATAGTAAGAGAATATGAAGATTCTGAGATTAAAGAAGCAAATATCATAGAGAAAAATATATATAATAATATTGCTTATGTGCTAATAGGAAATCCTGAAAAAGTTAATGAGCAAATTAAGTTAGTTTTATCAGATAAAACTATGTTAAAAGATCAAGATGGTAATAATATAACTTATGAACAGCTAAAAGTTGGTCAAAAAATTAGAGCAGAATACTCTTTAGCAATGACTAGAAGCTTACCTGCACAAGCTCAAGCATATTCAATACAAATAATAGATGAAAAAACTGTTCCTAGTATAGAAAATGCAAAAATAGAAGACATAAATATTGGAAATAACAATATAACAGTAATCTATGATGAGGTGCATGATAATAAAATATATGAAGAAACAATTATATTGTTAGTTGATAATGATACAGTAATAAAAAATGAATTTGGAAAAACAATAGCAATAACAGATTTAAAAGTTGGCATGTTAATAAATGCTAAACATTCAGATGCAATTACATTAGGATTACCACCAACAGCAAAAGCTTATTCTATATATGTTGTTGATGATAATCAATCAGTTTTAATTGAAAATGCAAAAATAAATAATGTTGATTTAAGAAATAGTCGTATTACTGTAACATATGAAGATGAATTTTATAATAATGTTTATACAGAAATAGTACTATTAGTTGACAATAATACTATAATAAAAGATTCTACAGGAAAATTTATTACATTAAAAGATTTAAAGGCAGGAATGAAAATAGATGCAACACATTCATTAGTAGCAACATTTAGCATGCCTCCAATGTCATTAGCATATAGTATAAATGTTAAATCTTCAATTAATCCACCAACTGATAATGAATTAAAGGATATCTATGACTTATTAGATAAGTTATTTAATGAGTTAGGCGTTGAAAATTGGTATGAATGTATAAAAGATAAAAATATTGATTTGGATTTTGACAATTTAGAGGATGTTGTTGAAGAACTTGTTGAACATGTACTTGGTGACGACTATGACGAAGATGACGATGATATGGAAGATAAAGTGGAAGACTTAATTGAAAAATTAATTAAGGAATTTAAAGGTATAGATAAAAAATTTAAATACAATAAAGACAGAAAGAATTAGAATATTGCAACAATTCCTAAGTTTTGGATATTGACATATTAACATATTTATGATAATATGATTAAGCTGTGCTAGGTGGGGAGGTAGCGGTGCCCTGTACTTGCAATCCGCTGTAGCAAGACGTAATCCCCTTTGAGCGGCATAATGGGCTAGGGTCTGACTTATGAAAGTAGTGTTGAGAGTTTGGTCCTGCGCAATGGAGCGCCATGAACCCTGTCAGGTCCGGAAGGAAGCAGCAGTAAGTGGAAGGCTTCGTGTGACGTGGGGTAGCTGAATTTGAGCTAACTGCATGAGTAGCGCTTGGAGCATTATGACAACCAAAGGGTGCACAGCTTTAAAATGATCAAACTAGTTGAGACTATGATATAATAATCTGTGGAAACACAGATTTTTTATTTTTAAAAAAAACTACCAATAAAATAATGCTTTAGTTCATTATTATATTAGAGGATACATTAATAAGAAAGGTATTGATATGAAAAATCAAGAATTTGTTGAAGATCTATTGCTCAAAACTGCAGAAAATAACATGGATGCTTTTGAACAGCTATATTTAGAAACTAATAAAATAGTTTATTCATATGCACTTGCCATCCTTAAAAATCATGAGCGCGCGCAGGATGCAATGCAGGATACCTTCATTAGATTAAAAGAAGCAGCATATACTTATAAACCACAGGGAAAACCACTTGCATGGATTTTAAGAATTGCAAAAAACTTTTCTCTTATGACTATTAGAAAAGGCCTAAAAGAGCAGATAACAAACATTGAGCAGAATGAGTTTATAGTTAATAAAAAAATTGAACTAGATATTGATGAATCTATTGTTTTAAAGACTGCGTTAAAAACTCTTCAAGATGAAGAGCGTGAAATAGTATTTTTATATTTAATAAGTGGCATGAAGCATAGAGAAATAGCTGATATATTAGGTAAGCCTTTAGGTACGGTTTTGTGGAAGTATAATATGGCATTAAACAAGCTAAAAAAAGAATTAAAGTATTCTTAGTTTTATTGGAGGTTAAGATGAAAAAAATAGATATAAAAAATAATTTAAAAAGCGCACTAGAAAAGTCAACTCCAGATTGTTTTTATAAAATAAATAATGGAGCTTATGTTAATGAAATTAATTTTAGTATAGAAGATATAAAAAAAAGTAAGAAAACTCTAAATTTTAATATGAAATATGCATTGGCTATTAGCGCCTGTTTACTTATAATGATTATAGGATTTGGAACTTATTATGTTCCTGTAAATGATATATATATAGACGTTAATCCTAGTATTGAAATTAGAACAAATATGTTTGATAAAGTAATAGTTGTAAATGCTAAAAATGATGATGGAACATCTATTGTGAATTCTATAGATGTTAAAAATAAGAATATAGAAAATGCAATTGACGATATAATGAATGAAATGATATCCCAAGGATATATAAAATCGGAATTAACAGATAATGCAATACTTATATCAGTTAATGCAAAGTCAGAGGAGCAAGCTAAAAAAATATCAGACAGTATTGATCAATCTGTAAATGAGAAACTAAATGAAAATAATATTTCAGCTGTAGTTATGAAGCAGGAATTAAATAGTATGAAGGATTTGCAGGAATTATCTAAGGAAACTGGAGTATCTGTCGGAAAACTTCAGTTTATTCAAAAAATGCTTGATAAAAATGATGAAAAAACTGACGCAAGCTCTTTATATAATTTAAAAATAAAAGAATTATTAGCTTATGCAGAGAAAAACAATATTTCTACTGAAGATTTAGTGGATGAAATAGAAGAAATCATAGACGATATGGATGAAGACGACGAAGATAATGATAATGATGACAATGATGACTATCCTAAAAATAAAATAGATAATGTTAAAGATAGTAAGAATAATAATGACAAGATAGACAAAAGTAGCAAAGACAATGACAAAAAAGATAATAATAAAAAAGATAAAAATAATGACATAATTAATGATGATAAAGATGACATTAAAGATGACAATGATGATGATGAAGATGATAAAGATAACAATGAATTTAAAAAAGAAGATAAACAAAATGAAAAAGATATAAAGAAAAAGGATCATGACAATAAAAAATCTGAACAAAAAAATAATAATGATAAAGAAAATGAAGATAATGATTTAGAAGAAGATGATAAAGATGATAATGATTAATAGCTATTAAAATTTTGACATATAAACTGCATTACTAGTTTGTTATGAATAAAATTTATTCTACATGAAAAAATAATACTGCGTTTATTATTAACTGTGTAGGAGGAAAGTTATGAGTAATAAATGGAATGAATACAAAGTTGCGGATTTAGAACAAGATGAATATCACTGTTTAGTTGAAAAAGAATCAAAATTAAATAGTGAAACAGGCAAACAATATATTTTAATTGCATACGAAAAAAAATAAAAAATTAAGGGATTTCATACTTTGAAATCCCTTAATTTTTTACAACAATGTTTTTACTTTATATGACTAAAACATCAAAAATTTTTAATATATTTGATATAAATTTATAATTTGAGTAGATAATGCAAAACTAATTTATCTTTTTGTTGTAATATCTACTTTTTTTAAAAATGCGAAGTATTGTTCTCTTTATTTTTTTTTTGATTTATATTAATATTTATATAAGGTTAATAATATATAATTTCTTAAGATTTGTTAAAAGTGTTTAAAAAGTTTTGGATATTGCTTTTTAGTTTCATTTATAAGTTCTTTTAATTCAACTTCTGGTAGAAGATCCTTATAATAAATTAGAGCCTTATCATAATAAACTTCAGCTTCTTCTAAATTATCAAGCATATATAATAATTGAAACTTATTTTTTAATAAGTATGGATACATACTCATATACTTTGTTCTTAAGGAAATGGTTATTGCTTTATCAATTATTTTAAGTGCATCACTGTATTTAAATTGTTCTGTTAAATGATTAGATAAATTATATGCTACTTGTGTATACAAATTTACATGAAAATTTCCTTTTACTCTTATTGAATATAGAGTAACGGAAATATACTTGTCTAAGTAGTCTAGTAATTCATAAATCATTTTAATGCCATTTTCAAGATCGTTGTTATAGCACTTACAACTAGCAATAGTGTTAATAATTCTTAATTCAATATTAGAATACAAAAGCTTACTCCAATTGGCTAAATTAAAGTTTTTCTTGTATACATTAAGCCCTTTTATACAATAATTAATAGCTTTATTATAATCATAGTTAAGATAATATTCACACATTGCTTTTGAGTAATAGATAATTTGCAAAGCTTCTCCATCTTTAAAAGTTGGAAGATTTTCATACTGTTGTATAATCTTTATAAGAAGTTCAAAATTCTTAGATGCAAAAATGTCATTGATTTCTTGAATTTTTAAATGTGTTTCAATATCATTATGTCTTTCAACTGATAAATGATAGTTATATATATCTTCTTGAAGCCTTTGAGATAATAAATCAATTATGTAAATAGTGGGTTGATTATATCCGTTTTCTAATTTTCTTATATACTCTCGAGTACATATGCCATCTGCGAGTTGCTGTTGGGTTAGTTTTCTTAATTTCCTTAGATATGCAATGGTTTGCCCTATATGTGTATCGGTCAATTACATAACCCCCTTATTTTATTATGCCAACTATAGTTCTCTTTACATTATATACAATATATCATAAAATTTCCATATAATCAAAGAAATTAAATTATATGGGAGTGTAAAATTATGATGAATAAAAAATTTATAAATTTAGTAGTAAAGAGTTTATGTTCAGTTTTATTAATAAGTGCTTTAATCTTATCATATAGTTTTTATTCAAATGATATTACAATTGCAGGAAGAGATGAAGTAATAGGTGAGATAGTAAGTGCGGATACAATAGATGTAGCAGGAAGAGATGAAGTAATAGGCGAGATAGTACAAGCTGATATAATAGATGTAGCAGGAAGAGATGAAGTAATAGGCGAAATAGTACGTGCTGATATAATAGATGTAGCAGGAAAAGATGATGTAATAGGTGAAATAGTACAAGCAGATATAATAGATGCAGCAGGAAGAGATGAAGTAATAGGCGAGATAGTACAAGCTGATATAATAGATGCAACAGGAGAAGATTTAGTTGGTGGCGAATTAGTATAAATACATACTTCTGTATTATTCACATATAATTTAGTTATAAATTTAAAGTTAAAGGTGGAACTTTCATGAGATTCTTAATTTTAGGGCGTGATATACCACTAACTGATTTTAATAAAAACAAAAGTGAAGAGCACTCTGGAATTGCGTGCAAAGAACCTTTAAACAATGAATATGATGATAATTGTAAAAAACGTATAAGTAATTCATCCAGTTCAGATTTTGAATTTAAAAATGATAATTTACTTGAAACTGAAGAAACCGATATTGGCGTAAAGCCAAAATTATGTGGGCCAGTTGTTTAATTATAAATACATAAAAGTATACACTTTGTTTCGATATTGTTAGAGAACAAGTGTATATTTTTTTGCTATTTATTTTAGTCCTAATTTAGTTTATAATAGTAGTGGTAAAGTTAAAACATTAGGGGAGAAAGAGTGAAGAAAAAACACTCTTCACAGAGTGAAATGAATTTCACTCTATGGAAGAATTAAAAAACAATTCTTCAAGTGTAAAATTTGTTTTACACTAAATTTATTGTGACGCCGCGAAGCGGCGTAATAGAGAGGTAATCATGGATTTATTAAGTGGTTTAAATGAGAAACAAAGAGAAGCGGCTTCTCATGATAAAGGACCTATACTTGTTATAGCAGGTGCAGGTACAGGGAAGACACGTGTCCTTACACATAGAATTGCATATCTGATAAAAACTGGGAAGGCTCGGCCTAGTGAAATATTGTCAATAACATTTACTAACAAAGCTGCTAATGAAATGAAAGAAAGAATTGGACAGCTTATAGACTATGATATAGATAGAATGTGGATAGGGACCTTCCACTCTATTTGTGTACGTATATTAAGAAGAGATATTGAAAGATTAGGTTATGAAAAAAACTTTGTAATATATGATACTGATGATCAAAAAAATGTTGTAAAAACATGTATAAAAGAATTAGAGCTAGATACTAAAAAATATAACGCTAATACTATAAGAGGTATAATTAGCAGTGAAAAAAATCTTCGCAATAATCCTGAAAAATTTATGTCAGAAAACTATGCTAATTTCTTTATGAGAAATGTTGGAGATGTTTATGCTTTATATGAGAAAAAGCTTAAAATATGCAACGCATTAGATTTTGATGACTTAATAATTAAGGCGTTAAAGCTTTTACAAACTAACCCAGATATTAAAGAATACTATCAAAATAGATTTAAATACATATTAGTTGATGAGTATCAAGATACTAACAACGTTCAATACAACCTTGTTAAAATTTTAGGTAAAAAAGAAGATGGCGAAAGCAATGTATTTGTAGTTGGTGATGATGACCAGTCTATATATGGATGGCGTGGAGCTGACATAAATAATATACTAGATTTTGAGAAGGATTTTGATAATGCGAAAACAGTAAAGCTAGAGAAAAATTACCGTTCAACAGATGTTATACTTAATGCTGCAAATTATGTTATTAAAAATAACTACAATAGAAAAGGTAAAGAGCTTTATACTGATTTTGAAGGTGGAGAACCTATTGGGCTTATAAATACAGACAACGAAAAAGAAGAAGCATTTATGGTTGCTTCAAATATTAGAAAAGAATTTGAGAAAAACGATATAAAATATTCTGAAATAGCGATACTATATAGAGCTAATGCCCAGTCCCGTGCATTAGAGGAAGGTTTGATGACACTAGGTATACCTTATAAAATTGTTGGGGGATTAAAGTTCTACGGTCGTAAAGAAATTAAGGATATTATATCGTACCTTATGTTAATACAAAATGCCAAAGATGATATTAGCTTAAGTAGAATTATAAATTTACCTAAAAGAAAAATTGGTCCTAAGGCAATTGAAACACTTGAAGGTTATGCAGCGTCACAGGAAATATCGCTGTTTGAAGCATGCTATGATGCTAGTATGCTTGGTATCACACCAGCAGGAGTTAATGGTATATCAAGTTTCGTAGAAATTATGGAACTATTGATGGTTAAAAAAGATGTTTTACCTCTGTCTGAATTTATAAAGGCTGTTTATGAGGATACAGGATATGAAAAGATGATGCAAGAAGACCAAAGTATCGAGGGAATGTCAAGACTTGAAAACATTCAAGAGTTTATGTCTGCCGCTAAGGACTTTGAGGAAAGATATGAGGAAAATTCACTTGAAGACTTTTTAGCTCATGTATCTTTATTGTCAGATACGGATAAAACAGAAGAAACAGATGATGAAAGAGTGACATTATTAACTGTTCATAGCGCTAAGGGGTTAGAGTATGATGTTGTGTTCGTAGCCGGACTTGAAGAGAGAACTTTTCCAATTATAAGAGATGATGATGTTGAAGATGATTTGGAAGAAGAGAGAAGACTTTTCTATGTCGCTGTTACTAGAGCTAAAAAGAAATTATACCTTTCATATACTAATGAAAGACTTGTATTTGGCAATCATGAAATGAGAGCACCTTCTAGATTTATAAATGAAATACCTTTAGATTATTTGGATAAGCCTATAAAGTCAGCATTTTCAAAAAATATTAATAAAAAACGAACAGAAGATGAATTCGATGAATATTTCAAGGGTGAAATGAGCTTTAACAGCATGTTCAAAACTGTAAAAGTTCCTAAAGAAAAGAAAAACGGCTTTTTTAGAGGAGCAGAGTCGTTTGTTGAAGATGGTATTAAGGTTATTGATGTATACGATGACATAAAAGATGAAATAATAGAAAAGCCATCAAAATTAAAATCAGATAAAATGATGGTTGGGGACAAAGTTAGACATAAGGCTTGGGGAATGGGTGTAATTGTATCATTAACTGGTGAAGGCAATGATCAAAAAGCAACTATTGCTTTTGATCAAAAGGGCTTAAAAACAGTGATGTTAAGCTTTGCCCCAATAGAAAAAATATAAATTGTCTATCTAAAATGATAATAGTAAGAGGTATAATATGAACAAGATCGATAGAATTAAAGAGCTAATTAAGGAATTAAATATATACAGCTATAATTACTATACACTTGATAATCCAACTATTACTGATAAAGAGTATGATTCTTTATATGATGAGCTGCGTGCCTTAGAGTTAGAGACGAGTTATATTCAACCCGACTCTCCAACGCAAAGAGTTGGTGGAGAGGTGCTAGACAAATTTGAAAAGCATACTCATATTAGAAAGCTATGGAGTTTAGACAAGGCCCAAAATGTAGGTGAACTTTATGCTTGGGAGGAAAGAGCTAACAAGCTTAGAAGTGAATATAATCAAACTCATGAGGAAAAATTACCTCCACTTGAATATATTCTAGAGCTTAAGTTTGATGGTCTTACAATTAATTTAACATATGAAGATGGATTATTAGTACAAGGTGCAACAAGAGGAAACGGAACTATAGGTGAGGCTATATTACCTCAATTGAAAACTATAAAATCAATACCTATGAGTATAGAATATAAAGGGAAGCTTGAAATTCAGGGTGAAGGTGTAATGCCACTTTCTGCTCTTGAAAAATACAATAAAAAAGCAGATGAGCCTCTAAAAAATGCTCGTAATGCAGCAGCTGGTGCACTTAGAAATTTAGATCCAAAGGTCACAGAAAAAAGAATGCTATCAGCATGCATATATAATGTTGGTTATATAGATGGTATGGAGTTTAGCACTCACGAAGAAATGATAGGATTCTTAAAGGATAATAAATTTCCAGTGTTTAATTACATGAAAAAATTTGCAACAATGGATGAGGTTATTGCTGAAATAGAGATATTAAAAGATACACGAAAAGTACTAGATATACTTACAGATGGTCTAGTTATAAAAATAAATGATATAAAAACAAGAGTGGCTTTAGGGTACACTCAGAAGTTTCCAAGATGGGCTGTAGCTTTTAAATTTGAAGCAGAGGAAGTAACTACTAAGCTTTTAGACATAGAATGGAATGTAGGACGTACTGGCAAAGTTACACCAACAGCAATTTTAGAACCTATAGACATCGGTGGAGTTACAGTTAAAAGGGCAACTCTTAATAACTATGATGATATACAACGTAAAAATGTTAAGATAAATTCTACAGTATGGCTTAGACGTTCAAATGATGTTATACCTGAAATTATGGGTATAGTTGAAGATGAGGATAATGAGGATGAACAAGAAATTAAGATGCTTACACACTGCCCAGCTTGTGGAGTGGATTTAATTCAAAACGGAGTTCACTACTTTTGTCCAAATTCTATGTCCTGTAGACCGCAATTAGTATCTAGAATAGTGCATTTTGCAAGCAGAAACGCCATGAATATAGATGGCTTTAGTGAAAAAACAGCATATCAGCTGTTTGATGAGCTTGATTTAAAAAGCTTGCCGCAATTATATGAGATAAAGGTTGAGGACTTATTAGGACTTGAAAGATTCGCTGATAAAAAAGCTGAAAATCTTATTAATGCAATAGAAAACAGCAAGAACTGCGATTTGGATAGGTTTATTTACGCTCTTGGCATACCAAATGTAGGTGAAAAGACTGCCAAGGATTTAGTTAAAAGATTTAAGAGTCTTGAAGCTCTTAAAAATGCTACTTTCGACGAACTTATAACAATAAACGATGTAGGGGATGTAGTAGCAAATGAAATTATAGAATTCTTCAACGATAAAGAAATCGTAGATAATATAGATAAGCTTTTTAATCTAGGAGTAAATCCTAAATATGAAGAGATAGAGGTTTCAAACGAAAGCCCATTCTTTGGAAAAACAGTAGTTTTAACAGGTACGCTTTCAATAGGAAGAAATGAAGTTAAGGAAATAATTGAAAGACATGGTGGCAAGGTTTCTGGAAGCGTTAGTAAAAAAACAGATTATGTAATAGCTGGAGAAGAAGCAGGCAGCAAGCTAGATAAAGCTAAAGAGCTAGGAGTAACTGTTTTAAGTGAAGAAGAACTGCGTGTTATGACTAAATTAAATATATAGCATAATAATGATTTTAGAAAGGAGGAAATTAATATGAAAAAATATGTTTGCACAGTATGTGGATACATATACGACCCAGAAATAGGCGATCCTGATAGTGGAATTGCACCTGGTACTTCTTTTGAAGATATTCCAAATGATTGGGTTTGTCCAATTTGCTTTGTTGGTAAAGATGACTTTGAACCTGTTGAATAACAGTTAAAAAAAGTGTTGAGAACTATTTTAAAAATAGTTCTCAACACCTTTTTATTATTATAATAATTATTTTGTTTTCTTTTTTTTGCGATTTTGTGTTTTTGGTATAAAATACCAATTAGAAGTGGAAATTTGTCAACTGAACTTAACATTTTAAAGCTCTTATATCCTATTCGCAATGAGAAAAAGCATCTTCATCTACAACTAAGGTGAAATCTCTATGCAGTTGCAGAATAGATGCAGGTATCTTTGGAGTTACGGGACCAAAAAAAGCTTTCTTGACAATTTCTTTTTTACTTTCACCACTTACAATCATAAGTATTTTTTGTGCATTCATTATAGTTTTAATACCCATAGTGTATGACTTCCTAGGAACATCATCTTCTGATTCAAAAAAACGCTTGTTGGCTTGTATAGTAGATTCAGTTAGATTTACAAGGTGTGTATCTGTAAAAAACACTTCACTTGGCTCGTTAAATCCTATATGACCGTTATGTCCACAACCAAGTAACTGCAAATCAATTCCGCCAGCATCCAATATTGACTTTTCATATTTTAAGCATTCTTGTTCTACATTCTGATTAGTTCCATCCGGTATATGTATATTGTTTGGGTTGATATTTATATGATTAAACAACTTATCCTGCATAAAATAGTAGTAGCTTTGCTTGTTTAATTTCGTTAGTCCGTAATATTCGTCTAGGTTAAATGTAGTAACCTGATTAAAATCTAAATCGCCTTTTTTATACAAATCAATTAAATAATTATATGTTTGAAGTGGTGTTGAACCAGTTGCGAGACCGATTACGCTATTAGGCTTATTTATAATTTGAGCAGAAATAATAAGAGCTGCCTTTCGGCTCATATCATTATAATCTGTTGCTTTTATAATTTTCATGACTTCTCCTGATGTTTATTTTATTTAAAATTTAATGTCATCATATAGTTATTATAGTGTATATACTAATAATTATCAATCGTTTAAAATATTTATTGTATGTTTGATTAGCATATATTGATAATTGCTTTAATATTGTTATCATATCACATATAAAATTTATACTAAAGTAGTATATTAAAATACACTTAATGGGTATAAAAAAGTTCATTTTTAAATATATAATAATTGTGCAGCAGTTTGTTTAGCATAAATGTTAAAAAAGAGGGTGTATAGATGGGAAAGCGACACAGAATAGTATTAAAGCCAGCTTATATTTTATGTATTGGTATAGTGTTAGCATTAGGGCTTATGGGGGGAAGTTATGCTTATTGGACAGATGTAAATTTTTTAATTAGCACAGTAAATACTGGAAGGCTGCAGACAGCCTTAATAACTGAAAAATTTGATACTTTAGTAATTAATGAAACACAAATTCCTATATATGAGGATGGTGTTGATGATAAAGGTAATAAAATAAAAGTACCTAAAGGCTATGAGAAAAAAATCGGTATAGGTCACCTATGTTCTGGGGGAAACGGTCATATCAAGCATGGTTGCATTGAACGAGTAAATAGTACTATAGGAATAGTTCCATTTATTATAAAAAACACAAGCACACTTCCTATAGAGCTTGAGTTAGAAGAAATATTTTTAGTAAGGGATAATGAAATATTAAATATTAGTGATTCTAGCACTTGTAACTTGGAATATAGTGAAACAAGTGATGCTAATTCTAATAAACTTAAGCTAAACTATATAGTATCTGATATATATGGATATTTAAATATAGATATTAGCTCAATGCAAATACAAGACTTTATGCAAAGCAATGAGTCTTGTGTACTTCAAGTAAATTTATATTTTAGCCAAACTAATCTCTCATATGGTGGATGGACAGATAGTGTAACTATTCAAATTCCAATTAGTAAAAATATAATTATAGTAGAAGATGACAAGGATAAAGAGAAGGATAAAAATAATGACAAAAACAAGGATGAAGTGATATCTAGCGATGAGGAAAGTTCTTTAGAAGGTGGTATAGATGATGAGGACTAGAAGAATTATAGCAATATTTATGATTATTACATCTATGCTGATGCAGATATCTTATGCTTGCACCACCTCCAAACAAAGTATTGCAAATACAGGCAACTATGAAATACATTTTTCCATCGTAGACTATAAGCTAATAGAAGATTATGGATGTGTTAACCTAATACTAGATAATGGTGATGGAGCTAATATTGGAGTAAGCGTAAGTAATATTTATCCTGGTGTAATTTATAGTTTAGATACGGTCTTAGAAAACAGCGGAAGTCATAATGCTAAAATAACAGGATTTAGCATTGAATCAAATAGCAATAATAATAGTACTGATAGTCAAAGGCTTTATGATATGATAGTAGGTGTTAAAGATGATACGACCAAGGTTAAATTAAATGAATATATAGATTATCTAAATTCTGCTTATATTGGTAAGGTTATTTCTCCGGGTCAATATTTACCTATATCCCTTTCTATGGGAATGGATGAAAATGTTACGGACCTAGAAAATATTATTTGCGATTATCAAATTATTGTTAATTTTGAACAGGTTACTTACAATGATGAAGATAATGATGAGGACGACCATAATGGTGAGAATGACCATAATGAAAAAGAAGAGAATAAAGATACTAGTAAAAATGAAAATAATGATGAAAGTATGAATGAGGACAGCGATAATCACAGTAATGAAAAATCCTCAGTTCCATCAATTCAAGAAGAAAAACCAGTATTCATAACAAAATCAAACAATGATGTATTGCCAAATACCGGTGAAAAATCACCAGTTATGGTTTACGGATTAGGTTTAGTGCTAATGCTTGGTGGAATACTATTATTAAAGAAAAATGATGTGAAAGAATAAAAATCTCAAGCCTATTCAATAGGCTCGAGATTTTCTGCTTTTAGATTATTCAGTGTGTATACATAAGATATTTTATTGTCTATAATATAAAATTCACTTAAGTCACCAATATTATCACTATTATCATAAAATATAGGCTTTTCTACTTCATCAGATATTTTTATTAAATCTTCTATACTTTTCACATAATATATCTTATCGTACTCTGTGTCTTCGTAGCTGTTAATTCCAATAAGAAGCTTACCATAGTTTTTAAATATTTTTTTAATTCTATTTATGTAAATATCATAATCAGATGGTTTTGTGGTCATAAAAAATAAAAGCAATATAATAATTATAATAACTCCAATTATGATTCTATAAAAAACAATTAGCATACTATTTGGAGGTATAGTAGTTACATCAGTTTTTTTGATATCTCCAGCTTTGTTATCTAAATTAGTAGTAAGAACAGAGAAATAATTAGTGCTAAGAGGTATAGTTATAGTCGGACTAAGCACCTCTTTTATATTCCCATGTTCAGTTTCTATTGTATAATCTATATTCATTGTAATTTCTATCATATTAGATGATGGAATCTTAGTAATTTCATTAATTTCCTTTGATAAGCTATTATAATAGCTATAGTCTAGTATGAAATCTTCAAATATTTGTTTATCTGTACTAATATCGTAAATAGCTGTATCTGGCTTAAATATATACTTTTTAGACCAAAGTGTATTAATTTGATTTTGGTCAGTTATAGTACCCTTTACTATTCCTACAATATTATATTTACCTATAATTTTTGCTTTTTTATCTCCAGTTAATTGATGGGTAAAGTTTATTGTCATATCATCGACAAAGGAAGGCATGTAAAATCCATCCTGTGGTAAAATCTGAGTATCAAATATAATGTTTTCTAAGAGCTTAACACTGTATTTTATATCTGAAGAACAATTATAATTATATAGCTTAATCTCTGTATTAAGAGTTTTATAATTCTTAGATTCATTAAGCTGTAGCATAAAAAAAACTATAGATAAAACAAATAGTATTGAGATTAAAATTATTTTTGTAGCTAACTGCATCTTTATTTTCATAAGTTCCTCTATTACACCGTTTCACGGCGTCACAAAATTTAATTCTTCACTCTTTTCCTCTTATTGTTTTAATATAAAGGCTTATCTAATTTGATAAGCCTAATATAGTAATGTATTATTTATTTATATGCATTTGCTTGAGTATAGTCAAATTGTAATGAGAAAGAAACTGTACAATCTTCTGTATCATTTCCCCATGCCTCAGGAATAGTAATTATAAATCCGTTTTGAACTTGACCGAATTCATCCTTATCATCTAAATCGCCAATTACTAATCTATCTCCAGGTACTATTACTACATTTGATAAAGCTTCTTTAATTTTTCCAGCTATATCAGAATAAGTACCATCAACTCTTCCACTAAACGGTATTGTATTATCTTGCTTTAATACTCTATAGCAGAAAGCTATTGGTAGATTGTTTAGCTTTTCAGCTGGTAAAGCTTTTTCTACATTAGCATCAGGTACTAATTTAACATCTTCTATTTTTACAGGTACTGTACCAGTATTGTCAACTCCATAAATATATGTTACATAAGATCCAGGGAACAACTTTTCAATACTTACGTCTAATGAGTAGTTATCTGTAAAATTATAGTGAATTACATTAGCATTATAATGATTTCTTATATCTAATCCTAAAGAATCTGGATTACCATTAGGTCTTGTAAAATATATTCCAGGACCTCCGATGTTGATAAGTTTCACATCTAAATTACCGGTATTAACAGTATTTTTGATTGTTGTAGATTGAGTCCACCATGCAAATGCAGTTCCCATAAGTACTAAGCATATTATTAGTGATAACGAAATTAATTTAGTTTTTTTCATAAAAACCTCCATTGAGTATAATTATATTTAAGGAAATTAAATCCTACCATAATATTATATATATAGAATTAAATGTAAAAAATGGCTGTTGGTATAGTATTTTAGTAGATTAATGTATAGTTTTATATGCTACTAAAGTATTATATATATTAAAATTCAATATCCTCAAATGGGATATTGTTATTATTTCTTAGTATAAGAGTAGGCCATCCAAGCTTTGGTATAGTTTTGTACACTGTTCCCTTTATATCATTTGGATTTACTAACCCATTATCTTCAGCTGAATTATTATCTCCTTTTGTTCTAAAGTATATTAGTCCGTCCTCCTCGTTTTTAACAAGCTCTATAATTCTGTGAACAATAAGCAATTCTTCTCGTTTAAATTGTATTATGTCACCTGTTTTTAGATTATCTATATCCTCTACCTTTTGAATTTTTTTTATTACTACTATATCTCCTGGATTTATAATTGGTTTCATACTTCCGGTAACTATAACCGATGGATAGATTGGGAAGACACCGATAGTAAACCATATTAAGAAAATGCTAAACACACTGACTGCCATCATAGAAAAAATATTTTCGTGTTTTCCCTTGTATTCCTTATATTGCTTAGTTAATTTTGTATAGTAAAAATTCATTGCAAGATATGAAAAGATAGGGACGCACATATTAATTAATCCTCTAGTCAACCATTGCAATAAAGGAAGGACAGGGGATACAATTTCTATTCCAGTTATTAGGCTTAAAAAGATAATTGATGTGATAGGCCCGGCTACAATGCATGCATAGCTGGCAAATATATTTAAGCATATTAAAGGGCCAAATGATTGAGATATAAATATTATAAGTTCTTTGACAGTACTGATTTTCGTAACTTGAGATATAGTTATATCTGTGATTATCATTAATATTGTAATGAATACTAGATTTAATGATTTGTGCTTAGTAGAATTATTTAGTAAGAATCCTCTAATTAATTCTCTGCCTACTATAGGAGTGATAAATATAAACAGATTAAGTACTATGTTATTTATGCCTCTTGAATATGGGCTTTTACCAAATCCCAGAATTATCCCTGAGCCAAAATAAATTACTATATATATAATTCCACATTTAAGTGAATAAAGATAAAATTGTTCAATATGCTTAAGTTTAGCTATACCTCTTACTTTGGGGAAAGCAATACATATAATTAATATAATAACTAACCATATTGAACTTTTTACAATAGAATTGGATACAATATTATTAACTAAAAACATTAAAATAAGAGTAAATATTAACATAATAGATAAATAATCATTTAGTTTTTTTGAAGTATAGTTTATTCTCATAATTAATCACCACCACTAATACAGAAATATTGAGGATGATGTAATGTTTCACCAGCATAAAGAGCGGCCTCAGTTCTGTTTGATAAATTAAGCTTAGACAATATACTTCCTATATGTTTTTTTACCGTATGCTCTGATATGAATAAAATTTGCGCAATTTCATTATTTGTTCTTCCTTTACTTATCTCAAGCAATACATCCTGCTCTCTTTTAGTTAAATTTTCAATATTATTAGTGAAATTCATTGTGGTTAATAGTTCGGGGTCTACATATGTTTTTCCGCGATTTATTACGTTAATTGCATAAATAAAATCCTCAACTAAGGCGTTTCTAAGTATAAAACCATTAATGCCTAAAATAGTTGCTTTTGTGAAATCATCTTTTTTTATACAATTACCTATTGCTACTATTTTTACATTTTTATGTTCTTGCTTTACCATTTCTATAAATTTATATTTATTGCTGCTATTTATATTAATGTCTATAAATATTGTTTGTGGTGGATATTTTTTTACAGAAAGCATCGCTTCATCAATATCTGATGCTTCGTATATATCAAGATTTGCAAAATTGTCTTTAAGTATTGTTATAATGCCCTTTCTAAAAATTGAGTAGTTATCAATAACTAATATCCTCATATTATCCTCCCATTCCTTCAATAAACGTAATAAGAAAAAAACCCACAGTTATATAAACAGTGGGTTCACTATTGGCTCTATATAACTAAAGTGACCAAATAAAGTTATACTTCATAGCTCTTGTAAATCATAGTATAGCAAAACTATATACCAATATTCAAATAGAAACGTTAAACAAATAATAGCTATAAAATACATAATGCGTCAAATATAAACACAATACATCATTTATCTATAACTGCTTTAATTATTAATCGGTGTGTATTAACTTTATATGGATGGCAAGTAATTAGAGTAAGAGCAATTTCATTGTTTTCAGCATTAAGAACTGAATTATCTGTTGGTTCGACAACTTGAATATTAACAACTTTATATTTATATTCTTTTGAATTGTAATTAATATATATAAAATCGCCAATTGCTAATTCATCTAGTCTGTTAAATAGCTTCCCCTTTGTGTAGCATCTATGACCGGCTATGACACAGTTTCCGAATTCACCAGGATATGCTGTGCTATCTAAATGACCAACGCTAGATTTTATTTCAGTTTCAATGAAATTGTTTTTTATAGGGAGCTTTAAATTTATTTTTTCTATAGTTATTATCCCGATTATATCCGTGTTTTCAAAACTGTCTTCAATATTTTTATTAATTTCGTCCTTATTGTTTTCATTCTTAGCTTCTAATTGAAGATCTTCATAATATTTATAAAAACTTGATATATCCTGCTTCTCTGGTTCGGATATTTCTAAATAAGTGTCTTCATACATTTTGATAAGTTTGTTTTCAACATATTTTGAATATAACTCCTGTAAGGGAGTATATAATAATAAGCCTAACCCAACTAATATGAGTGCTATAGCAAATAATTTTTTCATAATTGTACTTTAAACCGCTCCCTCCATAACAGATATATAAATGTTAACAATACTATTTTATAAAATCAAATATTATCATTCTAATAAAATCGATAAATTTAGATAAATTTAACGAGAACTTAGCACAATCTTTTCTTTATCTAAACAAACATAGATTTGATTAATGATATATTTATGACAACAAATAATAAAATAAGGAGAGAAGAATGAAAAAAACAATAAAAAAAATATTATGTGGTGTTTTAGCTGTAACAATTGCACTAGGTACATTTTTTCTAGGCTCTGGCTTTTTAAATGGTGATATTCTATCACGAGAGGTTTTGGCAGGTACAGAAGGATACACATATTCAGGAAGAACCCCTAAATACATATTCATGTTTATTGGAGATGGTATGAGTTACCCTCAAGTCCAAGCAACAAATTATTATAAAGGTGTTTTAGAAAATGGTAAAATTGATCCAGCAAACGGAAATTACCTTGAACCTAAAAATCTTTTATTCACTAATTTTCCCGTTGTGGGTAGTGTAACAACATATGATTCAACATCATTATGTCCGGATTCTGCTTCTACTGCAACTTCACTATCTACAGGTAAGAAAACTTTAAGCAGTGTAATTAATATGGATGAAACAAAAAAAGTATCCTATGAAACTATAACAGAAAAGCTTAAAAAACAGTTAGGATATAAGGTAGGTATAGTAACATCTGTCAATATCGATCACGCAACTCCAGCTGCATATTATTCACATGTACCATCCAGAAGCCAATATTATAATATAGGACTTGATTTAATAAAAAGCGGATTTGATTATTTTGCAGGTGGAGCATTTTTATCTGACTCATCAAAAGAAGTAAAAGAGCAAGGAAAAGAAAAAATAACTGCATTAGCTCAAAAAAATGGATATACAGTTGCAGATACAAAACAAGAGTTTAATGCATTAACATATAATTCAGGAAAAGTAATAGTTACTGCTCCAAACAGCGAATTGGAAGATGGCACAGGAGCATTAAAATATAATCTTGACAGAAAAGAAAGTGAATTAACTTTGGCTGATTACACAAAAAAAGGTATAGAAATGTTATCTAAAAACAGTAAAGGATTTTTCATGATGGTAGAGGGCGGAAAGATCGACTGGGCTTGTCATGCTAATGATGCAGCCTCTACTATACAAGATACTATAGCGTTTGATGATGCCATAAAGGTTGCAGTTGATTTTTATAACCAATATCCTGATGATACATTAATTATCGTAACAGGAGACCACGAAACAGGTGGATTAACAATAGGCTTTGCTGGTACAAACTACAACACATATTTAGAAAAATTATCAAATCAAAAAATATCATATACAGAATTTGATAAGCTTATAAAAAACTATAAGGCAAATAATATAATATTTGCTGAAGCATTAAAAGATGCAAAAAAATACTTTGGATTAATTACAGCAAGTGATATTGACGCTAAAAATAAGCCTGGAATGGTACTTACAGATTATGAATTAGAAAGCTTGAAAAACGCATATTACTTAAGTATGAAAAGCGAAAAAATTACACTTAATCAAGAAGAATATGTACTGTACGGAACTTATGAGCCATTTTCAGTTACATTAACGCATGTTCTTAACAATAAGTCAGGAATTTCATTTAGCTCATATTCTCATACAGGATTGCCGGTACCACTATTTGCAAAAGGTCAAGGGAAGGAATTATTTAACGGATATTATGATAATACAGATGTGTTTAATATGCTAAAGGCCATAACAAAAGTAAAATAAATTCAGGATACTTCAAAATACACTCTGACTATGTTCAGAGTGTATTTTGAGCATAGGAGGTTATTATGTATATAATAAGAGATTATAAAAAAGATTTAGCTCCACTTGCGGTTATTTTGATAGCCATTTGTATTTTAATATTAATCCCGTCTACATTCAAAGAAAAAATATATCCTAATTCAGAAAGAATTCCAGTAAAGATTATTTCAACAGATGAAACCTATATAATTGATACGGGACTTATAAGAAACGGAGAACAGCTATGCAAGGTGGAGATTTTAAAGGGTAAATTTAAAAATCAAGTATTTGAAGCAACCAATGTACTATCGGGCTCTTTAGAAAAGGATAAAATATTTAATCCCGGAGATAAGGCATTAGCCACATTGGACTATGAGGGTGATGAAATAAAAGTCATCACATTAGTAGATCATTATAGGATAAATTATGAAGTAGTTTTAGTTATAATATTTATATTGTTTCTAGTAGTATTTGCGGGCTTTGTTGGACTTAAAGCAATTTTTTCCTTTATATTTACGATATTGGCTATATGGAAGATTATGATACCGTTATTTTTGAAAGGCTTCAACCCTATAGCCATTGGATTGGTGATTTCAGTAATATTAACTACAGCGATAATAGGGCTTGTGTTTGGAATAGACAAAAAATCCTTGGCTTCAATCTTGGGAGCATTATTAGGATTATTGGTTACTTGTCTAATGTCTATATTCTTTGTAGGTAAGTTTAAAATACACGGAGCAGTGATACCATATTCTGAATCACTTTTATATGCTGGATTTGCTAATTTAAGCCTTACTAATATATTTATTGCAAGTATTTTTATAGCCTCATCGGGAGCTGTTATGGATTTAGCAGTTGATATAACATCAGCTGTTAGCGAGGTAGTAGAAAAGAAACCGGATATCACAAAGCTTGAAGCTATAAAATCAGGTTTAAACGTTGGTCGAAATGTTATGGGAACTATGACAACAACATTATTGCTTGCTTATTCTGGTGGTTATATTGGATTAATAATGGTTTTTATGGCGCAGGGAACACCGCTTATAAATATATTTAATTTAAATTATGTATCCTCAGAGATATTACACACTATTATTGGAAGCTTTGGACTTGTAACAGTAGCACCATTTACAGCTATTACCTCAGGATTGCTACTAGGTAAGAATAAGAATTTAGTCTAGCTAAATTCTTATTCTTTAAATTTTATATTTATATCTCCATAGTTACATTCTACTTTAAGTTCTTTATCGCCTGTGTGCTTTGAATGTAAATTACTGTTTCCGGATTTTGAAAATGCACTTATTTTATAAGCTTCTTCAGAATCGTTAATATTTCCTTTGATATTTCCAGATTTTGCTGTCAGTTCAATTAAAGAAGAATCAACATAATTTAAGAATATATCACCATATGTAGTATCTATGCTTACTGAGGCTTTCATCATAACGTCATTTAGATTAACATTTCCGCTTGATGCTTTAATATATAAAGAGTTTCCAGTTGTTTTCACCAGCTTGCTGTCACCATATTTTAGCAATATTTCAGAGTTGCATATATAGTTATTATTTAAATGCAAATTACCGCTTTTTTCTTCAATTGAGCATTTTCCGTCAATATTGCTGTTAGAAATTGAAATGTTGCCGTAATCAGAAGAAATATCAGCGTTTTTTAATATTTGTAAATTGTTTAAATCAATATCGGTACTATTGTTGTCAATGAATAAGTTGTTTATGTTGCTGATTTCGCTTATATTTAGCGTGCCGTATTTTAGCTTAACTGATAAATCACCTAAAAGTTTTTTTGGTACTTCAATTGTTATTTTATCATAAGAATTTGTATAGACATTAATTAGATAATACCACTTTCTATTTGATCTGTAATTTTCATTTCTTGATATAATCAAAGAATCATTAGACGCTGAATTAGTGTTTAATTCCACACTAAAATATTCAGGTGAAAAAAACAATTTAATATTATCATCTTCAGAAGGCTTTATATAAACATCAGCTGAATCAGTATCAATTGATAAGTCTAAAGGCTTATTTTTAGCAATTTCATAATATTCCTCAGTTTGAGTATATTCGTCATAGTTTGGAGATAGTTTGTTTATGTCAAAACCTAACATTCCAAAGCCTGTAAGTAAAATTACAAATCCTATTACAATTAAAATTCCTGCAAAAATTAATAACTTTTTCTTATATTTTATAAATTTATTTATCATTAACTATGCACCTCTTTTCTTAAATAATGCTAATACTTTTTTCCAAGTAAGAGAATATAATTTGAAAATGCTTTTTGTTGTAGATACTAATAGCCATCCGAAAATAATTGACAAACCAAAGACAATTATTCCTGCCCCCAATTGAAATATGCCATAGGGTATATTTTCTAAAAATATAAATAATGCTGTAACAGTACATAGAATTGAAGATGCTAAAAAAGCTATAGCAATTGATCCGAATAAAATTATCGGACAAAATAAAATAATATAAAATGACAGTAATAATAAAGCGCCAGCTAACAAAAGACTTCCCCATAACGGAAAACCTAAAACAAGCAAGGTACCTATTAAAATATTTGAGCCAACAGATGAGCCTTTATTTGTTTTTATTCCATTATCTGTGTTTATTCCGTTATCTGATAAGATTTCATCGGCAATAGACTGTATGTCTCCAAGCTTTTCAATTGCTATCTCTTCTGCCATACCATCTTCTATATGATCATTTATTAGTTCATTATAATAAGTATTTGCTTTATTTCGCTCTTTTTCAGGCAAAGCTTTTAGCAGTTTGTTTAATTCGTTAAAAAATTGTTCCTTATTCACCTTGTTCAGCTCCTTTTATAAATTGATAAATTTTTGTAACCTCTTTCCATTCCTCTAAGAAATCCTTTATACGCTTTTCACCCAGTTCAGTTATTTTGTAGTATTTACGCAACCTGCTATTATGCTCTACAGAGTATGTAGTTAAACAATCACTGGATTCTAATCTTTTTAATATCGGATATAACGTAGATTCAGATAATTCTATATAACTGGAAATGTCCTTTATTATTTGATATCCATAGGAATCATTTTTCTTTAACACAACTAAAACACAAATTTCAAGCAATCCCTTCTTTAATTGAGAATCCATAATACACCTCCTTATACATTATACTATACAATGCATAGTATAATGTGTCAAGTAGTATTATGAATATTTTATATAAAAAATTCAGTTATATGCCTAGATAATGAGTATTTTGTGTGGTAAAATAATATCATTATTAATTATTTGTGAGGTTTATATGACTTATATATTTCAATTTTGCATAATATTGATTGTTTGTTTTGTTGGTGAGGTTTTAAATAGTGTAATTCCACTACCTATACCTGCAAGCATATATGGCTTAGTGATTATGCTTTTATGCTTAAGCTTTAAAATAATAAAGCTAGAAAAAATAGAGAAAACTGCTGATTTTTTGTTGCAGATAATGCCTCTTATGTTTATACCTGCAGCAGTAAGCTTAATAACTGTATGGAGTGAGGTAAAAGCTATATTGATACCTATTGTTGTCATAGTTATTGTATCAACTATTATAGTTATGGTAGCTACTGGAAAAACCGCAGAATTTATTATCAAGCGGCAAAGAAAGTATAAATAATAACAAAATAAATCGCGACACCATGCACAAATTTTTTATGACAATTTGTGTACTTAGAGCATAGGGATAAAAACGAGAGGAGAAAGCAAAGTGAAAGAAATAATATGTGATTCAGCATATTTTGGTATATCTATTAGTATTTTTATATATTTTATTAGCACTAAGATTAGAAATAAAACAAAGAATGAATTTCTAAATCCACTTTTGCTAACAATTATCTTTGTCATTATAATTTTGATTGTTTTTGATATAGATTATGAGATTTATAATTCAAGCGCAAAGTATTTAAGCTATTTACTGACACCGGCAACCGTATGTTTATCCGTACCATTATATAAACAGCTTGAGCTTTTAAAGAAAAATTTAAAAGCAGTTATAATTGGTATAACTTCAGGTGTAATAGCAAGCTTAGGAAGTATACTTGTGCTTTCGTTTTTGTTTGGATTGTCACATGTAGAATATATTACACTACTTCCAAAATCAATAACTACGGCAATAGGCATAGATATATCACAAGAGCTTGGAGGTATACCTACAATAACAGTAGCTGCTATTGTGCTGACAGGAAATTTAGGCAATGCTATAGCAACATCAATATGCAAGTTATTCAAAATAAAAGAACCTATAGCAGTTGGACTAGCTATCGGAACATCGTCTCATGCTATTGGAACTTCAAAGGCTTTGGAGATGGGGGAAGTTGAAGGTGCTATGAGCAGTCTATCAATTGCAGTAGCTGGATTGTTAACAGTAGTATTTGCATCAATATTTGCAATGTTTTTATAGTATAAGTATAAAGTTTATTTATGCAAGGCGTTAAATTTACGAATATGTTTTAAAATAAGAATTTAGCTATTTAGTTTGCTAAATTCTTATTTCTTGCTATTTAGATTTAACCTTACAAATTAATTGAGTCATAGTACCCATAGGACAGTATACGCACCATGTTCTTGGCTTGAAAAATATCATTGTTATAAGTCCAAGAATTGTTGATGTTAGCATTATACTGTAAAAACCAAATGCAAATTGTGCTATCCATCCACTCAAAGCTCCATGATAAGCAAATTGCCAAGGAAGCTTAAATGTCCAAAGAATTGTAACAAATTGACTTAAATTTTTTACTTCTGCAAATACAAGGTATGTTGTAAATAACATATTTGCAAACATAGTTAAAAAGAAAATTAAAAATCCATATCTAAACCATTTGCTTCTTATAAATGAAGGGCAATCCTTTTTCATTGATAATTTAAGTTTGTTTCCCAATATATCAAATAACTGACCTCTTCCGCAGTATTTATTGCAATATGCTTTGTTACCCTTTACCATTGAAATTATAAGAGGTATAAAAAAGCATAACAGTCCTATCCATGCAAACAAAATATTAAAAAAACCTAATATAAGATATAGTATGGAAGCTATCCATAAGTAGGCATACCATTTTTTGCTTTTTTTCATGATATTTCCTCCATTCCTATAATAGATGCAGGACAGGCTTTTTCACATAGTCTACAGCCTATACATTTATTTTTATCAACAACAGCATAAATTCCATTTGTAATGGAAATCGCATCTTTAGGGCATGCTTTTAAGCAACAACCACAAGCTACACAATAATTTTGTAAAATATTTGCTTTTCTTTTTTTCATACTCACGTCCTCCTCATTATATCATTATGCCATAGTCTCAGCTTATGCATAGTTTTAACTATGTTGAAACCTTTGCCATTTAAATATTCTTCGAATATTATGCCATATATATAAATGAGGTTCAGTAATTTAATCACAGAATAAGTTTTTTAGATTTTAATAATTATATAGCTTTGATGTCTCGTTGTACATTTTGACAATGTTTTGCAATATGTTAACATGTTCAAAATCATTGTGATATATTATGTTTACATCTCTTATCATACTTAAATTTTCAACAGGAAGTGCAGTTAATTTTTTCTTTTTTAATTCATCAAGACAAGCACTTTTAGCTAATATAGATACTCCAAAATCTCTTCTGATTAAATCCTTGATGGTTGCAATATTATCAACTTCCATAATAACATTGAATTCATCAATAGACATATTATTACTTTCTAAATGGGCCAAAAATAAATTTCTTGTTCCTGAGTTTGGCAATCGTAAAATCATCTTTTCTTTTCTTAAATCATTTATTGTTACATAGTTTTTCTTGGCTAATTTATTGTTGTTTGAAACTGCTAAAACTAAACAATCGGTATCTAAAAGTATTGAATTGAAATTTGGATTGATAACATTACCTTCAACAATTGCTAAATCAACCTCATAATTTGTAAGCTTAGTATAAAGATTATTTATGGTATCAGAAATAATTGTTATGCGTATACCTGTATGGCTGTTACAATATTTTGCCAATACCTCTGCTACTATGTTGCTTTCGGATGTGTGCGTTATGCCGACAGTAAGTCTTGTTGTATGTAGTTTTTCATCATGTATTTTTTGCTGCATATTATCATATAGCATTTTAATTCTTTTAGCATATTTTATTACAATTTCACCCTCTGAGGTTAGCTTTAGACTCTTATCAACTCTATTGAAAATCTTTACATTCAAATCTTTTTCAAGCTGTCTAATATGCTGACTAACTGCTGGTTGTGTAAGCGAAAGCTGTTCAGCAGCACGAGTAAAGCTATTAGTTTCATAAACCTTAAGAAGAGTTTCTAATTTAGGATCTATCATGGAAAAACCTCCATTATAACAAATTATTATGATAGTCTAAATAATCATAATTTTACATTATATTACTTATGGATATAATAATAGCATGAGTGGAAAAATAATTCAATAAAAAGGGGAAAGCGTGAAACAAAAACACGTTTCACACTATGGAAAAATCAAAAAGACGATTTTTCATTAATCTGTTTGTAATGCCGCTATAGCGGCGTAATGGAGGTAAATGTGGCTGATTTAATTAATTTAGGTAATACAAGAATGATATTTTTTTACATTTCATTTATACTGTTTTCAGGGTTTTTATTTACTAGAATCACTAAACTTTTTCGACTTCCGAATGTTAGTGGATATATAATAGCGGGTGTATTAATTGGACCTCATGCTCTAAATATTATTCCATTAGATATTGTTAACAACATAAGTGTTATTAGTGATATAGCACTAGCTTTTATTGCATTTGGTGTAGGTAAATTTTTTAAAAGTGAAACACTAAGAAAAACTGGTAAGAAAGTTTTTACAATAACTTTTTGTGAATCATTAATTGCAGGGGTTTTTGTAACATTGGCAATGAATTTTATATTCGAAATGGAATGGAGTTTCTCTTTACTTTTAGGTGCAATAGCTACAGCCACAGCTCCTGCTAGTACTGTAATGACAATTAAAGAATATAATGCAAAGGGAGAGTTTGTAGATACATTATTGCAAGTGGTAGTATTAGATGATGTAGTATGCATTTTAGTTTTCAGTATTGCTACTGCTATTTTAAGTTCTATTAATTTTGAAAAGGTAAGTTTTTATCAAATTGCGCTTCCTATAATATATAATATAGCAGCAATTATTTTAGGCGCTATATTTGGAATAATATTAAGTAAGCTATTAACTGAAAAAAGAAGCTATGATAATAGATTAATTCTTGTAATAACAATTTTGTTATCAATTTGCGCTATATGTTCAACTGTTAATATATCTCCGCTATTATCTTGTATGGTGTTTAGTGCGGTCTATGTTAATATGACTAACGATTTAAACATCTACAATCAAGTTGATAACTTTACTCCTCCAATTATGTCAATGTTTTTTATAGTTTCAGGTATGAACTTGGATATACACATGCTTAGCACAGCTGGAATAATTGGGTTATGCTATTTTGTAATTAGAATTATAGGCAAATATGTTGGAGCATATATAGGATGTGTCGTAACAAATACAGACAAAAAAACTAAGAACTTTTTGGGAATTGCTTTAATTCCTCAAGCTGGTGTAGCCATAGGTCTTTGTGCATTGGCTCAAAGAATGCTGCCGTATGATTTAGCTAATTATCTATCTACAATTATATTGTCATCTTCTATACTTTATGAGCTGATAGGTCCGATAAGCGCAAAGCTGGCTTTGATTTTTGCCGGGGTAATAGATGTTAATGAAGTTAAATGAAATAGCACAAAGAATTTATCTTTGTGCGATCATAATAACTTTAATTTTCTTCAATAGAAACATCTAACGCTTCTAAAAGCGCTACTTCTTTTACTCTATCTTCAAATGCATTGACTGCGTACTGGTTGCTAAATAAATATACAGGTCTTTCAAATCTATCATAAACTAGCATAGTTCTTGAATTTTCATATTTTTTTAAATCAATTGATTCATCAGCCTTTACCCATCTAGCTACAGTATAGTCTAAATTCTCCATGCGGATATCTGTGTTATACTCATTGTTTAAACGATATTCAAATACCTCAAATTGAAGTACTCCAACAGCGCCTAAAATTACATCATTAAAATCATTTCTGTAAATTTGAATAGTTCCTTCTTGAGCTAGCTGCTCCACACCTTTTTGAAAATTCTTACCTTTTAATGAGTTTACAGGGCTAACCCTTCTGAAAAGTTCAGGAGGGAATGTAGGTAATGGCTCAAAGAATATTTTTTCTTTACTATCTGTTATAGTATCACCTATTTGATATGTTCCAGAATCATATAAACCAATAATATCACCAGCTATGGCAGTATCAACTGTTTCACGCTCATTGGCCATAAGCTGAGTAGATTGGCTAAGCTTTAATTGCTTGCCTGTTCTTGATAAGGTTACATTCATACCACGTTCAAAGGTTCCAGAGCAAATTCTAACAAATGCTAATCTATCTCTATGTGCAGGGTTCATATTTGCTTGGATTTTAAATATAAATCCGCTAAACGCTTCGTCTGTTGGTTGTACTTCACCAGTTGTAGTTTTTCTAGACCCGGGAGCTGGAGACATATTAAGAAAGTGTTTCAAAAATGGAGTAACACCAAAATCTACTAATGCGGTTCCGAAAAATACTGGCGACAATTTTCCCTTTTCAACTTCTTTTATATCAAAATCATTTCCCGCACCATCTAATAGTTCTACTTCGTTTCTTAGATTTGCTAAGTTCATAGGGTCTAGTATTCCCTCTAGTATATCTCCATAAACTCCTTTATCATCAAGCTTAATAGTTTTATCCTTTTTATAAAGGTGTACCTCATTTTCTAGTCTATCATATATACCTTCAAAAGTTATACCATTTCCTATTGGCCAAGTTACTGCAAATGAGGGTAAGCCAAGAACTTCTTCAAGTTCTTCCATACATTCAAGAGGGTCTTTTGCTTGTCTGTCAAGCTTATTTATAAATGTAAATATAGGAATACCTCTCATACTACAAACTTGAAATAATTTTTTAGTTTGAGTCTCGATACCCTTAGCAGCATCTATTACCATTACTGCACTATCTACAGATGTAAGTATACGATAAGTATCTTCACCGAAATCATTGTGACCTGGTGTGTCCATGATAGAAATAATTTTGTCATTGTACTCAAATTGCATAACAGATGATGTAACTGAAATACCACGTTGCTTCTCAATTTCCATCCAGTCAGATTTTGCAGATTTTTCATTTCTTCTAGCCTTTACTTCTCCAGCCTCACGTATTGCTCCTCCATGTAGTAAAAGCTTTTCTGTAAGAGTAGTCTTTCCGGCATCTGGGTGAGAAATTATACCGAAGATGCGGCGTTTTTGTATTTGTTCTTTGTTAAGCATTTATTTGTAAGTTCCTTTCTGAAAAACAAAATAGTCATATTTATGTCCATGCATCTATTTATACAAAATGATATTAACAATTTGTGCATGGACTATTATATTGTACATTAAATAAAAAGAAATTTAAATAGTTAATTTTATAAAACTAATTATTTAAATTTCTTACATTAATCTCTATTATAAGGTTTTTATTTGAGATTAGTATTACTGCTTTTAGATAATTTAACCTTAATTTTGAATTTTTTTTATACTAGTTATTTATTTGATTTTTTATTTGTCATGTCAACGCCTTGCATTTTGCTATCTTTTTTCATATATTCAACAGGATTTATTGATATATTTTTTGAATTTCTAACTTCAAAATGCAGATGTGTTCCAAATGAATAACCGGTATTTCCTTCTACAGCTATAGGTTGACCTTTTTTCACATTATCACCTTTTTTTACTAGCCTTTTACTTAAATGGCAGAAAAACAATCTAAAACCATCTGTTGAGTCTATTCTTATATAGTTTCCCCATTGCCATGTTAAATTACTTTTATCACTTATTATAGTTGAGCTTTGTACTATTCCGTCTATAGGTGAAAGTATAGTTTTGTCATCTATTCCTACTATATCAACACCTTTATGATTTTCTGTTTTACCATTAAGTGTTCTTACTCCATAAGGTGATGTTATTTTATACGTTTTATTATAAAACATTTTTTTCACCTCTCATATTTAATCTATAGTTTCGTTAATTAATTCTATTTTACGAATATACGATAAAAACGCTTGTACTATATAATATTCAATTTATATGTTTTGGCAATTAAAAAAATGATAATTTCTGTAAACTTTTTTTGGACAAGTGCATATAATATATTAATATAAGATAAAATCTAATATTAATATAAGATAAAATCTAATATTAATATTAGATAAACATTTATATAATAATTATATAAGGAAGTGATTTAAAGTGTACGAAATAAAAAACTTTATAAAACCAGAATTGTTGATTTTAGTACCAGTATTGTACATCGTAGGAAAAGGAATAAAACGTACAAAAATTGTGCATGCAACCCGTATACCTTTTATACTTGGGATTTTAGGAGTTGTTCTAGCAACTATATATAGTATGGCAACTTCAGATTTAAGTAATTACAAATCAATGTTAATGTGTGTATTTGTTGGAATAACACAAGGTATAACTTGTGCAGGCTTAAGTGTATATACAAATCAGCTTATTGTTGTACAACCAAGAGAAAGAAAAAAAATTAACAATAATTGTGAGAAAAGTAAGAAAAGTAAGAAAAAAAATAATACTAAAAATAGTAATAATAATGAAAATAAAGCATAAAGATGCTTTTTACAGCACTTTATGCTTTTAACAGTGCATCCAGCATGGGCGCACTTAAAATATATTTCTTTTATAAGAGCTGTATGCAATTCTGACCTCAGTCATCTTTTCATTCATTAACTTTTGAAGTTCTGAAGCTTCAGGGTAATTTCTATCTTTTAACGCTTCAACTAAACGTGTGAAAATACTTTTTTTATGCATTGTGTCTTTCATTAATTTTGTTTTCAAAAACATTACATTTTCCCAATTTACAACGTCTAAATCACAATCAGTGTCATTATGAAGCCTTACAAAACTTCTAATTATATCTATATTGTTTGGTATTATTCTACCTTTAAGCTCATTAACCCATTTTTCTTGTGTTACCAGCACAAAGGAATTGATAATATCATCGGTAAATACATCTCCAGCTTTTAAAACACTTTGTCTATTTGCACATTTGTTAAATCCATCAAGATTTTCCCATACAGTTGCAGGAGCTTTGCCATATAGCTTTTCTCTTTCTTCTTCTGTATAGTGTTCAAAAACATCCTCTTCACTTCTATATTCTCTATCCTTATTAAGATAACATGCTTCTTCGCCAATTTTTTTAGATATTTCAATTTCCAATTTTTTAGTATCAAGTTTAAGCCTTAATACATTAGAGATACCATCTAGCATTGCTTGGAAGCATGCTGACATTACCAAATAAGTATTTGAATATGGATTTGGAGATCTTAATTCAAATCTTGTAGCAAGTGGATTTTCTACATCTCTTATTACACCAACAAGTACAGATCTATTTCTTGAAGGGGTTTCTTTGTTTCCGCCAAGTGAGGTAACAATACAAACTGGTGCTTCAAAGCCTGGCTTAAGTCTATTAAAAGCATCGTTAGTAGCTGTAACAAAAGGATTTATAACTTCATAGTTTTTTAGAAGTCCCATTAATGCTCCATATCCTATTTCACTTAAGTAATCCTTTTTCATATCTGTAGGTGCGAACAAGTTGATTATTTTACCGCCATATATTTTTACTGCAACTCCAAGATGCACGTGTTCACCGTTTCCGGCAACACTTTCAAGTGGTTTTGCTTTAAAAGTAACAATTAGTCCGTGGCTTCTAAACGTATCTTCTAAAATTTCTCTTACAACTATTTCATTGTCTGCTGCTTGAAGAGCGTCCGAATATTTCCAGTCTATTTCTAACTGTTCCATAACATGAGTTATTTTACCTGATGAATCGATAGTATTTGTTATACCACCAACCTCTTTATGTGCCATTTCAGGCTCTAAACCATATTTTTCAAGTTCATTCATACTTTTTTCTATAACGGTTCTTACTGTGCCCATAGTTCTTTTCCAATATTGTTCCTTAAGAGTTTGGGATGCAGATAGAGCTTCTAAATCAGCGCTTTGTTCAGGTGTTTGGACCCACATTTCTAACTCAGTGGCACTTGTTAATTTAATTTCTTGTATATCTTTATATTCAAAACCATACTTTTCACATATTTGTGGATTATCATAAAGTAAATCTTTTATTCTATCCTTAAAATTCTCAACAGCTCTTTTCAAAATTGAACGTGAGCATACTTCTCTATGATTATGAATAAGAAAAGCTGGTATTTTCAAAGTTCCAACAGGCAATCCATTATCTTCATAAAAGTAGTCTTCGTTGTAATCAATAAACCATGTACAGTCTAGGTCAGGCTTTAAATCTACTCTTGCGTTGTTTAATATAGCTATGCCTTGTAATTCAACACTTGAACCATCTGTCTGTATGCCGTATTTTAACATATTATCTATATCATCTAAAAAAAGCTTAACAGGGATTTTCTCATCAGTTCCATTTCCGCCGATATCTATTCCCATAAAAGAGACAAACTGTATTTCAGGATGGTCTCTTAATATTTTTGTTAGATTATCTTTTGTATGACAATCAGGTTTAATTGTATAAATTTTACTACTCATTGTTGCCTCCCATTTTTTTTAATAGAATAAAATATATCATATCATTCGTATATTGGCAAGAAAAAAATTCATATTTAAAGAAAAAAATGCATTAAAACACAAAATCACGAACAATATACATTTATATGAGCATATTGTTCGTGATTTTATACACATATGTCAATTAATTCTGATGGATCATGTAACATATAATCAGGTTTATACTTTAAAAGACTTTCAACAGTATTATAACCCCATGACACTGAAGCAATTTTTATATTAGATAATTTTGCAGCAGTTATATCTCTTATTTCATCACCAACATATAATACGTCATTTGGCTCTAAGTTTTCTTTTCTTATAATTTTCCTTATCTTACGTTCTTTCCCAAACATCGATGAACTAATAATAAAATCAAAACAATCAATTGCATGATTATCTAAGAATGAAGCTACATTATTTTTAGAGTTTGTGGTTATAATTGCTACTTTTACTCCATTTTCCTTTAATGATTTTACTATATCAACAAAGTTCTTTTTACATAAACCTACATTTTCAATATTTTGTTTTAGAAGCTTTTTACCATGTCTTAAAATAAAAGGCAATTTATGCTTCTTTACCTCTAAATAATCAATTAATTGTCTTGCACTCATTTTTTTTATATTAGTTAACTCTTCATAAGAAATTCTTCTTATTTTATACATATCAGCTAGTTGCTCAAATATCTTAAAATTTATTTTCTCAGTGTCTGCAATTGTACCATCAAAATCGAAAAATACATATTTAAATTTCATTAAATACAACTCCTTTTATATAGATGATTACACATCATTGTATTATTATTTAACATTATAATTAATAATATAACATTAAAGTTAATTTTATATGATGAAAAAATTAAGAATTTATTAAATTTATATATACTATAAAAAAGTGAACTACGTTCACTCTAGAAAAGAGAACTTTCCTATTAGATAAAAAATGAAAACTCTGTAAAAGAGTTTTCATTATAATGATTTTAAAAACTTACTGCAACTTCTATTAATAAAATTATTGTATTCATTTTCATCCATTAATTCTTTATTTGTAATTAAAGGAGTAACTTCATTGAAATAATCTATTAGTATTTTCTTTACTTCGTTGAAATCTATATATTTTATTTCATTCAAATTTAAATTAGGATTATAATCATTTATAGAATCTTTTATTTTTATGTAAAAATCTCCGATATATGCTATGTCATAATATCTAACAGTGTTTTCTAATGCAAGTATCAATTCTTCATCTGATAGTTCTTCTTTGTTGTGTATAGTAAGCTTTCTTGCGTTAAACTTATAATATTCCTCTAACCATAAATTACTATAGTATCCTAAAACAAAGGACTTTGATTCTAAAGATAATTCTTTTATATTAAATTTTTCATAAAACTCTCTAACATCAATATTTCCATCTTCATCAAGTGTATGATATTCATCCATTTCATCAAAAATTGTTTTTGGTGATGCAAGACCCATAATATAGCTTAATAAATCAATATCATTATCATTATTTTCAAGTAGAACCTTACCAAAATGCAAGTGTGTACTTATAGAAGGCATTTTAAACTCCTTTTCAAATCTTTTATCTTAGTACTTATACATTATACGAGACCATTGTATCAAAAAAATGTATATTTGTACAGATTTATTTAAAGTAGTCCTTAGTTGTTTTAACTACTATATTTGATAATGCTAATATAGCTATTAAATTTGGTATTGCCATGAATCCATTAAGCGTGTCTGAAATATCCCATACTAACTTAAGATCGGTTGTTGCTCCGATAACAATAATACAAGTAAAAAAAAGTTTATATATAACATTAAATTTATTAGTTTTAACAATATATTCAAGACACTTTTCTCCATAAAAAGACCAGCCAATTAGTGATGAAAACGCAAAAAATAATATAGAAAAAGATATAGCATAAGGTGCAAAATTGCCTAAACCTACAGAAAAAGCAGATATTGCAAGGTCAGCTCCTAATAACCCGGATGACCATTTACCAGATGATATAATTGCTAGTCCTGTGATAGTACATAAGACAATAGTATCAATAAATACTTCAAATATTCCCCACATTGCTTGGCTTACTGGGTGGTCGGTTTCCGCTATTGCATGTGCAATCGGTGAACTGCCAAGACCCGCTTCATTAGTAAACACTCCCTTTGATATACCGTTTTTAATTGTTAAGATAAGACTTGAGCCAACAAAACCACCAATTGCAGCGGTCTCGTTAAAAGCAGAGGTGAAAACTAAAACTATAGAATTAAGGAGATTTTTATAATTTGTAATTAAAACAGTAATAGTTATAACAATATAAAAGCACGCCATAAAAGGTATTATTTTTTCTGTTGTTTTAGCTATTCTTTTTGCATCACCAATTATAACAAGTGAGACAAGAATTGACACAATAATACCTGTATATAGAGGATTAATATGCAATGAATTGTACATTGAGGTAGAAATAGAATTAATTTGAGCAATATTGCCAATTCCAAAGGAAGCCAGTAGTCCAAATACCGAAAAAGATACAGCTAGCCATCTGCTTTTTAGCCCATCTTGTATATAGTACATGGGACCGCCAAGAATTGTTCCATCCATTTTTATCTTTCTATATTTTATAGATAATAATATCTCAGCATATTTAGTCATCATACCGAAAAAAGAACTAGCAACAATCCAAAATAACGAACCTGGGCCTCCAATTGCTATTGCTGTTGCCGTTCCAACAATATTGCCTGTGCCGATAGTTCCAGCAAGAGCTGTTGTAAGAGCCTGAAAAGGTGTTATTGATTTTTTATTTTTGGTTTCTGTTTTTTTAAAAATAGAAAATATAGTTTTATTTAACATTATTTTAAATTTTCTTATCTGTAGAAAATTAGTTCTTATAGTAAAATATATACCTGTTCCTAGTAGCAATATAAGCATTAATGGTCCCCATATAATGCTATTTAGTATTTTATTTAAATTTTCTATAGATAGTAAAAATTGCGACATGTTTATACCTCCATGCAATTGAAAAACCTTATCATTTCATTATCTTTTAAAATTATAATTAAAGATAATGAAAATGTTGTTTATAAATTATATAGGATTTTTATTGAATCATGAGAACTTTTAAATATTAGCATAAATTTTTTCATATCTTGTATTACTTATTAATATAATTTATATATAGAGATAACTTAGAGGAGGTATACAAAAGTGAGTTTTAAAAGATTATTACATATAGCGTTAGCAATAGCAATAATTATAGCACTGACAGGTTGTAGCGCACTTGATATGATGGTAGGTTTAAAAAATGATGAAAATCTTAAAGTATTTGATGATCTCGCTATAATTGATGATGAAACGCCAGAAGAAGATGCTGTAGAAACAATAACAATAAACTCAGATACTAATACAAAAAGCATAATTGCATACTACAAAGACATTAATGGCTTTATAGTTCCAGTAATTACAAATATACCTTGGGAAGAAGGAATAGCAAAGGCTACAGTAAGAAAAATGGTAATTGGCAGCGAGAAGGAGAAGGAGCTAGCTCAATCAGGCTTACATGGTGTAATTCCAGAAGGTACAGAAATAATAGGTATGTCTATAAAAGATGGTTTATGCGTAGTTGACTTTACTAAAAATATATTAAATAATGCTACAATTGAAGATGAGAAAGACATGATGACAGCTTTAGCATACACCTTAACAGAATTTGATACTATTGATAGAGTAGAAATAATGGTAGATGGTCAAAAACTCGAATCTTTAGCAAAAGGATATCCTATTAACGTTGCATTTGAAAGAGAAAATATAAATCTTGTTGGATCAGAGGACGGAGCAAATTATACAGTATATTATAAGACCGCAGAAACAGAAGTAGCGGGATACTATGTTCCAATAACATTCTCAGCAGAGGCTGTAGGCAATCCAGTAAAAATTGTACTAGAAAAATTATTTAATGGGCCTCCATCAGATTTAGCAGTTCAAAATGATATACCATATGGTATTAGCTTAAATGATGTTAGCATATCACAAGGAATCGCTAAAATAGATTTAAGCATGGGAGCTTTAAGTCTTACTCAAGAGGAATACGAGGATTTAAGCAAAATTGTAGTTTTATGCTTGCAGCAATTTAAAGAAGTTACCGACATAGCTTTCAGCATTGAAGGTATAACATTTGAAGAAGCAGGACTAAACTTATTAGACACTGAAATAACTCCAGTATTTAATAATTTTCAATAGAAATTAAAATGAAAGCGGCAGATTAGCAAATTAATCTGCCGCTTTCAATAAAAGCTGTGTGAAACTGGTTTTTTTAGAAATAGTGTCAATATAAAAGGTGCTAAAATTATCTAAAATTTTAGCACCTTTTATATAATTACTATACCACAAAAGTGTTAGAAAGTCAATACTTGTTAAATATCATAAATAAACCTATAATAGCATATACTATCAATTAAATCGCTATAATAATAATCTATTTATGGGGAGATGTATTTTTAAATGGAAGAAAAATATTTTTTACCGGTATTAGAAGCAAAAAAACAGGTTGCAATAAAAGCAATAAGTGCATGCAACGAGTACACAAGTCAGTTTGGCTTATCTTTGACTCCATCAGAAGTTAATGAAATAGTGAGATGTCAGCATGATACATTAAAAGAAATGGGACGAATAGAGCTGGGACAAAGCATAATTCCTAAATTAATCTATGAATTTTGCGATTCACAATATGTTTCGCAAGACAATTATGTGCAAATCTTAGAAGAATTTCAGGAAATGTTTTATTATTTTAAAAATGAAACCTTAGAGGATCTTAGTGATGATGAGCTAATAGGTGGTATGAAAAAATATTTTGATAATGAATGTCAGGGCTCAATAGAAAAACTAAGGTCTACTTATCTTGAAAATATGTGTAAAAATTCAAGATACAATTATGATTTATACGAAGACATGTACGAAGAGTATGATGAGAAGGATGGAGGGGACTTTGGAGAAAATGTTTGATGTTGATGCAAATATTAATGATCTAATGTTGATGTTGACTGACAAATACAGAAAATATACTTCAAATGATCATAGCTCTATATCGGTTGAAAAGGCTCAGCAGCTAATGGATTCTATATTATATTGTATAAATGGGTATTTAAATTCAGTAAATGTGGATAGCAATTCTATAACTACATCAGATTATAATAGTGCTAATGCCTTGTATGAAAGAGGCTTAGAATTAGAAAAAGAAAATTTTTCTTATGCAAAGGAATTATTAATTAACATTAAAAATACAGCATTGAAAATTGATAATATGTCATATCAAGATACTATATTTGGGGGACTAGATATTTTCTTTAAAAAATATGATGTTTTATACGCTGCTCATGAAACTCCCGCAGATATTGACTATCAATTATGCTTTGAAGTAATAGATTGTACAGGAGTAGAATACATACTGAAATATTTAGAGCAGTTATATATTGAGAATATTTTTTGTAATAAATTTGATGAAAAAGATATTAAAGCCTTATTAATGGGATATAATCAAGATTACAGAGTAATGTTATTAAATTTTTTTGAAGTAGTACTGCAAAATATTTTAGGACTTGAATTAATAAGCAGTGACATATTACGATTAAATATTTATGCCGAGGATAGACTTATACTACAAGAGATGCTAGAAAATTTAGATTTGTTTGAACTGCAGGATAAGTTATTGATAGCACTAGATTCAATTTTAGATAAACTAGATATAAAGGATTATGGCCAAGTAGAGTATGCAAAAAAGGCTACAATAAAAATATCTTATGATATAAAACATTGCATAAGTATTAAAAAAATAGACAAAATATTTATTACATCTGATTATACAAAAGATGAAGTAGCTAGCACCTACAAAGATGGTGTACAAATGAGCTCAAAAGAATTAAGAAAGTTTATTAGTGAAATGCAAGAATGTCGATTTACTTCTGACAAAATTGCAATGATAAAATCATCAGTACATAGTCTTAGAGATTTAATAGATGTCTTAGACACTTGTATATGGGATGATGAGTATGTCGAAGTATTTAAATTATTAAGTCAGGTTGAATTAGATATTTTGTGTCAAATAGTTGTCAGCGATATGGCTATGGGTTATAAACTATCAGAATTAAAGCCTTGGCAAAGAGAATTTCTTAATTTTGAAAAATAAATATTTATGCTGTTGTAAAAACAACATATATTTCATTCATTCTGTGTTACAATAAATACATAATACTAATCCTTGATTAATCCATATTTTTTCACTCGACTTTTTAGTGGTTTTATCAAGTATTATTATAAAATAATAAAAAAAGTAAGTGAATAACGTGAAAAAAACTTCACGTTTGCCACTACGTGGCATAATAGGAGGATATTATGATAAAAACTTTCATAAAAAATATAGAGCATGAAAAAGTGTTACCATTGGCAGAACAAGTTCAAACTATGTCCGGTCAAGTTGTAAGTAAAACTTTAGCACAAAACAAAGCTGTAAGTATGACTTTATTTGCATTTGATAAGGGTGAAGAAATTAGCAGCCATGATTCCACAGGAGACGCTATGGTTACTGTACTTGAGGGAGTAGGTAAACTTACTGTAGACGGTAAAGAACATATAGTAAAAGCTGGAGAGACATTAATAATGCCAGCTAAAAAACCTCATGCAGTATATGCTGAGGAAGCATTTAAAATGTTGTTGGTGGTAGTATTTCCATTGAATTAAAAGAACATTTGTTAAAGAACATTTGTTAAAGCAAAAACGCTATGAGTAAACATAGCGTTTTTTGTTTTGAAACAGAGAAATCAAATATTAATTATAAATTAAGAAACATAATGTTAAAAAACGAGAATTATGATATAAAATGGTAAAAAGCTTTGGGGGAGTATTTTTTTATGAAAAAGGTTACAAAAAACTTAAAAAAATCAAAGCTGTATGGTTATTTAATTCTTCTCGCTTTGGGAATACTAATACTTTTATTTATGTTATACAAAACAATTATTAACTTTTCACAGTTAAGAGCTGCAATGACTTTTTTGATTTTTATTAATTTAATTTCATTACTTTTAGAGATGTTACAATATTTAGAGAAAATTAATGATGATGTGGTAAATAAAATTAAATTTGTTCAACTAGTTCTATTTGTTATTTTAGCCATTATTATTTTTTTAGATTAATAATTTTAGTTAGAATGGGTCAAAAATCATCAAATCTACTAATTTCGTATATATTTTCACCAATACTTTGATCCATAGCATATTCTCTTTTTGAATTGTTGACATACACTTTGATGTTTTATAAAATAAAATAGTAATTTATGGTAAAAAAAGGGAGTTTAAATGAAAAAGATATTAATACTGATAATAATTTTAATGTTTAATTTTTACATCATGTATTAAAGAAAGTGATGTTGCAATGATTGGTGAGGAAGATAATTCAGTTTCTTCGTCTGATGATGATCAACAGACCGATATTGATAACCACCAAGGTTTTATCTCTGTGTTAGCATAGAAAGAACATAAATTAGCATATGCAAAACATGCACAAGCTTACTTGTATACTATTGCTAGTTCCTGTTGCAGTAAGATATAAGTTTGTTCCAGATAATAAATTGCTAAATAGTCAAATAAAATTTTTATATTACATATTATGACGTTTTTCGATTTATTGAGTTGTTGACATACACTTTGATGTTTTATATAATTAAATAGTAATTTATGGAAATAAAGGAGTATATAAATGAAAAAAATATTAATACTGATAATAATTTTAATATGTTTAATTTTTACATCATGTATTAAGGAAAGTGATGTTGCAATGATTAGTGAAGAAGATAATTCAGTTTCTTCATCTGATGATGCTCAGCAGACCGACAAACAACCAGTTGAAAAGAAAATAACTATAGATACATTAAAAGAATCAGGGTATGAGATTTTAGATAATCAAATTATTGATATTGAATATAATGATTTACCTGATACTAAATTAATTAGTGCAGTATATTTAAAAGACGACAAAAGACAATTAAAATTTTTTTTAGCTAATGGTGATGAGGTTATTTATACTTTGCCTGAATTTAGTGGAAATAAAGATAATTCTATACTAGAATTAAAAAAAATAAATAACGTTGATGTAAATAATGATGATAAAAAGGATATAGTTTTTTATGCCTCTGTTAGTAGAAAAGATGATTTAGGCAATACTGTTGATGAAAATATCTGCGGTAATTATCTGTTAGAGGATAATATATTCATAGAAGGCGAACCCTTATGGCAAGAGCTTATAATTGATTCAATAGAAGTGGTAGATAAGACTGATGAGGACGATAGATTTAAAGTATATATTGAAAATACAGGTAAATATATTTTAAAAATAAAAATACCTGCAAGATTAGAAAAAGATAAGGAATTTGACACGTATGTATATAATGGTGATCAAAAAACTAAGGGGTGTACACTTTTCGGATATAATAATTTTATAAAAGCTAATTGGGAAAATAATATAATGAAAAACATTAAAAATTTTAAAAATGTAGGAATGTATGGTTTGTCTGATGATATTAATAAATATCAATTTGACAAAACAAAATATAATTACGATTACGCTATTAAATCAAAAACTGTAACTGCACCAGAACAACAAGTTACATTGCTTATTAAACTAAATAGCGAATTTTTATATAACTTAGAATTATATATAGATGAATATGACTTACAAATCTACGATATGAAATATATGCTTGATTCAATACAGTTAATTGAAAACTAATTTATAAAAAATAAGTACAAAATACATTAAAGTATTTGTACTTATTTTGCTTTAAATTATTTTAGTTAAAATGGCTCAAAGATTATTAAGTCACTAATTTCATATATATCTTCACCAATACTTTGATTCATAGCGTATCTTAATGTGCTTTGACCATTTCCGTAATTACTTGTTAAATTATCTTCTCCACCTGTTTTAATTGAATCCTTTACAAAAATATCTTCTGCTTTTTCACAGTTACCCTCATATTTATACGCAAGAGCATAATGAGTATAATTGTTAGGATCACTTGGTTTAGTACAATGAACTATAACAGGTTGACCATTATCAATATATGATTTTATAGCAGCATAATACTCAGATTGTGTAGAGAATGTTTTTGGTGCTACATAAGATAAAACTGGAATTACTCTTTGTAAAGATTTTACCCAAAGTATGGCAGAACTATTTGCGCTATATATAAACCACCAAGGTTTTATCTCTGTGTTAGCATAGAAAGAACATAAATTAGCATATGCAAAACCAGCGCAAGCCCATCTTAAACGTGAATCGTGAGCTACTATTGTTTCATTTCTCTGATTAAATGTTTCAAAAACGCCTTGGATTTCAACTGTATTTCCGGTTCTAATCGGAGGAGTATAAGAATTTATAATGCTAGTAAAAGGAAACTTTGGTTCAATAAATAGTGGATTGGTTTGGACTATAGTTTCTATTTCCCAAAGTTGATTACCACTTCCTAATGCTAACCATTTTACTTGGCTACTATTGCTAGTTCCTGTTGCAGTAAGATATAAACTTGTTCCCGATAATAGTATCTTATACTCATTACTATTTGTATCTGGTATTAATTCTATTGCAGTATTATTATAGTTGCTGACTGTTGTAATAATATCACAGTTTGAGTTACTATTGTGAAGACTATAAGAATTAACTAAATTAGAATTAATCAAATAACAACTTTTATTATTATATTGAATGCTTTTAAATTCCCATCTCTCACTATATGCTTTTGGCACTAATTCGTAAATATTAACTGCACGATTATTGCTAACATCTTCATTACCATAAATATTAAGGTACATATTATTTGTATTAACTAATCTAATTCTATATACAGAAGAATTATCAATATTAGGTTGAGTAGGAGATCCTTGATTATTTTGGACTGAACATTGACAAGCAGTTTGACATACATCACCTAAACAGTTTTGACAAGCAGTTTGGCATACATCACCCAAACAGTTTTGACAAGCAGTTTGACATACATTGCCCAGACAATTCTGACAAGCAATTTCACAGGATTCTTGGCATGTACTTTCACAATCCGTCATGCAGTTTCTCATACACGTAGTTTGACAATCTTGGCATGTTTGACAATTATTTAATTGACATACAGTTTGACAACCCGCACCTTGACAGTTTTGACATGATAATTCGCAAGTAGTTTGACAATTCCACTCGCAAGTAGTTTGACAGCCTATTTCGCATGATGTTTGACATGTGTGTTCACAATCTGCTTGACATGCTCTTAAACATATCGTTTGGCAACTAAGTTGGCAAGTAGTTTGACAACCAATTTCACATGAAGTTTGACATGTGCTTTCACAATCTGCTTGACAAGCTTTTAAACATGTAGTTTGACAGGTTTGACATGAAGCTCCTTGACAGGCTTGACAAGCCTTTTCGCATGTAGTTTGGCAACCAAGTTGACAAGTGGTTTGACAGCCAATTTCACAGGAAGTTTGGCATGTGTTTTCACAATCTGATTGGCAAGCTTTTAAACATGTAGTTTGACAGGTTTGGCATGCTTTCTGGCAAGCAGATTGACATGCTTTTTCACATGATGTTTGACAGTTTCGTTGACAAGCAGTCTGACAACCTATTTCACAGGAAGTTTGGCATGTGTTTTCACAATCTGATTGGCATGTTCTCATACATATTGTTGTACACGCTGTTAAATCGACTTTTTCATTCATATTATTCATAAGTTATACCTCCAATTATAATTTAGCAACGTTCTTATCTGATATATAAATTTTATGTTTTTATATCTATAAGATTTATATATTGCTATATTAATTAAAAAGTGTTTTTTTATAAAAAAGTCAACCATTTATAACTAAATTTCTGATAAAATAGATTCACAAAAAAATCTAAATAAAAAGGACATATTTCTATAAAATCAAAACATGTCCTTCTTAGATTATTTAAAATATTTAAGTCATTGCTAACGAAATAATTGTTTATTAGACACCTCTATAATTGACTTTTAAGCTTGATTTGCTGTTTCGCAATTACTTAGGCATGTAGCCTCACACATTTGACAAACTTTTTGACAAGCGCTTTGACATCCAGCTTCACAAGCAGTTTGACAACCAATTTCACAGGAAGTTTGGCATGTGTTTTCACAATCTGATTGGCATGTTCTCATACATATTGTTGTACACGCTGATAAATCGACTTTTTCATTCATGTAATTCATAAGTTTACCTCCAATTATAATTTAGCAACGTTCTTATCTGATATATAAATTTTATATTTTTATATCTATAAGATTTATTTAGTGCTATATTGCTTATTAAAAACTTTATACTATTTTAGTATAAATTTAAATATTATATTTATTGCGTAAATCTTCAGCTTTGTCTAACAATTGTTGATAATAGTAGCATAAGATTGATGGCATAATATTTAAGTCATTACTAACGAAATAATTGTTTATTAGACAAGCTCCATCACAAATATTATTCATTTTACAATTTTCACAGATATGTTTTCCTGCACTGCATGTAACTTTCTTAGGATTAAATTTATGTATAATATTCAATCTTGCTTTGTTATTTAATCCATTATAAATATCGCCAATAATAAAATCCTTGCCACTCTCTCTATTGCCGACCATTTCCTGACAACTATATAGTGTGCCATCTGTACCTACGCTAGCAAATCTACTAGCTCCAATACCACATCTACCAAAACCCAATAATCCTTCTCCTGCTGTTCTAAACAAATTATGTTTTTCTGCTTCTTTAATTCTATTCAATTTTGAAAACATTTCATCAAATGGAGAAAAACATATATCTCTCTTGTTTAATTTTAGTTTTGCATAATATTCGCCAAGTAAATCAATTTGTTTTTTAAGATCATTTTTTTCATTTTCATTCCAATTTGTAAATACATTTACAATATTAAACACACTCTTAAAACCGTTATCAACAGCAAATTTATGATTGTTAAAAAATTCAGTTACGTTGTCATGATCAGTTGTTGATCTAAAAGTAACATTTGGGAAATATTTAAGTATTAAAGGAATCCTATTTTTCAAAATATCAAAACTAGAATGACCGTCTATAGTTGGTCTATTTAAATCTTGAGTAATTTTATCACCATCAATGCTAAATAATAGACCTATATCGTTATTTTTCATAAACTGTAGCTTTTCTTCATCTAATAGCAATCCGTTACTAGTCATTGATAGAGAAAATTTCGAGCTATATTTATTTCTTATATATTTTGTTAATGGTACAATTATATCGTTCCATCTTAGTGTTGGTTCACCACCAAAAAAATTCAATGATGGAGTATCGTTATATTCTCTAGCATTTTTTGCTATAAATTCAACTGCATCAACTGAAGTTGAATAAGTAATATTATCATGTTGTTTATCCACAAAACAATATTTACACTTTAAATTACAAGCTCTAGTTAAAATTAAGAATATACTAGTTATATTGGGCAAATCTTCCTCTTTAGCATTCTGTGGTGGATAAAGAGAATTAAATTTTTTTGAATTACATTGGCTATTTAAGCAATTTTTACAATTCATTTTATCATCCTTTCTTTAATTAAATGTATAATGTTAATAAGTTAATTATTTTAAAAATGTAAACCTTAATATTTAAAAAGCTTATTTTAAATTTCTGTATGTATTTAATTAGTCTCGTACAAAATATATCTTAATTTTTATTTAACTTATATTATATTTTTCTTTTAATAAATCTGCTTTATCTGTTTTCTCCCATGGTAGATCTAAATCCATTCTACCAAAATGCCCATATGAAGCAGTTTGCATATAAATAGGATTTAATAGATTTAAATTATTAATTATTGCTTGTGGTCTTAAGTCAAAATTTTCTGAGATAATTCCTTTAATAATATTATCAGCTGTTACACCAGTATTAAATGTGTTTACATACATAGAAATAGGTTTTTCTACACCAATGGCATAACTAATTTGAAGTTCACATTTTCTTGCTAAACCGGCAGCAACAATATTTTTAGCAACATATCGAGCCATATAAGCAGCAGAACGATCTACTTTAGTAGGATCTTTTCCAGAAAAAGCACCGCCTCCATGTCTTGAATAGCTTCCGTATGTATCAACCATAATTTTACGACCAGTTAATCCTGTGTCTGCGCTTGGTCCGCCAATTACAAACCTTCCAGTTGGATTAATCAAGATTTTACTATCATTATTCAATAGATTATATGGTATAGCAGGTTTTATTACATATTCAATTATTGATTCTCGTAATTTTTCTTGTGAAATATCATCTGTATGTTGAGTTGAAATAATAATAGTATCGACATTAATAGGTACTCCATTTAAATATTCGATGGTAACTTGAGTTTTTCCGTCTGGACCAAGGAAATCTAGTATTCTATTTTTTCTAGCATTGGCTAAAGTTTTTGCTAAGTTATGAGATAAAACAATTGACATTGGCATTAATTCTTTTGTTTCGTTATCTGCATATCCAAATACCATCCCTTGATCGCCTGCACCAATTACTTTTTTATTATTTGTAACAAGATTAACACCTAATGCTATATCAGAAGATTGTTGATTAATAGAAGTAATTATTGAGCAAGTTTTATAATCAAAACCATATTTTGAGTCTATATAACCAATTTCTTCAATAGTATTTCTTACAACTTTTTGAAAATCAATTTTAGCTTTTGATGTTATTTCACCACAAACAAAAACAATACCTTTTGTAACAAGAGTTTCACATGCTACCCTAGATAAAGGATCCTCCTTTAATAATTCATCTAGTATTGCATCAGATATTTGATCACACATTTTATCCGGATGCCCCTCTGTTACAGATTCTGATGTAAAAAAGTTTTTTTCCATAAATTCCTCCTAATTATTTTATAAATGTTTATTATTTAATATTTTAAAATCATTCAGTTGAGATGGTTTTTGATAATTTGTTCAAAGCATTTTTTTTAATTTTATTGATAGCTTGTCTTGAAATATTTAATTTTCTAGATATTTCTACCTCTTTATAACCATAAAAATATATTGCAGTTAGGATAAATTTTTCTTTAGTAGTAAGCTTGTCCAATAAATTTTCAATATAAATATTTAAATCAAAATCTACTTGAACACAGGTAAACTGTATCAGCTCATCATCAACTATTTCATTATATAAATACTTTCTTTCTTTTAATAATTTATAATATTGATACTTTATTGAAGAAGCAATATACGCAATGAACTCATTATCTTTTTGCAAATTTTTTTTATCAGTAGACATTTTTTTTATTAATACTATTAACTCAATAATTAAGTCAGTTTCTGCTGTATCATAATTAAGTAACCTACTGTATTTTTTTATAAGAGGTTTAAATTTAGTAATAATTGTTAGCAAAGCATCCTCGTCACTAGATTTAGCTCTTATTATTAAATTTAAAATATTATCTTCCATTTTGGTCCCCACCCTTTTAATTATATTAAATAACTTTTACTATATTTTTTATAATGTAATGTTTTAGTATTATGTAAACCTAGTATTAAAAAAATTTTATTAGTATACAAATTTACAAAAATAAAAAAAAATACATGTTAATATGTATAAGATAAAAATTTTTAATTAGGAGAACATTCATGGATGAAAAATTGATAGAATTAGCAGCTACACAGGGAATATGGACTCTTGTATCTGTATCGCTAATATTTTATATTTTAAAAAATCAAGAAAAAAGAGATCTTAAACAAGAGGAAAGAGAAAAAAATTATCAAATTATTATTTCTAATTTAAGCGAAAGGCTAAATTCTCTAGAATCAATTAAGGAGGATATTGGAGAGATAAAAGATTTTATAAAGGGTAACAGTAGGAGTTAGTATAAAAAAACAACAATGCACTGGATTATGTGAACCGGTGCATTGTTGTTCTATTATTGTAAAAACTTATTTTAAACAATTAAATCCATATTCTAAATCTGCAATTATATCTTCTACATTTTCAAGACCTACAGACAGTCTTACTAATCCTTCAGATATTCCTTGCTCAGCTAACTCTTCCTTTGTATAAGGTGAGTGTGTCATGCTTGCTGGATGTTCAACTAATGTCTCTGCATCACCTAAGCTTACAGCTATAGTGCAAAGCTTTAAGCTGTTTAATAAGTTAGCTCCAGCTTCTCTTCCGCCTTTAACTTCAAAAGCAATCATTCCACCAAACTTAGACATTTGTTTTTTAGCAATTTTATGTCCTTCAAATGATGGTAAGCCTGGGAAGTATACTTTTTCTACCATTGGATGCTTTTCTAAGTATTCTGCAATCTTTTGAGCAGAATCGCAGTGTCTATCCATTCTAACTTCAAGAGTTTTTAATCCTCTTAAAATTAAGAATGCTTCAAAAGGTCCCATAACTGAACCAGTCATATCCTTAAGACCAAAGAATCTAACCTCGTTCATAAACTCTTGTGAGCCACAGATAAAGCCTGCGATAACATCTCCATGACCATTTAGATATTTAGTTGCTGAATGTATAACAGCATCAGCACCTAATTCAAGTGGTCTTTGTAGATAAGGTGTAGCAAAAGTATTGTCGCATACAACCTTTATATCTTTATTGTAGCCATGAACTAAATCAGCAACAGCTTTTATATCAGCAATTTTTAGATTAGGATTTGCAGGAGTTTCAAGATAAACTACAGCTGTATTTGGTTTTAAAGCAGCTTTAATTTCATCTAAGTTTGAAGTATCAACAAAAGAAACCTCAACTCCATATCTTGTCATACCGTGGTTTAGATATGCAAAAGTACAGCCATATAAAGTACCATCAGCTATAACATGAGAACCAGCCTTGCACATAGTCCAAAATATTGATGACACAGCACCTATTCCTGAACTTACTGCTACACAAGCCTCTGCTCCTTCAAGAGCTGCAACTTTTTCCTCTAATACTGAAGTAGTAGGGTTTCCAAGTCTTGTATATATGTATCCATTTTCTTCACCAGCAAATCTTCTTCCGCCTTGTTCACAAGTATCAAAGGCAAATGTAGAAGTTTGATAAATTGGCATAGTTAGCGAGCCGTATTGAGTGTCTTTTTTGTTTCCAGCATGAATAGCTTTTGTTCCAAATCCAACATTTTTGTTTTCCATAATAACCTCCAAATAAATTTTTTTATATAATAAAACAATCCCTTACTAATAATATACTATTTAATTGCTATAAATTGATAATACTTATTATTTCTATCTGGTTATATGTTTTTGATATAACAATTGACGTTTTCATTAAGGGTTTGTATAATTAAAATAAGAGATGTTAGAGTGAAGAAAAAACACTCTTCACTCTATGGAAGAATCAAAAAAACGATTCTTCATAAATATTTATTATGCTACAAAGTGCTACAATAGGAGGATAAAATGACTTTTCAACAATTAAAATTTGTTATTGAAATTGCAAGATGTGGTTCTATAAACAAAGCGTCAGCTAATTTATTTATTTCTCAATCAAATATTAGTAATTCTATAAAAGAATTAGAGGTTGAGCTAGGAATAAAAATATTCGAGAGAAATAACAAGGGTGTAGTTCTTACAGACCGTGGTAAGGAGTTTATAAGCTATATTAGACCACTTATAGAGCAAATGGAAAAAATAGAGCAGTTTTATTCAAGTGAAGTTTCTGAGCCATTATTAAGCTTTAATATATCCTCACAAAGATATCCTTTTACTATTGAAGCCTTTTTAAAATTTATAGAGTCAAAAAATGTGAATAGATATGATCTGCATATAAAAGAAACAGATATGTACCAAGTAATAGATGATATATACAACAATAAAAGTGATATAGGTATTATATTTTTATCAAATATGACAGAGAAGTTTATATTAAAGGTACTAAAGTCAAAAAATATAGAGTTTAACGAAATAAAAAGAGTAAAACCTCATGTTTTTATAAGAGACACTCATCCATGTGCAGATAAAGAATCAATAAATATAAATGAGCTTTATGATTTCCCATATGTAGTATTTGGACAGGAAAACGGAATATCATTAGATTTTTCAGAGGAAGTAGCTCTTATAGACTTTAAATATTCTAAGAAAATCATATACATACATGATAGAGCGACTGCCTACAATATAATAGCAAATACAGATGCATTTTCTATAGGGTCGGGGATAATTCCAGAGGGTTTTGGCGATAAAAGAATTATAACTATTCCAATCGACGGAAATACGCAAGAAATGAAGCTAGGCTGGATTAAACTTAAAACTAAACAACAAACAAACGAGGTTGTTGATTTTGTCAAATGCTTAGAGGAAGCTATAGGATAAAATTAATTGAAATGTTGACATAAAGTTATATATGATATAGAATGACTTATAACTAAAAAATATAATAAGAATATTTGCAGGGGAACTATTTTAGTTGAGAAGGATAAAACCTGACCCTTTGAACCTGTCGGTTAACACTGTCGTAGGGAGCAAAACATATTACTAAGTTTATATGCATGCCTTAATCCTATGATTAAGGCATTTATATTTTTTGAGTAATTGTCTGCAATTAGAAAGGATAATTAGATGAAAATTAAAAAGCAAGTAGAAGACCTATTGGCAAAATTAAGAGAAAAAAGTCCATTAGTGCATAACATTACAAACTATGTTACTGTAAATGATTGTGCAAATGCGATTTTAGCTATAGGTGCTTCGCCTATTATGGCAGATGATATCAAAGAAACTGAAAGTATAACATCCATATCATCATCATTAGTAATTAATATTGGTACATTAAATAAGAGAACAGTAGCATCTATGCTTGCATCAGGAAAAAAGGCTAACGAATTAAATATACCAGTGATATTTGATCCGGTTGGTTCAGGAGCATCTGAATTTAGAAATGATACTACAAAAGAAATTTTAAATCAGGTCAAGGTGAATATTTTAAGAGGTAATTTATCAGAAATTTCATTTATAGCTGGATTGTCTGCTTCAACTAAAGGTGTTGATGTATCAGAGGAGGACTCTAAAAATGATGCTGTAGCTATAGCAAAATCAGTAGCTAAAAAATATGACTGTGTTGTTGCTATAACCGGAGCTGTAGATGTTATATCAGATGGTGAAAAAGTAATAAAAATTTCAAATGGACATAAAATGCTTTCAAAGGTTACAGGTACAGGATGTATGACATCAGCTTTAGTAGGTTCGTTTGCAGGTGTATCAAATGATTATTTGACTGCTGCTGTTGCTGGGGTTGCTTGTATGGGAATTGCTGGAGAAATTGCATATAAACTAGCACAAGAAATAGGAATAGGTACCTTCCATATAGCAATAATTGATGCTTTAAGCAAACTTAACAGTGAAATAATAAGGGAGATGGCAAGGTTTAATGAAGAGTAAAATAGATTATAGCTTATATCTATGCACAGATAGAAGCCTAATGAGTACAGAAATAATTGAAGAAGCAGTTGAACTATCAATAAAAGGTGGTTGTACAGTAGTTCAACTTAGAGAAAAAGAATGCTCATCTAAAGAGTTTTATGATTTAGCGCAACGTGTAAAAGAAATAACCAATAAATACAAAATTCCTCTAATTATTAATGATAGAGTAGATATAGCCTTGGCTATTGATGCTGACGGGGTACACATAGGTCAAAGTGATTTGCCGGCTAATATAGTAAGAAGAATAATCGGTGAGGATAAAATTCTTGGTGTTTCAGCTTCAACAGTAGAAGAAGCTGTATTAGCTCAAAAAAATGGAGCAGACTACCTAGGAGTTGGAGCGATGTATTCAACAAATACAAAAACGGATGCTAAAAATGTTTCTTTAGATGAATTAAAAAAAATTAGAGATAATGTTGATATACCAATAGTAATAATTGGAGGAATTAATAAAGAAACGATAAATAATTTTAAAAATTGCAATATAGATGGAATTGCAGTTGTATCCGCAATTATATCACAAAAAGACATACAGGGTGCAGCAATGGAATTATCATCTATGCTTAAAAAAATGAAATTCAAAGAGGCATAGTGTGAAGAAAACCACTTCACACTTAGAAGAATCAAAAACGATTCTTCATCTAATCTAAATTTATGATGCCACTTCGTGGCAAAGGGGAGGATAAAATGAAAAATCTTTTAACGATTGCAGGAAGTGACTGTAGTGGTGGAGCTGGAATACAAGCAGATTTGAAAACTTTTTCAGCACTAGGCACATTTGGTATGAGTGTTATAACCTCTGTTGTTGCAGAGAATACAAGTAGAGTTATATCTGTTCATAATGTTCCAGTTGATAATATAAAAGAGCAGATAGATGCTGTGTTTGAGGATATAAATGTGGACGGAATAAAGATTGGTATGTTAAATGATGTTCACATAATGAATGCTGTTGCTGAAAAATTGAAGCAATATAATCCTATAAATGTAGTTATTGATCCGGTCATGATAGCTAAAGGAGGACAAGCGTTAATGCAGCAAGAAGCACTAAGCTCATTGAAAAATGAAATTATACCTTTTGCTTTTTTACTTACTCCAAATATACCCGAGGCAGAAGTCATAGTTGGAAGAGAAATAAATACTATGGAAGATATGAAAAATGCAGCATTAAAAATTCATAATATGGGCTCTAAAAATGTCATTATAAAGGGTGGACACTTAACAGGTGATGCGATAGATGTACTGTATAATGATGGTGAGTTTTTTACATTTACCAGTAAGAGAATAAATACTAAAAATACACATGGCACAGGATGTACATTGTCATCTGCTATAACAGCATACATTGCAAAAGGATATACAGTTAAGGAAGCAGTAGAAAATGCTAAAAGTTATGTTACTAAAGCTATTGAAAAATCATTGCCCATTGGAAAAGGAAATGGACCATTGAATCATTTCTATAATTTACTGTAACTAAGTTTATAAGTTTTTATATTAAAAAAGGAGCTTAGCGTGAAAAAACACTTCACGCTAAGCAGTATAATAGGAGGATAATAAAAATGAGAAATTATAAAACACAAATGGAAGCAGCTAAAAAGGGTATAGTGACACCTGAAATGAAAGTAGTGGCTAAGAAAGAGTATATAGATGAAGAAAAATTAAGAGAAATAGTGGCTTGTGGTCAAGTTGCAATTCCAGCAAATGTCAACCATACATCATTATCTGCAGAAGGTATTGGTAAAGGGTTATCAACTAAAATAAATGTAAATCTAGGCATATCAGGAGATTGTAAAAACTACGATATTGAAATGCAAAAGGTTAAAATGGCTATAGATTTTGGATGCTCAGCCATTATGGATTTAAGCAATTACGGTAAAACTAATACATTTCGTAAGGAACTAATAAAAATGTCTCCGGCTATGATAGGTACAGTACCTATGTATGATGCTATAGGTTATTTAGAAAAGGATTTGTTAGAGATTACTGCTAAGGACTTTTTAAAAGTAGTTGAAGCTCATGCTAAAGAGGGTGTTGATTTTCAAACTATACATGCAGGGCTTAACAAAAGAGCAGTAGAAGCATTTAAAAGACAAGGCAGATTAACAAACATTGTATCTCGAGGCGGCTCATTGTTATTTGCATGGATGGAAATGACAGGCAATGAAAATCCATTCTATGAGTATTTTGATGAAGTTCTTGATATACTAAGAGAATATGATGTAACTATAAGCTTAGGAGATGCTTTAAGACCGGGTTCAATTCATGACAGCACAGATGCAGGACAAATCAGTGAGCTAATTGAAATAGGTGCACTTACAAAACGTGCTTGGGAGAAAGATGTACAAGTATTGGTAGAAGGTCCGGGACATATGGCTATGAATGAAATAGCTGCAAACATGGCGTTACAAAAAAGACTTTGCTATGAAGCACCATTTTATGTATTAGGTCCGATAGTTACAGATATAGCACCAGGATATGACCACATAACCTCAGCTATAGGCGGAGCAATTGCAGCTGCAAATGGAGCAGATTTCTTGTGCTACGTTACTCCGGCGGAGCATTTAAGACTGCCAGATTTAAATGATGTAAAGGAAGGAATAGTAGCATCCAAAATAGCAGCTCATGCAGCAGATATAGCAAAAGGTATACCTAATGCAAGAGATATTGATAATAAAATGAGTGATGCTAGACGTAGAGTAGATTGGGAAGAGATGTTTTCATATGCTATAGATAAGGATAAAGCAAGAGAATACTTTGAAAGTACACCGCCAACAGAAAAACACACCTGCTCGATGTGTGGAAAAATGTGTGCTATGAGAACAACAAACAAAATTTTATCGGGAGAAAAGGTCGAGTTTTGCTCAGAGAAATAATATAAAAATATAGCAAAACTAAATCTATTTAGTATGTTGATAGAATTATTATTGAACTCTTAATTATTATAACACAATATATATTTATTGAAAAACAATAATAATATATTGACAAACAAAAATGTAAAAGTTATAATTAAAAAAAGGAGGAATATAATGAAACAATCAACTATGGCTACATGTTTAAAAACTATTGTAATTATAGCAGCAATTATTGGGTTATTATTTTTAATTTTCCTTATCCCTAGTGAAGGTAAAGTTATAGCACGAGTAAACCCAGAGGTTTCATACATGTATACACCTTGTTTAATTTATGTGTATATAATGGCTGTACCATACTATCTAGTATTATACTTATTTTATAGGGTGTTTGATGAAATACGAAAGAATAATGAATTTTGTAGCGAAAATGTAGGTAGATTGAAAAATATTTCAATATTATCTTTAGTAGAGATGCTTTTATGTGTTATTCCTATAGTGTTGTTAGGTAGTATGAATATTTTAAACCCTGGTGTAGCAATATTATTGCTTTTATTATCATTTCTTTCAATAATTATTGCAATGTCATCAAAAACTTTATCACATTTGACCAAAAAAGCTATAAAATAGCGGACTTTTTATTAAGTCCGCTAAATTTTTATTTAAATAGGTAAGTCTTTTTTCGTAAATATATATGCTCCTGCTGCATATAAACATATCGCTATAGCAAATAAAATTACTATTGGTAAAAGAACGTCAGTTTCTCCTGAAGCTATTTTATCAGTAGGCAGAAGAGTAAATATAGTAGCGTATTTTAAATTTTTTAGCTCTTCACCCATATTGGCTAGCATTTTTATCAAGAAGAAAACTATAGGTATTCCAACTCCAAATAAATAAGAGTTTTTAGTTTCGTTAAATATGCATGATGCTAAAAATGCAATTCCACTAATTGCTAGATGAAGTGCAAATAATCCTACATTCATTAAAATGTAATTTTTGATATTCAAATCACCAGGGAATAGCATTTCACTTGTTACTATTGCTATAGCAGTAGAATAAAATATTAAAATAAAAATGTTTATAAGCATAACTAATATTTGTGTTGCTATAATTTTACTTCTTTTGTTTGGAGATGCAAGCATGCAAACCATTGAACCAGAATCAACATAATTTGCAACTAGCTTGTTAGCCAGCATTATAGTAAATATCATAGGAAAAATTAATAATATAAAGCCAAATAAATATGAATTTAGAAATGAGATTAAATCACTTCCTGATACTACCATGCCAAATGCAGCCATCATTCCAGGCATTGTTTCCTCAAATGCCTTAAGCATTTCTGCTAACTTAGGGTCGAACATATAAACAATTATTGGAACATATAAGGACAATATAGCCATAAATATAAATAATATTTTAATGTTAGTCTTTAACTCTTTTTTTAATAATGGTAAGCTTATCATTACTTTTCACCTCCATAAAAATGCAAGAATAACTCTTCTAGGGTTTGTGTTTTAACGTCTAAATCCTTAACATCAAGTGTAGAAATTTCTTTTAATAATGATAGAAGATTATCCTTAATATTTACTGTAACTGTATTATCTGTTATATTTGCTATTCTAAATCCTTTGCTTTTAAACTCTTCTACATCGTCATTAGATTTAAAGGTAATTATGTATGATTTAGATTTTTTGTTACTTAATAATTTCATATCTTCAATTGATATGATTTTACCATCTTTTATTATTGCTGTACGGTCGCAGGTTCTTTCAACCTCTTCAAATATATGTGAGGACATAAAAATTGTTTTTCCCTTGTTTTTTTCTTCAAGTACTAAATCAATAAATACATTTTGCATTAAAGGGTCTAATCCGCTAGATGGCTCATCAAGTATTATGACATCAGGATTATGCATAAAAGCACAAACTATGCCTATCTTTTGCTTCATACCTTTTGACATTTTTCTAATTTTACCTTTGGGGTCAAGCTCGAAACGCTCCATTAGATCCTTTGCTTTAGAAAAATCCTTCATATTTTTCATTGCTGCTATGAATTCTATCATTTGTATGCCAGTCATATTGTTCATAAATGCAATTTCTCCTGGCAAATATCCAAGAGAATTTTGAATACTAGAGGAATCTTTCCAGCAATCCATATTGTTTACGGAACAACTTCCTTTTTCGGGTTTTATAAATCCCATTAGGTGTCTAATTGTTGTGGTTTTCCCAGCACCATTAGGCCCTAAAAAACCAAAAACCTCACCTTTGTTGGTACTTAGATTCACGTCGAAGATACCTTTGTTATTACCATAATCCTTTGTAAGATTAGTAATCTTAATTGTTTCCATTTATGCTGCCTCCCTTAAACTTTTAGAGTGAAATGCATTTCACTCTCCTACCTTATAAAAAAGTCTTTCATATAAATCAATATATTTACTAAATTCTAAATATATATCATTTGCATTTAAAATAGTTGTTTTTTTGCTGTTTAAATATCCGTCTGCTATCCAAAGAAAGGTGTTTATAGCAATTTCAAGAGAAATGTCTTCTCTAAATTTGCTTAAATCAATGTTATTAAAATATGAAAATATAGTTTCAGATTTGATACTTGAATTAATCTGCCCTATTTCTTTTGCAACATCATTATGCGTTTCGTAGTAAGCATTTATTAAAAAATTAGTTAAAGAAGGATATTGCTTCATTATAGATATCTTCTTTTTGATAGATTTTCTCATTAACTCGAAAAAATCTGTCTCTTCTTCTAAGTTTGCTTCCTTCAGCTCGCTTTGTATAACCTTTATGCCATGACTATAAACATCAATAAAAAGCTCCTTTTTACTATTAAAATAGTGAAATAATAAGCCTTTGGATATACCTGCACTTTTTGCTATCTCCTCCATAGTTGCTTTCTTATATTCATATTTTCCAAATACATCTAATGCCCCATTAATAATTTTTAACTGCTTCTCATTAGGTAAATTATTAAATCTTTCGTTCAATTCTTCACTCCTCATTGACCAAATTGGTCACTTTTACTATAGCACAATTGACCAATTTGGTCAATAAAAAATTATAATATTCAAATAATTAAAAGCTCTAAAAATATAATTATATTTTTAGAGCTTAAACACATCAGCTTAAATCAACGTTGTTTCAGATTTTTCAATTTGAATTGCTTTACCAAATCCTTTAATATTGCAGCTTGTCCAGACAACTCTTCGCTAGACGCGGCAGATTCTTCTGCTGTCGCTGAATTTGTTTGTACAACTGCTGAAATTTGATCAATTGCTAAAGTAATTTGCTCAGCTGCTTCTGCTTGCTCTGAAGATTTTTCAGAGATTGCATCTATTCCTATAGCAATATTTTCAACCTCTTTTACAATATAATGTATTGACGTAGCTGTATCGTTAGCAATTTTAACTCCATTTTCCACAGCTTGAATGCTGTTTTCTATTAATGATGTAGTATTCTTCACAGCTTCTGCTGACTTTGCTGCAAGGTTACGTACCTCATCTGCGACTACCGCGAAACCCTTACCAGCTGCGCCTGCCCTTGCAGCTTCAACTGCTGCATTGAGAGCTAAAATATTAGTTTGAAATGCTATATCTTCAATTGTCTTTATAATTTTTCCTATTTCCTCAGAAGTGCTTGAAATATTATTCATAGCATCAATCATATGTTTCATTTGAGCACTTCCGTTTTCCATTTCTACACTTGTATTTTTAGCTGCTAGGTTTGCTTTATCTGTATATTCAGCATTCTCTTTTATTTTTTTAGCTATTTCTGAAATAGTAGCAGATAACTCCTCTATACTGCTTGCCTGCTCTGTAGCTCCTTGTGAAAGCGCTTGCGCGCCTGCTGAAACTTGCTCAGAACCGCTAGAAACCTGATCAGATGCCTGATTAATTTGAATTAATGTATCATTTAATGAAGAAATGATTTTTTCCATTGAATTTTTTATAGGGGTAAAATCTCCAATATAATCAATGTCTATGTCTATATTCATGTTACCTTTAGATATTTCAGATAAAATATTTGAAATGTTATAAATATATTTTTTTAGTGTCTCTTTTGTTGATATTATACCATATGTAAGCATTCCTATTTCTGATGTATCGGGTTCCAAATCAAAACTAGATGATAAATCTCCATTTGCTATTTCATTAGTTACCTTTTCTATAGCAATAATTGGTTTTATAATTTTTTTCTTTATAAGTAAGTTGCCTATTATTTGTAAGAATATAATAATTATTATTTCAAATATAAGAAGTATTTGGATTACCATATTCAAGCTTTCATGATTTTTTATTTTCGATTCAGTTCTTTTATCTAGCATGGATAAAAACTCAGCCTTTATTTTGGATATTTCAGTAATTTCATTTTCATAATCTTCTCCGTAAACATAGTTAATAGCAGACTTGGTATCTCCTTGTTTAACATTATCCATAGCCTTTTCTTCCAAAGGAACCAGCTTGTTTGAAAGTGCAGACATATCATCAATTTTTTTCTGTTCTTCTTGGGTAATGCCAATTTTCTTCATAGCTTCAATGCCTAGCTCTCTATTCTTTAAGTTGTTAACTTCATTCCAATAATTATCGTAATGAACATTATCCCCAGTTGCTGCATAGGCACGAACTTCGTTAGTTAAGTAAGCAGAACCATTCATAAATCGATTTGCATTTTGCGTAAGATTATACCTGTCATCGTTTACTTTTGACACTAATGTATTCATCCAAAATAAAGCTAATGAATTGGATAAAATCAAAAGCAATAATACGATAGTGATTGTATTCATAATAAATACTGTAGTTGATTGTTTTGCTGATTTTTTCATGTTCTCCTCCAAGTTTTGATATAATTTTATTAATAATCAAAAAAGGAATTGTAAAAATATTCTACAATCCCCCGATTATTTATTTGCATGTCAAGAATAGCTTTATTCTTATTGTTGACATGTTTTTCTATATTATATAATAACAGATAAAACTATACAATAATGAATATTTATTTTTATAAATTTTTATGATTATTTAACATTAAATAAACGCTAATAAAAGCAACTGAGTTTTTAGTCGAAACAGTTATTTTTTACACGCAATAAAAAGATTATTGTTAAGATAGTAAACAGGGTAATATCCTATTTAATTTCTTGTTGGCTATAGATATAGTAATCGACCTCCTTTGGTTAATTACTTTCTATATATATTATAGTGATTTTAGAGTTTGTCATGCTATTTATATAACTAATTTTCAATATATTTTGAGTTTTGTTCATGGCTATAATATAACAAGTAAAAATGTTCAGTTGTTGATAAAGGACATTAAAATCTTTAATGACTTTTACAATCAAAAACGAGCCAATAAAATTTGATTTAAAGGCTCGTTTTATAATTTTATATAAATCATCATTATTTTTTATAAAACATAGGGTTGCTAATAGTCTAAGTAAGACTAAATATTTACATTTTATTTGTAGTAATGAAATGTAAATATTTTCAAAAAAATATATTTAATATATTTTTGATACTTCATCTAATTATTTTACGTAATATGTTACGCTTTCAGTATTAGATAAGTAACTTGAAGCTGCATCACCAGAAACAGATATAGTTACTCCATAAATAGTTTATACTAGGCAAAAGAAAACTGTGTACATAGTTAGTATTTATATTTGTCATTTTTTTCACTTCATTATTAACTTTCCATGCATTCATTTCAATATTAGGTATTAAAGTAAATTGAGTAATACCATTTGGGTTATTTCCTGTTGTAGAAACATAAAAACCTATTCCACCTTGGGTTGATTTAGCTAGTAAAAAAATTCTTCCATCATTACTTCAGTACCTGTTGATGGTGCCTTAGCATATGTATGGTGTGAGAATGAGCCACTTTGGAAAGCAAATATATTTGAATCCCATTTATTGCGATTGCATCTTTTGAATGAATAGTAGGTTTACTTCCTAACCACTTAAAAGAATTAATTACTAATACCTCATCTACTTTTGCTCCAGGTTGATTACGTACAAGATAAGCATCAATAGTTAATGTCATATCACTAGATGGTATATTAGAAAATAATCCTATTTCGTTTTCATTATTAATAAATTCATAGAATTTCCCGCTATTTATTATGTAGTTATGAAAAATTTGAAATTCACTTAATTCATTAATAAAATTAACTAAAATTCAAAAACAAATCATATTGGATATATATTTTTATAATTATAAGATTTCTGAAATAGCTAAGCTTCTAAATGTATCAAGACAAGCTGTAAACCAAAATAAAATAAAAGCTTTAAAAATAATAGAAAAAGAATTAGTTGAATAAGGAGATAGATAAATTATTATGAGCGAAAAATTAATTGAATTAGCAGCCACACAAGGAATATAGACATTAATATCTGTCTCATTAATCTTTTATATTTTAAAAAATCAAGAAAAAAGAGATGAGAAACAGGAAGAAACGGAAAAAATTATCAAATTATTATTTCAAATTTGAGTGATAAACTTAATGTTATTAAAGATATAAAAGACGATATACAAGAAATAAAAAATTTTATAAAAAAATAGTTTACAAATTTTAATATAAAATTGTCTTTATATAGTATAAAGCAATTTAATCGATTAAATGTTTTAAATAAAATTTTAAAGGAGTGTTTTAATTTGAGTTTTAAAAGTAATTTATTATCTTATATTAATGAGTATACTGATCATAAAGTATATTCTACAAACCCTAATACAGGTGTTACAAGTTATAGAACATACAAAGTTCCATATTATATGTCTGGTTTAATAGGATCAAGTATAGGAGGAAAATGTACTCCTGCCGAAATATCAAGTTATATTCGTTCACAAAATATTAATTGGGTTAATGATAATTTTAATTCATATGAATTAAAATCTTCATCAATTATTCAAAATCAAATGAAGACAGCAACTCATATAATAGGTACAGGAATAGATTGTAGTGGTTTTGCATATTATGTACTTAATGAAGCCTCAAAATCAACTTCCGCTCCAAATGGAACTTTAAAACCTGCATTTAATAATGTTTCATATGGCAGTGGAATATCAGCAGCTTCTTTATGTTCTACAACAAAGGGAATTCTTATAACAAAGGCACAAGATATAAAAGTAGGTTGTACTATATATTTAACAGGTCATGTTATGGTTGTTTATGATGTTATAAAGAATACTAACGGCTATTAGGACATTTTTAATTTTTCTATTCAATGCTACTATTAAATATATTAAATAATGTCATAGATTTTTCATTATTTATATTTATTAACTTATACAAATTTCTATTTTCTTTATATGTAAGTTCTATATAATAATTTTGAATATTATTGTAAGTATATGTTTTAAAGTATGCTTTTTCACCGTAATAATAGCACTCAATATTTATTGTAGGATCTTTTAAATTAGGATAATTTTCTATTTTTACTGTATATTTAGGCATCCATTCTAAAATAATATATCTCATTTGTAAATATGGAATAACAAAATCAAATTCATTTTTTTGTTTATATGAAAAGAATTTAGAATTTAATAATATTTTTTTTACATTATCTAAATCATCTTGTAATGGTAGTAATGCCTCTGCTACATTATATAAATATATATTTTTACACATCAAAGCTTCATGTACAAATCCACCATTAGATAATGTTATTTCTTTTGAAAAATCATTAAAATAAAATACATATTTATATGCTTTTGAAATTTGACTATTTATATTATAATCAAATTTAAAAGTATTCAAAATATTAGTATTTAAAAAATGATATTTTATAATATCACTTTCAGTTATATCTATAGTAGTACCACTAGTATTAGTTAAAGTAACTTTATTCCAATTATAATCTTCTATCCAACTAAAATTTTCTTTTATTAAATCTTCCTTTAAATCTATTTCATTTTTTGAAAGTAATTTTAAATTTTCTATTTCTTTTGACAGTACTTTATTGTTTTGTTCTTGTTTTTTTATTTCATTTTTTAAAACTATTATTTTTATACTTATACACCCTAAAATTAATATAATAGAAAATAAAATAAAAATAATTTTTAATATTTTTTTCATATTACCCACCCCTTTTTATAACACTTTATTTAAATGTTACTATATTTTTACATGTTTATAAAGTTTTTATTTTTTATACTTACTCATTTTTTGCTGTTCTTTAATATCATTATTTAAAGAAAATATTAAATTTATAATAATAAAGCATAATTTCTAATGGAATAATAAATTAGTTATAAGATATTAAGCACCTTTATTAATATTAAAATATTAACAAAATTTACATTTAAGAACACATTTGTCCGCTCAAACTCAAACTAGAGAACCTCTGAGCGGACAATAAAAAACATTGATATTGTAGGCTTTGCCTATAATTTGTGGGGGCTTTGAACACCTCCCTTATCCTGCCCTTTTTATTTTTTCTAAAAAATTTTTTAATTATTGCAAAAAATATCCTAAATTAGTCCGGGATATTTTTGTCTACTCATAAAATCATTGTAATAACTAGATTATATTGATAATTATAAAATTTGTATCCTAATAAAAAATAGTTGGTAGACAAAATAACATTGATATATCAATGTTAAGTGGGAGTTGTCTCCCGCTTGTATCTCTGAGTATTAGTACTAAAATAAACTTTGTAAAACCAGTTGAATTGTTACCAATTGTAGAAACAAAAAAACTCAATTCTCCTTGATAACTTTTTGCTGGGTTATAAAATTCTTCAATCATTAAATTTTTATTTATTCCTGGTATAGTACGATATGTATGAGGTGAGAACGAATCACCTTGCATAGTAAATATATTTGAGTCCCAATTAATTGTGATTTCATCAGTTCCATGAAAAGTAGGGTTGCTTCCCAACCACTCAAAAAAATTAATTATTAATATTTCATCTATTTTTTTACCAGGTTGATTGCGTACAGTAAATATATTAATATTTAAATTAACATCCTTTATAGCATTGTTTCCCATAAAGTTTATTGAATCAATATCAACAAATTTATAAATTTTATTACTATTTATCATTTCAGTTTTTAATATTTTTTAATTCTTAATAAGGTGCTTTATTAAGAAATTCTTCTGTAGCACCTATACACCTAAAATATTCATATATAAATTCATCTTTATCATCTATATTGGTTTTATTAATATTTTGTATTAAAAAAATATTAATAAAAATAAAAATAATAGTTAATAAAAACCAACACAATTTTTTTTCATAGTTCAATTTCCTTATCTTAATTATTTTTTAGAAAAATTTTTAAATAATTATAAATTTTTGAATGTCTAAAAACTCTCATATTTTTTCTTTTTTGTTGTTTTGCTCATCTCTATATTTATTATTAAAATCTTTATTATGAGTAATATTTTCTTTTGTCTGAGTCTTTAAATTAATTATTTTATTATACATGATATGGAATTAAATACATGATACTATTTTTACTGTATTATGTAAAGATAACTGTAGTTTACAAAATTAATTTTTCTCAACACTCATTATGATAAATACTTATAAAAATAACAGTAAATAATTGACAGCATATAATTAGTATGCTAATATAAATTTAATTAATAATATTATTTTAATATTGTTAGTAATATTGTAACAGTATCGTTACAAAAAACAGAGGTAATTTTATGAGCGAGGTAGTATCTAAGTAGAAAAAAATTTAACAGACAGTTGTTGCAAATGTAAGAGATTTAATTATCTTTTTTTGTGATATCTTGTTTGTGTTTCTATAAGGATACAAACCGCAAATAATATATATTGCTATTTAAGCGTGTATTTGTATGCATGCTTTTTATTTTTGCATATTTTTTGCAGTGTATATAAATGAACTGCATATAAATATGCAATGCATATCTTTTTGCAGTGTATACAAGTATACATTTTTTTATAGTTTGTTTGGTATTTTTCCTTATAGAAAGTGTGAAGAAAAAACACTCTTCACACCATAGTATAATAATTAGAAGTGAGGAGAATTAAATTGAACGAACATGTATATGAGAAATTACAATATAACAAACTAAAGGAATTAGTAAAAGAGTATTGTGTAAGCAGTCTAGGAAAGACTTTAATCGATAGGCTAGTACCTACGGGAAACATTAAGGCTGTAGAAAATAGACTTAATGAAACAACAGAAGCAAGAAAGCTTCTAGACTTTTCAGGTAGTGTACAGCTTGGTGGTATAGTTAATATAAAAGAAATAATTGAAAAGGTACAAAAGGATATAATTCTTGACCCGGAGCATTTAACCAATGTGGCTTCATTTTTAAGAGGATGCTCAAAGATAAAATTATATATGAAGGATAAGGAGTTCTATGCTCCAACCTTATATAATTATAGCTTAAATATCGTTGAATTAAAGCATATTGAGGAGGAAATTGAATCCTCAATACGAAATAATAAAATAGAAGATGATGCAACGACAGAATTAAAAAAGATAAGAAAGCAATTAACACAAGTAGAAAGTAAAATTTCAGAGGGGTTAAATAGCTTTTTGAAAAATCCTAATAATAAAAACTATATTCAAGATTTTTTTATTACAAGAAGGCAAGGGAGACTTACTATTCCAATAAAGTCTTCATATAAAAATATGGTATCTGGGGTTGTCATTGAAAGCAGTGGAAAAACAGCGTTTATGGAGCCGGATAGTATAAGTAAGTTCACTACTAAATATAACGAGCTTAAGTCAGAAGAGGCAATTGAAGAATATAAAATACTTTCATATTTAACCACATGTATATATGATAACTTGTATACTATTGAAAGAAATATTGAGGTTATGTCACATTATGATATGGTTTTTGCAAAGGGTAAGTATAGTAAGGCTATAGGTGGAATATCTCCGGATTTAAATGAACATGGATATATAAAAATTATTAACGGAAAGCATCCTTTGTTAGAAGGGACAATTGTACCTCTTAATATAATCATAGGAGAGAATTTTAGATCTTTAATAATTACCGGTCCTAATGCTGGAGGCAAGACTATAGTTTTAAAAACCGTAGGGCTTCTAACCTTAGCCATGCAATCGGGATTTCATATACCTGTTTCAGAAGGTAGTAATATGTCTGTATTTGATAAGGTGTTTGCTGATATAGGAGATGATCAAAGCATTGAAAATTCTCTTAGCACCTTTTCAGCGCATGTAAAGAATTTATCACAAATTATTAGACAAACAAATAAATCTACACTATTATTATTTGATGAAATAGGAAGTGGTACTGAGCCAAATGAAGGAGCAGCACTAGCTATAGCAATACTTGAAGATGTATACAATAAAGGAGCTATAACAGTTGCAACAACCCACTACAATGAAATCAAGAACTTTTCATCTAATCATCCAGACTTTGAAAATGCGGCTATGAAGTTTGATAAGGATACATTAGAGCCTTTATATCAGCTAGTTATTGGAAAATCAGGAGACAGCAATGCTCTTTGGATTTCAAGAAAAATGGGTATATATGAAGATGTGTTGAAAAAAGCAGAAAAATATATGAAGGAAAAGTCGTACAATTTTAATAAGATAGATAAATCTAAAACTAGGTTTAAAAAGGAGATAGTTGTTGATGACTCCAAATATAATTATTGTACTGGTGATAAGGTCTATATAAGAGACATAAAGGACAGTGCAATTGTTTATAAAGAAAAGGATGAATATAATAACATTATAGTTTTACATGATAAAACATTTAAAACTTTTAATGAAAAACAGTTAAAGCTTGAATTCACTGCTGAAGAGTTATATCCTGCTGGATATGATTTAAATACACTTTTTATTGGATACCGAGAACGAAAGGTTGAAAAGGATATAAAAAGAGGTTCTAAAAAAATGCTTAAAAAGATAAGAAAACATGGCATCGATAAAGTAATAAATGATAAAATTTAAAATAGTAACATGCAAAAGCTTAGATAAAACAGACTATGGTTTTATTTAAGCTTTTATTTATAGCAAATAATGACAAATAAGTGCTTATATGCTACAATTAGGCTGTTTTAAATATCAAGGATATTTATTCTAGCCAACAGTACCTATAGAGGAAATTATAAAACATATACTGAGCTGAAAATTTTAATTTTACAATGTGATATATATAGTGTATATTAATTATATATTGTATAAAAATATTTATAAGCAGTTATAAAGAGAGAAATTTAATAACATGTTCACATTTTTTATGGGATTTTAACGGAACAATATTAAATGATTTAGCTGTTTTTATTGGTGATATTGTACATGATTTTGAGGTTGCTAAGGAACTAAGTATAGATTGTATTTTAATTGCAAATGGTCATAAAAGCAAAGACCTATTATCTACATGTGGCGTGAAAGTTATAAACGACGTTGGAAAACTTTTAAAATTACAACTAGTATAGGAGGAATGTTTAGTGGGTAACAATTTTATGATAGGAATGGTATATTCTTATGATTTTGCAAGATTTCAATTAGAATTTAAAGATGACTTTTTTGGAATTGAAGCATGTATGCTATCAACTGAAGAAGATATTCAAAATTTGCGTAATGAAGCTATAAACAAAAATTTTAAGTATGGAATTCATTATCCATTAAGACGAGGACTAACTACTGTAAGAGATGCTCTATTTTTATCTCTTGATGATCACATAAAAAGAAATGCTTATGAGTTAATTGAGAATGAATTAAAATATATAAAGCAAAAAGAACTTACACCTATATATGTATTATTTCACTACCCCAAGCCTGTTGTTCTTAGAGATGATTTTGATTTAACTAATTGGAGATTTGATGATAAATCAGAATACATATTTGAATCTCAATATCCTGAAGATTTATTTATTAAAAATACTGAGGAGTTATTTGAGTGGCTTTCAAAAAAAGGTAAGGAATATAACTTTATACCTGTTTTAGAGTTTGACGGACTAAATAAATATGTTATTGAAAGCGACTTTTTGGAGAAACTTTTAGATAAGTATCAAGACATAAAAATGTGTTTAGATATATCAAGATTACATTATCAACATAAGGTTCAAAAAGATTTTGATGAAATAGATATAATGAGAAGATTTGCTAAATATTCATATATACTGCATTTGTCAAATGTTTGCTGTGCAAATGAGGAGGTTGGAATAAGTCATTATCCAGCTCTAGAAGATTTAAGAGAAGAGGATGGCTGGGCTCCTATTCCTAAGTATTTAAGGATCATTAGGCATCAAAATCCTGATGTTAAAATATTTTTTGAGCACAGATCCTATTTAATTAACAATGAACAATTAAACAGCTGCTATAATTGGATAGATAGAATTTGGTTCAAAAAGAAAAGAAGCGAAAAGGCTTATTAAATTTTAAACTATGAAATGAATAAAATTAAGCCTATGGTTAAGAATAAAACAGTTACGCAAAATTAGCAAAATTTATATACAAAGGACGAAAGACAATGGAATTTATACGTGAAAGACAAAATGACGAAACAAGAAAAATTAAGATAACTAAAGATTATTTAATGCATCCAGATGGTTCTGTATTAATAGAAATGGGAAATACTAAGGTTATTTGTACTGCTATGATAGAAGAAAAGGTACCACCTTTTTTAAAGGGAACAGGTAAGGGTTGGGTTAGTGCAGAGTATTCAATGCTACCTGGCTCAACAGCTACTAGAAAGGGTAGAGATATAAATAAGCTAAAAATTGATGGCAGATCACAAGAAATACAAAGACTTATAGGCAGAGCTTTGAGAAGTGTTGTAGATTTATCAAAGTTTGGTGAAAGAACACTATGGATAGACTGTGATGTAATACAAGCTGATGGTGGAACTAGAACGGCTTCAATAACCGGTTCATTTGTAGCTATGGTATTAGCATTTGATAAATTACAGAAGAATGGTTTAATAGAGGAAACGCCAGTAACATCATTTGTTTCAGCGGTAAGTGTAGGTATTGTAAATCAACAGCCGGTATTAGATTTATGCTATGCTGAGGATAGTAATGCTAAAGTAGATATGAATGTTGTTATGACTGATAAGCAAGAATTTGTGGAAATTCAAGGCACAGGTGAAGAGGCTCCATTTACACATAAGGAATTCAACGAGCTTTTATCACTTGCTTGTAAAGGCTGTGAAGACCTAAACAAGGTACAAAGAGAAGTCTTAGGATATGAAATTTCCAATAGGATAGGTGCAAGAAATGAATAGAAAACTGATATTGTCAAGTGGCAATGAACACAAAATTAAAGAAATAAAAGAAATATTGAAGGATTTAAATATAGAGATTGTATCAAAGGATGACTTAGGCTTTAAGGATTTAGATGTTGATGAGGATAAAGATACACTAGAAGGCAATGCGTTTAAAAAGGCAGAAGAGCTATCAAAGCTTGTAAATGGTATTGTTATAGCAGATGACACCGGACTTTTCGTAGATGCATTAGATGGAGCACCGGGAGTATATTCAGCAAGATATTCTGGTGAAAATGCTACATATAAAGGTAATAATGAATTGCTCTTAAAAAATCTGAAAGATGTACCGATGGAAAAGAGGACCGCATATTTTAAAACAGTTATAGCAATTATTTTAGAAGACGGTTTAAAATTAAAAGCAGAGGGTATATGTAAAGGTAGAATAGGATTTGAAGCGCATGGTACAAATGGTTTTGGTTATGATCCTTTATTCATTGTTGAGGGCTTAGGAAAAAGCTTTGGTGAAATGACTGATGAAGAAAAAAATTCTCTCAGCCATAGAGCTAATGCTCTTAGAAATCTTAAAAATGTGTTAGGAGAAGTATTAAATTGAGAATTTTAGTTTTAAGCGATACCCATGGTAACATGGTTGAAACATATCTTGAAAAAATAAATAGTGATGGTAATTTTGATATGTTTATACACTGCGGAGATTGTTGTAAGGATGTACCTATTATTTCTAAAACAATCAATGTGGACAAATACATAAATGTTAATGGGAACTGTGACAGAGGCATAGAAGCTAATGATACTGAGCAGGTTATAATAGAAAATAAGAAATTTCTTATAACACATGGTCATAACTTTGGAGTTAAAAGAGACTTAGAGGAGCTAAAAAGATATGCAGAAAACCAAGAGGTAGATATAGTTCTTTTTGGACATACCCATAAGTCACATAGTAAATATGAAAACGGAATTTTATATTTTAACCCCGGAAGTGCATGTCTGCCAACCTTTGGTAACTACAGTTACGGAATATTAACAATTGAAGATGGAAAAGTTTTTGATGAGATAATAGAGTGGTAAAAAAACAGCTTAGTAGATAATAATTCTATCTACCAAGCTGTTTTTTTATTTTAATTAATATTATTTATCCAATTGATTTTTAATTTTCATTGCTCGATTACGAGATAAATTGAAGCTTTGCCAATCCTTTGTATAAGCAGATTGTGTTTTAATTTTCTCAAAATAATCATTTGCTGCTTGTTTTATGTTGCTATCCTTATCGCTTAGCAATCTTTCCATCTGCGGTGCTGCATCTGAAGAAAGTGTATATAAATAGTATACATCTAAATCCTTGTCTTCATAGTACATATCTATGTTTTTTCTAGCAATTATATAATCAAGATTTATCATATTGATTGTAAGATAGAAAACTAAACAAATAACTGAATAAAAAGCTAAAATATTAAATTTTGGTTTAATTATATAATAAAATGTTATTATCAGTCCTATTGCCTCGAAGATTAAAAATATAGTAACTAATAATCTTAGCTCTGTAAATCCAAATTCATTATTATATAACATCATTCTATAAAATGATGATATTAAAAGTAGAACAGTTATAGCGCACAAGTAAATCATTAGAGCCTTTATAATTTTACCAGAAGTATTATTTGAGTTATATATCTTATCTCTTATAAGATAAATTACTATAAGAATTAATCCTATATTTATAAAACTAAGGAATAATAATTCAAAAAAACCTCTTCGCGCGTATTCTGCATAGGTCAGGCCATTAGGTAGGGAAATAGCTGAAAATGCAGCGGCAAATAAATATTTAAACTGAATCAATGCAAATATAGTGTATATTGTAAGTATTGATATGAGTATTACATTAATAATAACAACATCACCTTGAGGCTTTAACTCAATCTTTTCAATTGCCTCAGGGTTAGCCTCAACTTTGATTTCTTTTTTTCCTTCAAATACTATATAAAATAATCCAAACAAATAAAATCCACAAAGTAACCCTACTATTATTTTAAACACTGTTTCGGGACTTACAAAGTTTTCAAATGAGTTAAACAGTACATCAATCTTGCTTTCAAATACTAAATCGGCTGCTGATAGTAAAAATGTTATAACTATTAAGCAGGGTATTGATATTACAATACCAACTAGTATTTTCTTTGCCAAAATCCTGTTTGGATTATCCTTTTTACTTTCTATTGACCATTTTATAGGTATATTGAAATATGCAAGAGGCTTAAATACCGTACATAATATTTTTTTAATAAAGAGAAAGCCTTGGTTTATTATGCATAAATCATCCATAAATAAAAGAATCATAGTGCTATACAGTAAAAATATTACTGCAAAATTTGGTAGATAAAATATAAAGCTGTCGCTTATAAAATATCGCAAAGTTAATATAAATATCGGTATAAATAAAAGCAATGCTTTTTTATTTTTTATTTCAATTCTGTCCTTTATAAGATAAAAAATCATTGCAAGCTGTATAGCTGCATATACAACGATTCCAATGCCTACAAGAGGAACTAATATCAAATAAGCGAAGCTTATTCCGGAAATTATACCATATACGATGAGTCTTTTCTTAATTGTATTATCCATGTTTTATTCCTCCTCAGAATACTCTATAATGTCACCGGGTTGACAACCTAATTCTTTACATATTTTCTCTAAGGTAGAAAATCTTATAGCCTTAGCTTTGTTGTTTTTAAGTATTGATAAATTAGCAGGAGTTAGGTCTATCTTTTCAGCTAGCTCAATTAGCCCGATTTTTCTTTTTGCCATCATTACATCCAAATTAATTATAATAGACATTGTGTTACCTCCTTATATAGTTAAGTCATTATCTTCTTTAAATTTCACCGCCTGAGCAAATAAATCCTTTAAAGTAAGGCAGAAAAGTCCGGCAACTAAAAAAACAAGTACAATTATAACTGTTGCAGGTGTAAACCAGTATACTAGCTTAAATATGTATATTGCAGATATAATAAATGCTGCAATAGCCATCTTTTTTAAGTAAATTGTATTTTCTATAACAAATGGATTTCCGCTTGTTAATGTTTTAAAAGTCTTTTTAAGTTGAAGAATAATATAGACTGCGCATACACCGGATAATAATAAAGTAATAATTGTCGGTACAATTAAGTTTTCGCTTAAATTTAAATTTTTAATTATTTTAGGAGTGACAAAAGGTACTAAAATAACTGTTACTATTCCTAAGTAAAAAAACATATCTACTACTGTTTTAGTAAGCTTATTTATAAAGCTTGTTTTATACATAATAAACCTCCAAATGTTTTTATAGTATCATTATATACTATAAAACATATTTGTCAATAAATATTTATTGAATAACAATAATAAATTATTATTAATTAATAATATATACAGTATAACATAAATATATATGTGATTTACTATTATAAAAAATATTTAAAAAAATTATTAAATAGGTCTATATATAAAAATACACAATTAAATTAGGAAATTTTAATATTTTCTAAATGTAATTAACATGCTTACGTTTTCATACACAAAATAAAATAAAGTAAAAATACAATAAAAATAATAAAAATAATTTTAAAGCTTGCATAACTAATATAATTTTGATATGCTAATTCAAAATGAAAAGTTAAATAAGACTTATATAAATGGAGGCTATCATGAAAAAGTTTAAACGTGTTCTTGTTGCCAATAGAGGCGAAATAGCTATAAGAGTTTTTAGAGCTTGTAACGAGCTTGGAATTAGAACAGTTGCTATTTATTCAGAAGAAGATAAAAATTCACTTTTTAGAACTAAAGCGGACGAATCTTATCAAATAGGTAAAGATAAAGGACCAGTAGAGGCTTATTTAGGAATAGACGAAATTATTAATCTAGCTAAATCAAAAGGTGTGGATGCAATACACCCCGGTTATGGATTTTTATCTGAAAATGTAGAATTTGCAAAAAAATGCGAAGAAACAGGCATAGTATTTATAGGGCCTAACCATGAAATGATGGATAAATTAGGAGATAAAATTAAATCTAAACTTGTAGCTCATTCAGTAGGTGTTCCTACTATACCGGGTGTTGAAAAAGCTGTTGGCAATGAAAAAGAAGCAATCGAGTTTGCCAGTCTTTGTGGATATCCAATCATGTTAAAGGCAGCAGCAGGTGGAGGCGGCAGAGGTATGAGAATAGTAAGAAGTGAAAATGATCTTATACCTGAATTTAATAGTGCTAAAAGTGAGGCAAAAAAAGCCTTTGGTATAGATGATATATTTATTGAAAAATATCTAGAAAATCCTAAACACATAGAGGTTCAGGTTTTAGGTGATAGTTATGGCAATATAGTTCACCTGTATGAGAGAGATTGTTCAATACAAAGAAGACATCAAAAGGTTATAGAATTTACTCCTGCAATATGTTTAACTGAAAAACAAAGAAAGGATATATGCGCTGATGCAATTAAAATTGCAAGTGCTGTTAAATATAGAAGTGCTGGGACTGTTGAATTCTTAGTAGATAGTAAAGGAGATCATTATTTTATTGAAATGAACCCTAGAATTCAGGTTGAACATACTATTACAGAAATGACAACTGGAATTGACTTAGTTCAATCTCAGATTTTAGTAGCACAAGGCTATAGCCTAGACAGTGATGAATTAAATATAAAATCACAGGATTCAATAAAGCAAAATGGTTTTTCAATTCAATGTAGAGTAACAACTGAAGATCCTAACAATAATTTTGCACCAGACACAGGAAAAATAGATGTTTATAGAACTGGCTCTGGATTTGGTATTAGATTAGACGGTGATAATGGCTTCACTGGAGCAGTTATAAGCCCATACTATGATAGTCTATTAGTTAAGGTTACATCATGGTCAAGAAGCTTTAATGACTGTGTAAACAAATCACGAAGAGCATTAAGAGAGGTTAAAATTAAAGGGGTTAAAACAAACGTTGGATTTTTGCTTAATGTTTTAAACCACGATAAATTCAAAAAAGGAATGTGCGACACTGGCTTCATACAGAATAACCCTAAATTGTTAAGTATAGTTGAGGGTAGAGACGAGGAGCTCAAAATTATTAAATTTATAGGCGAAAAGGTTGTAAATGAAACAAGGGGTATAAAGCCAACATTTGATGTACCAAGAATTCCAGAGCTTAAGTATATAGAAAATCTAAGAGGAACAAAGCAAATATTAGATGAAAATGGTCCTAAGGGATTGATTGATTATATACTTAATGAGAAAAAGCTACTATTAACTGATACTACTATGCGTGATGCTCATCAATCGCTGATGGCAACGAGACTAAGAACTATAGATATGGAAAGAATAGCTCCTGCAATGTCAACTCTTGGTAAGGATTTATTCTCGCTTGAAATGTGGGGTGGAGCAACATTTGATGTTTCATATAGATTTTTAAAGGAATCGCCTTGGGAAAGATTGAGAGTATTAAGAGAAAAAATACCTAATATTTTATTTCAAATGTTAATTCGTGGTGCAAATGGTGTAGGTTATAAAAACTATCCGGACAATGTAATCAGACAATTTGTTAAGACTTCTGCTGATAATGGCATTGATATTTTCAGAATATTTGACTCGCTAAACTGGATACAAGGTATGGAGGTTGCAATTGATGAGGTATTAAACCAAAACAAAATTGCAGAAGCTTGTATTTGCTATACTGGGGATATATTAGATGAAAATAGAGACAAATATACGCTTAAATACTATGTAGATAAGGCTAAAGAGCTTGAAAAAAGAGGTGCACAAATACTTGGTATAAAGGATATGTCAGCTTTGTTAAAGCCAATGGCTGCTCATAAGCTTATAAAGACACTTAAAAATGAAATATCTATACCAATTCACCTTCACACTCATGACACTAGTGGAAATGGTGTAGCTACAGTTTTAATGTCCGCAATGGCAGGAGTTGATATAGTAGACACTGCATTTAACTCAATGGCAGGGCTTACAAGTCAGCCGGCACTTAACTCAGTAGTTGCAGCACTAAAAAACACTGACAGAGATACAAAGCTATCAATGGATGATTTACAAAAGATATCAGATTACTGGGGAGCGGTAAGACCTGTTTATGAAAAGTATGAGTCAGGATTAAAAAGCGGTACTGCTGAAATATATAAATATGAAATACCTGGAGGACAATATTCAAATCTTAAACCTCAGGTTGAAAGCTTTGGATTAGGACACAAATTTGAAGAGGTTAAGGACATGTATCGTGAGGTAAATACAATGCTTGGCGATATAGTAAAAGTAACTCCATCATCAAAGGCTGTAGGTGATATGGCTATATTTATGATTCAAAATGAGTTAAACAAGGATAACATTTATGATAAAGCAAAGGATATGGATTTTCCAGACTCAATAGTATCATACTTTGAAGGTATGATGGGTCAACCTGAAGGAGGATTTCCTGAGAAATTAAAGGAATTAGTTTTAAAGGGTAAAAAATCAATAGCAGTTAGACCTGGTGAACTATTAGAGCCAGAAAATTTTGATAAAATAAAAGAAGATTTAGATAAAAAATACAACACAGATACAACTATCGAGGATGTTTTAAGCTATGCACTTTATCCTAAGGTTTACGAGGATTATGTTAAGTATGTAAAAAATGAAGGTGACTTTAGATATTTGGGTAGTGATATATTTTTCCACGGACTTAGTGAAGGAGAAACCTGCGAAGTTCAAATTCATGAAGGAACAGTATATGTTGTTAAGTTAGTGGAAATAAGAAGTGCTGATGATTCTGGAAATAGAGACGTAGTATTTGAAGTAAACGGAAATCGTAGGGTAATATGTATAAATGATAAGGCTGTAGCTAAAACAAGTATTAAGGTGTCTAAAAGAATGGCAGATGTTGATAACAAAAATGAAATTGGTGCGAATATATCAGGAAAAATTATAAAGCTATTAGTTAATAAAGGTGATATAGTTTCAGAGGGTCAACCCGTTGCAATAATCGAAGCTATGAAGATGGAAACTAATATTATTTCTCCTATTGCTGGAACAGTAAAATCTATATTAGTAAATGAAAGACAGCAGGTAATAGCAGGTGAGTTAGTGGTTGAGTTAGAAAAATAGAATAGAAATATTAAAAAAGTTCTATACCTAATTATAAGGTATAGAACTTTTAGCTTATTCAGTACGAAGTGCTTCAACAGGATCTTTTTTAGCTGCCAGCTTAGCTGGAATTGTACCGCCAATTAATGTTAGAATTATGCTTATTGTAATTAAAAGAATTGCATGAATTGGGTTTAGCTGCGCTACATTAGCTAATTGAGTCAAGTTCAAAAGTAAATGATTAATTGGGAATGTAAGTGCATAAGCTATGCCTATCCCTAAAAGACCGGAACAAGCGCCAATAATAAATGTTTCGGCATTAAATACTCTTGTGATATCCTTTTTCCTTGCACCAAGTGCTCTAAGAATGCCAATTTCCTTTGTACGTTCAAGAACAGAAATATATGTTATAATACCAATCATTATTAATGATACAACTAAAGATATTGCTGCAAAAGCAATCAAAACAAGTGTAATTGCATCCATAATTCCGCCAGTCATTTCTGTCATTGAGCTTGCTAAATCATTATATACAATTGTGTCCTCATCTGCCTTGTTTGTATTATAGTTGTCTAAATATGATAAAACAGCATCCTTAGCTTCAAAGTCTGTAGGATATAAATGAATCATATATGGAGTTGAATCTCCCCCGATATAAGATAGAAAAGATTCCTTGCTTGCCTTATCTAGCTTTTCCATTGTAATAATATTATAGTCTGCTTTTAATTGTTCTTTTACAATTTCTGAATCCTCTTCTATATCTAAAATTTCTTGAACTAATTTATCACTATAAGTAATTCCATTGCCTAGTATGCCTAAGGTTACATCCTCTTTTAAACGAACTATACCGCTTATTTTCAATGTTATGCTATTTTCAGAATCATACATGGCATCATAATCAGTACCTGGCATAAAGTTACCCATTGAAGTTTTTTCATAAAAATCATTGTTTGTTATTAATTTTATTTCTGTACCAACTATGTCTTTAAACTTTATACTATCAACATTATCTGTTTCAAAGCCAAGATTTTTAAGTGTTGAATAATCAACACGATTTTGGTCATCAACTACTAATACTAAATCAGTACTCTTTGAAGGGTATTCACCGACAAGAACATCATAATTTTTTTCAAGGTATGAGTCTAGAGAATTGTCGAGAACTTCAGGGTATGATGTTAAACCAATTCCTCTCATGCTTGAAACTCCGCCAATCATGCTTTGCATATCTCTGCTGTCGTTACCAGCACCCATGCTAATTCCAACTGCAATAGAAACTGGATATGTTTTTTTATCTTCTCTGCGAAGTAAGTTCATCCCTACCATTCTTGTATATCCAATACTTCTACATATAGCTGGGTCTATAGCATTTATGTAGTCAATATATTCTTTTGTAATTTTATTTGTATGTGCAATAGTATTTTCTGTACTATCATATAAATATACTTCATCAGTGTCAATCTGCTCTTTTTCATCACGTACTATAGAAAGCATTTCTCCTCTCATTTCTTTCATTGTTTCCATATCTATACTCATTGTAGACTTTGAAATCATTATAGGAAACTCTGATAAGGCATCAATTTGAAACTGATTAATTTGAGTTTGAAATCCAGATGAAAGGCTTAGAATTAAAGCTATACCAATAATTCCAATACTTGATGCAAATGCAGTTAAAGCTGTTCTCCATTTTTTTGTAGCAATATTTTTGCCAGATAATTTTAAGGCTGTAAAAAAGCTCATACTAGTTTTTTTAAGTTGATAATCGGTATCGTCTTTAACATTGTTATAGGGATTACTGTCATCTATTACTTGGCCATCTTTAAATTTAATTATCCTATCAGCATATTTTTCTGCTATGTCAGGATTATGAGTAACCATAATAACAAGCTTGTCATCTGCAATTTCCTTTATTAAAATCATAATTTGCTCGCTAGTTGTTGAGTCAAGTGCCCCTGTTGGTTCATCAGCTAAAATTATATCAGGATTATTAGCCAAAGCTCTAGCAATAGCAACACGCTGCATTTGGCCTCCGGAAAGCTGATTTGGTTTTTTGTGTATATGTTCCTTTAATCCAACCTTTTCTAACACCTCTATAGCTTTAGCATGCTTTTCAGAAGCAGATACACCGCTTAAAGTCATTCCCATTTCAACATTATCCACAATGTTTAGGTGACCAATTAAATTATAGCTTTGAAAAACAAATCCTATGCTGTTATTACGATATGCATCCCACTCTGAATCTTTAAAATTCTTAGTGGATTTGCCATTAATTATTAAATCCCCACTGTCATAGTGGTCAAGTCCGCCAACTACGTTTAAACAAGTTGTTTTACCTGAACCACTTTGCCCTAAAATTGAGACAAATTCATTTTTTCTAAAATTTAAACTTATATTATTTAGTGCAACCTGTGTAAAATCACCGGTTGTATAGCTTTTTGTTATGTTTTTTAACTGAAGCATAAAACAGTACCTCCTTGATGACTTTTTTCACTCTTATAGCGTGAACGTCTTTCTTCACAATATAAACAAATTATTTTATTTTTGAAAAGTTTATGATAAGTTAATATTATTACATTATAATAATTTATTATTATAATTAATTATGAGCCCATGTAAGAATTTTTCATAACAATTTGTGCATTATATTTAAGGGCATTCATATGGAGGTAATAATATGTTTAATATATTATTAGTAGATGATAACAAAAATACTCGTAAATTAATGGAAAAGTGCTTTAACAAAATTAGATATTTTAGACAAGAAGCATGTAGACCTAATTATTCTTGATATTTTAGAACGCCTTAATAATGAACCAATACGCAATAAAGGCTCCAGTTTTACAGTTTGGCTTACAGATGATGAAAAAAATAAAAATTATAACTAACATATTGACCACTCGGTCTATATTCGCTATAATACAAAATAGACCGAGTGGTCAATTTTATTTCGGAGGATAAACATGAAGCAAAGTCATAAAAGTCAGATTAGTAGAGAAAAGATTTTAAATGCTGCAATTGCTGAATTCGGTACAAAGAGTTTTGAAACAGCTTCATTAAATAATATATGCAGTGATAACAACATTTCAAAAGGTCTTATTTATCATTATTTTAAAAATAAGGATGAATTATTTTTAAGCTGCGTAAAGTCTTGCTATGATGCTCTCGTGGAGTATCTAAGTAAAGAAAGCTTTAATAAAACTGATTTTCAGAATAATATGAAAAAATATATAGATTTAAGATATGAATTCTTTAAAGAAAATCCTTATTATAGTCATATATTTTTTATTACAGTTTTACAGCCACCGGCACCTTTAAAGGAGCAGATTAAAGAGATACGTAAGGAATTTGATGAATTCAATATAAATCGCTATAAGATGGATTTAAGTAATTTAACACTTAGAGATGGTGTATCTGAGGAAGAGGCAATAGAGTACTTTTACATTTTTCAAGAAATGTTTAATGGATACTTTCAAAGCAAAGCTTATGAAAATACGGACTTTGAATCGTTGATTGAGGCGCACGAGGTTAAATTATCTAAAATATTAAATATTATGCTTTATGGCATTGCAAAAGGAGACTAAAAAATGATTACTTCAATTTTTAAATTTTTAATTGTAATTATTATTGCATTTTTAATTGGAAAACTCGTATCAAAAATAAAGCTACCTGCTATTTTAGGTTGGCTTATAGCAGGAATGGTACTTGGACCACATGCATTAGGAATTATGAACAGTGAAATTTTAGATGCAAAATGGTATATTTCAATAGTGAGTATTTTAGAGTGTGCTGTTGGTCTTTTAATAGGTACTGAGCTTGTATGGGGTAAAATTAAAAAAACAGGTAAGCAAATAATTATAACAACTTTGACCCAATCATTAGGCACATTCTTTATAGTTAGCTTAGTATTTGGAATTGTGTTTTACTTTGCAAATATACCACTATATTTAGCTTTTATATTTGGAGGAATTGCATTAGCTACAGCACCAGCACCGGCACTTTCCATAGTGCGTGAATTTAAAACTGATGGACCTGTAACTAATACATTAATTCCAATGGCGGCACTTGATGATATGGTTGGAGTTATAGTGTTTTTTTCTGTTATTTCAATTGTTGCTACTAACATATCAGAACAAAGTTTGCCAGCATATATGATTGCGCTCGTTGTATTATTGCCAATAATTATTGGAATTGCAACAGGATTTTTAGCAGGATTTGTACTAAAAAAAGAGCGTTCATCTGTTATAACTTTATTACTTTTAATTGCAGGTATTATACTTACATCAGGAGTAGGATTTTTGTTTAACAATATTCTTTTGCCAAAACCAGTATTAAACTTTATGCTAATGGGCATGGCTTTTTCAACTGTATTTTCTAACATGGTAACAGAGAAAAGATTAGAACAGATAATGAGCTCATTTAATCCTCTACTTGGTGTTTCTTTGATAATTGTAATTTTAAACCTTGGTGCACCTCTTGATTATCATCTAATATTAGGAGCTGGATTATTCACTGCAATATATATTATTTCAAGAGCAATTGGAAAATGTAGCGGAGCTTATTTTGGTGCAGCAATAACAGATTCTCCTAAGACAGTAAAAAAATATTTAGGACTTACCTTACTGCCGCATTCCGGTGTATCGTTAGTATTTACAGGAATAGCAGTATCCGTTTTATCAGGTCCTGCTCCAGAGTGTGCAAAAATCATACAGGGTACAATTGCAGCAGCTGCAGTTATTAACGAAGTAATAGCTGTTATTATAGCAAAAAAAGCTTTTGAGTGGTCTGGAGAATTTAATAAGAAGTGGGAATAGTGTATTGAGAATGTAAAAATAAAAATACAATTTAGACAAAATTCAGCAAACAAATATTAAAAAAAGTTTTATAGTATTTAAAAGATATTATTTCTTAAAAATTTAGAAATAAAGAGAGTAAATAGCGTAAAAGAAACTTAACGCTTAGAAAAATCAATTAATATGATTTTTCATTGGAGGATATCATGATTAACTATAGAAAAAGTTTAATATTTGTTTGTTTTATTATTTTATTACTTTTGAGTAGCTGCACTGTTGTTGATACTCAAACAATAGAGCAAATTGAATATAATTATTCTAGGTATGAAGGTATTGTTCAGAATGATGGCTATTACACAAAATTTATATGCACATCAACTGAACGTGTTGAGTATTATTTTGAGGATGAAAAATATACTGAGGAGCAAAGAGCTGATTTTATAAATAAGGTTGAGACTTTTTGTACTTTCTTAGAAAGTGAATATGAAATGTTATTTGAAGAACCTTTATGCATATATGTAAGCGATAAAAGTATGTTTCAAGGTACAGATAGAAAGATATTTTTAAATGATTTAACTATAGAATCTATTGATGTTGTGGTTGCCTTTTTACAAGCGTTATCTGGATATAATGCAAACTATGGCTTATGCTATGGTATAAGCTGCTATGTTAACGAAAAGCTATATGGTGCATTTCTTATACCAGATGTATCTGTTGAAAGGCTTGGACAGTATTATACTAAGAATGCAAATATGAATCTTATGGATTTAACAATTCCAGTATTTCAAACAGTTTATTTTTCTGAGGAGCAAAACAAATATGCATATTCAACAGCATACTATTTTGTTAAGGATTTGATTGAAAGAAAAGGGCTAAAATATTCTGTAGACTTGTTAAAGAATTCAGCAAAATTGGATACAGATTTTGATATTGCGTATGCAAATGAGAAGAATATTTGGCTAAAAAGTATAGGTGCAGCAAAAAAATGTGAAGTTCCTACAATACCTATAAGATATGAGTTAAAGCTAGGTAAAAATACAAAAACTTATCCTTATTTAATATATACACCATCAACAATATCTTATTTTGTTCCTAATGAGGAATTTGAACATGAAGGAATTGTTATGGATTATGATTACATTAAATATTATTTAACTTTATATGAACAGGATATTTTGGCACTGAAGAAGTATTTATCACCATATTTTGAGACGGAAAATGATGTTGTGCCTTGCTATTTTAATAATACAAATAAAGGCACGAGTTACTATAAATACACTGCAATTGAATATGCGTCACCACTTTGGTCAGGAGCTCATGAATATGTGCATTACATCACTTACAATGGTAAGATTCCAGCATGGATGGTTGAGGGAACAGCTAAATATTGTGATTCTTATTTAGAAAATAATGGTGTGTATAGAATGAAAAAAGAATACTTTAATCTAGTAAATTATATATCTACGGATAATGAATTTATGCGTTTATATAACAAAAATTTAGTTGATATATATGAAAAGACAAATGAAGTTAATCTAAGCTTATTTAACGAGGTTATGGCATATATTGGAAATAAATATAAAACTATTCGCAGTACTTTTGCTTGGATCAGTATGGCAGATAAAAATGAAGATGGAGCAGAGTTGAGCTATGCTGAAGGGGGTTCACTGGTAAACTATCTAATAAAAACCTATGGTGAAGATAAATATTTTAAGTTGTTTGAGGACTATTCAAAGCTAAATGTAATATACGGCAAGACCTATGAAGAATTAAAAGAAGAGTGGCTAACTCAATTAAAAAATAAAATGGAATAGATAAATAAAATGTGCTAAAGGCACATTTTATTTATTTCTTGACTTGCATATACTAACGTTATATAATAAAAGGCGAACATATGTTTAGAGGTGACAAAGGTGGGAAAATTTAAGATAAACTCAGAGTTCAAGCCTACAGGTGACCAGCCACAGGCTATAGATGAACTAGTTAATGGAATAAATAATAATTTAAAATATCAAACACTATTAGGTGTAACAGGATCAGGTAAAACCTTTACTATGGCAAATATTATAGAAAGAGTTCAGAAGCCTACTGTTGTGCTGGCGCACAACAAAACTCTTGCTGCGCAGCTTTGTGCTGAATTTAAGGAGTTTTTTCCTGACAATGCAGTTGAATATTTTGTCAGTTACTATGATTATTATCAACCAGAGGCCTATGTCCCTAGCAGTGATACTTTTATTGAGAAGGACTCTTCTATCAATGATGAGATAGATAAGCTCAGACACTCTGCTACTGCTTCCTTGTTTGAAAGAAAGGATGTTATAATCGTAGCCAGTGTATCCTGTATATATGGACTTGGTAGCCCAATTGATTATGAAAACTTGGTTATTTCACTTAGACCGGGTATGCAAAAAGACAGAGATGAAATAATACAAAAACTTGTAGAGATACAATATAAGAGAAACGATATAAGCTTTACTCGCGGTAACTTTAGAGTAAGAGGAGATGTTTTGGAGATATTCCCTGCATCATCTTCTGAAAGTGCAATAAGAGTAGAGTTTTTCGGTGATGAAGTAGAAAGAATCACAGAAATAAATACTATAACTGGAGAGGTTTTAGGCAGAAGAAATCACGTATCTATATTCCCAGCATCACACTATGCGACAACAGAAGAAAACATTAAAAGAGCAATAGAAACTGTCAAGGAAGAATTAAAAGAAAGACTAAAATATTTTGAAAGTGAAAATAAGCTTTTAGAAGCACAGCGTATTGAACAGCGTACAAATTATGATATTGAAATGCTAGAAGAAATGGGATATTGCAACGGTATAGAAAACTATACTAGACACATAAACAATGTAAAACCTGGAGGAAGACCTTTTACACTTCTTGATTATCTGCCAAAGGACTTTTTATTGTTTATAGATGAGTCACACGTAAGTGTACCTCAGGTTAGAGGTATGTTTAATGGCGATAGAGCAAGAAAACAAACCTTAGTTGATTACGGATTTAGATTACCTTCTGCACTTGATAATAGACCACTTAAGTTTGATGAGTTTGAAAGTGTTATAAATCAAGTAGTATTTGTAAGTGCTACTCCTGGGCCATATGAAAAGGAGCATTCTCAAAATGTTGCTGAACAAATTATCAGACCTACTGGGCTTATTGATCCTCCGATATATGTAAGACCAGTGGAGAATCAAATAGATGATTTAATGAAGGAAATTAGAGAGGTTACTGGTAGAGGTCAAAGAGTTTTAGTTACAACACTTACTAAAAAAATGGCTGAGGATTTGACCTTCTATTTTAGAAATTCAGGTATAAAGGTACAATATCTTCACTCAGATGTAGATACATTAGAAAGAATGGAAATAATTAGAGACTTAAGAGTTGGTGAATTTGACGTATTAGTGGGTATAAACTTACTTAGAGAAGGTCTTGATTTGCCAGAAGTATCCTTGGTTGCTATACTAGATGCTGACAAGGAGGGCTTCTTGCGTTCTGAAACATCTCTAATTCAGACAGTTGGTAGAGCTGCTCGTAATGTTGATGGTAAGGTTATAATGTATGCTGACAAGATTACAGGCTCTATGGAAAGAGCAATTAATGAGACAAATAGAAGAAGAAGTATACAAAGCGAATATAATGAAAAGTATGGCATTATACCTCAATCAATTAAGAAGGGTGTGCGTGATGTTATTGAGGCTACTACTGCAGCAGAGGAAACTAAGGAATACAAAATTTACAAGAAGCAGGATGTTGATTTAAGAACACATTTAATTGAGCTTGAAAAAGAAATGCTAGCCGCTGCTGAAAATTTAGAATTTGAACGTGCAGCTGAAATTAGAGATGAAATTAAAAAACTTAGTAAAGAGTTATAAAAGCGTGAAAAAAGACGTTTCACACTTTAAAACGGAGGTAAATATACACAATGGATAAAATAATTGTAAAGGGAGCGAAGGAGCATAACCTGAAAAATGTTAGCGTTGAGCTTCCTAGAGATAAATTTATAGTGTTTACAGGACTTAGTGGTTCTGGAAAGACATCATTAGCTTTTGACACTATTTATGCAGAAGGTCAAAGAAGATATGTTGAAAGCTTATCATCCTATGCTCGTCAATTCTTAGGGCAGATGGAAAAACCAGATGTAGAATATATTGAAGGCTTATCACCAGCTATATCAATAGATCAAAAAACAACAAATCGTAATCCTCGTTCAACTGTAGGCACAGTAACGGAGATATACGACTATATGAGACTATTATTTGCTCGTATAGGTACACCTCACTGTCCTAAATGTGGTAAGGAAATAACATCACAAACAGTAGATCAAATAATAGATAAGGTTCTTGAATTTCCTGAAAGAACTAAAATTCAAATTTTAGCTCCTGTTATAAGAGGTGCTAAAGGTACCCATAAAAAGTTGTTAGAAAATATTAAAAAAGACGGCTTTGTTAGAGCTAGAGTAAATGGTGAATTATATGAATTAGATGATAACATAGAGTTAGATAAGAATAAAAAACACAACATTGAAGTTGTTGTAGATAGAATTATAGTTAAAGAGGGAATCGAAAAAAGATTATCAGATTCAATAGAAACTGCACTTAAGCTTGCTGAAGGCTTAATTTTAATTGATGTTATGGAGCAGCAAGAGATTTTAATGAGTACAAACTTTGCATGTATAGATTGTGGCATAGGTTTTGGTGAAATATCTCCTAGAATGTTCTCCTTTAACAATCCCTTTGGTATGTGTAAAACTTGTATGGGATTAGGTATTAAAAAGGAAATAGATATAGATCTGATAATTCCTGATTGGACAAAGAGCATAGGAGAAAGAGCTATAACTCCATTTGGAGCAGATGAAGAAGGATATTACTTTCAAATATTTAAGGCTATTGCAGACTATCATAATTTTGATATCTCAAAACCACTTAGTGAAGCACCTCAATCATTTATTGATGAGCTTTTATATGGGACAAACGGAAGAGAGCTAAAGGTTAATTTTGTAAGTAAATTTCAAGGTGAAAGAACTTATGTAAGAGATTTTGAAGGTGTTGTTACTAACCTTGAAAGAAGATATATGGAGACAAAATCACCAGAGATGCAGGAATGGATAGAAGGTTTTATGAATGACATTCCATGTCCTGATTGTAATGGTGCTAGACTTAATGAAATATCACTATCAGTTAAGATTGGTGGTAAAAATATTTATGAGGTTACTCAACTATCTGTTAGTAAGCTGATTGACTTTTTAAATGATTTAAAGTTAACACCTAAGCAGGAATTCATAGGGCATCAAATATTAAAGGAAATAAAAGAGCGAGCAAGCTTTTTAAGGGATGTTGGACTTAACTATTTAACACTTAGCAGAAATGCAAGCACCTTATCAGGTGGAGAGTCTCAGCGTATAAGACTTGCTACACAAATAGGTTCAAGCCTAGTGGGAGTATTGTATGTACTTGACGAGCCAAGCATAGGACTTCATCAAAGAGATAATAGCATGTTGATTAAAACTCTTAGAAATTTAACTAATCTAGGTAATACACTTATAGTAGTAGAGCATGATGAAGAAACAATGGAAAGTGCTGATTATATATTAGATATGGGACCAGGTGCTGGACTTCATGGTGGTGAAGTAATTGCTTTTGGTACATTAGATGAGATAAAAAAATGTGAGGACTCAATTACAGGGCAGTATCTAAGCGGTAAAAAGAAAATAGAGGTACCGAGTGTAAGAAGAACATTAGGAGAGAGATTCCTTGAGGTACAAGGAGCTACTCAAAATAATCTTAAAAACATTAATGTGAAAATTCCATTAGGTGGATTAGTATGTGTTACAGGAGTATCTGGCTCTGGTAAGAGTACATTAATCAATCAAATTCTTCTTAAGGGTTTACAACAAAAATTAAATAGATCAAAGACGAAAACAGGCAAATATAAAGAGCTTATAGGCACTGAGCAAATAGATAAGGTTATAAGCATTGACCAATCACCTATAGGTAGAACTCCTAGATCAAACCCAGCTACTTATACAGGCGTTTTTGACCATATAAGAGATGTCTTTGCCATGACCAATGAGGCTAAAACAAGAGGTTATCAAAAAGGCAGATTTAGCTTTAATGTTAAGGGTGGAAGATGCGAAGCATGTAAAGGTGATGGAATAGTAAAAATAGAAATGCACTTTCTACCTGATGTATATGTACCTTGTGATGTATGTAAGGGTAAAAGATATAGCAGAGAAACTCTAGAAGTAAAATATAAAGGTAAAAATATATCTGAGGTATTGGATATGACTGTAGAAGAAGGTTTAGCCTTTTTTGAGAACATACCAAAGATAAAAACTAAGCTTCAAACAATGTATGATGTTGGACTTTCATATGTTAAGTTAGGTCAGCCATCAACACAGCTGTCTGGCGGGGAGGCTCAAAGAATTAAGCTGGCATTTGAGCTTAGCAAGCGTGCAACAGGCAAAACTCTTTATATATTAGATGAGCCAACAACAGGACTTCATATAGCAGATATACACAAGCTGATAGAGGTGCTAAATAAGCTAGTAGACACTGGTAACTCGGTTTTAGTTATAGAGCACAATTTAGACGTTATTAAAACAGCAGACCATATAATAGACTTAGGTCCAGAAGGTGGAGACGGCGGAGGACAAATCATAGCCGAAGGAACTCCTGAAGAGGTCGCTAAAGTTAAAGGTTCATATACTGGACAGTATTTGAAGAAATATTTATAAATTTAAAAGAGTGAGTTAATAATAAAGTGGATGTCCGATGGATATCCACTTTACTATTTTAACTAGAATTATTGAATTTATTTAAATTATATTATTGTTATTTCTTTATTATTAATATCAAGAATTGAAATATTGCATGTTCCGCCTAAGTTTTCTTGTACTAGCTTGGCTAAATCATTTAAGGCATTTTCAAACTCGTTCAATCTTTTTTCATCTACTAATTCAATGCATAAAAAAGCATTTTTTGTATTTTCAGTGAGCATTGTTCTTACTGATTCACGCCAATTCCAGCATCTGCAAATTGCCCCTTCATCATCTTTATATACTATTTCACCTTCATATGGTGGTGCATTTTCATCTGTTCCTAAAGTAACAAAGTTTTCATTTCCTACAGCCGTAGTCAGTCTAATATCTCCTGCAAATGTATCGATATCCTCTCCTCCGCATGGTAATCCATATTTTAATGAAATAGAGTTGTAAATATCAACTAAAGGATTGATGGTTCCTAAATGGTTTCCATTAGATACTCGTTTTAGTAAAGCCTCAATTGATGACCTTGCACCCTTCTTAGTTTTAAACTTCTGAAATGCCTCTCTCCACACTTTTATAACTTCATTGCTGCTAAATTCTTCATTATTCAAATGCTTTAAAGCTTCTTTTTCTGAAGTAGAAATCATATCCATATATTTGCCTTCATCTTTAATAGTATTATCTATGCCATGACAAACAATAACACCAATTTTTGCATTTGGAAAAAGACTCCTAAATTTCTCTTCAATAATAAATTTTTTCATTATTTATACCTCCTTAAAAATTAAAATAAAAAAAGCCATATGGATATTATTAAACATCTCCCAGGCTTTTATCCTTCCGCGTTTTCTCTTGGACCAGCCAGCTACAAGTTGCGGAACCCTAGAAAACTTATATATATTTATTGTTAATAATATTAAAATAATATTGTTTATAATTTTATCATAATTCTAACGTTAATTCAAGTTAATTATATTACAGTGTTAAAGATTAAAAACTGCTAAATTGTAACTTGTATATATTTCTAATCTATCAATTCTTGTACTACAATTCCAATAAGTCCCGGCCCCGTATGCACACCCAACGCTGGACTTATACTACTTTCAATCAAGTATTTTATATTTCTTAATTCTTCTTTCATTTTTTTAGCCATATTTGCTGCTTCCTCATATGCGTGACCGTTACCTATTGATATTTTACAACAGCTAAAGCTTTTTGCATATTTTTCAGCCATTTCAATTGTTTTTTTAATTGAATTTTTTCTTCCTATACATTTAGTTACAGTGTAATATATTCCATCTTCATTACATGAAATTATAGGCTTTAGCTCTAAAAGTGTGCCAACAGCACAAGTTACTAATCCAATTCTGCCACCTTTTTTTAAATACTCTAATGTTTCAACACAGAAAAATATTTTAGTGTTTTTTACAACCTGTATTAATTTATCTTTTATTTCTTCAAAGCTGTAGTTTTTTTCTATAAGCTCACCAGCAGTTATTGCTGTCAAGCCTGCACCTAAACTAATATTTTTAGAGTCCACAACATAAGTTTCAATGCTAGGAAACTCTTTAGCCATTATATTTACAATGTTATTTGTACCACTTAATCCGCTTGAAACAGTTACTGCAATTATTTTTTCATAGCCAGCTTCTATAATTTTTTTAAATGTCTTTTCTATTATTTCTCCAGATGGTAATGAGGTTTTAGGAACCTCTGTTTTTAAATTTTCGTATACCTCATCTGCAGTTATATTAACGCCATCTAAGTAGCTTTTGTCCTTATAATTTATCGTTAGTGGTAAAACATACATGTTATATTTGTCTATGTATTCCTTTGGCACATCAGTGCATGAATCTATAATTATAGCAATTTTTTCTTTTTGCATAGGCTCTCCTTTATATCAATAACTATTTTATGTAGTAATAAAAACTATATTAAATCATCTAAGACGTATTGTCAAGTAATTTTTATAACAATGTATTTTATTTCCAGATTTATAAATATTAGATTGTCAAAAAAGAAAAATAGTATATAATGTAACAGGGAATGTTTCTTAATTTGGAGGAAGGTTGAAAAAAATTATAAATAGAAAGGAATTAGGCACCGAGCTTATGCACAAATTTTCTTGTGTAAAATCGGTGCATGGGCATAGTAATGAATGAATTATATAAAAATATTTATCAAATAGATGTAACACTGCCAAAAAGCCCATTAAAGCTTTTACATTCTTATTTAATAAAGGGTGACAAGAGAAATCTTTTGATAGATACTGGATTTAATAATCAAAGATGCAAGGATGATTTGTTGCAGGCTTTATATGAGCTAGATATTGATCTTGATTATACAGATATTTTTCTAACTCATTTACATGCTGATCACACTGGATTAGTATGCAGCTTATTGACTGGTAAAAATAGAGTGTATTGTAGTGATGTTGACGGAAAGCTTATGAATTCATTGGTGGATGAGGAATTTAAGGATATTATAAATATGAATTTAGAGATAACTTCAACGCCAGTAGAAAAAAGATTAGACTTTAAAAATCATCCAGCCATAGCCTATAAAATGGATAAAAAAATTGACTATATTCCTGTAAGCGAAGGGCATGTATTTGAAATAGGTGAGTATAAATTTAAAGTAGTTGAATTATCAGGACACACGCCAGGACAATGTGGGCTATATGAAGAGAATCATAAAATACTATTTTGTGGAGATCACATATTAAATAAAATTACTCCAAATATTATATTTTGGAGTTATGAAATGGATTCACTTCAAATATTTATGGATAATCTTGAAAAAGTAAAAGGCATGGATATAAAGCTTTTATACTCAGCACATAGAGACATGATTGAAAATCCTATTAAAAGGATAGATGAAATATTAATTCATCATAAAAATAGGTTGGATGAAGTAATTAACATTATTGGCAGCGAAAGCAAAACAGCATATGAAGTTGCACAAAAAATGACTTGGGACTATGGTGATGGAGATTTTAATAATTTCGCACCTCAACAGGTATGGTTTGCAGTATCTGAAGCACTTGCTCATGTGGAGCATTTAAGACATAAAAATATATTAGATAAAATATATGTTAACAATGAAATAAGATATAAAAAATTACATAGATGATAAAATATTGTTTCAACTTGCTTTTTTTACAATCTAAGAAGAGCAAAATAGCCGATAATCAAAGAAAAATTCTTTCTATTTATCTTTGATTATCGGTTATTTTTTGGCAGATCTGTCTGTGCAAAGTTGTATTCTTATTTAAAAAATTCCCAAATGTTCAATTAAAATTTTCGTTCCTATAAGTATAAGGACAATTCCACCTGCTAGTTCTGCTTTAGATTTGAATTTTGTTCCAAAAACATTACCTATTTTAACCCCAATTATCCCAAATACAAATGTTATAATTCCTATAAATGTAATTGCAGTTAGTATATTTACCTTTAAAAATGCAAATGTTATTCCTACGGCTAATGCATCAATACTTGTAGCTACTGCTAAGACAAGCATAGCTTTAAAGTTAAAAGAGTCATCTCCGCATTCACAATCGTTTTTGTTTCTAGATTCTCTAATCATATTACCACCTATAAACAGTAAAAGCAAAAATGCTATCCAGTGGTCAATATTAGCAATTAGATTTTGAAATTGACTGCCTAATATGTAACCTATTAATGGCATAAGAGCCTGAAATGCCCCGAAATATAAACCCGCAATTAATGCATTTTTCCAGCTCATCCTTTTCATAGATAAGCCCTTACAAATTGATACTGCAAAAGCATCCATTGATAATCCAACTGCTATCGCAAGTATCTCAAAAAGTCCCATAAAGTTTCCTCCTATGTTGAATATTCACAAAAAAATAAAAAATCAAGTGCATGCTGTACTTGATTACAAAGTTAGACAAATGTACAGCAAAGCTATACATAAGTCTCGTTATTTAATGTGAGCCAGGTTATTCTAACCAGTATGTTGACTAACAACGTAATTACGCTAACTACTCCCTTATGAATAGATTTAGTATATAAAAAAAATGTCGAAAAGTCAATGTATTTCTGTAATTATTTTAATATTGTGCTCCAAATTTATTTTACTATGAACAAATCTCCATACAATCTCCATATAGTACTTATATGATGATAAAATTAGATATCTTATCAAAAATATAAGTATGAGTAAGGAGGAAGTTAATTGAATCAGAATATTAGGACAGATAAGCTTAAAATTGAAGGAATGTCCTGTACTAATTGTGAGAGCAAAATTGAAAATACATTGCTAAAGACTAATGGAATTAAAGAAGTTAATGTAAGTTATGCAAATGAAATAGCTAAAATTACTTATGATGCTGATTCTATTTCTTTGGAAAAGATTATTGCTATCATAGAAAGATTAGGATACGAAATAATAAATGATTACAAAAAGACAAAGGGAAATTCTGTAAATACAAATATGCTAGGAACAGTAATTATTATATTTGCATTGTATATCATAGCAAAGCACTCAGGACTCCTAAATTTATTTAACATGTTTCCAGAGGCTGAAGCTGGTATGGGCTATGGAATGCTGTTTTTAATAGGTTTGTTAACCTCTGTTCATTGTATAGCTATGTGCGGAGGAATCAATATTTCTCAATGTATTCCACAAAACGCAGAAAAATCAGTTAGTAATGAATTAGTAACCTTAAAGCCAAGCGTGCTTTATAATTTAGGACGTGTGATTTCTTATACAGTGGTAGGTGCTTTAGTTGGTGCACTCGGTTCTGTAATAAGCTTTTCAGGCAATGCTAAAGGAATAGTTCAGATTGTTGCAAGCTTATTTATGATAATTATGGGTCTTAATATGCTAAATGTGGCACCGTGGCTTAGAAAACTAAATCCTAGAATGCCAAAGATTTTTTCAAAGAAAATAAATAACAGAAAAGACAATAATGTTCCTCTATATGTGGGTTTATTAAATGGTCTTATGCCATGTGGCCCGCTACAGGCTATGCAGCTGTATGCTTTATCAACAGGGGATCCAATAAAAGGTGCATTGTCAATGTTTGTGTTTAGTATGGGTACAGTACCATTGATGTTTGGGTTAGGTGCTCTTAGTACAATCCTAAGTCAAAAGTTTACAAAAAAAGCAATGTCAATTGGTGCTGTTCTAGTTATTATACTTGGCTTTTCTATGTTTAATAGTGGACTTAGCTTAACTGGTTTTGCCAGTTCAGTATCACCTAGTGATAATAAAATAAATCAGGCTATTATTGAAGATGGAATACAGGTTATTAATACATCATTAAGTTCAGGAAGATATGAAGCAATTTCTGTCAAAGCAGGCATACCAGTTAAATGGACTATAACTGCTGAAAAGGGCACCATTAATGGCTGTAATAACAGAATTTTTATACCAGAGTATGGCATAGAGAAGAAATTTCAGCTAGGGGATAATTTAATTGAATTTACTCCAACAGAAACTGGCACCTTTGCTTACAGCTGTTGGATGGGAATGATAAGAAGTACAATTACCGTAGAAGATTAAACTATAAATAAAATTTTAGGTTTAAATTATTATAAAAGGAGAAAATAATATGAAAAAGTCAAAAAAAATTAATATTTTAGCTATTGTATTACCAGTATTTATATTAGTGGTTATAGGGGTTATATTTGCAAATAAAAATAGAGTAGGAAACGATGTTAATTCTGATAAAAATGTAAGCGCTGTTACAGTAAATGATAATCTTATAATTCCTATTAAAGATATTTCAACTACTGCTACTTTTTATCCAGTTGAGATTGATGGAACAAAATTAGAGGTTTTAGCAATAAAGGCTTCTGATGGAACAGTACGAACAGCATTTAACACTTGTCAGATTTGTTATAGCTCAGGGAAAGGTTACTATGAGCAACAGGGAAGTATGTTAATATGTCAAAATTGTGGCAATAGATTTAATAGCGATGATGTTGAAATTACAAGAGGTGGATGCAATCCAGTGCCTATTTTCTCAGAGGATAAAACAGTAGATAGCGAAAATATTACAATATCTAAAGAGTTTTTAGAGAAGTCTAAAAACATATTTGAAAACTGGAAGACTGATTTTTAAAATTAGTTTAACTTGGGATAATATGGTATAATATGGTATAATATGCGTAGATAAGTCTGCGAATATATTTTGCGGGTAAAATAAAAGGAGGTACTATGGAGGACAAGGGATATAAGATTCTAATTGTTGATGATGAACCTAAAATAGTTGAAGCAATAGAAGCTTATATGAAAAATAGCGGCTATCAGACTCTTGTAGCTTATGATGGCAAGATGGCATTAGAAAAGTTTCATAGTCATCAGCCAGACATGGTAGTGCTAGATTTAATGCTTCCTAATGTTACTGGGGAAGAAATCTGCCAGATTATTAGGAGAGAATCTCGTATACCAATTATTATGCTAACAGCTAAGGTTCATGAGGATGATAAGATAAATGGTCTTAATCTGGGAGCCGATGATTACGTCACAAAACCATTTAGTCCACGTGAACTAGTGGCTAGAGTAAATAGCTTATTTAGAAGATGTAGAGATGGTATATCGCCTCTATTTAATATAATGAAATCAAATGATGGAGATTTGGAAGTGAATTTTGATTCTCATGTAATTAAGAAGAAAGGTGAAATAGTTAGCTTGACTCCAAATGAATTTAAGCTTCTTATTGTTATGGCAAAATATCCGCATAAAACATTTACTAGAGAAGAATTGATTGAAATTTCATTTGGTATAGATTATGATGGCTATGATAGAACTATAGACTCTCATATAAAAAATCTTCGAAGTAAAATTGAAACAGACAGTGCAAATCCACAATATATTATAACGGTTCGTGGTATTGGATATAAATTTGGAGTTTAGGGGAGGTCTATAGATGAAACTTAGCTTGAAGGCAAGGTTAATGATATCCTACGGCTTATTAGCATTATTTCTAGTAGTATCTCTTCTTATGATTTCCAGCTATATGCTGGAGCACCATTTTCAAAGCTATGTTCGTCAGAAGCAGGAGAAATTAAATCAAAATTTGGCTGATATAGTCATGAGTGAGTTTAAAAGGTCTGGGATTCCAGACCAGTTGTTTTTAAACAAGCTTGGGAAGGAAGCACTCAATAACGGTGTAATACTTAGGTTAAATGATTCAAAGGGTAATCAAATATACTGTGCTGGGTGCGATAATGGTATTAGCTGCGATACTACAGTTAAAATGATGCAAGAAACAATGCGACATTGTTATCCTAACTGGCAAGGACAATATACAGAAAAGATATTTCCTTTAGAAAAGGATGGACAAAACTTTGGAAATATTGTCCTTGGCAATTATGGTCCATTCTTTTTTAACGAGGAGGACCAGCAGTTTATAAATATGGTTAATATAGTTTTTATTATAGTTGCAATAGTATTTTTAATTGTAGCATTTGCAATGGGGGCTTTTCTTGCAACTAAGATTACAAAACCAATTAGTTTTGTAATCAATAGGACAAAAGCCATAGAAAAGAATAATTATTCTGAAAGAATAGAATTTATCTCTAATACAAAAGAGATTGACCAGATGATAGATAGTGTTAATACATTAGCAGATACCTTAGAAATGCAACAAAAAATTAAAAAAAGAATGGCTAGGGACTACGCACATGAATTTAGAACCCCATTAGCAGCTTTGCAGTCTAATCTAGAAGGAATGATTGATGGAATCTTTGAAGCAACTTCAGAGCGTTTAGAAAGCTGTCGTGATGAAATTTTACGTCTGTCTCGCATGACATCTGATATAGATAAGTTAGTGGAAATTGAGAATAACAATTTGTTTTTAAATAAAGAAAGATTTGATTTTAGTGAGTTGCTTTCAATTACTGCTAAGACCTTTGAACGAGATATTCATGAAAAAGAAATAATATTTGAATTACAAACTGTACCTTGTGAAATCTATGCAGATAAGGATAGGATAAGCCAAGTTATTGTCAATTTAATTTCAAATGCAATGAAATATACAAATTATGACGGTCATATTCTTGTAAAAGCTGTTGATGCTTGTGATTATATAGAATTTACAGTAAAGGATGATGGGTTAGGAATTAAAGCTGATGACTTACCACATATCTTTGAACATCTGTATAGGGCTGATCAGTCAAGAGCGAGAGAAACAGGAGGCTCCGGCATTGGACTTTCAATTGTTCATGCCATTGTCACTGCTCATGGAGGAACTATTGAAGTAAAAAGTGAATTAAATAAAGGAAGCGAATTCATCGTTAAGCTTCGTAAATAATAGAAATTTATCGTAGCTTCAATAAGTAGAGTTTTTGTGAGTGAAAAGCTTAGTAGAATGTTGTTTCTTTGACATACTATTTTTGTGAATTTAAGGTGAGCAACAAATATAAAAAAAGTTTCTGTTCCGCAACGAGATNNAGTCGCATAAACTTTTTTTATATACTTTGCTTTACTTAGATTCGTAATAAAAGTATGTCGAAGAAGTACACTATCCACTAAGCTTACTCAGTATAATTCTTATTTAGCTAGTAAAATTATCAAAATATCCTTGAACAAGAACAACAGGTGTTCCTTTATCTCCTGAACCGCTTGTTAGGTCACACAATGAGCCAATTAAGTCTGTTAAGCGTCTTGGTGTTGTACCTTGTGATGCCATGTTTCCAACTAAATTATCATTTTTTTGCTTTATGCTATTAGATATAGCTTCCTTTAATGCTTCGCCACTTAAATTCTTGAAGTCATTATCAGCTAAATATTTTAGCTTTAATTCGTTAGGAGTTCCTTCAAGACCTTGTGTGTATGCAGGCGATACAACTGGGTCAGCAAGCTCCCATATCTTACCTTGAGGGTCTTTGAATGCTCCATCACCATAAACCATAACTTCAACATATTTTCCTGTTGCAGCTAAAATTTGTTTTTGAATATCTTCAACTAAACCATGACATTCACGAGGGAAAAGCTTAATAGTATCTTCAGTAGATTTGTTTGAGCCTAATAATCCATACAACTTATTATATCCGTTTCCATCTATGCTTTCATTTAATATATCATCTAATCCGCAAACGACTTTAGCTCCGTTTGCAAGTAATATTCTTTTAGTACGTGCACGAGTGTGTATATCACAGTTTACAATGCAATCAGCATAATTTAGTATTGTTTTTGGTTGATTAGCAAATATAATTTCAACTTCTGCACCCGCATCCTTAATTAACTGACTATAATATTCAACATAATCAACTCCTGTAAATGGATGCTTGTTTTCTCCAAATAATTCTCTGTATCTTTCAAGTGTCAGAATATCGCTATATGGGTTAACTCCTGCTTCGTCTAGCGCGTCTAGTGATACAAGCTCATTTCCAACCTCGTCACTTGGGTAGCTTAACATTAATACAATCTTTTTAGCACCCATAGCAATTCCTTTTAAGCAGATAGCAAAACGGTTACGTGATAAAATAGGGAATATAACACCAATTGTTTCTCCGCCTAGCTTTTGTCTTACATCTTTAGCAATTGCTTCTATAGATGCATAGTTTCCTTGTGCTCTAGCGACTATAGATTCAGTTATAGAAATAACATCTCTATCTCTTAATTCAAAGCCTTCTGCTTTAGCAGCATCTAATACACTTTCAACAACTATTTTAGATAAATCATCTCCTTGACGAATTATAGGGCATCTAATACCTCTAGATATAGTTCCAACTTTTCTTTCCATGATTACCTCCATCATGCCTTTTATGGTTTAAAATCAAATTATTTGACAAACTTACAATACTATTATATTATAATAATATTCATAAGTAAAATTAATTAATCAATGAAATGATATAAGGAGAGCTTATATGAACATAAAACTTGGTCAATATAAAATATTTAACGAAGCAGCTTCTACTTTGTCCTTTTCACTAGCGGCAAAGAACCTTTTTATGACACAATCAGCAGTTTCACAAGCTATCAATTCATTAGAAAAGGAATTAGATACTACCCTGTTTATACGTCAGGCAAAAAGTGTGACATTGACAAAAGAGGGACTTATTTTACATCAACATATTAATAGTGCTCTTGAATTGATTACAAGTGCAGAAAACCAATTATTAAACTTTAAGGAGTTAAAGGATGGAGAGCTTATAATCGGTGCTAGTGATACAATAAGTCAATATTTTCTAACACCTTATCTTGTTTTATTTCATAAAAAGTACCCAAATGTTATAATAAAAGTTTTAAATAGAACAAGTTTAGAAATGATAGAGCTCATGAAGTCAGGTCAAATAGATTTAGGGTTTTTAAATATGCCAATAACTGATGAATCACTGACAATAAAGGAATGTTTAGAAGTGCACGACATATTTGTCTCAGCAAAAAAGGATGATAAAATTTATTCTGATAAAGAAATAGCTCAAATGCCACTTATACTAATAGAGAAAAATACTAGCTCAAGACAGTTCGTTGATAAACACTTTGCAAAAAGTGGAATACTACTTCAGCCAAAAATAGAATTAGGTGCACATGAGCTACTGTTAAAGCTAGCGCAAGTCAATTTAGGTATTTCCTGTGTAATAAAAGAGTTTTCAACTGAATATTTAAGTCAAGGATTAGTATATGAAGTTGAGCTAGAGGAGCCATTACCTGAAAGAAGTATTGCATACGCATATCTAAAAAGAAGGACACTCTCAGCATCAGCAACTAAATTTATTGAGTTATTTAATCGTTGTTAATTTATAATGTAAATAAATACCAATTGACAACAGAAAAATAATTAAATATAATAGTCAGCAATGGCTAACTTATATTTTTTAAATAGTGGTTAGCTATGACTAACTCATGTTATTGTACTTAAAAGATTAAAATTTGTTTACAATTACACACACGAGTTAGCAATAGGTAACTTAATAGTAAAGGAAAAGCATATGAAAGAAAGACTGATTTTAATAGCAATGTCTCTTAACTTAATGACATTGAGGCAAGTCCTCTTTTTTTTATCTTAATTTATATTTAGTTTATAGACATTCCGATAAGATATCCTGCTAGTATAAAAACGAAATTCCATATGGTTATACCAAAGGCAGAATAAATTGAAAATGATATAAAATTCATTTTAACAAATCCGCCGACAAAAGAAATAATTGTTCTTGCTACTGGTATAAGTCTTGTTATGAAAACTCCTTTGCTGCCATATTTATGTATATATGAATTAGCTTTGTCAATTGTACCTTGTGACTTAGGAAATTTTTTGCTAAGCCAGTTTATGGTAGGAGTACCGAAGAATGAACCTAAAAAATATAAAACCCAGCTACCAAGTAGACCAGCGATTACTGACATTATGAGAGTAATTAAAAAGCTTACATCTGTTTTTGCCACTAAAAGCCCAGCTGCAGGCATTATTATCCCTGAAGGAAGACCAGGAAGGTTTAGATACTCTAAAAATACTATAATAAATAATACAATTGATCCATACTCAACTAAAAATTCAAAAAAGGTGTTTATATTTTCCATAAAATTCTCCAAAACTATAGTCGGCTTAATGCTTTATTGGCAATACTAAAATCAGTATTTCTATATTATATTGTACGCGCTTTAAATTTACAACTATGTTTTCAATCATTTTGTGGTATAATTAAATAATAAAATTACTCAGGGGGAAACTATGAATTTAGAAAAAACAAAAGAAATATTAAAAGAATATTTTGGATATGATACCCTGCGTGTAGGTCAGGACAAAATTATTGAAAATATTTTATCAAATAAAGATGTTGTTGGCATAATGCCAACAGGTGCCGGAAAATCAATATGCTTTCAGATTCCAGCTATGATATTGGAAGGGATAACAATAGTAATTTCGCCTCTTATTTCTCTTATGAAAGATCAAGTCAATTCACTTACGCAGGTAGGAATAAAGGCAGCATATCTAAACAGTTCACTTACAGAAAAACAATACTTTACCGTACTTGATAATATAAGAAATGGTATATATAAAATTATATATGTTGCACCAGAAAGACTGTTGGTAAATGGCTTTATAGAAGCCCTTGAGAGTCTAAAGGTTTCTATGATTACAATCGATGAGGCTCATTGCATATCACAGTGGGGGCAAGATTTTAGACCAAGCTATATGCAAATAGTAGATTTTATTAATAAGCTTCCAACTAAACCAATTATTTCAGCATTCACAGCAACTGCTACATCACTGGTTAAAGACGACATAATTAACATTCTTAATTTGCATAATCCTTATGTATTAGTTACTGGTTTTGATAGGAGTAATCTATATTTTGAAGTTCAAAAACCAAATGATAAATATCAAGCCCTAGAGGATTTTTTAAAAGATAGAAAAGAAGAATCAGGTATAATTTACTGCTCAACAAGAGATAATGTTGAAAATGTATGTAAATATTTAAATGATAATGATTATGAAGCAACAAGATATCATGCTGGTTTATCCGATAAGGAGCGTAAAGAAAATCAAGAGGATTTTATATATGACCGCAGGAGAATTATGGTTGCAACAAATGCTTTTGGTATGGGTATAGATAAATCTAACGTATCATTTGTTGTTCATTACAATATGCCTAAGGATATAGAGAGCTATTATCAAGAGGCAGGAAGAGCAGGACGTGACGGTAGCGAGGCTCATTGCTTATTATTATATAGTGGTCAAGATGTAAGAACTAATTTATATATGATAGAAAATTCTAAAGATAGAAGCTATGAAAGTATAGATTCTGAAAGAGAGCTAAAGGCTAGAGATAGAGAAAGACTTAAAATCATGTCTAATTACTGCCATACAAGTACTTGTCTTAGACAATATATAATTAATTATTTTGGTGAAGAGGTAAAGGATAGCTGTGATAATTGCAGTAACTGTAAAACAGAGTTTGAGGATATAGACATTACTGTGCCAGCTCAGAAAATTATTTCTTGTGTCATAAAGACTAGAGAACGCTTTGGAACAAATATGATTATTGATATATTAAGAGGAAGTAAAAACAAAAGAATCCTTATCATGGGTCTTGATAAAATATCAACCTATAACATTATGGCAGAGACAGATGCATTTGCAAAGGAAGTAGTAAATTTTCTTATATTAAATGATTATTTGTATACTACAAATGATGAATTCCCAATATTAAAGCTTGGAAAATTTGCAGGTAGATTTTTAAAAGAAAAAGAATCTCTTAGCATGAAGGTAGTAAAATTTAATAAAGCTATAGCAAATGAAACGTCAAATGATAAAAAGGTTTCTTCTAAATCTAAAAACAAAAAAACAGTTGATTTACATAGCGTTGATGCTAATCTTTTGTCAAGCCTAAAGACACTGAGACTATCACTTGCAACAGAACAAAAAGTACCTGCCTTTCTTATATTTTCTGATAGCACATTAATTGATATGTGTGTAAAAATGCCACAAACAGAGGAGGAATTTTTAGAAGTTTCAGGTGTAGGCAAGCAAAAACTTGAACGCTACGGTGCTAAGTTTTTAGAGCTTATAACAAGTAAGAAGGAATTAGGAATTATAGAGAATAATCAGAATGAAAATGATAAACTTACTGCTGATGAAATTAAGACTGATTTTAATGAAATTATAATTTTTGAAGAGCCTGTAACCATAAGCACAATAGCAGATCAAATCAATGTTGTAATTATGCAGCAGGGCAGAAAAATCACCGCAATAAAGTTAAATAATTGGCTCATTGAAAAAGGGTATCTTGAAATAATCGAAGAAGATGAAAACAAAAGGAAGTCACCGACTTCAAAGGGAGAAGAACTTGGAATAACTAGCGTTGAGAAAAAGAACTTTAAAGAACAAACCTATTATACAAATTATTTCAGTCAAAATGCTCAAAGATTTATTGTAGATAATATTAATGAATTAATATAATAAATTGCATTGGTATCCGTTGCAAAGTTAAATAGTCTAAAGTTTTATATGATTACTATATGAGTAGTTTAAAAACACCTCGCTTTGAATGTATTTGATTTTCAACGAATATATTGACAACAAAGTTGCTTGAATATGTAAAGGAAATAAAAAAATAGTTTCTATGTTAAATGTTAAAATGCAGGTCTTATCTGATTTTTCGGATAAGACCTGCAAAATAAATAGTTAATTTATTTTTGCTTTAATTTCTTCACTTAATAAATCAAGAAATGAATCTACTGACATTTGCCCAATATCGCCATTTTTTCTAGAACGAACACCAACTGCATTTGCTTCAACCTCTTTATCTCCTATTATAAGCATATAAGGAACCTTTTGAAGCTGAGCTTCACGAATTTTATAGCCTATTTTTTCACTTCTATCGTCTAACTCGTAACGAATACCTGCATTTAGCAATGTATTGGCAAGCTTTTTAGCATAGTCATTTTGTCGTTCGCCAATTGGTAGAATTTTAACCTGAACTGGTGCTAGCCACAATGGAAATGCTCCTGCATATTTCTCAATAAGTAAAGCTAGTGTTCTTTCATAGCATCCAAGGGAAGTACGATGAATAATATAAGGGTTTTTCTTTTTACCATCTGCATCAACATATTCCATGCCAAATTTTTCAGCAAGCATTAAATCTATTTGTATTGTAATAAGAGTATCTTCTTTACCATGAACATTTTTTATTTGAATGTCAAGCTTTGGACCATAAAACGCTGCTTCGCCAATACCTTCATTATATGAAATATTAAAATTATCTAGAATTTTTCTCATAATATCCTGTGCTTGATCCCATTGCTCTTTTGTTCCAATGTATTTTTGTTTATCTTCAGAATTCCACATTGAAAAACGATAGCTCACATCTTCATATAATCCTAATGTTTTTAACATGTTTATTGCAAGCTCTACACAACCCTTAAACTCATCCTCTAACTGAGAATGAGTACACATTAAGTGTCCTTCCGAAATTGTAAATTGTCTTACACGAATTAAACCATGCATTTCGCCAGATGCTTCATTTCTAAACAGTGTTGAAGTTTCATTATAACGCAAAGGCAAATCCTTATAAGAACGAGGTTTGTTTAGATAAGCTTGATATTGGAATGGACATGTCATTGGACGAAGTGCAAAAACCTCATTATCCTTTTCTTCGTCGCCTAAAATAAACATACCATCCTTATAATGGTCCCAGTGTCCTGAAAGCTTATATAAATCACTCTTTGCCATAAATGGAGTTTTAGTTAGCTGCCATCCACGTCTTTGTTCTTCATCCTCAACAAATCGTTGTAAAAGCTGCATGATCCTTGCTCCCTTTGGTAGCAGTATGGGTAAGCCTTGACCAATTAGATCGCTTGTAGTAAATAGTTCTAGCTCTCTTCCAAGCTTGTTGTGGTCACGCTTTTTTGCTTCCTCAACTCTATTTAGATATTCTTCAAGCAATGTTGCCTTAGGAAAAGCTGTACCATATATCCTACATAATTGAGTTTTATTTGAATCTCCACGCCAATAAGCACCAGTACAGGCAGTTAGCTTTATTGCTTTAATAGGAGCTGTGCTGATTAAATGCGGTCCAGTGCACAAATCTACAAAGCCGTCTTGCTTATAAAAGCTGATATTCTCACCCTTATTTATATGCTCATAGGCTAATTCGACCTTATAAGGTTCATTAGCATCCTCTAACAATTTTATAGCATCATTAGAAGATAGTTCAAAACGGGTAATAGCAACATCCTCTTTTACAATTTTTTTCATTTCTGCTTCAATTTTTAGTAAATTATCACTTGTAAATGGCTTATCAATATCAAAATCATAGTAAAAGCCATTATCAATAGAAGGTCCTATACCTAATTTAGCATTAGGATAAATATTTTTAACTGCATTTGCTAATATATGAGAAGCTGTGTGCCAAAAAACTCTTTTTCCTTCATTATCATCAAATGTTAGAATTGAAACACTAGAGTCTTTTGTTAACTCGGTTCTTAAATCAGCTACCTTTCCATCAATTGTACAAGCACAGGCTGCCTTAAACAGTCCAGCACCTAAGTCCTTTGCTATATTAGCAACTGCGGTGTTTTTAGGATACTCCTTTACAACACCATCTTTTAATGATACCTTAATCATTTCTTTTCCTCCTTTTACAAAAATAAAAAACACTTCATTCCTATAAATATAGGGATGAAGTGTAAATCTCCACGGTTCCACCCAAATTACACATAATTATAGATTACATAATTATATGTCAACTTCAATTTAGCTATTATAACGAGTAGCTTTTCTCGATATGGTTATTCCGCATGTACGGTTGCCATACACTCAAAGGGTGGTTGCTTTATTCTGATAAACAATATGGTCTCAGCTCTATGCCATATCTCTCTGTAGATTATCTTGTGAATATTGCTTCCCTTATCACAGATTTATAATATTTAAATCATATTAACATTATATGTATGATGTGTCAATAGTGAAGTTGCGTATCATAAATAATAGAGTAATACCTAGTAAAAAAAACATATTATTCAATCCAATTATTTCAGCAAATATTCCTGTTATGGGGAAAATTATTATCATAGTTATTGAAAATAGCATGCTATCAACTGATATAATTGTTGCTCTTTGCTCTGAAGGAATAAATTTGTTTAATGAGCTTGAATGTATAGGATAAAGCAGTGCATTAGCATAACTGCTCATCATAAAGCAAACAATTGACAATATCAGATTATTTAAAAACATACCTATAATTCCTACAGACAACAAAAGTGACACTATATATACTGTTCTTTTTTTGAATATTTTCAATATTTTTTTGCAACTTAATGCACCAATACAAGATATAAAACCTGATATTAGCATTATAATACTTATCTGAAATATATTAAGACCTAAATCGCTAAAATATTGTTGACCATAGAAAAAAAGTACAGTATAGAAGGAAAATACTACAGGATAATATAAAAGTATTTTCCTTATTTTTTTATTTTCCTTTAAAGTTTTTTTACACATTGAAAAATGTTTTTTAAAACTAATATACTTGTTATTACTACCATTAGAATTTATTTTTGGTTCAATAAAATAAAGTGCAAAAACATATGAAACAATAGAAATAATTATTGCTGCTAAATAACAGTATGTAAATGAATATTCAGAAAGAATACCACCTAAAAATACGGAAATGCTTTGTGACACCTCTACTATTACATTAAGTTTAGCATTTATTTTTATATATTCAATCTCTTTCCCTAATAATTTTAAGCTATCATATACAAGAGCTTCCTCAGAGCCTGAATTAAAATTATATCCCCATGCAGAAAAAATAAATGCAAATGAAAATCCCAAGAAACTATTGCTAAATAACATTAACATACTTGAAAATGCACTACACAAGCGACCAATTATTATTATTTTTTTTCTGCCTATCAAATCAGCGATAGCACCTGTTGGGACTTCAGTAAAAAGACTAGTGCAGTGAAAGATTCCCTCTAATACTCCAATTTGCCATAGAGGAAGCCCTCTATACACCAAGTATAGTACCCAGATAGCACTAGACAAATCAAAATTTCTTGTGAAACAATATATATAATCTAATTTTATATTTCTATTTAATTTATTATTCACTTTATAACTCCTTATATTATGTATTTGCATGTCAAACTAATTTAATATTTCAATAATTTCGTCAAATTCAAATATTTCATAAGTTGGAATTATATCTGTTCTATTTTCTATGTGCTTTGTATTATCTTATACAATTCAACCTTACATATTTTATAGAATATATCAAATAACTTATCATTATATTGTATGTTGCAATCATTTTATGTATTAATTAGTGCATTTCTTTTGTCTTCATTATAATCTAGAAGTGTATCATCAATATCGAAAATAATATATTTATAACTCATAATATGCCCTCAATAAAAAAATATATTTAAGAATTTAAAACTAATGCTACAAAAATAACATCCTCATCGCATTCATTTTCTATACAGTGAGATTCACCTTTTTTAGTGTCATAGTAGAAAGCATTTTTCCGTAATTTTCAATATATTGTATATTAATTAACATAAACTGTGTATATTTTTATATATCATCCGATATAATGAATATAAGTAAAAAAGGAGGTGTTAATTTTGAAAATAGATAATTCAATTAACTACAATTATAAATTAAAAAACCAATATCCTACATCAGCCTCAAAGAAATCTATAGAACATACTACAGCTAACTTAAACAAAACTGATATGTCATTATGTGATTTAGAATCGATTGATTATGATAAGCTAACAAAATTAACACTTAAAAATTTAAGTCAAAGCTATAAGGATGTTAATATTTATATATTAAATACGAATGACTATAATGATATAAAAAAACTTGCCTTAGGTTTAGGTAATGGCAAGCATCTTGTTGTTTCGCAGGAATTTATTGATAAAATGAGCTCTAATGCAGATTCCTATAATGAAGGTAAAGCAATATTGGAGGAAACTCTAAGGCAATTATCAAGCAGTGATATAAATTTCAAATCTACTGGCGCATACGTTGATGAAAAAGGAATTACGTTTTGGAATACTTATGAAAATAATAATATTTTAAATAGTAAACATGATAGCTTTTTAGATGCAATGAAAAAGATGCAGGAGCAGGTAGATGAATTAAAAAATAAGTTTAAAGTTATGAAAACAAATTCAGCCTTTAATGCTCCTATTGATATTTACTCCAAGCTGGCTAAAGCTAGAAGTATACCTGAGGTTAAGAGTGTAGTTTCAAATGCGAGATTTAAAATTAGCAAGCTCAAGTCTATTCTTCGTGACTGTGAGGATGGTGAAAAAAGTAAAATTAAAGCTGCAATACGACAATTAGAAAAAGCTATTACAAGATCCTATAGAAAAGTAAGAGATTTATCGCAGGAAAAAAGCTTAGCTCAAGAAAAAACAGCAGCAGAAATTAATGATAAGAAAAAGTTAGCGGAACATAAGAACAACGAATTACATAGGAGAAGAGCAATAAGGTATATTAGAGAAAGAGCGCAAATAGATGAGGCTAATCCACTTTACTATTATCCACAAATACTGCTTAACAAGAAAGATAATGGTTTTAAAGAAGAGCCAATACCTATAATCGATGTATCAAATATATCCGCTTATTCAGCTCCTCAAATAATAACAGTAGATACAACAATTAATGTTTTACCAACTATTGAAATTTCAATATAGAAAAAGAGCGAATGTGCTTCGCCCTTTTAATTACTAATTAAAAAAATCTGATTTATCCTGACCGCCTATTGTTATTTTAATGCCAAGCTCATTGGCAACCAATTTAAAATGACTGCTATCTACTTTTTCTGCGGTTACTTTAACTTGTAACATATATAGGATACTGTTTAAATAATATACAAAGCTTTCCATATCCTCGTAATTTTGATCAAGATACATTGTAGCTGTATTTGTTCCATCACTTATTGTGAATTCTCGATTCAATGATTTATCCTCATCAGTGCCATTTACCTGTAGAGTATCAAAGAAGTAATATGCATCAGTTCCACTAATAATTACTTTGCTGTTTGATCCAGTAGCAAATGTGCTAATATAGAATTCATCTCCGTAACCGCTAGCAGTTGATATTGCACCTGCACACAAAGTTCTATTCACTAAGCCTTCCTCTCCGCCTTTTTGGTAAAAGTAATCTTGGATTATGCTCTCTACTGCTGAACCAACAGCTGCTGCATAGGTAGTTGCAAATTCATTTAGTGGTATATCCCAATTTAAGTTTACAGGAATAATATTGCCAAGTCCATCATCTATTGTAAACTCTTTGTTATTACCTGGTCCAAAATTAGAGGTTGTAATAGTCTTACTTATTATTTTTGCTTGCGTAGCATATATTGTTTCATAATTTAAATTTGTAATTTCCTTGCTAAATAATGTTGCAGGCTGTTGGACAGGTAATCTTAGTGATAGTTCTTTAGTAAAGGTATAATCAATATTATCCTTAGTGAAGTTTATAACTGCCTTATTAGGTACCACGGAATCATCTAAAGGATCAGGAACTGGGAAGGCACCTCTATTCCATGACCATAGATTGACTTCGATTGTTCCTAAATTAAATGGACAAGTTACTACACTTGAATTTTTTGTGTTTTCATCAATACGATCAAAAGCCATAGAGTTAGTAACAAGGTTATTAGAATCCTTATATAACTTCACTTCTAAAATAGATAAATCCCTCATTTTAGTTCCGTCAGTAAATTCTAACTCAATAAAATATCCTCCCTTGTCAGTAGGTGGGTTAATTCCCGCGTCTCTAATGCTACCTGTGACTTTAATATTTGTTGCTATTATTGGTGGTTTTTTATTAACAGTAATAATACATGAGTCTGTTTTAAAACCATCTATAGTGGTAACTGTAATAGTAACGGTTCCAGAACTAATAGCAGAAACTAATCCATTATTATCTACAGTGGCGATAGTGGAATCGCTGCTTGACCAATGAACAGATTTATTAGTTGCATCAGCAGGTTCAACTGTTGCTACTAGAGTAACAGTTTCTCCTACAATGATCTCAGCAGTTGACTTATCTAGTATAACTCCGGTTACAGGAATTGGTTCACTTGGTATTATCTCAATTCCATCTAAATTACCCTTTAATTCCGAAGGTGTAATCTCTGTTTTATTATTTGTTCCATAATTAGTAATTACAGTTATTGTTCCGTTACCAAGAATTTGAATTTGATTAGCATTAATTGTCATTTCATTTATTTTCGTGTTTTTAGATAATTTTATTATGCTTTGCAATGCTTTTGTATCAATTTGCACATTCTTTGTAGTAGTGTTATCTTTCAATTCTAATATAGCTTGAAAAAATAATCTAACTGTATTTGAGGACGTATTTCCTTCAAATACAATTCTTACCTGACTATTTTTCTTATCAGCATAAACATTGTTCAATTGACAATTTTTAAAATATATAGAATTTAAACCTCCGCCAAAAATACGAGTAATTCCTTGAACTGTAACATTTTCTAAATGAACATCTCCATCTCCAACAGAAGCCTCAATTATTAAATCTCCAGTTATAGTCATATTGACTAGAGTTGTTCCAGACTCTGATATTGTATAATTTCTGGAATCCATTAGATTTTGTAAAACTACAATAGCCTGTGCTCTAGTCAAAGGGCGTTTTGGTAAAAACATATTTTCTGGAAATCCTTGCATTAAATTGGCAGATACAGCTGCACCAACATATCCTTTAGCCCAATCAGATATGTTCCTATAATCATAAAATTTTTTTGCAGCTTCCTTATCATCAGCTAATTCATTTATTCTAGCAGCTATACTGGCAGCCTGTTCTCTTGAAATTAGTCTGTTTGCCCTAAATGTATTGTCTGGAAATCCAATTATATATTTATTAACTGCAATTTGTAGATCATTATAAAACCAGTCTTTCGGACTAACATCTCTAAAATTAACCTCACCTGTACCACTAAAAAAAATAACTCTATTAGTTAAGGTTATAAATTCTGCTCTTGTTATTGGTTCATTAGGTTTAAAAGTTCCATCAGGATATCCTTTAACATATCCTTTTTCTAGCCACTCTGTTATAGTTTTTTCTGCCCAATGTCCTTTAATATCATTAAAATTATTTTGTGTAGCTACACAACCTGTTGGTATTAACATACCCACTACTAATGCTAATACAATAATTTTTGAAATGAATTTTCTTCTACTTATAAAATTGTAGTTCATGTGTCTGTCCCCTTTTAATAAAAATATTGGCTTTTATGTTTAGATAAAAGCTTTTTACAAAATTTCATATATTCGGACAAAGTAAAAACTATAAAATATTGCCGAATATGTATAAGTACACATAATTATTAGCATTATTTATAGTATATGTAATAATTAGAATATTGTTATAGAATAAAGTCGAATAATTGTAGAAAGCATTCATATTTCAAAACTGTTAAATGATTTTTATATACAAAGTTATAAATCATTGACATTTGTTAATAATATTAAAAATTGTAGTTTACAAGGAGTTAATATGAATAATAAGAGTAAAAAGAAAAATGCAAAGAAGCACGATGGAAAGTTTAAATCTAAAAACATAAAACATAACCCACAAGCAGAAAGTGCTAGAGCTGTGTTTGGAAAAACTGAGATGTCGCAAGGTGATCAAGACATAGAGCAGTGGAAGGAATAAATATATATTTTTTTCCTTAAGAGGCAGGTTAATGGACATACCTGTCTTTTTCTATTTATAATACATAAATATTAAAATACTTTAGCCTATCTTAGACTATGATATAATATGCATATAATAATTAAAATGGCTCAAATGTATAGACATAATCTATACATTTGTAGTCTAGACTATATTATCAATAAAAATTTTAAATTAATTGAGTGATTTATATAAAAATATGTGAATATATGATTATAGAATATTAAAATAATGCTTAAATAATTAGTACATAGGGAGGAGAATGACTTGAAGGATGACAAGCTTGTCAAGTTGATAAAGAATAGACCAAACGAAGGTTTAAATAAAGCGATTGATATATACGCACCTCTTGTTAAAACAATAGTAGCAAGAATAATAGGATATGAAAATGGCTTTGATATTGAAGAATGTGTATCAGATGTATTTGTTGAGCTATGGAAATCAATTGATAGATTTGATGAAAATAAAGGAATACTCAAAAATTTTCTTATATCAATATCTCGAAATGTTGCTATTAATTATTATAGAAGAAAGTTGGATAAACAGGAGCTTATACCTTTAGAGGAAAATGAAATAGACTTAGGTTTTAATTTAGACAACAATCTGTTTGATAACATTAACAAAGAAATAATTCAAAGCACCTTAAACGGATTAGGTGAGTTGGATAGAGAAATTTTTATTAGAAGGTATTTTCTATACGAATCAGTCAAAGAAATAGCATATGAATTAGCAGTTAATACAAAACTTGTTGAAAATAAACTTTTTAGAGGAAAAGCTAAATTAAAAGAGATTCTAGTCAACAAAGGTATTAATATTTAGTGATTTGACGGTAGAAAGGAGAAAAGTATGAAAAAGATAGATGAAATATTTGATGATTATGAAGTTAATGATGATTTAGATATAAAGCCTTCAGAGCTTGATGATATAGAAATAAAAAGAATAAAAAATCTAACACTTGAAAAAGCAGGTATTAAGTCAGCAAAAAAATCTACAAATAAAAGAATTATATTTCCACTAATTGCAGTAATGTCAGTTTTAATATTATCGATGGCTGTTGCATCAGCTAATACTAATATAGAGAGCATATTTGGTAATCTGTTTTCTGGAGGATATGAATATATAGAGGATTGCAGTGATATAGTTGATGTTTATGATATAGACAATGACCTCAAGCTTTCAATAGATGGAATAATAGGTGATGAAAATACATGCTATATTAAGTTTACTATGGAAAGGTTAGATGGAAAAACCTTTGACTGTTCCTATGCATTTTTCGATAATGTAGGTTTTGACTTTAGGGGCAGTGGGGGATTTAGCTATACTATGTTGGAGGACGAAGATAAAACCGATAATAAAATTAGCTTTTTATTAGACTTATCTATAACTAACGGCTTTAGAAATAAAAAAATAGAATTTAATATTAGTGATTTATGGTTATATTTAATAGATGAGAATAATGTTTTTAACCCACATGGATATCTTCAAGAAAATGAGAAGCTAATAAATCAAGACAATATAGTTGAAACAAATGTAAATTTAAAAAAGGAAGAGCTAAATAATGATAGCTTATCAGCTGAGGGAAAAGGAAAAATTACTACTGAAATATACAGTATAGAACAAGCCCTTGGCAGAGGAGACTTAGGCTTAGGGTTAATAAAAGATAGCGATAAATTAGCTGTAGACAATATAGGATTTGTTAATAATATGCTAAATATTCGAGTATATCTAGAGGATGAAGAATCATATGATATAGGAAAAATGGTATTCAAACATAAAGAAACCGATGAAGAGCTGTACTCATATATTGTTTCTTCAGAAGAAAACGGTAAGCAGTATAAAACTTATATTTTCGATATAGAAAATATAGAGGAATTAAAAAATTATACTTTCACATGTAGTGCCGTTGAAACTAAAGATAAACTAATAGGCAATTGGAATTTAAAATTTAAACCAAACTATAAGCCAACTATTAAAGAAGTTAACGTAAATAAAAGCATTGAGCTTGATGGTGAAAAATATAGCATTAAGGATGTTAAAATTTCTCCTATATCCATTGTGATTGATATACGCAGAAATTTATTTGATAAAATAAATAAGCCAGTTAATCATGACATAAAAAACATAATGGTAATTCTTGATGATGGAAGCACAGTTAAATTAAATGGAGCAAATGTAAGCTCAAATCTAACAGAGATTTGTATTATAAAACAATTTGAATCCCCGGTAGATGTTGAAGCTATACGTGAAATAGTTGTTGAAGGTTATTCAGTGAATATTAAATAATATTAACCTAAAACTAAAAATCTAAAGGGACTGTGAAATAATCTCTGTAAATTAGATATTCTATGATAATTTATGAGAATTGAAAAATTTCACTCCTCATGAACAGTCAATATGACTTGCTAAATATAAAACCCGCAAAAAATGCGGGTTTTGATATCTTTAAATGACCATGTAATTAGTTAATCTTTAATGATATTTAGTATGATTTTATGTAATACAAAATATTTGAAACTATATTAATATTTGTAGCCAGTTAATATAGCTTGTAAATTCCACTGACTTTTTGTTCCGCTAACTGAAAATATAGGAAAAGTACCACTATCATTTATGTCTGCGGTCAAATTTGGTATAATAACTGGATATGTATGAACATATTGCAATGCTACACTAGTAGTATTTCCATTACCTGTTAAGGTATTCTTAGTTAATTTGGCATTAACAGTTACATTAGTAGCATAAAAATCTTGATCTGTCATACCTAATATTTCAGTAAATGACCATGAGACACCTGCATTAGCAGCACTTGAAGAAGTACTTATTTCATCATTTTTTTGACCTATTGGATCAGAGTATTTTATAGTTTGACCTGTTGTTCTAAAGTCAAATTCTCCGCCCCACAAAAAAGCCATAAAATCATCACCACCTGCTGGGCCTTGGCTTCCCACAGTAGACAACCCACTCCAAGAAGCAATTCCTTTGCAAGTTAAATCTACATTGGTGCTTTCACTATTGTTAGAAATCATGAGTTTTAGTGTTAATTTGCTTTTACTTTGCTCATCTGTTTCCCATATTATTATACCATTATTTTGACTTTTAATCTCTTCTATTTCACTTTTTGATAAAATTTTGCTATTATATACATATTGATTGTTAACAAATTCATAACCTTCTTTCACATATATAGTTGCTTCAGCTATTCCTAAAAAACTAGTATTTTCTTCAAAACTATTACGTATCTCTTTAATCATTTCTGAAGAATTATTTACTTCTTCAACAGCTTTTAATACAGAGGTGTCTTTAGTATCAGATTCTAATTTGCCATTAACCAATTTAACATCTTCGTTGAATACAAATAAGTTTTGTTCGATATAAGCATCTGGAAATTCTTCGCTTACAATGCTTAATTTAAGATCATCCCCGTTTTTAACTAACCTTTGATCAGCTAGTACATTAATTTGTAATACTAATAAAAACATTAGTATTATTGAAATTGTTTTTTTCATATTCTTACACTCCTTTTTTATAATATAGATATAACATACCAACAAAAAACATAAATGTAAATAAATGTTAATTAAACTTTATATATATAAAATAATTGTAAAATATTTGTTTAAAAAAAGTAATATATGTTATAAATAAAGAAAAATGCATATTTTGTGTTTTTTTTGTATATATTAATACTTAATATTCAATTATTGTATTGAGTTTTTTATATATTCATTATATAATTATACATAGTAATATAAGTTTTTACATTATTTAAATTGAAGGGTCGTAACATTATGATATTGGTTAACAATAAAAAGTTTAAAATAATAATGATAATTTTAATTTTAATATTATCATTAGCAATACTAATATATTTTTATTTACCTAAAACTCCAGTAGAATTAATAAGAAAAGTTTATAATTATAGTTCTACTAAGTTTAATGAATATAATATACATAAACAAATTGATATAGATAGTAATATTATGAAAAATGGAATACTAATAATTCACCAAATTAATAAAAATCAAATAAATTTTACATTAATACAAAAACATATATTAGGATATAGATTTGTAAAACAAATTGGATCGTTTAACATAGAAAATGATAAACTAAGAGTAAACTTAAATACATCTAAGATTATTAGTAATCAAAATGCATGGATAAGTTGTGGTATAATTTATGATTCATCAGTAAAAAGAGTTTTACTTAATAATATAGATTATGGTTTTACATATATCGGTAATAATAAAGAATATACAATAATTGTTGCGAGTGGCGACAATAATATGCCAGTAAATGAAATACATTTTTATGACAATAATGGAGTTGAATTAACTAATTATAAGTGATTTAATAAGAAAATGTTTATAAATTAATTGTAATGACTTTAATAATGTAGTTATAATAAAAATAATCGGGAGTGTGAAGAAAAGTCTGTAAAATAATGATAAAGAACAAAGTATGCTTAAGGCGGAAAAGGACAATCATTTAGGATATGAACCATATGAAAGAATAACAAATACAAATTCACGTAACGCCAAAAAACCAAAGTCAATTAGAAGCAAATACGGAGAAATGGAAATAGAACTACCCCAAGATAGAGAAAGTACATTTTAGCCGCAAGTTGTAAAAAAACGTCAAAAGTTTATTTCATACATAGAAGATAAGATAATATCAATGTATGCAAAAGGTCTATCTACACGTCAAATTTTGGAGCAAATAGAAGATATATATGGTTTTGAAGTAAGTGAGGGAATGGTATCTAATATAACAAATAAAATATTACTTGAGATAGAGGAGTGGCAAAACAGACCACTATCAAGAGTATATCCAGTAGTGTTTATTGACATATCTATAAATTTAATTTATATTGCAAAGAAGGCATATACACATTTTTTAGTAAATAATATGTCTATAAAAGTTTACTGTAGAAAGCTATTTACAGAGATTTTTCACACTCTTAATCTAAAAAACAGTGTATAGTAAATTATACACTGTTTTTAGCTGATTTTTTCTATTTACCTGTTGGGAAAATACCCATATCTTCTATGTCTTGCTTAGCCACTTTGCTGATTTCTTGCAAAACATGAGCAGCATAGTGTAAACCAAACCTTCTTTGGGTTTCATTTACAAAGCCATCTTCGATTGCTTTATCTACTATTTGCTTTACCTCATCTTCAGAATAAGAAGTTAAAAGAGCATTTTTAAATAATTCTAGTTTTTCAGATTTATATGGTTCTTTTTGAGGTAAGCCTGTTGTTCTTCCCTCATATTTATCTTCGTAAGCCTTAAATATTTCTTCATCATTGAAATCTCTATATTTTTCATCAAATACCATAGTATCATAGCTTAGCTTCTTAATTTTTATAGGCGGATCATTTTTTGGATAGCCTAAGGATAATATTAGTACAGGATAAGTCTTATCAGGTAAATTTAATGTTTCTTTTACTAATTCAGCTTCTCCTATAATACTACCTACATAGCATGATCCTATTCCAGATAAAAATGCTGCTGTTTCAATTGTTTGAGCTGTACACATTATGTCCTCTAATGCTATTAAAAAGTGAAAAAATGTTTTATATGCAACAAAAGGTGCATTTTTTTGTTTAGTATATATGTCATATTTATGCCAATCCATTAAGAATACCAAATTTACATCTGCATCCTGAATAAATTTTTGTTCGCCACATGCCTCATATAAAGCCTTTTTATTATCTTCATCCTTTACAACAATAATCGAGTAAGGCTGTAGATTGCCACCTGAAGCAGCTCTTAGACCAACCTCGAGAATTTCCTTTAGTACATCTTCAGGTATTTTTTTATCAGAAAAAGCACGACAAGAATATCTTTCCTTCATCTGATTTAGTGTTTGTTTAGCATTTTCAAAATTTCTATCCATATTTCCTCCTTTATTTTATTATCAATTTATTTTCTACCTATGTATAAATAATGTTGACTTGTTCCGTATAACAACTTATCTTGACTTAAGTTAAAACCTAATTCTACCCATTTTCTTATATCTTCTTCTGGCAGAGTTAAAATTTCTCGTTCTTTACATCCTAGAATATTTTCAACACCTGCAAACGTTAATTGCTCTAGATGATAGTTTTTCATTAAATTCTGAGCTTCTATAGCACTAGTAAAATAAGCTGTAGTAAAGCCATCTTCCTCATTGTTTATTCCATCGTTTAAATAGCTTAATAGTTCTGCAACATCATTTTCCTCACCATAAAATCTTAAATGTAATAAAGAATCTTGTATAGGAGCATAGTTAGAGATAAAAGATGCAATTAGTATCCCATCATCCTTTAATAGTTTTAAAGCTTCTTCAATAGATTTTTTACGGTCTGCTTCCTTAATTAAGTGATATAATGGTCCCATAAGCAATATTACATCAAAATTTTTATTAATATTGTCAAGTTCTAAAGCATTTCCTTTTATATAATCTTCTAATTCTATATTTAGCTCTTTTGATTTTTCTTTTTCCACATCAATATTATGCTGTGATAAATCTAAAAGGGTAACTTTATGTCCCTTACTTGCCAAATAAAATGAATATCTTCCAGGTCCGCCACCAATATCAAATATTTCTAGATTTTCATTTGATATATATTTATCTAGATACATTTTTGTTATTTCAAACTCAATCCTATGTCTATCAAGCCTTGACCATTCGTCATATAGATTGTCATAAAAATCTTCTATACTTTTCATAAAAATCCCTCCTATACTTTTATGTATACTAACATAAAAGTATTAAAATTGCCATAAAATTCTAAATAAATATTTTAGTAACTATAATTAGCTAAACCAACATTCTAGTTCTAACAACCAATGATACATTGTAATTTCATAATATTTTATTTATAATAAACTTACAATCGATTGGTAAAATATTTTGGAGGGAATTATAATGCAAATAGGTTTAAAAATTAAAGCACTTAGACTTAAACAAGGTATAACACAAGAAAAATTAGCTGAAAAGCTTAATATATCCTCTCAGGCAATTTCCAAATGGGAGAATAATAACGCTACTCCTGATATTTCACTACTTCCTGAATTATCGGTAATCTTTGGAGTTACAATAGATGAGCTGTTTTCACTTACAGACACAAATCACCTAGATAGAATAGAACAATCTCTTGAAAATGAATATATGTTAACAAAAGAGAGCTTTGAAAAATACAATGAGTTTTTACTAAATAAGCTTAATGATGAAAGCTTAAGGTCAAGAGCACTTTCGTTATTATCTGAATTACATAATAAACAAGCGAGAAATTATTATGAAATTTCTAAGGATTTTGCAATGCAGGCACTTAAGCTTGAACCAACAAGCAAAAATAATCATAATCTACTAAGTGAAGCGACAAACGGAATAATATGCGATTGGAATATTGATAATCATCATACTATGATTGAATATTATATGAATTTCATTAAAGAAAACCCAACCTACGCAAGAGGCTACCTATGGCTGTTAGATTTATTGATAGCTGACGGTCGTTGTGAGGAAGCAAAAACTGTGCTGGAAGAAATGCACAAATATGATGATAGCTTTAGATATGTTTTATATAAGGCGTTGATTGCAAAACAAGAATGTAATCTAGAGTTAGCATTTAAATATATAGACGAAATGATGAATAAATATTCAAACGATTGGCTATCTTGGGCAAGCAAAGCTGATTTCTTGGCAAGATTATGTAAATATGATGAAGCAATTAACTGCTATATAAAAGCTTGTGAACTTCAACCATCACCTAAGTATACGGACTCTTATGAAGGTGTTGCACATATATATGAAATTAAAAAAGACTATAATAACGCTATAAAATACTATGAAAAAGTAATCGAACTACTAAAAACAGAATGGAACTTAGTAGATGGTGAACCAGCTGATGAATATAGAAGATGTATAGAAAGATTAAAGAGAATATTATAATAGCTAACTCCCATAGGCTTTTGCTTAAGGGAGTTTTTATTTCAAAGAATTTGAAATTTCTTCTAGCTTTTCAAAATCAGTTATAATATAACCTTTTTCTTTTTTTAATAATCCATCTTCACAAAATTTCTTAATGACGAAAAGAAGATGTCGATAGCTAATATTTATGTATTCTGATACATCTGTATGAGGTATATTATACTTTCCAGCATTCTGGTATTTTAAAATAAATGAGGCTAGTCTTTTTTCTAATGAGTAGTTCATATATTCACTCATACGGTAGCTTCTCATCAACAGTTTGTTTGAAGTATATGTAGCAAAATAATATGAAATTTCAGCATTCTCTTTGCATATTTGTCTTAAGTTATTTATATCAAACTTTAAACAAATTGTATCATCTAATACTTTATTTTCTTTTATATCTGTTTCAACACAAAACAAAGAAAGTTCACCTAGCCAATCACATTTACCGGCAAAATCAAGAATTGAACGTCTCCCGTTTTCATGGTCAATATAAATTTTTAGCATTCCTGAAAGGATAAGATAGCAATGAGTAATACTTTCATTTATTTTATAGATGCTACTGCCTTTTGGAAAGAATTTTTTTGTTCCTAAATTTAATAATCTATTAGGTATTTTACATATACTTAAATCAAACATTTTTTACCTCAATATGATATTTCTCATAGTAGTTATTTGCATTTTATTATATTATAGTCTCAACTCAGTTGAGCCATTTTAAATATGCTACGCATATTATATCATAATTTTTGAGGTGAAACAATTATGAGCAAAAATATAAAACTTACTATCTATTCTTTTCTAGCATTTGTGCTTTTAGGGTTAGGTATTTCATTGCAAATAAAAGCCACAATAGGACAAAGTATGTTTAACGCTTTTGCATTAACATTATCTGATGCATTAAATTTAAAAATTGGAACCATACTAAATATTATAAATCTATTATTTTTTATATCCTATTTATTCATTAGGCGTACACAGATAAACTATACTGATATAGTTCAGGTTATTGCAACTATCGTTAATGGTTATGTCATTAATTTTTTCGTTTACTATGTATTTTCAAACTTAACAATTGAAATTTACATATATAAAATAATAATCTTTTTAGTTGGTCTAACTATATCATCAATTAGTTTAGGAGTTGTTCTTGCTATAGGTATAATTAAATTTCCTTTAGAAAGCCTGTGCTTAATTATAGGTGATATTTTTAAAAAGAAATTATCTACTATACGAATGAGTTTTGATATAATATTATTAATAACTACACTTAGTATAGCATTTATTAGTGGTAATACCTTATATATTAGAGAAGGAACAATTATTAGTTTCATTTTATTATCAAATTTATTAGGAATTTCATATACATTTTTTAAAAAACAATTGATAAAGGAGTAGGGTATGTACAAATTTATTTTATTAGATATAGATAATACTATATTAGATTTTGATATCACTGAGAAAAATAGCTTTAAAAAAATTATTGAATCTTTTTCCATTGAATATAATTCTAATGTATTAAACCAATATAAAAAAATAAACACATCTTTGTGGAAACTACTAGAGCAAGGAAAAGTAACCAAAGATATTGTACTAAATACACGTTTTAGCGAATTTTTTAAACTATATAATCTTGATGTAGATGGAGAAAAGGTTGAAAAGCAATTTCGTCAATACCTCAATGAAAGCTCAGATTTAATTCCTAATGCAAAAAATACACTTTTAGAATTAAAAAGAAGAGGTAAAAAATTATACACTGCATCAAATGGTGTATATTCAACGCAGGTACAGCGACTTACTAACGCAGGTATATTAGATTTATTTGATGGTATGTTCATTTCAGAAAAAATAGGATTTGAGAAACCATCCATCTATTTTTTTGAATATTGTTTAAATAATATTAAAGACGTTGAAAGAGATAAAATTATTATGGTAGGTGACAGTATTAGTTCTGATATTCAGGGTGCATTAAACGCTGGTATTGACTCATGCTATTACAAGCACAATAAAAATCTTGACTGTTTAAATTCATCTTATTCAATCAATGATATATCTGAACTGTTAGATATTGTTAAATAGTATAATTTTAGTATAAAATTTTCTTGACAAACTAACAACTGTTAGCAAAAATATAGCTAACAGATGGGCGGTATGCAAAAAGCTGGATTTGGTACCCAAAAGGATGCAGCCTATTTGAAGGAACAAGGTTGGATTTGATATATAATATAAATAAATAAAGAAGTAATATTTTTTATTTGTGTAAGTATTACTTCTTTATATTTTTAAATTATACAAGTTGTAGTTCCATAATAATACTGGTAATAAAATCATACTGACTCTCACTAATAGCTCCATTTTCAAAATAATTTATAGTTCTGTCTCCAATTTTGTTTATGTCTAGATTAAATACACCTTCGGTGTAAAGATTCAATAAATTTAATATTTCAGTCCACTTATCAAACATTACTACTCCTCCTTTTATTATATAATATGCAGAAATTTAGAGTAGTATATCAAAAACATGAAATAAAAAATAATTTTTATGCATTTTAAAATTTGCAAATTAAAGTATTGGTTTTATCTTAGATGTTTGATATTGATTTAACAATAAATTTATTTTAAAGCTATTCATTTACTGTGCATAAACTTAACTTTAAAAGAATATGTATGCAATATAAATAAATTTACTTGCAGACGAAAATAGTTGCTTTTAGAGTTTATTAAACGAATCCATAGAAGCTAATAGACTGTTATATATATACTAACGAAATAAATGAAAGATAGTCCAAATATATTTCATTTATTTTTATCCTTAGTATCAAATATGATACTATAGTACTTTATTGACACTATATGAATTTATTGTACCTACTTGCTAAAATGTTATTATGATATTAAAATTATTTTAAACAGTATTATAAAATATTGTTAAATGTACAAAATAATAATAAAATGCTTGGAGGATAAAATGAGCAAAGTACTATATATTAAAGCTAATGCAAAATTAGAAGGAAAATCAAGAACCTTTAAGATTTCTGATAATTTTATTAAAGAATATAAAAAAAATAATCCTGATGATGAAATTATAATTCTTGATTTATATAAAGAAGGAATAGAGTTTTTACCTGTAGGGCAGTTAAATGAATTGCATGCACCTAAGGAAGGGGAGGGAAAAGATCATCCAGTATTAAAATATGCATTTCAGTTTTTAGAAGCAGATAAATATGTAATAGCTGAGCCTTTATGGAACTTAGGTTGTCCAGCTATATTAAAAGCGTACATAGATTATGTATGCGTAACTGGAATTACATTTAAATATACAGCAAACGGTCCTGTTGGATTGTGTCAAGGTAAAAAGGCTGTAAATATCACTGGAAGAGGTGGAAAATATTCCGAACCACCATTTAGCGAATTCGAAATGGGAGATAAGTATCTAAGAACTATTTTTGGATTTATGGGAATAACAGATTATACAACTATTGCTGCTGATGAGTTAGACGTTATTGGTAAAAATGTTGATGAAATTGTTGGGAAAGCAATAGAAGAAGCTAAAGAATTGGCGAAAACATTTTAATTTAGTTTTAATTGAAGAATTAATATGACCAGGTTGTGTAACTCTGGTCTTTATTTTTTCTCATTTTTATTATTAATAGCAACCAAAACACACAAGATTACAGCGCCTATGGCAATCCAAACAGCATTATTCATCTTAATGTCTCCTATACTGTTATGTAAATATTTTCTAATAAAGATTGTACTATAAGATATAAAATAATTATTGCAAAAATAAGGTAGAGCCATCTCTTGATATCTATTGCAAATGATAAGGATGTAATATCCATAATAGCTTCTTCTTCATATAATTCTCAAAAGTATATAAAGAAGAAGCTATTTTAATAATTTGGCATAGATTTATTGTTAGTAATTATATGAGTCACATTCATATTCATTTTTGTTTTTGCATCCACAATTTAAAAGAGAAACTAATTTAAAGGTTATACAAGTATTGAAGTTAATTAATTCACGGAAGTTGCAACATTCTTTATCAATAAATTTATTTAGTTCTTTAGAATTATCTTTTATTAATTTTGATAGATCAACTTCATCTTTAAATGCAATTGATTGAAGTTTTTTAATATGATCCATTATGAAGTCAATTTCGCATGAGCTAAAACCAACTGTATTTAATAAGGTTAAGATTTCACTAAGTTTATTTTCAAGGATTCGTTTTTTATCGCATATTACATCTATAAAACTAGTTATTAAACTATCCAGTTCTGAAAGTTCTTTTTCATTTAAACACATCTTTAATGCACAGCTTATTTTTACGCTTTCACCGAAAATTAATTCGGCAAGTCCTTTTTCTTCTTTAAAAATAGAATTAATTAGATTTTTAATTGTGCATAACATTTCTTTTATAATTTTTATAAAGATATCAAATTCTGAACATTTAATAAATTTAATGAGTTTAATAACTGTTTGTAATTTTCTTAAAAGTATCATGTTTTTTTCAACTATTAATTTCATCAGTGTTATAACTAGATTATTGATTTGCTTAATATCATCGAAAGTGCAATAAGATGCAATATTTGTTACACCTTTTCCTAATTTATCTATTAAGTAACCTAACGAAGATTCTTCTGCACCTATACTTTCTAAAACAGAATTTAAATTGTTTAGAAGTTCAAATTGTGCATTGTAATCTAAACAGCCGATTCCTTCCTTTTGTATAAAGCTAAGGGTTTCTCTTAATTTATTCTCTAAAATATTGTTTTTCTGGATTATAGTTTTCAAAGTTCGTATTATGCTTTTAATAACGTCAATAAAATCACAGACAGTTATGCAAGGATTTATTGCATTACATAACAAGTTTGCTTGAGCTTCAAGTAATGATGCAAGAGCAAACTCTTCATCGGCTACCGATCCGACAATAGAAACAGCATTACTTGGTATTCCTTCAATTGGAAAATTCATATTATTATATTTTATATTTGACATAGGCATACTCACATTCCTTTATATTTTTGTTACATTTCATAAAAAATTAATAGCCTGTATTATATTTTATACAGACTGTCTTAATATGTTACATTATATTTTATTAATAAGTATAAAAGGCTCATGAACCTGAGCCTTTTATACTACATTATAGTGATAGTATGAAATTAATAACTTCTAAATTCTTTTGTTGTAATATCATGTTCTTTAATATGATTGATTCTAGTAAAGTTGTAGTACTAACATCTACAGTCACAAATAGTAGTAGGTTGTAGTGATAGTATGAAATTAATAACTTCTAAATTCTTTTGTTGTAATATCATGTTCTTTAATGTGATTGATTCTAGTAAAGTTGTAGCACTATCATTTACAGCAACTAAGTTTCCTATNNGTAAAGCCTAATGCAAGTAATGCAAGTATATCTTCAAGTTTAGCTTCTAAAATCATATTTTTCTGAACTACTATATCTATAACAGATGTGATAGTAGTATTGAATGCTAATAAGCCAGGTATACCTGCTGGGGTAGTAGTTAAAGCTATTGCTCTGCTTAATTTAGCTGCTTCACCTTCAATTAAAACAGCAAGTCCGTTTTCTTCAACAATTATTGAATTTATTAGATTATTTATTGCAGCTATTGCTGCAGCTACCTGCGCTGGGGTTGGAGTTGGAAAAGCAGCTGAATTATTAACTATAAATCTAACAATTCTTCTTAATTTACTTAAAAGCACAAGATTTTTTTCTGTTATAACTCTCATAAGTGATGTTACAATTTGGTCAACAGCCTGTAATTGTGCTAAGGTAAGACTTGGCGCTAACAACCTAACTGCATTTCCTAATGCTCTAATTAAATTTCCTAATGCATTTTCTTCGTTTGCTATTCTACTAAGAATTGCTATTAAATTATCTACAAAAGCTGGAGTAATTGTAAAGTTTTCGCTATCAATATAGTTTAAAGTTTCTGTTAACTTTGCTTCTAAAACTGTATTTTTCAGCAATACGATTTTCATTGTACGAATAATGCTTCCAGTCAAATTAGTAAAATTAGTAAAAGTTAAATTAGCGCTAGTTAATAAAGATAACTTATCTGCTTCTTCTTGTATTATAGCTGCAAGTGCATTTTCTTCTGCAGCAATTGAACCTACTATATTAAATGCAGCAGCTGCATTTAATCCTGGCGTTTGTTGTACTTCAATGAAATTTTGCTCGTTATTATCTTTTATACTTTCATTATATATATTAAATATATTTGACATGTTTCTCACATTCCTTTTCAATATGTTACAGGTAAATAATCTAGCCTGTACAATATCATAATATTCACATGTCCCATATGTGTTCCATATTATTTTTTAAAATTTTATTATACTTACTAATTTTTCTTAAAATAATTCCAATTGTAATTCATCTATACGCATACCAGTCCAATAAAGTACATCTAATCCCATTTTAATCAGAAACAATTATTAAGAATAGTATAGTGAATTAAATTAAAAAACAGGCGCAAACTATATTTGAAGTGTGATCACATAAATACAAACGTCAATTTATTATAGCTGTTAATTACAATACAAAAATAAAAAGATTAGAAAAAAGGAAAATAATCCAACTACCCTCTTTAGAGGGATAATTGGATTATACGTAGGCAAATGACATTCTTAGATATATATGTAAATCTAATTCGGGCAACTTTAATAATTATAACTATTTACTATATTTATAAACGTAATTTTAAATCGATTATACCAACTATTACAGTATTTATACTTACATTTTTGCTTGTTTTAATGGATTGGTTTTTTAATATAAAAATAGATTTATTAGGCAGCATATTATATTTTACACTTATCTTTATGACGATATATCTCGGCAGTACCCTTAAATATTATGATAAATATGCTTGGTGGGACATATTAATTCATTTTCTGTCTGGTATTGCCTTTATAAGTTTTGGGATTGCAATTTCAAGCAAAGTCGAAGGATTGAGTAAATTTAATATACTTTTTTTCTGCTTAACTTTTTCAATTACACTTCATACTTTATGGGAGGTTGCAGAGTATGTTGTTGACTGTATAATGCATACAGATCATCAAAGGTGGCAGAAAAAGCATAATTCAAATAATCATTTATCCGTAAAAGCTATTCAACCTGCGGGGCTGGTAGATACTATGAATGACACTATTATTTGCATTGTTGGTACAATAGTTGCGTGTAGTGTATGGTGGTTCGTGTTATAAAGGATAATTGGTTAAGAAAAAAAGAGAAAAATTATAAGTTGGTTTTGTACTGGTTGCAATACAAATTGTCCTAGATGTTAATAAACAGGTAGTAATCTTGGATATATAATAAATAGATTAGGTTAGGAATAAGTATTTATATGAGTCTTGTTAAAAAAGAAATGTGTAGATTTTGGAATTTATACATTAAATTATATTGAAAAAACTATCAGATAAAAATAAGAATAGATTTACAAATCGGTGGAAAAATAAGCTCATAATAAATTATTATGAGAGGTATAAAATTGGATAATAAAGTAGAATTAACAAAATCACTTAATGAACTATTGCAAGGTGAATATATGACAATAGAAAATTTTAATAATTTTATAAGCAAAGTAGAAGACGAGAGTGTTAAAACAACTTTTCAAGACATTCAAAATCAACACAGGAAGAATACTGAGATATTAGCAAGCTACATTCAAAATATAGGAGGTAGAACAGATGAAAATCTCGGTATAAAAGGAAAAATGGGTGATAATGGAATCGGGTTCAAGTTATGAGAGGTATAAAATTTTTAAGGGATAACTTAGATGATAATCAAGAAAATTAGCTGGTGAGATGTTACAAAATGATAGAGAGTCAATAAAGAAGTTAAATGGATTAATATAAATATAAATCCATAGTTAAAGCAACAGAAATTAATCTGTTGCTTTTTTATGTAGAAGTAGACAATATAGTATTTTTCCACTATGTTTTACTAATGCTTATACTATATAAATGACAATTCCGTGTCAAGCCAAGCTTCGACAGCATTTCTTATATCAATAATCGAGTCATCCAGTGAAAAACGAAACCCTTGGCAACCTCCATTACAATGATCGCTTATCCCTCTTTTTATTCCGCAGCCATAGCCTTTTTCAATCATTTCTTGTATAGATGAAGGGAATTTTTCGATGGTATCAGCGTATTTATGCGTGTTTTTCGCTTTGATGTTTATTTGATAGCCATTATTAAGTGATACATTAATTCCCCATATCTCTTTACTTTTATAAGAATATTTAATTTTTATCCATAAATCTTTTATTTCCACATTGCATTTAAGACCTTTATCCAAATAACGTTGATGTAACTGCAATATAAAATCTTGCACATTGGCAGATAACGGTTTCATAGTATCTTTTATTATAGAAATCACATCAGTTTCATCATTTTTTAATACTCTGTAATCACATCGCAATAAAATATCGGAGAAGCGGCAATAGCTGATTGCCTTGAATTTATTGACGTTTGTTCCAAACTCTATCTCGGCTGTTGCCATTACCTTTAAGCCTGTTAACATCGCAGGATGATCAGGATACGAAATATTAATTCTTTCCGCTTTTAATAAATCTGGCTTTTTGTCGTTTAAATCTATACCATCAATCAATATGCCACAATCAGTCAAGAATCTCAAGCATTGAATGCTTTTTGAAACGGGAATTTTCGTGTTGAATATATTGTTTCCGACGGTAAGGGATTCAGCACTTTCTGTTAGCACGCCATGAAGACCTATATTCAACAATAAGCATTTCACATTGTGTAGAAATGGATAATATACCGAAATAGTAACGCGGTCATCAAATACGTGAGCAATCTTTTTATGATTGTCATACGAATCACCTTCAACAATCAAAACATCACAAAACCGATACAAAAAGTTTCTGAACGCAAGAACTCCTTCTCGAATGTCTTCCTTGTTTGAAATATTTTCAAACATAGGATTAATTGTATATGTTTCAGGTATTTCCGACGTAATAACATTTTTTAAGTGTTTTGCCATATCTTTGAGTGTCTTGCGCATTTATTTCACTTCTTTCTTAGCAAAGTCAACTTTATACTGCCATTCACCGTATTTTTGTTCGTTATCAGTTATCGTTCCTTCCGTAAGAGTGATACGTAGAACGATTGAGTTCGGGTTATCTTCGTCGCCATGCGCATCGAACCATGTGAAGATTTTTTTCATCTTTGCTCTTATTTCCGCGTTTCTCTCGTCTTTTACCCAACCTAGATTTTCAGCCGTTCCTTGAGCAACAAATAAGTCTAACCCGCAGATGGAAATCTCGTTGTTTTTCCCAATTTCCAGCGTTTTATTTTTATTCGCATCTGTAGAAATATAGAACACACCGTCTTCATAATAGGCATCAACCATACGGACAGCAGGGCGGGGATTGCCACCAGCGTTCGGGGACAATGCAATAGTTGCAAGAGCAATAAGGTTGTCCTTACCATTTCCGCAGAATTCTTCCATAAGTTTCATTGCTTTTTCATACTTGTTCATAATAATTCCTCCATTTATTTTTTTATATTCCTTCTTTTAGCTTGATTGGAAAATATCTTTGCATTTGTTTGTAACCAAGTCCCTTTTCTATGTCTTTATAGGCAATATCTCTTCCATCTTCATATAGATAAGGCATATTGAACATAACATTGCGGCCTTTGTCAAGCTCAAAATTTGTACTTTCAATCCATCGGCGAACTTTATCTTCCACTTTGTGTATGCTCTCATTATCTTCGTCAATACTGACTGCCATAGCGTATAAGCCTCCCGGAAAATCGAACAATTTAAAAGGGCTTACATCCGCATTGGTAACACCATCTTTAACGGCACATATCCATTCAGCTTTGTCATTTTTAGTCAGCAAAAAATCAAAACAATCGAAAATCACACTCTTATACAAATGACAATATTGCCACAATTGGTACATATATCCGCCTTCTTTAAACATTTCTCCCCACGGTTGATCGCCGCACGTTACCGCTTTGAATCCCGGTATCCTAATGACCATTATATCAGGAATTTTTTTATCTAATTTTTCCGTTATTTCAATCAAGCGGTTTATATTTGAGGGCTTGCCAATATAGTCAACGCTTATCAATTGTGTTTCAATCTCTTTAGCCTTATTATACAGCAGTTTTATGTCGGAGTTGTCTGCAAAGTTCACTTGTTCGATTTCGCGTATAAAATCCAGCACGATTTCTTTCAACTCATGCAAAAGCGCAACCTCGTCGTCTATGTTCTGTACTTTTTTTCCCAGCACTTCTAAAACTACATCGGAACCGGAAGTGTTGAAAACACGTTGAATGTCTTTTATACTGATATTTAGCTTGCGTAAAATGAGTATTTGTTCAAGCCGCCTAACAGCGTTTTCGTCGTACATTCTATATGCGTAGTCATCGCTTCGGGTGCTGGACAGCAATCCCATGTCCTCATAATAACGCAGTGTACGTGCTGTTATGTCATATTTGCTTGACACATCTTTGATTTTGATTAGGTTGTTCACTTGTTTCGACCTCTTTTCTAAATTACTAGGGATAAACTTAGTATAAAGGATTCCCTAAAGGAAGAGTCAAGAGAGTAATGCAAAATTGTTACAAAGAACTAAACAAATGTTTGCAATCCGCATAAACACTGGCTTTCTCCAACCTATATTACCATTACCACTCAACTACTTTAGAATTTAAATATTTTTAATATTGTTTTTCAATAATTTCAGTGCTACTTCTATTTATATTTTATTTAAATTATATGTTTTTATTTTTTAGTATCAAAATAGTATCATAAACTTATACTCTATTTTCCTTTTTTTATTCATTTAGTAATCAATATTAATATATTACCATTATTTTTCTTATGTGGCAATTTAAAATTAGTACAAGCTATAGGTTAATGCTCTTGTGGAGCTAGACCAGACCATTCAGCGTGGAGGTGTCTTTTTATGTAAATAATTGTTGTATGGAAAGGAATTTAAATACATTAAATAATTTTGAGCAGATTTGTAAAGAGTTGGAACAGGGTAAGAATGATAATACAATACAGAATGCAAAATTAAATATGTAAAAAAGTTATAAAATCAAAAATTATGATAAATTATTAACAATTAAAGCCGAGTCAAGAAAATCCGATATAACAGAATTTAGAAATTTTATGTTGTCACACCTTTATCCTAAAGACTTATATAGAAAGTTAGTGAAAGATATACAATAGCCGGGGCTAATCTACAGATATTTTTTATTGTTATTAAAGTCGAATAGTGTCGAACAGAGTCGAACAAGTGTCTGTTGAAATAAATACAATAATGCAGTAAAATATTACCATAAATATAAAACTTGGAGGACTAAAAAACATGACGAAATTAGGGAAAAGAATAATGGCTTTGGCTATAATTCCATTTTTATTAGGTATGCACAAATTATTAGCATATAATAACGGCGAACTCTTTCGAGAAAAAGCGGTAAATGCGTATGTTGGCGGAGATGCCTATAATTATATAATTAATGGAAATTATTTTACTGGATTTATGGTAATGGCTTTAATCTTTGTTGTAATGGGAGGATGTCTTTTAATTGCAGGAACGATAAAAGATATTGAACATGAAAGAAGAATGAAAGAATTTGAAAGTAAATAAGAAAATTAGCCTCGGAGCAATCCGAGGTTTTTTATTTTAAAAATGTAACAATTTTAATTATTAAAGAATTACTACGAAAGATAATGCATTTTTATCCCAAAAACAGGGGAAAGCCAGTTCTTAAGGGAACTGGCTTTCAATTTAATTAGAACGGTGTGGGGCACCGTTATTTATTTTGCTTGCCTACATAATATACCAGAATTTTACATTTGTCAAGATGGGCAATGTTCGTTATATAATATAAAATGTGTGCAAATATAAAGTTGTACGTTTTATGTACGATATAAAAATAAATAACGCTATAAACCTGTTAATTTCAAAGCTTATAGCGTATATAATTACTACTCCCACTCAACTACTTTAGAATTTATATATTTTTTAATGCTGTATTTTCAATGATTTCAGTGCCACTATTATTTATATTTTATATAAAATAATGTGGTTTTTATTTTTTTAGTATCATAATAGTATCATAAATGAATATGGGTATTGTAATTTTTTATATTTAAGTATATTATTAATAGTGTGTAACAAACATATAAGTGGGTATATATATAATATAATATTTACTTTTATTAAAAAAACATTAATAAATAATTTTATTTATTATTTTTTAATAGTATATATAGTATTTGTTGGTTCTATTATTAAAAATAGTACTTGAAATATTATGTAAAAAAATGGTATACTTAATAAGCTTCATTTTCAAAAGTAAATATTGGGGATATTATAGCGTGGAGAATTTAGCATATAATAAGTCTAAAATTATTAATCAAGATTATATCATAGATAAATATAAATTAATAGTGGATATTATTCTAGAAGAACATAATAAACATTTTTTAGAATGGGTAAAGGGTCATAAAAATCCTATTGATTTGAAGAAAACCCTAGTGAATCATATTTTTGATAAAAACAATAAGATTATTAATGAAAACTTTAAAATTTATATGAATAGTTATATAAATTCTTTAGATTTATTATATGTAAAATTATTATTTAGAATAAATAATGATTTAGGGGTAAAAATAATAGGGAGAACCAAAAATCCAGGCTCTATAATTTTAAAATTATCAAAAAAAATGGAAGAGTGTGAAGGAAAATTTCCAATAAATAAATATTTAAATGATTTACTAGGAATTAGGATCATTGATAGTTCATATCCATATATTATAGAGGAATTAATAGAATACATAAGTAGTCTAAGTAGAGTGAGATGTTATATAAAAGAAAATGAATTTTATAAAGGATTTCATATTTATTTTCAAGGTCCATGCAACACCGCTTTTCCTATAGAACTGCAAATCTGGGATAAAACAGATGAGGAAAATAATTTAAACTCTCACGAAACTTATAAAAAAGAATATACTGATTGGGTAATAAAATATTAAAAGGAGGGATGAAGTATGTATCAACATTTAATACTAATTTATAGTTCATACACGTTAAAAAGAAGAGTTTCATATCATTATTCATGTGATAATATGACAGATTGTAAAGAGTTTCTATATAATTTCGAAAAGTTAAAGAAACAATTTAATCATATTACTTTTGGATTTCATCACCTTCAATTAGAAGACAAGAGCTGGGAGAGTGTGTCTGATTATGACAAGTTTTTCAGTGATGTAGTAAAATCTAATGGATATCAAGATTTTAAAAGTATTATTGCCAAAGATACAGTACCAACTGTAAATGATATTGCAAAAGCTATATTGAGCAGAAGAGATTGTACGCATATAGAATTGCAAAAGTTATTATATTTTTACTGGTGTGAATATTTTAAAAAATATAAAGATGATATTTATGATTATGATTTTCAAGCTTGGAGGTATGGCCCAGTTATACCAGAAGTGTATGAAGATTATAAGATATATAAAAATAAAAAAATACACTATGACGATAGAGAAAAACTTATAGTTTCCTCAAGATTATCCAGTTTAGAAGGTTATAGTAAAATTATACAAGTGTTAGATACTATAATAGATAGATACGAAAAACACGAAGCTAGTAGCCTAATAGAAAAAACACATAAAAAAGGAACTCCTTGGTATACTGTATATAAGAATGGTTTAGGGGAGAGTTGTGTTATATCAAAAGATTTGATTATAGATTATATGTCAAATAATTAATAATAGTTAAATAATATTATAACTAAGTAAACGAGCTAACAATATAGCTCGTTTTAATTTTATATTAACTTTAAATAAATAATCAAATCATATTCTCCAACTTCTCAATCAACTCAGCCTGTTTATTAGGGTACAAATGACTATATGTTTGAAGTGTTGTTTCTATATTCTCGTGGCCTAATCTTTCAGCTATAAGCAGAGGAGAAAAGCCAAGCTCTATTAATAATGACGCGTGTGAGTGTCTTAAATCATGCAGTCTTATTATTTTTATATCAGCTTTAGTGGCTGCAGTTTTTAATTCGTGATTAAATAATGACCTAACAAAAGGAAATAGTCTTTCATCTGGAGATACTTCATAAAGGGATTTAATATACTCCTGAAGCTCATCACATAAGAATCCAGGTATTAATACAACTCTATTACTCTTTGGTGTCTTGGGCTCTGTTATGTGGTCCTCTCTTGCTATTCTTTGATACGATTTATTAATGGTAATAGTTTTACACTCAAAGTCAATATCATTCAATGTTAAGGCCAATAATTCGCCTATACGCATACCAGTCCAATATAATACTTCTAATCCCATTTTGATATGTGGTTTATGCACTTTTTCAATAACTGCCTTAAATTCCTCTGTAGTATAAAAGTCCATACTATCAGCTTTTTTCTTTCCCATACTTCCAGCTTTATGGCATGGGTTTTCTTTTAGCTCATAATATTTAACAGCATAATTGAATATAGCTGTAATTTGATTGTTTATAGTTTTTAAGTAGGTTTTAGCATAGCCTTGATTAATTATATCATTCTGCCATTTGCGTATGGTTGTAGGTTTAATTTGGTCGATTTGCATATCTCCTAATACTGGTAATAGCTTTGTGTTAATCATAGCTTTTTTATTTTCAATAGTGGAAGCTTTTAACCTGGTAGACATATCTTCCATATAAAGCTCTACTAGAGAGTTTAATGTCATATCTGGAGAGGCTTTTTCTTTTCTTAGAAATTCACGCTCCCAATCTGCAGCATCTTTCTTTTTCTCAAAACCTCTTTTAAGTTTTTTCTTTCTCTCACCATTCCACGTATTGTAATAAAATGATGCGTACCAGGTGTTTTGTTTTTCATCTTTATAAATTGGCATATTATATCACTCCTATTAATTTTTTCTTGTACAATAATCAATAGACGTGATATAATAAACGTGTATGTGGTCTATTATATAGTCTATTGACTGTATAGATTACTTCAAAGCTCCTATTGCCGTAGGGGCTTTTTTTCATGGGTTAATATTAAGCTGTCTCATATTTGTGCCATTTGAGGGCACTTTGTCGGTTTTAAACCGATAAAGATTGGAACAAAATTGCGCCGATTAAAGTGTTATATCTTAATTAAACTTTCGACCTGATATAAGGCAGAAAGGGTACCATTTCAAATGTGACCCTAATTGTAGTTATCTTGTTTAATATTATAGTAACTACTTTTTATTTGGCTCGGATATTTTACCGAATGACATTAAGTCGAACGTTTTTTATAGGACTGTGCAAAATTGCACACATTAAAATCTTTACTATAAAGAATAACATCGGAAATTCGATTGTACTAATTGTTTCTTAAACCTTTATTATGTAGTTATCATAGAATTTTATATAGTAACTACAATGTGAAATTGTTTGGTTTTGCGTTGTGTAAAACATGGGTTTCTATTTACAGTCAAAAAATCGGCTCTATTTATGAAACGTGGAGTTTCCTATTTTCATACAACACTCTATAACAAAAGTCAAATTGGCTTGAGCTAACTGAAAGGAATTTTCCCAGTAATGGGTGAATTTTTTTTCACCGCCAAATTTGGATAGTCGTACTTTTTAAACTTTACTTATTTCAGGATGCATGATATATCTTGATGTTTTAGGAATTCTAAATCTTGCAATATTTATTTTTTAGCCGGTCTTATAGTTATTTTACCACATCTATCCTTTAATGTACTAGATTTACTTAATCTCCACCTGTCTATATCCTCTTTATTAAACATTGGTCTATTTCCTAGTCTAAAACAAGGTATATCGTCCATGTTTTTATCAACCCAGCCTTTAGACATTCCCAAATATTCTGCAACTTCTTTCACATTCATCACAGGCTTATAATGAACTCCTGTGTTTTCTAAATTATCTAATTTTTCATTTATTGGCTCTAGGCATTCAGTTATTAATTTTTTTAAATATTCTTCCATGTTATTCACCTCATAAATATATTATAGATATCTTATCATAACCATCAATATGATGACATGTTATCACAATTCAAGTTTGGTTAGTACACACTGTTTGACACCTCAAAATTGAGGGCTCTTATTTTGTAGTTGCTATAATAATTTATATAATAACTACAATATTAAAATTGCTATACAGCGGAATTTCCCGCTCTATTCTTATTTGCATTTACTTATTAATATTTCTTATCCACTCTTCAAATGCACTTTTCTCTATTAAGTAATGTTTGCCTTTGCCTCCCTTTATTAAGGGGCAACCTCTTATGTTTAATATCTCATATACTCTTGATTTTGGTGTTTTATATAGGTTAACTATGTCCTTTACTTCTAGTATTTGTATAGTCACTGCTACTCCTTTATGCTAATAATAATATTATATCTTTTCTCCACTTTGGAGAAATACTCAACTCAATTTTGAGTGCAGCTATTCTTTGTCTGTGTATTTAGGTTGCTCGGATAAATCCATAATGTAATCAAAAGCTTTTTCAATGCCTAGATTATTTAAAGCTTCTATTGTTCTTTCAAATATATCCATTACTAAAATTTCATACATTGATTTTTTTATTATTTCTAATAAATCTTTATGCAAATCTTTTTTAATATTGTTAATTGTGTCACTCATTAGAGACATATACACTGAGTCTGTTAATTTGTCTTCAAGTTCTTCAAACGAACTATCAATAATATATTCTATATCATTAGATAAAATATTTTTATTTTCGTCTATTGATTTCTTTAAATTCAATAAAGTTTTATTATTTGTATAGTTAGTATAAAAATATTTAATAAATTCTGGTACAAAATCTAGAAATAAATCAAAACCTAAATATTCATTGATTGAATCAAAAATTTCTTTTGACCAAGTTTTTCTCATTCCATGTACTGGAAATTTTATTTTATTCAAGTGATTATTTATTATTTCTTCTATTTCTGACTTGTGGGGAATTGAACGCATTCCGTTCCAACCTACAAGCTGAATAGGTGTAATGTCTAATGCTTCGGATATTTTATCCATCATCTCAAAATCTGGAATAATCTTACCATTTTCATATCTTGTAACTGTAGCACCAGCTACTCCAATTAATTTTCCAAGTTGAACTTGAGTTAGTTTTTTCTCTAATCTGAATTTTTTTATATTTTCGCCTATATTCAATTATTTTCACCCCACTTAACTACATAATACGTAGTTTTTTAAAAAAAGTCAAGAAAAAATATATTGACAAACTACTTTATAGGTAGTAATATAATTTTAAATCTACGTAATACGTAGTTAAATAAATTTATAGAGGTGAAAATATGAATTTTAGCGTAAAAAAATTCTACATACAACTTGCAAAGAATGAATTGACTATAACAGATCTAATTACATTATCAGGTGTTAGTCAAAAGACATTATCTAGTGCAAAGTGTGGAACACAAAATCCAAGTCCAAAAACAGTTGGTAAATTAGCAAGAGCATTAAAATGTAAAGTTGAAGATTTACTAGAGGACTAATAAATAGACCATATAGCAGAACACATACAAAATTTTATTACATAGGTAGTCGGCAAGCTACTTATGAGAAAGGAGTAATTAATGGATCATGTAATGGACCACATACAAAGCTATATGGAAAGTGATGTATATGAGCTTAAGCAAGAGTACCAAAGTAAACAATATAGTAAGTTATCTGATTGTCCAAGTTACTATACTGTCAAAGCATATTGTGAAGCACATAATACTTTGGCTAGAGCCTATTACCATAAAGATGATGTAAGAAGATATTTAATAAGTCCTAAAAGCCTAATTATAAGGCTATAGGACAATATTAATTATAAAAAGGTTATATAAACTACCATAAGCATGTTTTTAATGCTTAAAACCGTATGAAATCGTAAAGCCGACCAAATAAATTAAATAAGGAGTGATATATATAGATAAATTAGTAACACTAAAAAATAACAATGTTTTTACTGACAGTTTAATCATTGCAAAGGGTACAAAGATAGAACATAGAGCAACACAACAACTTATAAAAAATTACGAAAAAGATATATCTGACTTTGGAAGGGTGACATTTGAAATGATACCCTTAGAAACAAAAGGAGGTATACAAAACGTAAAAGTATATTTCTTGAATGAACAGCAAGCAACATTTTTAATATCGCTGATGAAAAATACAAAGGTAGTTGTTAAATTTAAGAAAAATCTTGTTAAACAATTTTATGCTATGCGTCAACTTTTACAAGAAAAACAAACTACTCATTGGATAGAAACAAGACAGCAATCTAAATCTAATCGAAAATTAGAAACTGATGAGATTAAAAAATTTATTGAATATGCATTTGCCAATGGAAGTCATAACGCAGATTGGTATTATAAAAGTCTAACAAATTTAGCAAATGGTGTTGTAGGCATAGGAAGTAATCAAAGAGATAGTATCTCAGTATCGCAACTAAACAATTTATTACTTATTGAAAACATAATAGGACACGTAATTGTTGAAGGTATTGAAAAACAGTTATACTATAAAGAAATTTACAAAGACTGCAAGAAAAGATTAGAAATGTTTAAGGACTTAGCTTATTTGGAATTAAGTGCATAAAAATAAAAGAAACTGTGCAAACATCAATGAATACATTAAACAAAGGAGGTAGGTATATGGAAATAGTAAATGGTGTAATGTACGAATACGTAAAGGTGTATCCGAATGGAGATAAGGCTTATGGGCATGGTTGTAATCCAACGCAAGAACAACTCGATGAGCTTAACGAGACAGTGTCTCGTGCGTGGGATAATTTGCCTGAAGAAAAGAAAAAAGAAATAAACGAAAAAATGAGAAAAAAATATAGAACAAAAAGAGCGTAAATTTTTAAATGTAGACATCATGATAGACAAGTATGTTTTAAGTAGGTACAAGGAACACCTATAAGAAATAAAATGATATTTATTGTATAAAAAACTTATATATGGTAACTATGAAATAAAATCAAATTAAAAGTTGGAGGTATTTTCATGGCTAGGGTAACAAATGTAATGAAAAAAATTAAAAATGCAGAAGTAAACACTTACTATGACCTATGTTTGGATAACATCAATGAAATAATTGATAATAGTCCAGGAGCTATAAGTGCTGTATGTAATGGATTTTTATTCGGCTATTTACAAGGTATGAAAGCTGAAAAGTCTAAAAGTAAGAATACTTGTAAACCTATTATCTAAAATCATATCATAATTAAACAAATATTTATAAAGGAGGGACGTTATGCAACAATCAAAGAGTTATTACACAGCTGAGGAAGTAGCTAAAATTATAGGAACAAAAACTTGTACAGGCTATAAGGTTATAAGAGAACTAAATGCTGAATTAAAAGCAAAAGGATTTATAACTATAGCTGGTAAGGTAAGTAAGAAGTATTTTGACGAGAAATACTATGGAGGTGTGCAAGCATAGAATGGCAAAAAAAAGAATGTTTAGCCTGGATATAGTTGACACTGATAGCTTTTTAGATATGCCACCATCAACACAAAGTTTGTATTTCCATTTAGGAATGAGAGCAGACGATGACGGATTTGTATCTTCTCCCAGAAAGATTACATCATTGGTTAATTCAAGTAATGATGATTTAAAATTATTGGCTGCAAAGGGATTTATAATAGGCTTTAATAATGGTGTTATTGTAATTAGAGATTGGTTATAACAATAAAATACAAGGCGATAGATACTCTAAGACAAGATACACTAATGAATTTGAAAAATTAAAACTTGAAAATGGAGTATATTTGTATAACGGAGAATCCATAACAACATGTATACAATCTGTTAGCGAAATGGAAACGAATTGTAAACAACTTGTTAACACAGATAAGAATAGAATAGATAAGAGTAGAGTAGATAAGAATAATACATATATAGTCGAGATACTCGACTACTTAAATGAAAAAATCAATTCTAATTATAAAACTACTACTAATAAAACAAAAGAGCTTATTAATGCAAGACTAAACGAAGGATTTACTTTAGAAGACTTTAAAACTGTTATAGATAAAAAATCAAATGAATGGATAGGTACTGAATGGGAGAAATATTTAAGGCCTAGTACCTTATTTGGTACTAAGTTTGAAAGCTATTTAAATCAAGTAAATGCTGCTACTAATAAAAGTAGGTCAACAGGTGATGAATTGTTAGAGATGATAAGAAATGGCGAATTTGATGAATATGAGGAGGTGATTTAATGAATTTAAAGGAAACAGCTCAAATTATATCAACATTAAAAGAGTATTATCCAAAAGATTTTGAATCAACAGATATAAAAAGTAGAGTAAATGCTTGGCACTTAATAATGAAAGATTATGATTATGGACAAGTACAAAATGGAGTTATCTCATTTGTTGCAGAAGATAAGAAAGGATTTGCTCCATGTGTTGGACAGATAGTAGACAAGATTACGGCTACTTCTAATATTGGTAATAAAGACAGTATGACAGAAATGGAAGCATGGGACTTAGTTCAGAAAGCCCTCAAAAATAGTGCTTATAATTCTGAAAATGAGTATGATAAATTACCCGATATTATAAAAAAAATAGTAGGCTCTCCACATATGTTAAAAAGTTGGTCCATGTGTAACATAAGTGAAATTAACACAGTAATACAAAGTAATTTTATGCGTAGCTTTAAGGAGGAAAGAGCTAAAAGAGCAGGATATAAGGTATTACCTAATAGTGTTAAACAATCTATAGAGCATAAAAAATCTATAATGTTGGAGAATAAAAATGCGTAGATGTTGGGCTTGCTTGGATAGTGGAATTATTATAGTAAAACAGTATGATAAAGAATCTAACGCTTACTATAATGTTTGCTATAGATGCTCATGTAATACTCATAATAAAGAGCAAGTTATACCAATGTTAGCTAAAAGCGTTGAAGATAAGATAGCTGAAATTAATAGGAAAGAAATAAAAAAAGCACTCGAAACGCCGACCAAAGCAAAAGAGTGCAACCTTAAAGGTTAATATTATTTTAACCTTTACAGATAAAAAAATCAAGAACTAATTTTAGTAGGTGATAACTAATGTTTATAGTAGTCCAGGAGGTAGCTTTAAAAAAACAAAATACATATGGTACTTCCAAATATATTGAAACAAGTCAAATGACATTTACAATCGGTGAAGTCACTAAAACAAAGAACTATCATTCAAATAGCTCAGAACGCTTTGAAAGACCGATAAAAAAGGCTTATAAGATTAGTATACATAAAAGCTATAGAGAAAACAAAAAAGTAAAAAAGCAACAGAGAGTTATAACAACAGTTGATTATTATACTTTGGTTGACTTTTGGATTGGTGACTGCATAATGCACAGTCGCATAGATGATATAGCCAAATACTTTGGTATTTCATCAGACGAACTCTTAGACATGATACATGAGAAAATAGAGCCATTAAGAGAGAAGATAAACAAGGAATTTGAAACAACACAAGAATACCATGCAAGGGTAGAACAAAGAAAAATAATAAATAAATATACGAAAGCTAAAGATGCATTTGCTAAGAAATACAACATTAATAGTGACGAATACGATTATTGCTATAATGTGTTTGGTGAACTGACAAATAAAGATTATTTAAATAAAATAAAAGAACAACATAAGCAAAGAAGTAGTTACTATGATGATTTTTTTAATAACTACAGCAAAGGTAGTTACTCAAACAATTCATACAATAACTACAATAGTAGTAGTTACTTCAATTTAAAACAAAATAACTACACAGAAGATGAAAAGAAAAAGCTTAATAGTTTCTATAAAGTGCTTGCTAAGAAATTTCATCCGGATTTAAATCCCGATAACGACACAACAGAAGAAATGCAGTTACTAAATAAACTAAAAGAAGAATGGAGTTTATAAAATACGGAGGTTAAAATAATATGAGTTATGAGTTAATAAATAAAGATTTAAATATGTGGAGCTGTAGCATATCAGACTTAACAACAGAGCAGGTTAATTACTTCCTTAGTCAATGGCCTAAAGGTTCAAATATAGATAGTCTAATGATATTCTATGAACCATCAGAGGACAAGTTGGTAATTAATGAAGATATGCAAAGAATTGAAAAATACCTTTATATAATTAAAGCATATATGTCCTTATCTCATGCAGAAAGAGAAGAATATAGATTTTATTTGAGTGATAAACTTAGTAATGAAGCAAGTAAAAATAGTATCTATGAATTTTTAGAAGTTTTAGACGGAGCTATAATTGCAAGAAAAATAAAAAATCTAAGTCAAATATTAGGTAAACAATCCTGCCAGTTAGATAAAGTACAGGAATTTAAATATATTGAAAGTAAACATAAAAAAGAAAGCAGTAATCATTGGATTATGGCAGATGCTTTTAATTATGGATATATGGAAGGCATAAGAGCAGAAAGAGCTAGGAGAAAGGCTAAAAGGGAAAGACAGGTGAAAGTAAATGCTTAAAAGGTTACCAAATATTAAAGCTGATGATATAAAAGTAAATAGTGATGTCCAGCAACTACTTCTAGATGAAGTTTTACCATTTGAATTATTTACAAAAGTTTGTAAAGACTTTATAAATTATATAGGATACAGCAAAAAAGAGAAAATGGAAATATTCGAAATTCTGAACGACCAAAATACTGCTTATGATGTAGTGTATAAACTAAATATCAGTAACCAAAGATGGATAAATCTATATTTCTCTATGAGGAACAAAGACAATAAGGTTAACGTAATTATTACAAGTTATGAGATGTACCAGGACTTTTTAAAGCTAAACAACTTAGAGGGCAAAGGAGCTATACCATGTAATACAATTACAATGTTTTTTAAGAAGAGAGGGGCTGTAGCACTATGATTAATATAAGATTTAAGGGTAAAGTAAAGGACCTTGATACCTGGTTAGAGATAGTTGAAAAGGCTCTGAGAAGTACAGGAGTGATATAGTGATAAAAGTAAAGATAAGCTATGAAAATATAGAGGAAAAGGATAAGATAATACATTTGCTTAAACCATTATTAAAGGGTGCTAAAATCAAAGATTTAGCTGATAAAAAACCTTATATGAATACATACATTTCAATTAAAAAATATTAATGACAATTAATAAAATAATGTGTCAAATGTTAAATATTATTTGATTTTACAACAGTTTTATGATATAATTAATACAAATAAATATAGTGAATAGTACCCCAATTAAGTAATAAAATTGGAAGTCAATTATAAGACGTGGGAACAGTATCTAAGTTAATTAGAAATTGTTATCACGTCTTTTTTTATTTAAAAAAATATAAGCAAAGGAAAAAATATGATGAAATTAAATAAGATTAAAATATTAAGAAATAGAAGTCCTAATTATATACATGAGTAATTAAATAGAAAAGCAAATCAATGATAATAAAAATAAAAAATATAAGGAGACAATATGAGTACACAAATAGTAAAAACAGGGAAAATTAAAAGAACATTAAATAAGGGATATGGCTTTATAACAGATTCAGATAACAATGAAGATGTATTTTTTCACTTATCAGGTTGTGTTGTTCCTAGCTTTGATGAGCTGCGAGTGGGAATGACTGTTAACTATACGAAAGTAGAAACAAAAGACGGAAGAAAAAAAGCAATTGAAATTGCAGCTATATAAAGACGATAAGATCGGAAAATAAATTTAAATAGGGGTAGTGTGTGACCCCAGGGGCGGGTAAAATTGTTTAGAAGTTATCTGTGGATACCACGTGTCTACCCTCGCTCTAAAAAAATTCCCAGAACAGCTTTTCAATGAAGATATAAAATATAATAATATCAAAATAAATGAAAATTCGTTTATACCATTTACCATACTAATTAAAAAACATTGAAGTATCAATAAAAAACTAATTAAAATAATAGGAGAAAACTTATGAATACAAAAATATTAGAAATTTTAAGCTTAGTAAAAAGAGCAAATAACACAAAAAATAAAGAAGAAAAACAAGTATTAAACGAAGAAATCTTGAGTAATATTGATGAAAATATGTTCGTTAAAGCATTAAAATCATCTATTGGAATTAAAACAGTAGCTACTACTCCTGAAGAGGATACTGTATACAATAGCATTCGATTTGGACTTGATGAAGACAATGGTTATTTATTGCCACATGATATGAAAAACAATGTAGAGAGCTTAAGAAAAGAAGGCTTAAGTTTAGAAATATTGGTAAAGGTTGAACCAGTTGAATCAATGGAAGGACAAAGAGTATACGATTTATCGGCTGACATTACCCCTTTAGAAACTGTAGAACAATTTCAAGATATCCCTTATGTGGATCAATCAAAAGTAAAAGGCGTTAAGTTTAAAACAAAAAAGAAAGCTGGTATTTTAAAAGCTACTTTAGAATTAGTTAGTGATTCAGAAAAAGTATTTAAAGAATGGTTAAAGAAATGGTGTGCTAAAAAATCAAGAGCAACAAGAAATCAAATGATTGTTGACAAAATAAACGAAATGACTTTAGAAACAAAGATTGAAGTTGCTAATATTGACACTTTAGAAAATGACATATTAACAAATTTAGCAGACCAATATAAAAATAATGCAACAGTTTTAATAAATTATGCTGGTTATGAATATTTATCAAATTTAAAAGACACAGAAGGTAATTTAATTAAATTATTTGAATCAAGCAGTGAAAATACAAAAGATAAGTTATTATTTGGATTGTACCCAGTCATGATATTACCAGATAATTTATTCAAGAATGAGGAAGGCAAAATATCAATAGTGATAGGTTCTCTAAATGAAGCGGTTGTATTATTTGATAGAGGAAAAATGCTTATAGATATTAATAAAAATATAGGCTTTTATGAAGATGATGTATTAATTAAGCTAGTTGAGAAATTAGACGTTGAAGAAGTAGATACAGATGCAGTTATAAAACTTGTTTTGATAAAATAGTACGCAGAGGAGCTAAGAAATGAATATAGAATTTACAGGTGAAATAATAAACATTGAAACATTACCAAATTCAAAAAAAGTATATTATCATGTATTTTTAGAAAATGGTACAACATTAAGATGCTGCTTGACTAAATCTTTAATTGAAAGCAATGTATCGTTGAAATTAGGACAAACATACAAATTTAATGCAAAAATATATACAAATACATTTGAATTAAATGGATATACAAGACATATAAACGTTATAAGAATAATAAATGTGCATTTATAAAGAAAAGATTAACTTATAAGCACCTTTTCAGGTGCTTGTTTTTTTGTGCCATAAACAGCTCCTAATCCTATCTTTTTCTTACTCAACGGAAAATACAACAGGAACCTTTCCATCTATCATGTCACCAAATACATAAGCAAATATCCCTATTATTAAGACTACCAGAAATAATATTTAAATCAGTTAAAAATCAAATACAAAGAATATAATAGTTAAATGTGTTATAGTCCTATGGCCAAAAGCATTGTAAATCATATCACTAATTGGTCTGATTCTTCTTCCAATAAAACTATCTGGTAATTCTGCATAAGGAAGTATGCTTCCAAGAGTAACAAACAAATAAAACAATACCATTTCAATTAAATTAAAATCTAAAATTAAATAATCTAAGCCATAAGCTAATAATAAAGCAGTTACAATATGAGATATGTAATTGAAAGTAATCACCTTATTAAATTTTGTTATAATTAGTATTTGTATATTAATTATTATATATACATTAACTATTAAGCCATGGCTTATAGTAAAACAAATACTAACAAATGCTAACTGTGTTTAATTAAACATCCAGAGACGGGTGTCTTTTTATGTAAATTATTGTTGTATGGAAATGATTTCCTTGGTATACTAAGTTTACTAAAATAATTTGAAGAGGAATAGTGCTTATGATGAATGAATTTGAAAATATTTGTTATAAACTTGAAAAATGTGCGAATGGCTGCAGAAAAAGTGAGATAGTATGTGCAAGAAAAATTCTTGAAATACACGTTAATAGAGATTATGATACATTTTTAAAAATTAAAGCTGAATCAAGAAAATCAAATATAAATGAATTTAGAAATATTATGATATCGCTATGTGCATTAGTTATCTCGGTTGTTACTATGTTAATTACAACTATTAGCATATTAATACCACTTAATAATAAAGCAAATACCAATATTAACAACTTAGATATGCTTATAACAATTACAATGGCAGTTTATATTTTTCTTGTTATGGCATTTGTCATTATTGGTTTACAAAAAATAAAAAAGTTTAATTTTGTTAGTAAGCAGGGTGATTACGTAAGAGTTATATTAGACGAAATTGAAAGTAATAAGAATTATTTTAAATAAATAATAAGTAAAAAGAATCCTAACACTGCTTTTTATCTTAATTATCATATTCAAGAAACGATAAATGAAGATGACTAATATATAAACAAAAGAACTCTAAAAGGGTCCTTTTTATTATATTTTCTCATGTCTTTATATTTACTATTTTGTTAAATTATGGTAGTATAAAAAGAAAAGTATTGGAGTGGTTATAATGGAAAAAGCTAAAGATATTGCAATAGAAAAAGATATTTATTGGTTCTTATGGGAAATTCAACGATTATTAGATAAAGGACATAAAGAGGACATTCATAGAATTATTTCGGAGTGTGAAGATAACAATATTTACAATTATATTAGCGGTAAATATGATTTGCCTATGATAGAACATGTTGGTGCATTTGATAAGGCTAACATTAATTATATGTATATGAATGCAGCAATAGATATAGATAGAGCAAATAGCAAGTACGATGTACATAAAAATGGGTTGGTTTACTTAAGCGTTATTGCTATAGAGTGGTTATATACAGGATTTACATTTTTACTTGATAATAATAACAATAATAATAATCAGAACTCTATATAGGGTTCTTTTTTAATGCAAAGAAGGTGAGTAATTGAAAGGAATAACAAAAGTAAATGTATATATGAAATGGAAAGGTAACAAGATAGATTGTATATGTCTAAAAGACGGATGCGAATGTAAAAATAAAGATGATTGTGAGACTGATTCAGTTACTCATGATAAGTATGAGGGTGTAGAGGAATGTTTTAAACAGAATAGGTATGGAAAGTAACTTCATTAAAATATCAATAGATAATTTAGTGTAACGTACTGTGTAGTACAAACAAATATAATAAATATGTATTTAGAATAAAGAATAGCACTTATGAAACTAGGCGTTTTTTAAATTGGAGTTGATATGGCATTAAAGAAAACATGTACATGCGGGAAGATAATAGACTATAGCAAACAATGCTGTGATGAATGTAATATTAAACGCGAGCAAAACAAAGCGCAAAGATATAAACATTACGATAAGAATATCAGAGACAAAGAAACAACATCCTTTTATAACTCCGACGAATGGGAAAGAACAAGGACAGAAGTATTACGCAACTACAAAGGACTAGACCTATATGAGTATTACATTAACAAGAAGATTGTATATGTAGATGCAGTGCATCATATCGTAGAGTTAAAGGATGATTGGAGCAAGAGGATAGATATAAGCAATCTTATTCCTATGACATCTAGTACCCATGGCATGATACATAAGCTATATAAGAAAGATAAGCAAGGAACACAGAAATTATTATTTGAATTGTTAAAAAGTGGGAAAGTGAGTTTAAATAGGGTAGGGGTATCGAAAAAGTTTTTAATGACATTCTGGATACCACGTGTCTACTTTTCTTCCGCGGATTCTCCCCACTGAATATAATTGAAATTATAATATATATATGTTATAATTGATAAAAGAATATATAAGATAGTACCCTAGTTATAATTTTTATAAATTTATTAACTGGAAGTCAATTATAAGACGTGGGAACAATGACTGATTTAATCAGAAATTGTTATCACGTCTTTTTTATTGTGTAAAAGGAGTGTATATTAAATGACTAATGAAGAATTAGTAAAGTTAATACAAAATGGCGAGAATGTATCAGAAAATATGGAGATGCTATATAAGCGAAATAGGGGATTTATTTATAAAATAGTTCATAACAGGACTAATGATATTAATGATTTAGATGATCTCATGCAACAAGCATATCTAGGGTTATACAATGCTGTATTAGATTTTAAATCAGAGTTTGGGTGTTCATTTATTACAAACTTAAAATTTTATATATTAAATTCTATTCGCGATAGTGGTAACTTTACCGCACACATGAATTATTATGTATATAGATATAAAAAAATAAAAAATGACTATCATCAAAAGTATGATTGTTATCCTGCTGATGATTATATGTGCAAAGTATTAAAAGTAGGTATCAAAGGACTTAATTATATAAAACAATGTGCGACAGCTTCAATAGTATCACTTAATACATTTATAGGGGAAGAAGATAATACTGAATTAGGTGATATTATTCCTGATGAAAGCATAGAGGATTTTGATGATATTGTTGAACGTGAAGATTTAAAGCGTATAGTGAATAGTGCCCTTTCTAAATTATCAACTAGAGAAGAACATATATTAAGAGAATTGTATTATAAAAATAGAACTCTCGAAAGTGTTGGGAATGATACTGGAATAGGAAGAGAAAGAGTAAGACAATTAAAAGAAAGGGGACTTAGAAATTTAAGAAAAGATACAAAATTTGTTAAGGCTACAGAAGATTATAGGTCTTATATACCAATGCGCCATGTAGGATTAAATGAATTTAGGCATACAGGTACAAGTGAAGTTGAGTGGAGTGTTTTGCAGATGGAGCGTGAAGAAAAAAGGCAAAAGTTAAGTGCTGATGAAGCTATAGAACAGCTATTAAGTATATTTAGTTTTTAATATGTTTTTAATAACAGTATCAAAATAGTATCAAAAGAAAAACAAAAGCCATATAATCATTGAATTATCAATATTATATGGCTGTAAAGTCTTATTCCCACTCAATAGTTGAAGGTGGCTTTGAAGTTATATCATAAACTATTCTATTTACATTATCCACTTCATTTACTATTCTATTTGATACTTTTTCTAATACTTCATATGGTATTCGTGCCCAGTCTGAAGTCATTCCGTCAGATGAGTTTACTGCTCTTAGTGCTACAGTGTGAGAGTATGTTCTGTAGTCTCCCATAACTCCAACGCTTCTTACGTTTGGTAGGCAAGCGAAGTATTGCCATATGCTTTTGTGTAGTCCTGCTTTTTTGATTTCATCTCTGAATATGAAGTCTGCTTCTCTTATGATGTGAAGCTTATCTTCTGTGATTTCACCTAAGCATCTAATTGCAAGTCCTGGACCTGGGAATGGTTGTCTTTCAACTAATTCTTCAGGTATTCCAACCTCTCTACCTACTTGACGAACTTCGTCTTTGAATAATTGTCTTAATGGCTCTAATAATTCAAAGTCAACATCCTCTGGAAGTCCACCAACGTTGTGGTGTGATTTTATTGTTGCAGCTGTTGCTGTACCGCTTTCTACTACGTCTGGATAAATTGTTCCTTGAACTAAGTAATCTATATGACCAAACTCATCTTTAAGTTTTTGTTTTTCTTCTTCAAAAACTCTGATAAACTCTTCACCAATGATTTTTCTCTTTGTTTCAGGGTCTGTTACACCAGCTAATTTTCCTAAAAATCTTTCGCCAGCATTTACTCTGATTAGGTTCATATCAAATTGTTCTTTAAATATTTTTTCAACTTGGTCGCCTTCGTCTTTTCTAAGTAGCCCGTGGTCAACAAATACGCATACTAGGTTTTTACCTATAGCCTTGTGAACTAATACTGCGGCTACTGATGAATCAACTCCGCCTGATAATGCACATAAAGCTTTTTTGTCTCCAACTTGTTTTTTTATGTTTTCTATTGATTCAAGGGCAAAGTTACCCATGTTCCAATCTGCTTTTAATTTACATACATTTATTAAGAAGTTTTGGATTATTTCTTTTCCTTTTTCAGAATGTTCAACCTCTGGGTGGAATTGTACTGCATAGATTTGCTTTTCATCATTTTGCATTGCACATATAGGGCAAGTATCAGAATATGCTGTAATTCTAAATCCTTCAGGTTTTTGTTCTATATAATCTGTATGGCTCATCCATGCTAATGAATCTTGTTGTATATCCTTAAATAAACCAGTATTTTCAGCTGTTTGAAGTTTAATGCGTCCATACTCTCTGTTATTAGCCTTTGTTACTTTTCCACCAAAAGACTGAGCTATTAATTGACCACCATAACATATTCCAAGAATTGGAACACCTATTTCAAATATTTCTTTATTTATAGAAGGTGCGTTATCTTCATATACGCTTGCTGGACCGCCAGAAAGAATTATTCCTGTTGGATTTTTTGCCTTTATTTGATCTATTGTGTAAGTATAAGGTACAATTTCACAATAAATGTTGGCTTCTCTAACTCTACGAGCTATTAGTTGACTGTATTGAGCACCGAAGTCGACTATAATTACCATCTTGTATATTTCTCCTTTGATTTTGTTATTTATACTTATCTTAATTATAAAAGGTTTTAAATTGAGATTAGTATTATATATATAACTTAAAATATAATCTATAAAAATTTAATACTAAAATTTTAATCTAAATTAACTATAAAGTCAATTAAAAATGACTAAAAATTTCTTTCTGTAAAAATATGCAAACATTGATAAAAATTATCGATATTTTTGTTTATTTTGGTTATCATATATTGTATACTTTTTATAACAATTTATTTAATAGAAGACATAGATGTAAACAAATTTAATTGCGGTGGAGGATACATATGAGCGAAAGAAGAATTTGTAATATAAATTTAGATGAAGATTTTGAAAGCTTTGAAGAGCTTTGCATATTATCTTTTGGTGAAAGAACAAATCAGGATTTAGGCATGCACAAATGGATGTTTGATGAAAATCCATACAATCCAAATGGTCAAAACCTTATGTACGTGTTAAAGGAAGGGGATAAGATTATCGGTGCGGATGGGCTTATTCCATTTGAGTTATATGTAAATGGCAAAGTAGTAATTGGTGCACACTCGGTTAAATCTATGACACATCCTGATTTTAAAAGACAAGGTATATTTAGAACTATGACTGATAACTCTGTTGAATGTGGAAGAAATAATGGGGTTGATGTTATTATTGGTCTTGCCAATAAAAATTCTTACCCAGCCTATGAAAAGTTTGGATGGCCTACATTATACGAAAAAGAAGTTTATATTAGGCCAATAAATATCACTCATAAAATGAAGGACAAAATCAAGGTAGGATTTTTAGCAAGCTTATCAAATGGACTATACAAAGGCTTTGATAAATTAAGACTTGCACCTAAAAATGTACTAAAAAAACTAAATGCTACTGTTAAAGAATTGGATTATGTACCAGAAGAAATAACAGAGTATTGGGATAAATTCAAGGATAGATACAATGTTTTAATAGTTAGAGATTATAAATATTTAAATTATAGATATAACAAAAGACCAGATGTTAAGTATAAAACACTTCTTGTGAATGCAGGTTCAGAAAAAATTGGATTTGTGGTATTAAGGGAAACTTTGGCAAACAACTCTAAAATGGTTTCTGTGGCTGAAAATTTCACTGACCCTAAGAATGAGCAGTATATAAGTTCATTAGCTGAAGCAATAATTAACTATTGCTACAAGGTAAATGCTGAATATGTAGTTGTTGGAACAGGTTTATATGGCAAATATAAGGATGTTTTATTAAATTATGGCTTTGCAAAAAACAAAAAAAGCTTAATAAATAATATGATGATTGCTAAATCACTTAGTGATAAAATATTAACTGATGAATTGATGGGACATGAAAGATGGCATATTACTCAAGGAGATGGTGAAACCGAACTTGACTTATAGAAAGGTTGAAAGAGGTTATGAATGTTAAGTACAGATCAAAACTAGCATTATTATATCTTTTAATATATGCAGTTATTATATCCTTTTTTCATTATATTAATTATATTGATTTTGCAGTTATTAGAACAATGTATATGCCTATATTAGGAGTATCTATGCTCGCTATACTCCTAGATTATACTCTTTTTGGACAAGTATTTTTAATAGCCTCATTACTTGGCTTAATAGCAGAGTATACAGTTCATATTAAGCAGGGTTTAGAGCCAACTATGGTTGGAGCTTTTACTAATAATACTATAATAGTGCTTGGGTTTATAGTTGGCTTTATTATACAAATGTATATGAAATCAAAAGAAAAAGGAAAATGATACTAATTATTAATTCGAAGCATTCTATAGCCAACACCTATATGGGTCTGAATATATAAGGACTCAGAGGTGTTTGGCTCTATTTTTTTTCTTAAAGTTGCCATAAAAACTCTCAAAGATGGTACATCACTATTTAACTCACTTCCCCATACTTCTTTTATAATATATTTGTGTGTTAATACTTTTCCTACATTTTTAGATAAAAGGCATAAAAGCTTATATTCGATAGGTGTTAAATGAAGCTCCACATCCTTTAAAAATGCACATCCTGAAGCATAATCTATTTTTAAATCACCATTTATAAATTTATTGTTATTTTGATTTATCTCATTACTGTAATTAACTCGTCTTAATGCAACACGTACTCTTGCTAAAAGTTCATCCACACTAAATGGCTTAGTTAGATAATCATCTGCGCCTGCATCTAATGCTTCTATTTTATCATCATCCTCACTTCTTGCACTTATAACTATAATTGGAACATTTGACCATGAACGAATTTTCTTTATTATGCTAACTCCATCTATATCTGGTAGCCCTAAGTCAAGCAAAATAACATCATGGTTTTGTGATATTGCTTCGGTTATAGCTTGAGAACCTGTAACAGCTGTGTTAAATTTATAGTTTTGTGTTTCAAGAGTTGTCGAAATCAAGTTTTTAACTGCATTATCATCTTCTATTACTAAAATATTGACTTTATTCATTTTATCCTCCATTATACCCATAGACTCGACGTAGTCGAGACATTGTAGTGGCATTATAAATAGATAGAGTAAAATATATTTTACTCTGTGAAGAGTTTTTTCACACTATTACCTCCTCTGCCTTTAATGTAAAGCTAAATATAGAACCATGAGGCTCATTATCTCTGACAGAAATTGTACCTTCGTGGGCATTTATTATTGATTTGCAAAGTGATAATCCAAGACCTAGACCTCGTCTGCTGTCCGCAGAAACATTTTTTTCGGTATAGAACATTTCAAATATATTAGATTTTCCAATCTCTGAAATTCCATTTCCATTATCTTTTATAGCTACAATTACAAACTCTTCATTTCTTCTTACTGTTATTTCTATTGTAGAACCTAAAGGAGTATATTTGATGGCATTATCTACAATGTTAATAATCACTTGGATAATTAATTGCGAATCCATTTTAGCCATAATTAGCTCATCACTTATATTAACCTTTATATTATGTTCAATACTTTTTCTGTTAATATGTTTAAGTGCCTCGCTTATTACTTCCTCTAATAGCTCACCCTCCATGTGTATACTTATAGTTCCGTCCTCTATTCTTGTAACAGAAAGAAGATTTTCAACTAAATTAATAAGCCACATTGAGTCATCATATATGTCCTCGTAAAGATTATTGATTTTTTCTTTGCTTAAACTTTCTGAGTTGTTCATAAGTACCGAAGCATTTCCAGATATTGATGTAAGCGGAGTTCTAAGATCGTGAGAGATAGCTCTTAAAAGATTGGCTCTTAACTGTTCCCGTTGAGCTTTGATTTCTGCTTGTTTTTTTATCTCACTTAATAATTCTTTCTCTAAAACCACAGCACACTCACCTAAAATAGAAATTATCATGCTATTTTCAAATGAATCTATTATATCATCATCTAAAGCAATTCCAGCTACTGCATAAACACCTTCATTGCCACGAACAGCTAAATATAAACATCTAGCACCAGGTAATGTATTTGTGGTTGCGCCAGCATGCTTATTGTTTTTAAATACCCATTCAGCAACTGTTTTTTCAGCCCGTGTAATATATATTGATGAATCTTGATTAAATGTATTATCACAAAAAAACATAGGATCAGTTAAATTATTATTCTCAACCTGATAAAAAATAACTGGTTTATTCAATAGCTTTATAAGTTGATTAGCAGTCCCATTTATTATACTGTTTATGTCTGAAGCATTTTGAAGCATTTGGTTTGTTTCTAGTAAAAGCTTTGTTCTAAATGCTGTTTGAGCAGCTTGCTTACCATATTCTTTTATTCTAATAGTTAAGGAACTGGTGATAAAAGCTGATAAAAACATAACTATAAATGTGACTATATGTCTAGGATCATATGCCTGTAATGTATACCTAGGATCAGTAAAGAAAAAATTAAAAACAAGTACACTTAATATTGAAGAGCTAATACTATATATTTTATTAGATGCTACTAATGAGGTTAATAAAACTCCTAGAATATATATGGTTATAATATTAGCTTCACTAAATCCTAAATATTGAAATAATAAACCTATAATTGTTGACAATGCTATAATACCGATAGTCTTTAAGGTGCCAGCTAAAGAAAAGGATTCTTTTCTGCGTTGATTTATAGAAAGCTCTCTGTATGAAGCAGACTTTTTATCCGGAATAATGTATATGTCTAAATTAGGAGCTAATGAAGTTAAAGTATCAACAAAAGTAGGTTTTGAGAATATGATTCTTTTTTTAGTGTTGGAGCGTCCTAATACTACCTTTGAAATTCCAGATAATCTAGCGAATTCAGCAATTTGAAATGCAACATTATCATCATATGCTATGGTTACTTTGGCACCTAGCTGCTCTGCTAACTTAAAATTGTCATGTAATCTAGCCTTATTTTCACTTGACATATATTCATAATTACTGGTTTCTACATATAAAGCTGTAAATGCTCCTTTAAATGCATTAGCCATTCGTGCTGCTGTTCTGATTGCCTTTGGATTTGAAGGAGAAGGAGATAAACATACCAAAATATGCTCACTAGTAAAATAATCTAGCTTAGACGACAAATGTTTTGCTTTTTCTGATATGATGTTTACTCTATCAGCGGTACGTCTAAGTGCAATTTCTCTAAGTGCAATAAGATTATCCATATTAAAAAAGTTATTTAGTGCTCTTTTTGCCTGATTTTCTTTATAAACTTTACCATGCTTTAGTCTGTTAACTAAATCCTCTGGCTCTATATCTATAAGCTCAACTTGATGGGCATTATCAAATATATGGTCTGGAATTCTTTCGCGTACAGTTATACCAGTAATCGAAGCAACAATATCATTTAAGCTTTCAATGTGCTGTACGTTAACTGTTGTATATACATCTATGCCAGCCTTTAACAATTCCTGTATATCTTGATACCTTTTTATATGCCTGCAAGTTCTTGCATTTGTATGAGCAAGCTCATCTACCAGAATTAAATTTGGTTTACGTATGATTGCTGCATCTAGGTCAAACTCGTTTAATGTTATTCCTTTATATTGTACTTTTAAAGGTGCAAGAACCTCCAAACCTTCTAATAAAGACATAGTTTCAGGTCTTGTATGCGGTTCAATGTATCCTACTATAACATCATTACCATTGCTTTTAGCGGTATGGGCGGCATCTAACATAGCATATGTTTTACCGACACCAGCAGCATATCCAAAAAAGATTTTTAATTTACCATATTGAGAATTTTTTTCTTCTTGTTGGATTATTTCCAATAGTTCTTCTGAACTAGATCTATTTTCAAGCAAGATGCACCTCCAAAAATTAATTAAAATACGAAATAAATTATAAATAAGAATAGCAAAACACTAAGTCGTTTTCAATACATTTTAAATAAATACTAAAAAAAATTAAATAATATGGATATAGGGAAAACTATAATACAGGTACATATGGAAACCGCTATAACTATACAAATTGGTGCAATTATTAAAAATAAAGAACAAGTTATATAAGGATGACTATATAAAAGTGTCTTTAATTTTTTCAGTATTATAGTTTCATATAGCATATTTAATTTATTTATTTGTTTAACTATTATATTCATAATTCACCATTCCTTATTATTTAATGTTTGTATATCATAATTTAATGTTATCATCTCAAAAATTAAAATAGTGTTAAGGTTTTATCTGATGAATTAAGAAAGTGTAAAGAAGTTTTATTCGCTTATTAGTCTTGCGATATCTAAATTAGCTTTCAATACATTCATTACTTCTTCTCCAAATACTCCAAATATTTTGTGTTCTGTATTATCTTTTACAATTTTTTCTAATTGAGATTCTGATAACCCAGTAGCCTTTGATATAGCTGGTATTTGAATTATAGCAGAGCTAGGACTTATATGCGGATCAAGTCCAGAGCCTGATGCCGTTAATAAGTCAGCTGGAATATCTTCCTTTTTAATATCAGAATGAGCGTTTAAAAACTCATCTATATCATTTTTTACTCTATCGTGTAAATTTATATTAGTAGCACCATAGTTAAATGAGCCTGATGCTACACCACTGTATAAATCATTTTTTAAATCCTCAGCTGTATAGGTGTTATAATTTATTGATGAAATTCTTCCTCTAAAGAATCTCTTATCTGTAAAATCTTGACCTATTAGCTCTGAACCAACTATTTTGCCGTCAACTTCAATTAGACTGCCATTTGCCTTGTGATTAAATGCTAATTGGCTGACTCCCGTTAAAGCTAACGGATATATAATTGAGCATAAAACTAATAAAACAATTGTTAAAACAAAACAATTTCTTAATGTTTTTAAAAATGAACTCATTTTAATCCTCCTATTATAGTGTGAAATTCATTTCACACTGTGAAGTGTTTTTTTCACACTTTTAAAACCCTAATAATAATAGTAATGGTGCAATTATCATATCTATTATTTTAATACCTATAAACGGAACTATTACACCGCCAAGACCATAAATTCCTATATTTTTAAGAAGAATTTTTTCGGATTTCATCGGCTTATATTTAACACCCTTCATTGCAATTGGTATCAGACATGGTATTATAATTGCGTTAAATATTAATGCTGATAATATAGCACTAAATGGTGTTTGCAGCTTCATAATATTTAAAATTTGCATTTGCGGTATAGCTAAAATAAATATAGCCGGTATAATGGCAAAATATTTTGCTATATCATTTGCGATACTAAATGTTGTTAAGGAACCTCTTGTGATTAGAAGCTGTTTGCCTATTTCAACAATTTCAAGTATCTTGGTTGGGTCAGAATCTAAGTCAACCATATTTGCTGCTTCCTTCGCTGCTACTGTACCGCTATTCATTGCTAATCCAACATCTGCTTGAGCAAGTGCCGGTGCATCGTTAGTTCCATCACCAGTCATTGCTACTATTTTTCCTTCTGCTTGCTGTCTTTTTATTTCCTCAATTTTATTTTCGGGCTTGCACTCTGCTATAAAGCTGTCTACGCCTGCTTCCTTAGCAATTGTTGCAGCAGTTAGTGGATTATCACCAGTACACATTATTGTTTTAATCCCAATTTCTCTAAGTCTGGCAAATCTTTTTTCAAGTCCCGGTTTAACAGTATCCTTTAAATATATAACCCCTAGTATTTTATCGTCCTTACAAACAACCAGCGGAGTACCGCCTAAATTAGATATTTCCTTTACTTTACTATCTAAATCCTTTGGTATTTTACCATTTTTCTCTTTTACATATTTAACAATAGCATCTGATGCACCTTTGCGAATTTTAGTGCCATTATTTAAGTCAACCCCACTCATTCTTGTTTGTGCTGTAAATTCAATAAATTCCATTTTGTTTGACATATATACATCTATATTTTGACCTAAGTTTTTCCCTAAGCTTACTATTGATTTACCCTCAGGCGTATTGTCACTTAATGAAGCGATAACACTGTTTTTAATTAATTCTTCCTTTGAAACGTCATCTACATTTATAAAATCAGTAGCAAGTCTGTTGCCATAAGTGATAGTACCAGTTTTATCTAAAATCATAGTATCCACGTCTCCACATGCTTCAACAGCTTTTCCTGACATAGCTATAACATTAAATTTAGTAACACGGTCCATACCGGCAATACCTATAGCAGATAATAGACCTCCTATAGTAGTTGGTATTAAACAAACTGTCAATGCAATCAATGTAGAAATAGGAATACTTACACCTGAATACTGTGCAAAATAGTATAAGGTTACAATAACAATTAAAAATATTATTGTTAAGCTGACTAGTAGAGTATTTAATGCAATTTCATTTGGTGTTTTCTGTCTAGAGGCACCTTCAACAAGTGCTATCATTTTATCTAGAAATGATTCACCGGGAGATGATGTGATTTTTATTTTTAACCAGTCACTAATTACGGTTGTTCCGCCAGTCACTGATGAAAAATCACCACCGGATTCTTTTGTTACAGGTGCGGATTCACCAGTTATAGCTGATTCATCAACTGAAGCTATACCTTCAATTATCTCACCGTCATTAGGAATTATTTCTCCGGCTTTTACCAGTACAATATCACCTTTTACCAGTTCAGAAGCGTTAATAATCTTTTCAGAGTCACTAATGTTTCTTGCCTTTGTATCTTGCTTTGTCTTTTTCAAGCTTTCGGCTTGTGCTTTTCCACGACCTTCTGCTACAGATTCTGCAAAGTTAGCAAAAAATACAGTAACAAATAATATAAGAGCTACTATTACGTTATATATTCTTAAATCTGCATTATCGCCAAATATTGTAGGAAATATAGCTGTTATTAATGTTATAACAAAGCCTATTTCTACAACAAACATGACTGGATTTTTAGCCATGTATTTTGGGTTAAGCTTTTTAAAAGCACCTATAATTGAGCTTTTTAATATATCTTTAGTTATGAATTTAGATTTATTTTTATTTGTCATCATTTTTTTCAACCTCTCCACCTACCTTTAATTAAAACCATAAAGTCAAATGTTCTGCTATAGGTCCAAGTGATAATGCTGGGAAGAATGTTAATGCTGCAAATATATAAACAACAAATACTAATATGATTGTAAATGTAGCATTATCAGTTCGTAGAGAACCTATAGTTTGATTTACCGCAGTTTTACTCATTAAAGAACCTGCGATAGCTAGCTGTGCGATAATTGCTAGGTATCTGCCAAAAAACATTACTAGTCCAGTTGTTATATTCCAAAATACAGTATTATCTGCAAGACCTTCAAATCCAGAGCCATTATTTGCAGCCGATGAAGAAAATTCATAAAGAACTTGACTTAAACCGTGGAATCCCGGATTTGTAATTCCTTCTAATCCAGCAGGAGTAGCTACAGCTAATGCTGAAAATCCAAGTATTAATAAAGGATGTATAATAAGCACTAAAACAACTAGCTTCATTTCCTTTGCTTCAATTTTTTTACCAAGATATTCAGGAGTACGGCCTATCATAAGCCCACATAAAAATACTGACAAAATAGCATACATAACCATATTCATAAATCCTACACCCTTACCACCAAATACGCAGTTTAGCATCATGTGTAAAAGGGGAACCATGCCACCTAATGGTGTTAATGAGTCGTGCATATTATTAACCGCGCCTGTTGTAAATGAAGTAGTTACTGTTGTAAACAATGCAGATTGGGCAATTCCAAATCTTGCTTCCTTACCCTCCATATTACCTGCCTCCTGATTTAATCCAATTTGCGCAAGGATTGGATTGCCAGCTTTTTCAGCATAGAAACATACAATTAAACCTATTAAGAAGATAATAGCCATAGCTATAAATATTACTAGACCTTGACTTCCAAAGATTGATTTCTTTTTGTTATTTGCCTTTTTATCTATCAGCATTCTACCAAATGTTATAACGCAAGCACCTGGCATAAGCATCATAGCTATAATTTCTACTATATTTGATATAATTGTTGGATTTTCAAATGGTGTTGTTGAATTTGCACCGAAGAATCCTCCGCCATTAGTACCTAATTGTTTTATTGATTCCAATGCAGCTACTGGCCCAAGTGCAATATCCTGCATCTTCCCTTCAATTGTAGTAACTGTTGTGTTTGCATCTAGTGTTTGAGGTACACCTTGACTAACAAGTATTATTGCTACTATAAAAGCTATTGGTATTAAAATTCTTGTAGTAACTCTTATCATATCCTCAAAGAAGTTACCTAGATTACTTCCCCTACCAGAAAGTCCTCTGCTAAATGCCATGAATACAGAGAACCCAGATGCAGCTGATGTAAACATCATAAATATTATGACCATAATTTGACTTAAATAGGATAATCCCGATTCACCTGAGTAGTGCTGTAGATTTGTATTTGTCATAAAGCTTATGATAGTATTAAAGGATAAAGTTGATTCCATCCCTTCAATATTATTTGGATTTAAAAAATAAAGTGCCTTGGAATCTTAATATTAAGTATCCAATTAAAATCATTATTGCATTAGTGGTAACAAAGCTTAATGCATATTTCTTCCAATTCATTCCGTTTCTTCTATCTATTTTGCATATTGAATATATTAAATTATCTACTTTATTCAATACTGGATCTGCAAAAGTTTTTTGATTTGTAGTCACATGATACATATATATTCCTACTGGAATAACCAAAGTAAAATATATCACTAAAGTTAAAAATATTTGTAACATTGTACTTTTCTTCCTCCATCTTTCTATAATTTATCAGGATGAACAAGAGCATATAATAAATAAACGAACAATGCTAAAATTGCAATCCCTAAAAATATCATTTATAAAACCTCCATCCTGCCATTTCCTTTTTTAGTTTTGATCTGTAAATCGCACCAATGTGCAAATAAACAAATAATACTAAAAGAAATAGCTAGTATCCCGATTAATAAAATATCCATTATAAATACCTCCATAATTTTCATATTTGAAGTTTATCATAATGGATATTAAAACGGTGTTAATATATAAATGATGGCATTAAGATAGCATTAAGATGTATTAATTATTTACCAATAAAAAATAACTCCCTTTATAAAATAGGAAGTTATTTTTATCAAAAAACCATTTGATACCTTACAAAGCGATAACTGCTATCGCATTATGCTATAATACTTGTCAAATGGTCACTTATTAAATTTATTGCTTCTGAAGCTATAGATGATAAATTTACATTAGCATTTTTAATCCAGCCTAACTCGGATTTTATATCACAATCTAATAAAATCAAAGTTCTTTGGTTACCAAAAGAATTGGATATGTCCTTAATTTCATTAAAGGAATTATAATTTGAATTTAGATAGCATGCGTCAGAGCTAGCTAATGTTTCGTATATAGTTGCTCTAGATGAAGTAATAAATTTACTATTTGAATGTTTGAGCTTTAATTTGTCAAATATGTCGGAATATGGCCCAAAGTCCATATAATTGTACATTATCATGGGATAGGGCTTAATCATGTCTGTAGTTATGTAGTCACTTTCATTATAAAACAATGGGTTGCTAGGACCTACTGTAACTCCTATATCTAGGGTCACCAGTGGATAAAATTGAAGCTTAAGTGCGTTATATTGCTTTATGTATTGATTTTTATAGCAGTTCCAGTGTCTAACAAGTGCTATTTCAGCTACATTATTAGCTACAAGGTTCATAGCCTCTGGTCCAAAGGCTTCATGCTCTTCAATTCTAATTCCAATAGAAGAGTACTTTTTATATAGATCTGCACAGATTTTGCTTATAAAATTAAATCCATTGCTAGCGATAGTTAAACGCATTATATTATCCGCATTTTTAGTGCTAATCATGTCATCAAGCTGTTGTAATTGTAATTGTATTGGTGCTATGTATGAAATGAAGGTTTTACCAAAGGGTGTAAGTACAACTCCTCTTGTAGACCTTGAAAATATGTCTTTTCCTAGCTCTGTTTCTAGGTTTTTGATAGATGCTGATAAAACAGATTGAGAAATAAAGAGGTTGTTTGCAGCCTTGTTAATAGAACCTGTTTTTGATATTTCGAGTACATATTTGAGTTGATTTAGTGTCATCTTTATGTCTCCCGTCTTGTATATCGTGTATATTATATACATATTTTTGGTATAAACGTTATCTAAATTATATATTACGTCCATATAGGTGTCAACTGGTATAATAAACAAGTACCGTGTCATAAAGGTGTCGAAAACGATGTCTTAATGCTCGACAAATAATAAACATAAGTGAAGGGATGATTAATTATGAAAAAAGGAACAAGATTAATTAGCTTACTATTAGCACTGGTTTTTGTATTCAGTATGTTAACTGGATGTGCTACAACAAAAACAGAAGGTGATAAACCAGGTGACAATCAATCAGCAAATAATAATGATTCAAGCTCTAACACAGCAAAGAAAGATACTCTTACTGTAGCATTAACAGGTGAGCCTCCATCATTGACAACTTGTGATCATGACTCATTAATAGCAGTTTATATGAATATTCTTACATATAATGGACTAATGCGAGTTGACCATGAGACATTAGATATATTACCTGATTTAGCGGAATCATATAGTGTAGAAAATGAAACTGATTGGACTTTTAAATTAAAGCAAGGTGTTAAGTTCCATAACGGCGATGAAATGACAGCAGAAGACGTTGTTGCTTCAATTGAATGGGCTAAATCATTTGCAGCTAGTGCAAGCTATACTGCTAACATCAAAAGTATTGAGGCAGTTGATACATATGAAGTAAAAATAGTAACAGAAGGTGCATATGCTGGATTATTAGCGGATTTAGCTTACCACTTTAACTTCATAGTGCCAAAATCATTAATTGAAGCTAATAACGACTTTAATGCTAATCCTGTAGGAACTGGACCATATGTATTCAAAGAATGGAACTATGGTGATTCATTAAAATTCGTTGCTAATGAAAACTATTTTGACGCTGATAGAAAAGCTTCTATACCTAATTTAGTGTTTAAAATAATACCAGAAGGAACATCAAGAACTATTGCATTAGAAGCAGGGGAAATTGATTTTATATATGAACTTTCAACAGCTGACGTATCAAGATTACAAGATAATAAAAAATTTGAAGTTAAAGAAGTAGCTTCAGTTGAAAACTTCTTCTTAGCTTTAAATACAGATGTAGCTCCATTTGATGATGTAAATGTAAGACAAGCTATAAACTATGGTATCAATAGAGAAGATGTTATAGCAGCAGCTCTTAATGGATATGCAACACCAAACTATACTCAAATTGCTTCAGGATACTGGGGTTCAACTGATGAAGGTGCAGCTGAATTTAACCTAGAAAAAGCTCAAGAGTATCTTGATAAATGGGGTGGAAATCCATCTGATATAGTAGTTCCAATTATTTGTTCAAATGAAACTAAAGTTGCAGCAGCAACAGTTATGCAGAGCAGTTTAGCTAAGCTTGGAATTAAGGTTGAAGTTGTTACAATGGATACAGCTACATACTTTGCAAGCTGGACTTCAGGAGATTGGACAGCTCTTATATCATCTTGGTCACCATCAAACGCTTTAACTTATGTTCAACGTTATCATTCAAGCAGAGCTAAATCATACCCAGGTGCTATTAAAAATGATGAAGTTGATGCTTTAGTTAAGAAAGCAGAAAGTACAATTGACGAAGATGCTAGACTTAAATTAATTCATGAAATAGTTGCTAAAATAAATGAATTATCTCCACAACCATCATTATATCAACCATCTATGTTTAGAGCATATGATGCAAACCTTGGTGGTGTAGTTGCAAGTGCAACTGGATATGTTGGATTTAACGACATGTTCTGGAAATAAGACATATTTTAATATGTAAAAATAAAGTGCTAAAAACTATTTGAAGTAATTTTTAGCACTTTAATAAATTTAAAGATTTTAGTAATTAAAGCTTCAGGAGGTAAAATGCTTAAGTATATATTTAAAAGACTTTTAGCCTTAATTCCGGTAATTATCGGTGTTACGTTTCTGGTATTTATGATTATGCAATTAGCACCTGGTGATCCAGTTCAATTAATCCTAGGTGAAAATGCCACGCCAGAGCAAAAGGAAGAGTTAAGAGAAGAAATGGGTTTAAATGATCCTGTATTAATTCAATATGTTAGATATATGGTTAATTTTTGTAAAGGAGATTTAGGTGTTTCTTATACAACAAAAAGACCAGTTATAGATGAGGTTGCTTCAAGATTCCCGTATACATTTAATCTATCAATAGTTGCTGGTGTAGTTTCAATTATATTAGCTATACCGCTTGGAATTTTAGCAGCAGTTAAACAAAACACAATATTTGATAATGTAAGTATGATAGTTTCATTAATTGGTGTATCAATGCCTATTTTCTGGCTTGCATTATTGTTAATTTTAGTATTTTCATTAAATTTAGGATGGTTTCCAGTTCAAGGTGCAGACAGTTGGATAAGCTATATTCTTCCAGCAATATCTCTAGGGTTTATGAATATGGCATCTATAGCTAGAACTACACGTTCATCAATGCTAGAAACTGTAAGACAGGACTATATCCGTACAGCTAGAGCAAAGGGTGTATCAAAATCAAATGTTATAGTAAAGCATGCTTTTAAAAACGCTTTAATACCTACAATTACAGTTTGTGGTATTCAAATGGGACAGTTATTAGGTGGTTCAGTTTTAACAGAAACTGTATTTGCATGGCCAGGACTTGGACGATTGATGGTACAATCAATTAACTCAAGAGATGTGCCTATGGTACTTGGTTGTATGACTGTTTTAACAGTGTGTTTCTCAGTAGTAAATCTTTTAGTTGACTTATTATACGGTTTTATGGATCCGCGTATTAAAGCAATGTATTCTTAAGGAGGGGGTAAATATGAATAATAATAAATTGACACAAAAAGAACTTATAAAAAAGTATAAAAAGAATAATCAAGCAAGAGAAATACTTTCCCTTCTTAGTAAAAACAAAGCTGCAATGTTTGGGCTTATATTTTTAGTATTGTTAATTCTTGTTTCCTTGGGAGCAGATTTACTTTATGATTATGACGCTAAGGTTATAGAGCAAAATATTTCAGAACGTCTACAATGGCCGTCATTAGAGCATCCATTTGGTACCGATGATTATGGTCGTGATTTATTAGCAAGAGTAGTTCATGGTAGTAGAATGTCATTATATGTAAGCTTTTTATCAGTCGCTATCAGTTTAATTCTAGGTGGAATTTTAGGAGCAGTTTCAGGCTATTATGGTGGAGTGATAGACAATATAATTATGAGAATTACAGATATTTTCCTAGCTATACCAATGACACTTTTAGCTATGGTAATTGTTGCAGCATTAGGAGCAAATACAATAAACCTAGTCATAGCTCTTTCGGTATCTTCAATTCCTACATTTGCAAGAATCGTTAGAGGTTCTGTTTTAACAGTAAGAGAGGTAGACTATATTGAGGCTGCCAGTGCTATTGGAGCAAAGGATGCTACAATCATATTTAGTCATATATTACCTAACTGTATGGGACCTATAATAGTACAAACTACTTTAAGAGTTGCAGCTACAATTGCTAACACAGCAGCACTTTCATTCCTAGGATTGGGAGTTCAAGCACCTGCGCCTGAGTGGGGAGCACTTTTATCAGCTGGTAGAAACTACATAAGGGATTATAGTTATCTTACTTTTATTCCAGGACTCGCTATTATGCTTACAATATTAGCTTTGAATCTTCTTGGAGATGGTCTAAGAGACGCTTTAGATCCAAGACTTAAATAAAGGAGGAGAAGATTTTGAGTAATAATAAAAAAAATAAAGCTATTGAAATAAAAGATTTAGTGGTCGAATTTCGTACTAGGTCTGGAGTAGTTCAGGCACTAAATGGTTTGGATTTATCTATAGAAAAGGGAAAAACCCTAGGTCTTGTTGGAGAAACAGGAGCAGGAAAAACTACAACTGGACTTTCAATTTTAGGATTAATTCCAAATCCACCAGGAGTCATAGTAAATGGTTCAATTGAATTAAATGGTGAAAATGTAATAAAAAAATCAGAAAAAGAAATGGAACAGATACGTGGTAAAGCTGTATCAATGATTTTTCAAGATCCTATGACATCATTAAATCCAGTAATGTCAGTAGAAGACCAAATAGCAGAAGTAATTGAGGTTCATGAGAAGCTTGGACGCGAGAAATCTACACAAAAAGCTAGAGAAATGCTAGAGCTAGTTGGTATACCTGGAGAAAGAGGACATGAATATCCACACCAGTTTTCGGGAGGAATGAAGCAACGTGTTATTATTGCAATAGCACTTGCATGTAATCCAGAACTTTTAATAGCAGATGAACCAACAACAGCACTTGATGTTACAATTCAGGCTCAGGTGCTTGAAATGATGAAGCAGTTAAAAGAGAAATATAATATGTCTATGCTTATGATTACACACGATTTAGGTATAGTTGCAGAAATTTGCGATACTGTATCTGTAATTTACGGAGGAAGAATCGTTGAGCATGGAACGTTAGAAGATATATTTGACAACACTAGACATCCATATACAGAAGGATTGTTCAACTCTTTGCCAAACATAGATAATAGAACAGCTAAGCTAAAGCCAATAAGAGGTCTTATGCCCGATCCAACTGATTTGCCAAAGGGATGCACCTTCTGTCCAAGATGTGATTATGCTAAGGAACTCTGTAAAACACAAAAACCTAAAAAGGTTTATAGAAATAATGAACATTATGTAGAGTGTCACCTTTACAATGAACAAAATATCAAGGAAGGAAAGGTGATTGGCAATGAGCAATAACAATGTACTTTTAGAAGTAAGAAATCTGAAAAAATATTTTAAAACTCCAAAAGGAATGTTACATGCTGTAGATGATGTATCTTTTACTATAGAAAGGGGTAAAACTCTTGGTGTAGTTGGTGAATCAGGATGTGGTAAATCTACAACTGGAAGAACAATACTAAGATTAACTGAGCCAACAAGTGGTGAGGTTTTATTCGAAGGAAAAGATATAGGAAAGCTTTCTGACAGTGAAATGAGAAAAAAACGTACAGAAATGCAGATTATATTCCAAGATCCGTTTTCTTCTCTAAATCCGAGGAAAACTGTATGTGAAACAATTATGGAACCATTAAAACTTAACCATATATTAAATAATAGTAGCGAACGTATGGAAAGAGTTTTAGAGATAATGGAGACTGTAGGTTTGGCTCATAGACTTGTTAATGCTTATCCTCATGAGCTTGATGGTGGAAGAAGACAAAGAATTGGTATAGCCAGAGCACTTGCATTAAATCCAAAATTTATAGTTTGTGATGAGCCCGTTTCAGCACTTGACGTTTCAATTCAAGCTCAGATATTAAATTTAATGAATGAATTACAAGAGAAGATGGGTTTAACCTATATGTTTATAACACATGACTTATCAGTTGTTAATCACTTTTCTGATGACATAGCAGTTATGTATTTAGGAAAGCTTATAGAAAAAGCACCTTCTGAGGAATTGTTTGCGAATCCAACACACCCTTACACAAAGGCACTTTTATCGGCAATACCAGTACCTAGCTTGCATAAAAGAAGAGAAAGAGTATTATTAAAAGGAGAGATTACTTCTCCAATTAATCCAAAGCCTATTTGTAGGTTTGCAAATAGATGTCCTGATGTGACAGAAAGATGCTTAAATGAAGAACCAAAACTAAAAGAAATATCAAAGGGACATTTTGTATCTTGTTTCTTTTAAATTAATGACTTATATAACAAACCAAAGGAGGTTTATCATGTACAATCTTGACGAAATAAAATTACAAAATCAGCAGGATTGCCTAACCAGAATGTATATGGAAGTCGCCGGAAGTATTTATGAAAATGCTGGAAGAAAAGCGGAAGGAATTATACGTGAAGCTGTTCGCAGATATGGAGCAGATAGAGGAAAAGAATTAAAAGAAAAACATTTAAATAATGGTGTAAAAACAAATTTACTTAGCTTGTTTACAGTGGGATGTGATTGTAAAGACGATCCTAGAGTACGTAAAAATATAATTGAACAAAATGAACAAGTTAGATTATGGGAAGTTTACACATGTCCAATGGCTGATATGTGGAATAGAAACGGTAAAGGAAAACTAGGAAGCTTTTACTGTGAGGAATGTACGCATGCTTTAGTTAATGCTTACACAGAAGAAAAAGGACAGACAAATTTATCTAATATGCTAACATGTAAAAGAGATAATTTCTGTCGTTTCTCAGTTTACTTTAGACCTGCTAATCTTATTGATGAAAAAAAAGCGCTGTGTTTTGGTGAGAATAAGGAAGCTAGTGTGAAAAATGCACTTCACACTATGGAAACAGTAGATTTTAAACAGAGTGTAAATTCAATGTTTATTAAGCTTTACTACTATCTTTTAGAGGTTTCTAAGGAAAGCTTAGGTGAGGAGGGCGTTTGTATAGTGGCATTGGGACTTAGAAAGCTAGCTCAAAGCACTGTAAATGCAATTGCTTTACAGGCTGACCATACAGGAAATCCAACAGATCAGAAGTTCATCGACAAAAATTTCCCTTTAAATATAGACAGTAATAATGAGCCATTATGGGAAAGATACAACAACCATAATGCTAAAGAACTTATAGACATCAATTTCTTAATTCCATTAAGAAAGCAATTAGGCATTTAGGAAGGGGCATAAGCATGTATACAGTTGAAGAAAATCAAATAATAAACCTTGATGACAGCTACACACTTATTTATCCATTTTTAGTTCGCAATATTTTAGATGACTGTGGTGAAAAGGGAGAAGCCGCAGTAAGAGAGGGAACTAGAAGATATGGCAAGGATAGAGCTTTAACATTAAGAGAAAAGCATATAAAAATGAATGTTAAAATTAATATGAAAAGCTTGTTTACAGTTGGCGCGGACTTACCCCCTGATCCAAGATTTAAAAGAGAATTACAGGAGTTAAATTCACAGGAGAGAGTATCTCATACTCTGCATTGCCCTATGGCTGCTCTTTGGAAAAAATATGGTGCTATGGATATAGGAAGAATGTATTGTGAAGAGTTTCACTTTGCATGTTATAATGAGTATGCATATGGATATACACAGGTTAACTTAGCAAAAACTCAGACTCAGGTTGGAGATGAATATTGTGCATTCAATATAGTTTTACGTCCAGAAAATTTACCAGATGAACTTAAGCCTATTTGCTTTGAGGAGTATGACCCAAGTTATGTTAAAACAGAAATAAATATACCTCAGGCATATGGAAAAACTGGATTTGGTACACTATGGATTAAGTTATATTATCATCTTTTATGTACAGCAAGTGAATTTTTAGGAGAAGATGGTGTAAATGCAGTAATAAAAGGACTTGAAGAAGCAGCTAAAGATGCTGCAATGAGACTTAAAAAATCAGCTAAGGAACAAAACTTAGTTTTAGATAAAGAGTTTGTTGATCTAAATTACCCATTGGCTTTAAATCCAGATGATGAGCCAATGTGGGAAACATATAATAAATGTGATGCTAAAGAACTAGTTAAAAAATACTTTTACCCTATTTTCCATAGAGAGGTAGGAATTTTAAATGACTAATAATACCTATTCAATTATTATTGAAAATGGAACAATAATAGATGGAAGTGGTAAGCCTGGATATAAGTGTGATATTGGTATTGTTGATGGAATAATAAAAACCATAGGAAGCTTACATAATTCAGTCGCAGATACTAGAATAGATGCAGCTAATATGCTAGTCTGTCCGGGCTTTGTTGATTCACACTGTCATACTGATATAGGGTATGCCGCAGAGTTTCCAGGAGTACAAGGTAAGATTATGCAGGGAGTAACTACAGATGTGTGTGGACTATGCAGCACTAGCTATGCACCTGTAGGAGAAGGTAACTTGCAAGAATTTTTAAAAAGACAAAAAGATGTACTTGGTGGCATTAGAAAAAGTATGACAGTGAAAGAATACATAGAGGAAACTAATCAAAGAGGAAACAGTACAAATATCGCTATGTTTGCAGGCAACGCTAATATTAGAATTCATGGCGTTGGTTATGAAAATAGAGAAGCAACCGAAGAAGAAATGGTAAAGATGAAGGATCTTTTGAAACATGCAATGGAGGACGGAGCCTTTGGGTTATCAACTGGTTTAACTTATGTACCTTCACAATTTGCTTCTACAGAGGAACTTATAGAGCTATGTAAAATAATTGTACCATTTGGAGGAATGTATAACTCTCATATGAGAAACGAAGGTAATGAGGTTGTAAAATCAGTGGCAGAGGTTATAGAAATAGCTGAAAAAAGCGGCTGCAAGGGACATTGCTCTCATCTTAAAGCCGCTGGAAGTAAAAATCATGGTAAGGTTAAGGAATGTCTAAAGCTAATCAATGAAGCAAATCAACGTGGAGTTAATGTAACCTTTGACGTTTATCCATATACTGCTGGTTCAATAAGCTTAAGCGCTGTGCTTCCACAATGGGTGTTAAGTCAAGGCTTTGGAGATAATTTTGAGGTGCTAAAGGACCCTAAGATAATTAAAAGAATAGAAGAAGATTTAACAAGAGAAGACTGGGAAAATGTAGTTTTGCAATGTGGTTTTAATAAAATACATATTGGGTTTGCAGAAAACCTGCCGCAATATGAAGGAAAAAGCATAACCCAGATAGCTAATGAGCTAAACACTACAGAGCTAGATGCTATGCTTAAGGTTCTTATTGACAGTAAGGCTCAGGCTACTATAATTTATTATATTGTTTCAGAGGATGACTTAAGACTATTAATGCAAAGCCCGTATTGCTCAATTGGTACTGATGCATTTGCTAGAGATTATAGTGGTCCTACTACATCAGGAAAACCACATCCAAGAAATTTTGGTGGAATACCAAGATTTATTAAAAAGTATGTACTAGACGAAAAACTTATGTCAATTGAGGAAGGTATATACAAAATTACAGGTTTGCCAGCTAGAATGTTTAATCTGCCAAACAGAGGTATAATACAGGAAAAAATGGTTGCGGATATAACAATTTTTAATCCTACAATACTTGAGGATACATGTACATACACAAATCCTGCATGTAAGCCTAAAGGCATAGAGTATGTTATAATTGATGGTAAAATAGCAGTTAATAAAGGTGTTTTTAATGATATACGTGCAGGAAAAGCACTTAAATTAGATAAGTAGATAGTGTGAAGAAAAAACACTCTTCACACTAGAGATGGAGGAAATTATGAAAAAACCAATAATAGGAGTTCTGGGAAGTGTATTAAAGCATATGCCAGGTAATGTAGTGATACCTGTAAACTATGCTAATGCAGCCTACTGCAAGGCTGTTGAAAGAAATGGTGGAATTCCATTTATAATTCCTTATTTAGAAAATAAAGAGGATGTGCTTCCACTGCTTGAGAAGTGTGATGGCTTACTGTTTCCAGGTGGAGAGGATGTTGATACACACTTGTACGGAGAAGAGCCACATGCATTGATTGGTAGCATGAATAGAAAAGTAGATGAATTTTGGATATATATTGAGAAAATAGCAGATGAAAGAAAATTGCCTGTATTAGGTATCTGTAGAGGAATGCAGCTTATAAATGTAGCGCGTGGAGGCAGTTTATATCAAGATTTAACAGAATTAAACTCAAAGCATTTACTTCATGTTCAAAAGCAGGAAAGAGATTATTTGATGCATAAAATAAAAATTAATAGCGAAAGCCTTCTTTATAAGCTTTTAGAAACTAATGAATTAGAGACAAATACTTTGCATCATCAATGTGTCAAAGCACTTGGAAATGACTTGAAAATTACAGCATATTCAATAGACGAAATTCCAGAGGCTATGGAAAGTAACGATGGAAGAATAGTTTTAGTTCAGTGGCATCCAGAAGAAATTCTTGATACAGAACCAAGAATGAATAATATTTTCAAAAACTTGATTGAAAAATCAAGCAAATAACAATGTTCCCCCCATAATAGCCATTAGGCTATGAAATATAAAAAAATATAGCGCTTTTTAGCGCTATATTTTTTATCTAATAGGAAAGTTCTTTCCTAAGAGTGAACGTAGTTCACTTTTTTATACTATTGAATTAACACTACACATAACATCATCAACTATTGCATCTGATGAAGATTTGTTGTATAGTTTTTTCATATTATTTTTCATAACGAATGAAACATTTGCATTTTCAACTATATATTTTGTGTGCTCAACTAACTCATCTTTGTTATTTGCAATTATTGCAGCACCTTTTTTTTCAAAATAAATAGCATTTTCCTTTTCCTGTCCAGGAACCGGTTTAAATAAAACCAGTGGAAGCTGAACTGCCAGAGCTTCGCTTAATGTTATACCACCGGATTTTGTTATCATACAAGTAGATATTTTATAAAGCTCGTGTATATCTTCTGTGAATCCAAAAACTTTTAAATTCTCAAAATCTAACGAATCTAATTGATTTTTCAATGTTTTATTATTACCACATACTACGGCAACTTGTATATTCGGATGTTCACATAATTCGGTACATATTTTTCCTATATCTTTAAGTACACCAAAGGCACCAGCACTTATAAGTACAATTTTTTTGAGCCTATCAAATCCATATTTGTCATATAATAATGTTGTATTTTCAAATTCTTCAAATGCATCTCTTATAGGTATTCCAGTTACAACTGCTTTTTCTATAGGTATATTCATTTTAGCAAGTTCTTTTTGTATTTCCTCTGTTGCAATATAGAATTTGTCAATTTCCTCACTTAACCAAAGCTTATGCACATAAAAATCAGTTACTATAGTAAATACAGGAATATCATCTTTCATACTACTTTTTATTTTGTCTGTTGCCAAAATAGGAAAAGTATTAATTATTACATCTGGTTTTAAGCCATCTACAATTCTTTTTAGTTGCTTATATCCAAAATTCCTATAGATGTCCATGATTTTTTTATCTACAAGCTTTTCCACTCCATAGAATAAGAAGGAATAGGCATATCCGTAATTATAGCTTTTTAAATAAGCTTGTTTTATTTTTTCAGTTATAAAAGGATGTGCTTCAGTAAATATGTCTATAACATGAACATTATTATATCCTTTGTCAATAAATGCATTTTTAAGTGCTGCTGCAACCATTTTATGACCATTTCCAAATGGAGCAGTAGTAATTAAAACATTTACTTGTTTATTCATGGTCAAAGACCTCCGTTTATTTTACATATTATAAAAATAAAAAATAATAAATTTTTTTTTATTGGTTATCATAGATTTACAGGTGATAATAGTCTAATATAAATTAACAGGTTTAATGGCTATTATTTACCTATAAAAATGAGCGCTCATAATTTTTGAATATTAAAGTATGTATATTAAGCATATATATTACAAAGCAATTATTTTTTAATGCAAAATAATTGTTTATATATGGCTGTGTATAGATACTTTATTTTTATTTAGCTTTAGACATGTCTATTATAATATAAAACTGACAAATAAAAAAGTAAAAATTTTCTTAAGATTTAAAAATAAGAGGAGATACTATGTTACAAGAATTTTTAAAAGCGTTTTGCTTAGTTTTTATTGCAGAAATTGGCGATAAATCTCAAATTTTGGCGATGACATTTGCGACAAAATATAAGGCAGCTCAAGTTGTTATTGGCATATCATTTGGCATTATATTTAATCATTTATTAGCAATTATAGTTGGAATATATATATCAAATATTATTCCATTGAATTTATTGCAAATTTTAGCAGGTGTTTTGTTTATAATATTTGGGTTTATAGCATTCCGGAAAGAAAAAAACATAAATAATAATAATAAAAGCTTCAATATTGGAGTAACCACTTCTATAGCTATAGCATTTTTTTTAGGAGAATTAGGAGATAAAACACAGTTGACGGCTATGACATTAGCAATGGAAGGAAAATGGCCTTTAATAATATTAGCAGGAACGACAATTGCTATGATTTGTGTAGGCTGTGTTGGCATTTTTATTATAAAGAGCTTAAATAAAAAAATTCCTACATACATGATAAAAATTATATCTGGTTTAGTATTTATATTTCTTGGAATGACTAAAATATTTCAAGCATCCCACATTTTCATAAATAACAAAACTCTTATGGCAATATTTATTATAACAGTTGCTATATCATCATTATTTATGACCAGTAAATTATTGGAGGAAAGTAAATAATGTAATAAAAAGCAATATGTAGAAATTAGTAGAAATAAGTAGAAAAATAATGTAAAATTATTAAAAAACGTTTTTTAGTACAAGCTATAATGACTAAAAAACGTACAAGTGTCAAAAAACATGACGTTTTTTAGTAACAAAAGAAATACAATTTTTCAGACGATAAGTAAAGTGTGCATTTATCAATGCTTTATTTTTGGCACATAATTTGCATATATATTTTTGAAAAATTTTATTAATGGAGTAAGAGTGAAGAAAAACTATTGTGACGCTACGAAGTGGCGTTATGGAGGAAGTTATGGGATCCTGTTTATTATTTAATATACAAAAATTTTCTTTGCACGATGGTCCGGGTATACGAACAACAATTTTTTTAAAAGGATGTCCATTAAAATGCAGATGGTGTCATAATCCAGAAGGATTAAATAATAAAATTGAAATGTTACATAACCAAGATAAATGCACATTGTGTGGTGAATGTATTAAGAGATGTCCTAAATCGGCTATACAGATGATAAATAATAGAATCGAAACTGATATGTCAAAATGCAATTTATGCGATGAATGTACACATTATTGTATATATGGAGCTAGAGAAATTGCAGGGAAAGAATACAGTATTGATGATATAGTAAAGATTGTTTTAAAGGATAAAATTTTTTATGAAGAGTCAAAAGGTGGTGTAACACTATCGGGTGGAGAACCTATTATGCAGATTGATTGTGTAGAAGAGCTGTTAAAAAGACTTAAACAGGAAAATATACATATTGCAGTAGATACAAGCGGAATTATGCCGTTTAAATATTATGAACAAATATATAAATATACTGATTTGTTTTTGTATGACATAAAGCTCATTGATGAAGAAAAGCATAAAAAGTTTACAGGGGTATCAAATTCAATAATTTTAGATAATCTTAGAAAATTATCTAAAATCCATAACAATATTAATATAAGATTACCCATCATAGAAGGCGTTAATGCTGATGATGAACATATAAATGCTTTGATTAACTTAATAAGAGGGCTAGGGATTAAGAATATTAATCTGTTGCCTTATCACGATATATCAAGACATAAATATAAAAAACTCGATATGGAATATGATGGACAGGAAATGAGTGTCCCTACTTCTGAGAAGATGGAGAATTTCAAACTAAGATTAGAAGATGAGGGCTATACCGTAAAAATTGGCGGATAAATTGCGTGGAGGTAAATATGAGAGGTAGTACTGAAAGAACAAGAAGATTAAGACATCAAAGTGTAACAACACAACCGACATTAAGTATAGAGAGAGCTTTGCTTGAAACAGAAGTTTATAAAAAATACTATGGAAAAGTTGAACTTCCTGTGTTAAGGGCATTAAATTTTAAACATTTAATGGAAAACAGAAAGTTATATATAGGAGAAGATGAATTAATAGTTGGAGAAAAATCTGAGCGTCCGCAAGCGGCACCGACATTCCCAGAACTTTGCTGTCATACTATGGAAGATCTAAAAGTGCTTAACGAAAGAAAATATATTAGCTTTAAAGTTTCAGAAGAGGATAAAAAACTTCATCAAGAAGTTGTTATGCCATATTGGGAAGGAAGAGCTACAAGAGATAAAATAATTAACAGCATGACGACTGCTTGGAAGGATTGCTATGCTGCTGGTATGTTTACAGAATTCATGGAGCAAAGAGCACCAGGACATACTGTAGCAGATGATAAATTCTATAAAAAAGGATTCTTAGATTTCAAAAAAGATATAGAAGAAGAAATAGAAAAATTAGACTTTTTACATGACAAGGATGCATATAGCAAAAAGGCGCAATTAGAAGGTATGGCTATATCATGTGATGCTATAATAGCTTATGGAAAAAGATATGCAGAGTATGCTAGAGAATTAGCAAACAAAGAAACTAACCAACAAAGAAAAGAAGAGTTACTATGGATTGCATCAAACTGTGATGTTGTTCCAGCACATAAGCCTGAAACCTTTGCACAAGCTGTACAAATGTACTGGTTTGTACACATTGGGGTAACAACCGAGTTAAATATTTGGGATGCTTTCTCACCAGGAAGATTTGACCAATATTTATATCCATTCTACAAAAAAGATGTAGCAAATGGAATCTTAACTAGAGAGCAAGCTTTAGAGTTATTGGAATGCTTATGGGTTAAATTTAATAACCAACCAGCACCTCCAAAAGTAGGCATTACTATGAAGGAAAGTGCAACATACACTGACTTTGCTAACTTAAATACAGGTGGAATTAATCCTGAAACAGGAGAAGATGGAGTAAATGAAGTTTCATATATCATAATGGATGTTATGGATGAAATGAAGCTTGTACAACCAAACTCAAACGTACAAATTAGCGAAAAAACTCCGGATAAATTTTTAAAACGTGCAGTTGAAATCTCAAGAAAAGGTTGGGGCCAACCAGCTTTCTACAATACAGAAGAAATAATTAAAGAGTTATTAAACGCTGGTAAGGAATTAAAGGATGCAATGTATGGCGGAGCTAGCGGATGTGTTGAAACTGGTGCACATGGCAGAGAAGCTTATGTATTGACTGGCTACTTTAATACACCTAAGGTTTTAGAAATCACATTAAACAATGGTTTTGATAAAGTTACAAATAAACAGATTGGTTTAAAAACAGGAGATCCAACAACATTTAATTCATATGAAGAATTATGGAATGCTTTTGAAAAACAAATGAAGCATTTTATAGATATAAAAATGACTGGTAATAATGTTATTGAAAAAATATTTGCAGAGCATATGCCATCAACATTTATGTCAGTTATAACAACTGGATGTAAAGAAAGTGGCAAGGATTATAACGCTGGTGGAGCTAAATATAACACTAGATACATTCAAATAGTTGGTATAGGAACTATAACAGATAGTTTATCAGCAATTAAGAAAAACGTATTTGAAAATAAGAGATTTACAATGTCCGAATTATTAAAAGCTTTAGATGATAACTTTGCAGGACACGATATTATCAAGAACATTGTTTCAAATAAAACTCCAAAATATGGCAATGACGATGATTATGCCGATGAGTTAATGGTTCAAGCATTTAATGCTGTTAATAACTACATCACAGGCAAACCAGCAGTTTGTGGCGGAACATATCATATCGATATGCTTCCGACTACTTGCCATATATACTTTGGCTCAATGACTGGTGCTACTCCAAACGGAAGATTAGCAGGTAAGCCTTTAACAGATGGTATTTCACCAGAAAAAGGAGCAGATACTAATGGACCAACTGCGGTTATCAAATCAGCATCCAAGATGGATCATGAACGTACTGGTGGAACATTATTAAATCAAAAATTCACTCCTTCAGCTATAATTGGTGAAAAAGGACTTGATAATGTATCGGCTTTAGTAAGAGCATATTTCAAAATGGGTGGACACCATATTCAATTTAATGTTATTGAGAAACAAACACTGTTAGATGCACAGAAAAATCCTGATGAATATAAGGATTTAATAGTAAGAGTTGCAGGTTACAGCGATCACTTCAATAACCTTGAAAAGGCACTGCAAGACGAAATCATTGGAAGAACTGAACAAGAATTCTAATAAGATAGAAATCTAAATTAAAAAAGCAATAGGTATTTACTCCTATTGCTTTTCACTATTATTTAACAGCTTTTCATAGCTATTATCTATAAGTATTGCTCCAATAGGTGCTGTTATTATAATTGATAAAACTGCTATTGTTAAAACCTTTGAACCACAACTTAATCCCATTGATAGCGGAATTGCTCCAATTGCAGCTTGAACAGTTGCTTTTGGTGTGTAAGCAATCATACAAAATATTTTTTCTTTAATATTAAGCCCTGTTTTCGTTAAACATAAGAAAACACATATTACTCTAAATAAAAGACCAAATAAAATAATTACAATTGCGGCAATACCTGCATTTAAAGCGTATTTTATATCAACTGCTGCACCAACTAAAACAAATAATATAATCTCTGCTGCAATCCATAGTTTATTGTAGCTATATGACATGTAAAGGCATAATTTTTTGTTTTTATAATTTATTAATACTCCCATGCTCATAACAGCTAATAAACCAGAAATAGGTATTATGTTACTAAAATTATTTTCTAATTCTACAAGTAAGAATGATGTACTTAAAATAATTAATACCTTTACTGTATCCCTTATCTCTACCTTTTTAAATATATAGCATAATATTATTCCAATAAGCATTCCTAATAAAATGCCTAAAACAATTGATATAGGTATTTTTAAAAATACACTTGTGTTTATAGAATTGCTGGAAACTAATGATGTAAAGGATGTAAATAAAACTATTACAAATATATCATCTACTGAGGCTCCTGCCAGAAGTAGCTGCGGTATACTTTTTTCTTTCCCATATCCATTATCAATTATTTTTATCATTCTTGGCACTATAATAGCTGGTGACACAGCAGCTACTACTGAACCAATTAGTGCAGCTTCAGCAAATGAAACACTTAAAAAAATTGGTGCTATAATAACAATTCCAATAATTTCAAAGCATGCTGGTAGAAAACTCATTAATATTGCTGGTCTTCCTACTTTTTTTAAATCATTTATATCCAACGATAGTCCAGCTCTAGTTAAAATTATAATCAAAGCCACCTGCCTTAGCTGGGAGGATATTGATAAAACAGAAATATCTAATAAGTTTAATGCATATGGACCTATAATTATTCCTGCAAGAAGCATACCTGTTAGACTTGGAAGCTTAAGTTTGTTAAACAATGTTCCAAACAGCAAACCAAATAAAAAAATTAAAGCAAAACTATATAGCATAATAAATTCCTCCAAAAAAATAAGCTGATAATTTCTGCAATAAAAAATTACAGAAGTCATCAGCGTAATCGCGGTTTAGGTTATACCTTGGGAGAACCTCATTCCCTTAACACTCATATATTAACAGAAATAAAATAATTAGTCAATAATATTAATTTTTTATTAATTTATCCAAAAATAGTTGATTTATTCGACATTTTTTTATATCATAAAAGTAAGGACAAAATTGTAAAATAGTAATATATAGTGTATAAAATATATTTACTAATGAATATATAAATAAAAAAATGGTATAATATAGATATATTAACATATAAGGAGGATGTATGGAAAAGATAGGTTATTATTCAAAATGGATATTAAGAATTGGTATTGGCTGTGCAGCAATTTTTGATTTGTTTATCTTAAATTGGGTAGGTATAGCTGGAGGTTTGGCTGTTTTATTATCAACTTTTTTAATTGATTATATAAACAGAAACAAGACAGTAATTAGCGACAGTTTAGTTGCATTATACTGTATTTATTGTATATTCTCTCTTATATGCGGAGTTATGCTTAATTTTTATGATTATATATCATGGTGGGATTTATTAATGCATCTGTTTGCAGGTATAATACTTGGTATTGTAGGTAATTCAATGATTAATAAAATTCAAAAAGGTAAAAAAATAGATCCGCTAATCCGTTTGTTTTTCATAATAGGTATAGCTTGCATAGGTGGAATCGCATGGGAAATATACGAGTTTGCAGTTGATTCTTGGATAGGACTTGATACACAAAAAGTTTTACTTACAGGAGTAAGTGATACAATGGGTGATATAATCACTGATTTGATTGGTGGTATTCTAGCAGGAGTTTATTTTGCAAAATTTGATAAAAGAGGAATATAAATAACAATATTAGAATAATATTAAAATAATATTATTAAAAAAGTAGTTGCATTTTTTAGAAAAAAGAATATAATATATAAATAGATTATTAATAATCAATATTATACAATTTAATATTTTGCGTCGATAAAGGAAAGTAGTATATAATGAAAATCAAGAGAGAGTATTTAGTTGCTGAGAGAATACTTATTGGAAATATATATGAAGTGCCCTTTGGAGCTTGGTACCGAATTTTAGTAGGCTACCACGGTTTTAACCGTTATATTAATAGAGCATAGATGTGCTTGAATTTGAGGTGGGCTTTTTATAGCCAAATAGAGTGGAACCGCGGAAGTATACATACTCCGTCTCTAAGTATATATAAATATATATATGCTTTGAGACGGAGTTTTTTATTTTATATGCGGAAAATGATTAAAGAAAATATGAAACATTTAAGCGAATAGCTGTATAGAGATATTTTTGAAAGTAAACTTAAATTTTAAATTAAAAGGAGAATAATCAAAAAACGATTCTTCATCAAATTTTGTGACGCCACGAAGTGGCGCAATGGGAGGAAATTATGAACCAAAATTTTAACACATTAAATATTATAGGAAACACACCTATCGTGAAGCTTCCTAATGAAAATATATATATTAAAATGGAGAAATTTAACCCAGGCGGAAGTGTAAAAGATAGAACTGCGTATGGACTTATTACAGATGCAATAGATAAAAAATTATTAAAAAACGATAGTATTATAGTTGAACCGACAAGTGGCAACACTGGAATAGGCTTAGCACTTATAGGAAGGCTTTTAGGTTATAAGGTTGTTATAATAATGCCTGAAACTATGAGTGAAGAAAGAAGAACACTTATAAAATCTTATGGAGCAACATTAATATTAACAGAAGGTAGCGGTGGTATGTCTGGTGCAATAAAAAGAGCGAATGAGCTTGTTTTAGAAGATAAAAGATATTTTATGCCAGACCAATTTAACAATAAAGCAAATTCCGAAATCCATTACTTAACAACTGGCAATGAAATTATAAAACAGGTAAGTGATTTGGATATATTTGTAGCTGGTGTAGGAACCGGAGGAACATTAACTGGCGTTTCCAGAAGACTTCAGGAGTATAATAAGAATATTATATCTATTGCTGCAGAGCCTAGTAGTTCAGCTGTATTATCCGGAGAAAAGGCTGGAAAGCATAAAATTCAAGGCATAGGAGCTGGCTTTGTTCCAGGTATTTATAATGGTAAATATGCAAATGATATTATACGAGTTTCAGATGAGGATGCAGAAAATACTGCTGTAGAGGTTTCAAAGCTAACAGGAATGCTAGTTGGTATATCCACTGGTGCTAATGTTTATGCTTCAAGAATGATTGCGAAAAAATATGGTCCAGATAAAAAAATTGTTACCATTTCACCTGATGGTGGAGAAAAGTATTTGTCTATGATTAATTATAATCCAGATTAAGGAGAGGATTAATTTGTTTAAATCGATTATTAATGATATAGATTCAGTATTTGATAGAGACCCAGCAGCACGAAACAGGATAGAGGTTTTTCTTTTATATCCTCATATCAAAGCATTAATATGCTACAAGATGTCACACTTTTTTTATACTAAAAAAATGTTTTTTTTAGCTAGGTTAATTTCTAATATTTCAAGATTTCTAACCGGTATTGAGATACATCCTGGAGCTAAAATAGGCAAAGGCTTATTTATAGACCACGGTATAGGTGTAGTTATAGGTGAAACCGCGGAAGTAGGCAATAACGTTACAATGTATCACGGTGTCACGTTAGGTGGTACTGGAAACGAAAAAGGTAAAAGACATCCAACTGTGGGAGATAATGTTGTTATAGGAGCCGGTGCAAAAGTTTTAGGCAATATATATATTGCCTCAGGAACTAGAATAGGAGCCAATTCAGTAGTTTTACGAAGCACTTCACCAAGTTCTACAGTAGTTGGAATACCAGCAAAAGAAGTTGATAAAAATAGTAAAATAACCTATCTAAGTGAATATATCATATAAACAATTTAGCGTTCATTCGCTAAATTGTTTTGACCTATTTACTTTATTTTAGAAAAATAGTATAATTGGTAAAAAAATATTTGGAGTTAAATTTATGGATATGATTGAAAAGACAAATAGAGGCATAAGTGGAAGCACGTTAAAAATTATTGCGATTGTTACAATGTTTATAGACCATGTTGGAGCTACAATTGTTCAAGGAGAGTTATTCAATTTAACATATGACTATGCAACAATGAATATTATATTTAATTTAGGTCTTATTATGAGAATTATAGGACGATTGGCATTTCCAATTTTTTGCTTCTTACTTGTTGAGGGATTTTTGCATACAAAAAACATTAAAAAGTATGCATTACGCTTATTTATATTTGCTTTTATTTCCGAAATTCCTTTTGACTTTGCATTTTATAAAAAATTCTTCGCTTGGCAGCATCAAAACGTATTTTTTACACTTTTTATAGGACTTGTAGTGATATCAGGAATTAATATTGTCTTAAAACGTTTTGCAGACAAAAAACAATTATGTACACTGTTAGCCTTTGTGATAGCTGTTGCAGGCATGGTTTTGGCAGAGCTTTTAAAGTGCGATTATGCAGCTCTTGGAATTTTGGTTATAGTTATTTTATATATGTTTCATAGCAAAAAATGTACAAGTGCTTTGCTTGTAAGTATAATATTTGCAGCTTATTGTATTAATCCTGCTATATCAACCTATAAACAGCTTATAGCTTTCGACTATCTTAATACCAATATGTATGCATTTGTATACTATATGTTATCTACGATAACACAAGCATTTGCATGTCTTGGTTTTATACCAATACACTTTTACAACGGAGAAAAAGGATTGTCCTTAAAATATTTCTTTTATGCATTTTATCCCGCTCATTTATTGTTATTAGGAATTATAGTGAATTATATAATTTAATTGTATTAGATAAAAACGATTTGGCTTTTATACACTGAATCGTTTTTTTCTTGTTATGGTATAAAATTTATTGTATAATAAAAAAAATATGCCATGAAGGAATAATGTTTATGAAAAAAATTAGCAAGATGCTTTTTATCGCAGCAATAGTAGCTATTACCTCACAATTATATCTAAATTTTATAATAGATGGCTTTAGGGTTTCTACAGCGGTTATATTGTTCCCAATTTTATTAATTACATATAGCAAGGAATTAAGTTCATTTTGGACAGGTGTAGTCACTGGATTAATGGTTTTTATAGTACGCATAAGTATATTGTTAATTAGAGGAAGTAGTTTAATTAGTTCTTTTGCAATCGTTTACCCGGCTTCTATGTTTTATGTTATCTATGGTTTAAAATTTAAAATCTGCATTATTACTGGCATTATTGTTAGTAGGAACATTAACAGCATGTGGAGCAAAACAAACATTTGTTAATATAGGTACTGGAGGAACGGCTGGAACTTACTTCCCGTTAGGTGGAGCATTTGCTGAAATATGGAATGCTAATATTAAAGGGATTAATGCTACAGCACAATCTACAGGCGCTTCAGTAGCTAATGTAAACTTGCTGAAGACTGGTGAGGTTGAAGCAGTAATTATACAAAACGATGTTGCGTTTTATGCTGAAAGTGGGACAGTACTTTTTACAGAAAAAATAAGCGATATTAGAGGAGCTGCATGTCTTTATAGTGAGCCATTACAGTGTATATCAATTGATGGATCAGTTAAATCTATAAAAGATTTAAAGGGTAAAAAGGTAGCAGTTGGAGCTATAGGTAGTGGAGTTGAAGCTAATGCCAGACAAATTATCGCAGCAGCTGGATTAGATTTTGATAAAGATATAGAAGCTAAATTTTTATCATTTGCAGAGGCAGCTACAGCTTTAAAGGATAAGCAAATAGATGCAGCATTTTTAGTAGCTGGTATACCAACAGCGGCTATAACAGACTTAGGAACTCAAAGAGATGTATTTGTAGTTCCTATAGATGGTACAACTGCTGAAAATTTAATGAAGGATTATTCTTTCTATACAGAATATATAATTCCTGCAAATACATATAAAGGACAATCAGAAGATATCAAAACACTTACAGTTAAATCAATGCTAGCAGTGAGCTCTAAATTAAGCGAAGATGTAGTTTACAACATGCTAAAATCATTATATGATAATGGTGAAAGAATATCAGCAGCTCATAATGTAGGAAAGTTTATAGTTAAAGAACTTGGACTAGAAGGAATGAGTATTAAATTACATCCAGGCGCAGAGAAATATTTTAAAGAAATAGGCATGTTTAAATAGATTAATAGAAGTATTTAAATATATAAAAGTCTCCGTATTTGTAAATAGTATTGGAGGCTTTTATTATTGACACATATTAATTAGTAATGTATACTAATTTTGTAAAAAACAATAAAAATATTAGGTGCTTTATCTAAGTTTAAAAGGGAAAGAGGTTAAAATCCTCTACAGCCCCCGCTACTGTAAGTAGGGATGAAATCTTATTATGCCACTGAATTTATTTGGGAAGGCAAAGAGAGTAAGGTGAACTACAAGTCAGGAGACCTGCCTATTATTATAGTAAATCGCTTCGGTGGGAAGATGATGGTGCTGATAATAGTATATTTATATTCGTATTTAATTATATACTTTAACAATGCATTTATTTCCTATCAATTGATTGGAATTATATGCATTGTTTTTTTGCAGGTAAATTTAAAATATAATTGTTTATGGAGGAAAGATGAAATTATATGTTGTAGGCTTTGGCGCCGGTGGATATGAATATATGACTATACAGGCTAAAAAAGCAATAGAAAGCAGCAATATTGTAGTTGGTTACACAGTATATGTTGATTTAATAAAAGAGCACTTTAAGGATAAAGAATTTTATTCAACACCTATGATGAAGGAAATAGACCGTTGTAAGTGGGCTATTGATAAAACTAAGGCTGGGAATAATGTTGCTATGGTATGTAGTGGTGACAGCGGAGTTTATGGTATGGCTAGCCTTATTTATGAACTGACAGGTGATGATGATAGTATTGAAATAGAGGTTGTAGCCGGAGTTACAGCAGCTTTGAGCGGTGGAGCTGTTTTAGGAGCTCCACTCACACATGATTTTGCTGTTATTAGCCTTAGTGACTTACTAACGCCTATGGAGCTGATTAAAAAAAGAATTGAATGTGCTGCAATGGGTGATTTTGTTATATGCATATACAATCCATCAAGTAAAAAAAGGTCAAGCTATTTAAGTGAGGCATGTGACATTATGCTTCAATATAAAGGTAAGGATACAATTTGCGGATATGTGAAAAACATAGGACGTGATGGTGAAGAAAGTACAATACTAACATTAGAAGAATTAAAATACTCAGAAGTAGATATGTTTACTACTGTCTTTGTCGGTAATAGTCAAACAAAATTAATAAATGGCAAAATGGTAACTCCCAGAGGATATTCAAATATATATCAATAAATAAAAATATTAAATGGAGGACTTATTATGTCTACGTTTGGTGCATACACACAACAGAAGCAATTTGACTTAAAATGTAATTTGTAATATTATGTATTTTGTGAATAATATGCATATATGTTTTTACATATTATTTATAAAATAAAAGTTATAAAAGGTGGAGACAGAAATGAAAGATAGTAACATTAAAAAGATAGGGACAGAAATATTAGTTGATTGTATAGGAGCATTTTTTATAGCTATCAGTGTATATGTGTTTGCTAAAAATGCTAATTTTGCTCCTGGTGGGGTAAATGGAGTGGCTGTAATTATCAATTATTTGTCAAATTTACCAATTGGTATAATAAGTTTAATTCTTAACATACCAATAATTATGCTAAGCTATAAGTATCTAGGTGTGAAATTTTTGCTAAAATCATTAAAAACAATGATTATATGTGCAATATTTATGGACTATATTGTACCTTTTATACCAGCATATAAAGGAAATGAACTTTTAGCCGCTATATTTTCAGGTGGATTAGGAGGAATTGGGTATGCTCTGATATATATTCAAGGTTCATCAACAGGTGGAAGTGATTTTGTAATAATGACAGTTAAAAAGCTTATGCCTCATGTATCCATCGGGCAAATAGCTCAGGCAATAGATGGCTGTGTCATTATTATTGGAGGATTTATATTTGGCATTAATGCAGTATTGTATGGAATTATATGTACAATTGTTGGTTCAATTGTTGTTGATAAAATAATGTACGGTGCAAGTTCTGGCAAGCTTGCAATTATCATAACTGATAATGGAGAAACAGTATCAAAGAGAATAGACGAGGAAATCAGTAGAGGTTCAACTATAATCAATGCTATTGGTTCATATACTCGTAAAAATAAAGATGTTATTTTGTGTGCATGCAGTAAAAGTCAGGTTTATCCAATAAAGTCACTCATAAAACAGGTAGATAACAAGGCGTTAATGATAATAACAGAGTATAATGAAGTATACGGGCATGGATTTTTGGATTTACATAAAGAATAATATTTAGAATGGGTAGTGTAAAATAATCTTTGTAATGAAATAATGGGATGTGAGTTAATTGCACATCCCATTGTTAATTTTATATTTCCTCAGTTAGATGACTTTTATACCCATCTCCAAATACCTCGTTAGCACTTGATACTATGAAAAATGCGTTTGTATCTTCTTCTCTTACAATTTCTCTGATTTTCGTATAATTATATTTTCTACACACACACATAATAACCTTTTTATCATTTCGTGTATATGCTCCTTCAGCTTTCAAATATGTAACTCCTATTTCTATTTCATCAAGTATCCTTTTGGCTATTTTTTCTTGATTATCACTGATTACATATAATATTTTTGCACTGTCCCCTCCATATAAAACAGAGTCCAAAACAAAATTACTAACAACAATAGTAATTGCAGCATATAAAGCAATTTCAATATTTTTAAATATAATTGCAGATGCTGAAACAATAATTGCATCTGTAATAATAAAAATAGTCCCGCTTTTTATATGCTTATATTTTTGTCTTAAAGCTCTAATAATTATATCAGTTCCTCCGGTTGTTGCTCCCTGTCTGAATACTATTGCCATTCCAATAGCCATCAAAGAACCGCCTGCAACGCCTGATAACAGTAAATCATGAGTTATAACACCGTAATTTACTATAACCTGTGTATTCAATGCATTAATAAAAAATGATGAAACTAATGTAACATATATAGTTGACAATATAAATCTAGTTCCAAACTTCCACCAACCAAATATCAGAATTGGTAAATTTATTAGTAGAACCAGTGTACCTGTTTTTAAGCTAGTTATCTTGTTTATTATTATTGCAATTCCGGTTGTGCCACCTGGAGCAAGGTTGTTTGGATCTAAAAATATTGAAATTCCCATTGAGTATACAAATGCTCCGAAAGTAATTAATATAATTTTTATTAGTATTTTTCTTATTTTAATATTTTTATCCATATATAACCTCTTTTCTTAGTGATTGCATTTCTAATATATACTATCTTCGATATTAAGACAATACTATTAATTAAAAAATTTTTGATATAAAATTAATTGATAGCCCTTAATGCTTAAAAAAACAAGGTTATTTTGGTATTTAATTAAAATAATTATATTTATATAATTTTTTAGTATTTAAAGTCGAATTATAATAATACAATTGACACAAATTTCATAAAATGATAATATAATCATGAATTTAATAAATGTTTTATGTTCCTTCACAAACTGTGAAGGCTAAGAGGGAAATCGGTGAAAATCCGATGCGGTCCCGCCGCTGTATACGAGGAGTCTTTTTCAATTTTATTAATTTATTTAATAATATACCACTGAGGTTTTACCTTGGGAAGGTGAAAAAGATGATGAGCCGTTAGCCAGAAGACCTGCATAGAATATAACGTAGTCCAACGGGTAATTGGTAGCTATAGGGTAGATTATGTCTATTCATTTTTATATTTGCAGTAAATACGGGCTGTAGCAATTTTGCTACAGCTTTTTTGTTTTTTGTTCAAGGATTAGTCCTTTTTACATAAAAAATATAAACAATAAAGGAGAGCTAAAAAATTGAAAACACATGTACTAAATAGAGTTATTGTGATGATGCTAGTTATATGTATGTTATTTACCGGTGTGATTCCAGGTACTACATATGAAGCCATGGCAATAGATTCTGCAATAAATTTACAGGCAACTGTAAGAGTTGAGAGAATAGGCGAAACAGATATTGCTCCAACTACAGTTGAGTTTACACAAGGTGAAACAGCATATGATGTACTGAAAAAGGTAGCTGCAATTAATGGTACTGATTTGATAACTACAATAAATGGTTATCCAGATGCTAGCTTGAAGAATGTATACTGGATGTTTAGAGTCAATGGTAAATTACCAATGCTTAATGAAACAACTGGAGCAAATGCCAACCAATATGTTGTAGAATCAGGAGATTATATTGAATTTTACGCAATTTACTACAGTGATGTGGTAGGCGCATATTCATATTTTGATAGTAAAGAGTATGAAGTGCCTATAAATACTCCATTACAAGTAAAACTGTTTAAAGATGATGCTACAATAGGTGATTTGACAAGCAATATAAAACCAATTAATGGAGCCAAATTAATAAAATCCAATATAAATGAAAATAAAGCCTCAGTAGAAACTGAGATTCATACTAACAGTCAAGGAATAGCAGAAATCCACTTTGATGAGGCAGGAAGCTATGTATTATCAGCAACATATAAAAATCCTGTAAATGGAAAGGAACAAATATCCCGTCCATATGCAGTTGTAAAAGTCACAACAGGAGGAGCAATTGATGCTGATTTAGAAATTGTTAACTCTGACAAGGACGCATTAACTATTAGCATTATAAGTGAGAATGTCGTTGCAGTAGATAAACTGGAACTTGCTAAAAGAGGAATAAGCGGTAAAACTATTATTGAATGGTCTAGCTCTGATGGAAATATAATATCATCAACTGGTATAGTTAAAAGACCGGCTTATCCGTCATCAGATAATTTAAATGTTACTCTTACAGCAACAATCAAAAAAGGTACAACCTCTGTAAATAAAGTATTTGATTTACAAGTAAAGCCTTATACCTTAGGGGAAACACAAAATGATTTACAAGGTATTATTAACAACCTGAGCATCCTAAAACCGGTTTATGGGGTTGATACTAATGTTGTAGATATGTTAAATTCTGTTCTTTCAAAAAAAGGAAGAAGTGATATATCAGTAGAATATATATCAGCACAAAACGCGGGAACAGAAGAAAACAGTTCTGTTGTATATGTAGGTAAAAATGGGAATATAGAAAACTGGTATGACAATACATTGAAAATATCATCAAGAGTTGTACAAGTAGATGTTAAATTTAAGTTTATACTAAACACAGTTGAGCAAGAAAAGGTCTTAAAAGCTGTGATTCCTTTAGATAATGATAAAATAATAAGCTATATGACATTACAGGATGTAAATCTATTAACTGAAGAAAGCATAAAAAGCGAAAATACAGATTTACAAAATGTTAAAACTCAGCTTAATCTGCCTAGTGAAATTGGTGGCAAAAAATCTTGGATTACGTGGGAATCTGACAGTAATCTTGTAAAAATAGAAGGTAACAGTTTAGATGGCTATACTGGAAAAGTTACTATTCCTTCTGCAGATACAAATGTAAATCTTAAAGCAACATTTACATATCGACATAGTGATATAGCAATAACTGCTGATAAAACTTTCCCTATTGTTATTAAAGCTCCATCTGGAGATGAGGCAGAGAAAATTAAAGCTGAATTAAATATAATATTAGAAAATAATTTCACTATAGATAAATTCGGAGAATATGTTTCTATAAAAGATTCGACTATAAGCTTACAGGAAGATTATAAAAACAATAATGTTAGATATAATTTTAAAGTTCCGGATATTAGAAGACAACTCCCAGATGGAGTTACATATACTCAGGAAAGCTCTGATCCTTCTTTATTTAGCTTTGAAGTTTTTGAAAGTGGATTTGTTAATTATGTTGCACGTGTAGTCAGACCAAACGTTGGAGAAAGTGCAAAAACAGCCAATGTAACAATAATCATGACTAAAAATGGTGTTTCAGTTAAAAAGACCATACCATTTACCATAGCACCGCTTACACAGGAAGAAATAAATGCAGAAGTTGCATTAATGGATAAGGTAAAAGCCAATATTTGGGACGGAATAAATAACGGAAACAACTTTGACAAGGATAATATTGTCACAGATCTTAAGGATATATATTGTGTATATGAAAAAGATGGTCAATTAGTATGGGGTTATGATTATAAATCTCAAAATGGTATAGGATTAAAGCCAGATGATTTATTCCCTAATCCTGAAGATCCGTATGATACTGACGATACATATAAATTTGAACCATCTGGATATTTCAGCGACGTTACAATGAAATTAGCAAAAAGACCTGATAAGGACACAAAGATTTCTTTTAAAACTTGCTTAACAAGTCAGCTTTTAGGTAAGTATGCTGAAATATATCCAGAAAATCAGGACTTAAAAAAGCTATATAGAAATGAAGTAGCTCTAGAATTAACATTAAAGGCTATAAATCCTAAATTAAAAAATATTTTAATTGAAGGTGTTAACCTAGCCTTTGACAGTAACCTTTCTAATTATTATGTTCTTACCGACAATATTTTAACTGCTGCTAAGATTACTGTACAACCTGAGAATTCAGGAGCAGCAATAACAATAAATAATGAAAAGGTTAAGCCAAATCAACAGCATGATATAGCACTAGCTGACGGCTCTTCAAAGGTTATTATAAAGTCAGAGGATTCGTCTCAAACACAAACATATAACGTAATAATTGTAAGTAAGAAGTTTTTAGAAGGTGAAATTGCTAAATTACCAAGCATAACATCGTCAGAAGATATTATATTTGGTCAGAAAGCTAATATAGAAAAATTGCTTGCACAGTATAATTTGCTGGATGATGTAAACAAAGGCAAAATATCAAATGCTTCAACGCTTATTGCATTTAATAATAAACTTCAAGAAGTAATTGAGAATAATCAAAATTTAGCTTTACAAAAAGAACTTGAAGATTATATAATTGCAAATTACACAGACAGCAAAGCAATTTTAAACTTCGAAGGAAACACTGTTTTAGATTTTAATAATATAAATATTCCGAAAATAAATTTAAAAACAGAAGCTACAAGCTCTAAATACAGTTATAAGTGGACTACGTCAGATGAGAAAACAATAGATATTTATAATTCAAGCGGTTACGCCTATGTAAATAGGGGTGAAACTGCTGATAAAACGGTTACTGTTACTGTAACGCTGACCAATAAGTCTAATAAGGATGTTTTTAAGTCAAAGAATTTTATATTGACAGTGAAAAAATTCACTGACGAAGAAAAAAGTAATGCACTTAATTTAGTAAATGAAGTTTTAACTAAAACCGATCTACAATATGTAGATGGAGAAAATGCTAACACCGTTAAATCAGATATTAAATTGGTTAAAGTTAAACCTTCTGATATAAGTAAGCAATATGATTATAATTATGTTTGGACTTCAAGTGATGATGCAATTGCTAAGGTAAACAATGTAAGTGATAAAATCACAATAAATAGACCTAATGCTGGTGAAGAGGCAAAAGTAATTACTATTACACTTGATGTTAATCATAAGCAAATAGTAAGCGCTACTGCTCAAAAAACATTTACTTTTACAGTGCTGCCGGTATCAAATGAAGATATCTTAAAAGAAAAAGCTAATTTAAAAGCTGTAAAAAATAGTCTCTTTGATGGAATTAAGGATACAAATACATCTATTGATGCAGTCACTAGAAATCTTGTAAAGGCAAGCTATGCTAAGGTTAATAGCGATGGCACAATTAGGTGGAATTCAGGAAGCTATACAACTAAAAAAGCAGATGATAATGTAGAAATAGAGTGGATTTCTTCATCTGACGGTTCATTTATTGATGTAGGCGGGTATTCAGCTTTCAAGCTTTCTAAACGACCTAATCAGGGAGAAGATGATAAGGTAGTAATATTAAAAGCCAAAGTTAAAAGCCTGATTTTCCCAGATTTGGTTGAGGTGATACCTGTAGAGCTTAGTTTGACTGTAAAGGCATATAATGCTTATTTATCTAATTTGAAATTATCAGATACTGAAATTTCTTTTAGTAATAACACATTAGAATACGAATTTATAGCTGATTCTACACTAGATATAATAACAGTTACACCTAAACTTGAAAATATTGGTGCAGAATTAAGTATTGGTGGTAGTAAATTAAGCAGTGGAACACCAAAGGATATAGCATTAACAAATGGTTGTGGAATAATAGAGATAAAAGTAGAAGATGGTAAAGAATACAGCTGGTCTACGCCTAAGGCATCTAATAATACAAGGTTACAGTTGTAAGTAAGAAATATTTAGAGGATGAAATACAATTACTTCCTACAACCAATGAAGATATTTTAAACAACGAGCAAAAGCTTAAAAAGCTTAATGAAATTTATAACAGCTTAACTGAAGAAGGAAAGGCTAAAATTGTAAATGGAAGCGAAATAGCTGAAATTAATGAGAAGCTGGAAAAAATATTAAAAGAAAACGAAGAAAAACAAGTTAAAGAAAAATTAAATGCTTATATTGATGCAAACTATGTAACAAATAATAAGTTTATAACATTAGGAATAGGCAACACAGACAAAAATAATATAATTAATAACTTTAAATTAAAAAAAGAAGGTTATTCTAGCAGTTATGCATCTACTTGGAGCAGTGAAAGTGAACTATTAAAATTCACTGTAAATTCCTATGATGTAGTAGCTTCAGTTAACAGACCGTCATTTGAGGACAAAGACAAAAAGGTTATTGTTGCTTTAACTCTTAAAGATAATAAATCTGGTATTTTTGTTACAAAGGATTTTGAAATTACTATTAAGGCTTTAGATCAAGCTAGCAGCGATTTAGTTAAATCAGAGCTTCAATCAGCTTTAGATGCATGCTATATTGAAAACAAAGATGGTACAGCCTTTGATGTTCATAATGTAAAAATGCCATTTAAGCTTAAGGGCAGAAATTCTAGCTATAATTGGACCTTTACAAGCACTGATGAAACAATTATTAAACCATCATTGTATGAGTACTCTGAAAGTATAGTTTCAAGACCTATGTTTGAGGATGGAAATAAAGAAGTTAATATAACATTATCTGTGTCTAAAACAGGTAGCAGCATAATATTATCTAAAGTATTTAAATTAAATGTTATAGCATTGACAAAGGAAGAAACAGAAACTGTTAATGCAGACTTTGAAAAAGCAATAAAGGAATGTTCAGTTGCAGACGCCGCAGATGGAAGCTTTGATATAAACAATATAAAGAACAAAAAGCTAAAGCTTAATTTACCTACTGATAAAACTGTAAAGGGTAATTGGGAAGTTGATACTGGTATGAGTATTTCAGGTGGAGATACACTTAAGATAGCAACAGTAACTCGCCCATCAATAGGTCAAGAAGATAAAAAGGCAGTGCTTAAATTAACATTGACACATGTTGTTACAGGCAAAATTTTAGTAAAAACATTTGATGCCATAATTAAAGCTGAAACAGAAGAAGACAGGGCTAATGAGCTTGAGAACCTTAAAAGAGCTTCTGTAAAGTTAGGAGAATTTATTAAATCTTCAAATGCCTCGCTAGATGAAGTTATGACTGATTTGAAAAAGCCTGATAGCGTATCTTACCTATCAGATGGAAGTTTTATGTTTTCTGAAAACGGATATCATATGCATGCTAAAATAAGCTTTAATGGATTATATACAGGTGATGCTAATAATTATTTAAATTCTAATTTATCACTTAAAAAACGACCTGACTTTGGAAGTGAAGACATTAGAATAAATATTACGGCAGTTTTAGAGAGTAATAATTACGGGTATCCATATATTAAGTATGAATATCCAATTGATTTAACAATAAAAGCATATTCTAATTTGCTAGAAAGTATTAAAATTGATGGAGTAAAAATAAACGTACCTGCTGATAAAGATACAATAGAAGCAAAAATACTAGATACTAAAAAAGAAATAAAGCTTAGTGCATTGCTTAAAGATACTTTGGCTACAATAAAAATAGACGGAAAAGCGTTAGACAATAAAGAAGAAATGAATATTTCTGTAGTAGATAAAGAATCTATTCAAATTATAACTGATATTAACGGTAATGAAAAAACTTATACAATAAAGCTTGTAAGAGTAAAACCAGAAGATGTTACTGCAGAATGGCCATTGTTCCGTGGTGAAGCTGATAACATGGCTATAGTAAATTATGACACTCCAAGAATTTCTGCAGAGGCAAGTTTGAAATGGTCTAATAAACTAACTAGCGGTTGGACAGAAAATTCAAGCAATATAATCATTGCTGAGGATTTTGTTTGGGTTGTAATAAAAAATGAATTGGTTAAGCTTGACAAGGAAGGCAACCTGATAGAAAAATCTCAACTATCATCAAGTGCAGAATACAATACACATATTGCATATGGTGATAGAACTATATTTGTATCGTTTGTTAACGGTATAATAGAAGCTATAGATACAACTAATATGAACACAAAATGGATTAGTGATAAAGTAGCTGATGAGCATTCTGTATTTACACCTGTGCTATATAACAATGGTTATATTTATGCTGGGACTTCAGATGGCTGGGATTGTACAAGCGGATATTACTTCTGTATCAATGCAGAGGATGGAAGTGTTGTGTGGAAAAATAAAAGTGACGGCAAAGGATATTATTGGGCTGGAGCTACTATAATAGAAAACACGGTTATATATGGAAATGATGACGGATTACTTTTATCAGTAAACTCACTTACGGGAGAGAAAATTGATAGCTATCAAGCGGACGGAGCAATACGATCATGCGTTTCTACAATAAATGGTACACTTTACTTTACTACAAAAAACGGAAAGCTTTATTCAATAAAAATAAATAACGATGGCTTGTTTGATGATGAAAGTGTAAAGTCTAACATAATAGCTAAAAATGTAACTGGGAGCACAAGTACTCCGCTTGTATACAACAATAGAGTATACGTTGGAGCTGTAAATGGTGAAAATAAAGGAGTTATTGGTGTACTTGATGCCACATCATTACAGCCTATATATAGTGCTGAGCTTCCTGCTAATGTTCAATCTTCAGGATTATTGACAACAGCATATTCTAATGATGCTAATGAAAAGATATATGTTTACTTTACATATAATAAAACTCCAGGAGGAATAGTAGTTCTAGAAGATTTTAAAGGTAATACTACTCCTATAGTTAGTGAATTATATACACCAATAAAAGAACAGCAAAATTACTGTATAAGCAGTATAATAGCTGATTCAAATGGAACATTGTACTACAAAAATGATTCTGGATATATGTTTGCAATAGAGAAAAAAGAATCTAAAGGTAGTCCAGTAAACTTTATAGTAGAACCAAAGGATGCAGTTGTAGCATTAAAGAACAGCGATAATGTAAAAATATCTGAAATAACTAAAAACACATATGATTTAGACGCTGGTACATATAATTATGTTGTATCAAAAGAAGGTTATAAGGATAGTGTCGGAAGTATTATAATAAGTATAGACGATAGTAATTTACATAACATACGAAGTATATTTGTATCTTTAGAAAAAGGATCAACTGATAATCCAAATTCTACTGAGGAAATTACAGTTACATTCAAGCTTATAGGTGATAGTAAACATGGTGCTGGAGGACAATGCTCTAAGGAAGTATGGATACCACAACTAACATATAAAGTTCCAAAAAATTCAACAGTAAAATATTTAACAGATAAAATATTAACTGAAAAAGGCATACCATTTAAAACAAAGGATAATGGAACATATATATCTTCAATAAATGGACTTTCTGAATTTGACAATGGTAAAAATTCAGGATGGATGTATACAATTAATGGAACACATGAAAATGTAGATGGATATGCTATACAAATTCTCAATGATGGTGATGCGATAGTATGGCATTACACTGATGAATACACTGAAGAAGAAGGAATGGGAAGCTGGACTGGAAACAGTAGCTCCGTTACTACAGTATCAGATGCTAAGCTAGAAAATAATGTTGCTAATGTTACAGTATCAACAGTTGCAAAGTTAGATAGCAATGGCAAAGCTGTGGTAGAAGTTAATAAAGATGATATACTAAAAGCTATAGAAAATATAGTATTAGCAAGTAAATCAGCACAAAACAATGAAGGTAAGCAAATAACGATAGAAGTCAAAGTAGATGGTACAGCAAAAGAAGTTTATACGAATTTATCAGTTGGCACATTAAAGGAGATATTAGTTAATGAAATAGACGAAATTAAACTTAAAACATCGTTAGCAGATATTTCATTAGACCAAAAATCAATATCATCAATATTAAAACAATCAAAAGGTAAAGAGGTTTCTTTAACTATTTCATCGGTAGATAATAAGCTATTACCTAAAACCACTAAAGTTATAATTTCTAATAGACCAATATTTGACTTTAATATTGTATCTGGTAATAAAAATATAAAAGATTTTGATGGCGGAAGTATAACTTTATCAATTCCATATGCATTGATGGATAAAGAAAGCGCTGATAAGCTAGTGATATACTATGTAAAAGAAGATGGAACAATTCAAACTATAAGAGAATGTGAGTATAGTTTCAAAGAAAAAGCTATAAAATTTGTAGCAAATCATTTCTCTCAATATGCTGTTGGATATGAGCAATTTACCGACATAAGAAATCATTGGGCTGAGGAAGCAATAAATTATGCTTATGCAAAAAGCTTGTTTAATGGAACAACAGAAGACGAATTTAATCCAAACAAATCCATGACAAGAGGTATGTTTGTAACTGTATTAGGTAGATTATCGGGTGCAGCTGCAATTAACGCATCAACAGGATTCAAAGATGTTTATCAAGAAGATTATTATGCACCATATGTTAAATGGGCAGTGGATAACAAGTTGGTAAATGGAAAGGGTAATAATATATTTGCACCAAATCAAGCAATAACAAGAGAAGAAATGGCTGTTATATTGGCAAACTATATGAAAATGCTTGGAAATGAGGTAGATGTTCAATCAACTGGATTTATAGACAATGAACAAATAAGTACTTGGGCAAGAGAAAGTATAAAAATAGTACATTCAATTGGATTGATACAAGGAAAAGGTGACAATAATTTTGATCCTAAAGGCACTTCTACTAGAGCTGAAATAGCAATAATTATTCAAAGGTTATTGAGTGAATAGTAAACATAAAAAATAAATATAAAAACTCTCATAGATTTTTTATTGAGAGTTTTTATTTGTCAATAAAAAATAAAAATATATAATTGACAAATATTAACATATATGATAATGTTATCATATAATTTAATAAATATTTTATGTTCCACTATATACAATAGTGGCTAAGAGGGAAATCGGTGAAAATCCGATGCGGTCCCGCCGCTGTATACGAGGAGTCTTTTTCTAATTTGTTAAAACAAATTTTTTTACTTTAGAAAATATACCACTGAGATTTTATTCTTGGGAAGGTGAAAAAGATGATGATTCGTTAGCCAGAAGACCTGCATAGAGTATAACGTAGTCCAACGGGTAATTGGTAGCTGCTAGAGTAGATTATATCTACTTACATTTATAGTACAGTAAATACGGGCTGTAGCAAAATTTTGCTATGGTCCTTTTTTTTATTTTAAAAAAGGTATTTATAGATATCAGATAAATTAAGTATACATGCTGATTTAAATATTTAAGCTTATGTAGTGATAAGGTTTAAGCGTGTAGTTTGATTTATTGATATATTAATAATAACAGTTATATGTTATAAAAATTTTAGGTTGGAGGAATATATGAAAAAAGTACTTAATAAAAAAGTTATATCACTAGCATTAGTGCTTATGATAATAATATCTATGTCAAACATGGTATTTGCTACCACATTAGACGTAACTGTACAATTTAAACAAGAAGGTAATAATATTTGGACAACAAGCCCTATATCTACACCTATGGGCTCTACAATGTCGTCAAAACCATATTTTACATCAGCTCAATACAGCTCTACAACTATTAACCCATTAGGCAGCCAAACATCCATAATGGATGCTATATTAGAAGCAGCAGATAATTTAGGCAAGCCGACTGTTACTGGTGTTGATATAAGCCCAGCATATGGTAATCCTGGAGCATATATTTCTAAGGTTGGTAATCTTGATACTTGGAATCAGTATTGGGAAGAAACAGTAAATGGTGCTGTTATGTGTCACTCAGCAGGAGAAGGCTGGACGGCTACAATAACTAAAGCTGACAATACAGTAATACCTGAAATGTCAATGGAGTATTTAAGTCGTATGCAACTAGAAGATGGTATGAAAATAGTATTTAATTATAGCTACTATCATTATACTTGGCCTAAATAATAGTATATAAACTACATAAGCAAAATAGGCAGCTAGTATTACTAGTTGCCTTAAATTTGTTTATATAAATAATTAAAATTAAAATAGAGGAGAAATTAAATGTATAAGAATAATGTAAATAGAATACTTTCTATTATGCTAATAGTATGTATGATTATTACAATGGCTCCTATAAATGTATTTGCAGAAAATACGATTTTATATACAGCCAATTCTAATTTTGCAGGATATAATCAATTAATAAAGGTAACTGATTATTATACTGCCTTCGAATCAAGTAAAAGAATTTCTGCGCCTATGGAGGGTGTTGCACGTTTTGCTGTAGGGTATCCTGCTAGCAAAAATTCATTACCTGAAAATGAAAGTGAACTTAAAAGCATAGAGTCAGAAATATACACATTAAAATATTATTCCTTTGAGTCAAAATATGGTGAGCAGGCAGAAGATTTTACAGAAAAAGAATGGTTTTCGTCACAAGGGATAAACACTCAAACATGGCTTTCACAAATTATATTGGATATAATTTCTGTGGGAGGAGATCCAAGTAATTATGGCGGTCGCAATTATGTTTATGAGCTTATGAAGTATCAGTCTAAAGCCACAAATGGACTTTTTTCAAACTTAGGTAAATATGCAGGTTCGGCAGATGGCTTAGCCACTCTAGCACTTAATGCCTATTGGGGTGATGAGTGGGCTTTAACCAATGAAGCAGAAGGGTTAGGAAAAGAAGCCGCCGTTCAGTCAATGATGGATAATTACCGCTATACATATGGGGGTGCCGATGGCGGAAAGGTAGATATAACTACATTCATAAAAGGTAAAGAGTGGGGACTTGGTACTGTTGGCAGACAAATGACACAAGAAGCCATTTATTATAATATATTTTGGCTTTCACAAGGTCTATCAAGTTTTACAAATACATCAGCCACATCAAGCTCAGCAATAACTGCCTCAGCTATATCATATTCAAATGAATCTTCGTGTATAAACGGAAGCTTAGTTCAAGAGAAGCTTGAAGATATTGCTAAGAATATGAAAAATAAAAATGTAATGGGGCAAAGCTTTGAGACAATTAGAAGAGCTCAATGTGAGCTTCAGGCTGCATATATTATTTCATCACTTTCAGCAGGCATAGATGTAGATGATAACGAATGGGAAGAGCTTTCTAAGTTTCAACTTGATGATGGTTCATACAAAAGAAAAGCAGATGATTTAGTTTCTAATGGTGAAGCTACTGCTATGGCGGCTATAGCCCTTGATTACGGCAATCGTGTATCACAAGGTGAGGATAAAAGAAACTGTAGTGCCTTTAATAGACTTCAATATAATGGAAATACAAGCACAGTTAAAGATGATATAGCATATGTTTTGTCAGACCAAAAAGCATTAAGATCTAGTATAGAAAATGAGTCGGATTTTAATGTGCTTTTAAACAATATAAGAACAGCATGTGATGATACTAGTTATAAAAGTGAGTTGTCATTTTTTTCTAAAACTCCACAAGGTATATTAGCATACAATGATGTCATAATGCCTAAGGACGGTGAACCAGATATATTTGTAAGCTTGGTTTTGACAATTAGGCATGGTTCAACAATGGATGTTGTAGAATCTCAAGGCTTTGTATTAAAATCAGAAGATAAAACATTTCCATTAAGTAAAAACGAAAAATTACTTAAGGATTATTATATAGGATTAAAGGATAACAAAGGTTTAACCTCGTCTGCAGAGCCTGTTGCAGTATTGTCTTTACTAGGTAAAGATATATTGAGTCAAATACCAAATAATATATCTTTTTATCCTGTACAAAATGCTGATAGATATGAAGGTGATTATAGCTATTATAGTACAGCAGGGAATTTCTACTTTCCAGAGACAATGGCTATAATTGATGAAATTGCACTAGGCAAAAATCCTAAAAATTATCTGAGGGCTTCTCAAGGAACAGGAGAAATTAAAGAGGTAGATTTAGTAAATGAATTACTTGCAAAACAGTTAGAAAACGGCAGATTTAGCGATAATTACCTTTTATGCGATATAGATAGTGTATTAGCCTTAGAAATATTTTTTGATGGTAATGATTGGGGCAACAATGAAAACGGGACACAAAAAGGTCGTGTTGGTGCTATAGAATCATTGCTGTCAAATATGACTGATTGTCAGGGTGTTGAGAATGGTAGAAGCTACGGTGAATTTTTAGTAGGTAGTTCAGGCACAGGCGTTTTAGACAGTTGGGTGCTGCAACAAAGTGAAGCTGCAATTTTACTGTCACGTTGGCTAAATGATGAAACAATTGTTACTTTAAATGGTATTAGTGGTGAGCTTAAAGAATTTGCACAAAAAGAAATTGATGGATTAATTAAAACGCTAAATGCAGTATATGATGGGCGATTTACTAATGGTAAATGTGGATTTAAAAAAATAGATGCATATTCAAAATATATATCTGCACTAGTTGCAAGTGGAAATAAGCAAACAATTAATGATAAAAAGGTATGGGATGTACTTCGTAATTCAAGACTTACCAACGGAACATATCCAGTATTTTTGCACGATATTGATAATCCAATTGCACAAAATCAAAAATTATCTGCTAACAAGCAATATACAGCTTATGTTGCTATGGCAATGGGTGATTATATAAATAATAAAGCCCTGTTATCTACATTAAGCTTTGATATAAGCGGTGTAAGTGATGAAGAGGCTGTGAACAATGATTTAGCAAGCCTGAACATACCTGACACTATTACAGAAAATTTAACTTTAATATCAAAGGGCTTTTACGGAAGTAATATAACATGGACATCCTCTAATAATGACATAATTAATCAAAATACCGGAACTGTAACAAGACCTATGATAGGTCAAGCAAACTCTGTAGTTAAACTTACTGCAACAGTAACAAGAAATTCTTATGTGAAAACATATGATTTTTATGTAGTTGTTTTAGCTATGGGAAGTGAAGAACAAGAGATTGTAAGTGCTGATTATGATGATTTAAATGTTCCTCCTTATGTGACCACAGACTTAAGCTTACCTATCAAAGGAGTACATGGCAGTGATATCACTTGGCAAAGTTCTAACGAATCTATTATAACAAATGATGGTAAAGTAACTTTTAAAGATATAGAGACGAAGCTTGTACTTACGGCTACTTTATCAAAAGGAGCTTATACAAGAACAAAGGAATTTCATATTACAGTATCAAAAATAATTGATAATAACAATGTAGTAGAAAAAGCTATAAACCAGCTTAGAGAAGTATACAATACAAAAAGAAATTTAACAGGTATTTACTGGGATGTATTTGCAGCTAAGTCTGTATTAGGTGATGATTTTGACAAATATAATTTTAAAGTATATGATGTCAAGTCACATAGAAAAGGCTCAGCGTGGCAAGGAACAGACTATGCATCTATTGTATTGCAGATATTATCTCAGGGTGACAATCCATATAACTATCAAGGTGTTAATTATGTAGAACAGCTTTTAAATTGGATTGCAAATAATGGCTGGGGTGCATGGGGTAATCCAAGTTGGACTCTTATGGCACTTGACGCTGCAGCGGCTGATTATGAAGGGTACAACTTTAGAGCAAGAGATGTACTTGGCAGCTATTTAGCTGAGTTAAAAAACCTTCAGTACGGTCCTGATTTAGCTGGGTGGGCTTTAATTCCATTGTCATCTCATATAAATGATGATGAAGAATTTAGAGATACGAGGATAATACCTGATTTAGAAGAATTTAGATTAACTTTAAAGTCGTCGCAAGAAAAATCAGGAAAAAATAAAGGCTTATTTAATACAGGTGGAGTTGAAGGCGGAATTATAACACTTTCAAATGGTTGTGTTGTATCTGGATTTGAAGCTCTAACTGCTGCGGGATTACCTGGATTTGATTTGACAGATAATTATTGGAAGATAGATGGAACGGGTGTATTAGAAGCTATGTATAACATAGACATAGCCGGAAAACAAAATATAAGCAATCAAGAGATAGTTGAATTTGGTGATGTATATTACGGTGATAGCTTATGGAAAAGAGTAGGTATCAAAAAATCTGATTTTATAACCTTAATTGACACTGCAAATGAATTGGTAGAAAATAAAAAATCTGATTATACTATTATCAGCTATAATAACTTAAAACTTGCATATGATAATGCCGTTTCAGTCAATAATAATACTGATAAAATGTCTAAAAATTATTATGGACCAGCCTACTTTGCTTTAAGAGATGCTATTAATGACCTTAAGCCTGCAGGAGCTGTATCTGTAAAAATTTTAGGGGATAAAAATAAGGAAATCATCATTGAGTCGGCGACTGTTTCTAAAACCGGAACTGTACTTGAGGTAATTGAAGAAATTGCAAAACAAAATAAAATTAGCTTGACCGTGTATGACAATAAAATTAAAGAAATAGGAGGTTTAGTAGCAAGAGAAAGCCAAGATTGGTATTGCTATGAAAATACTCAATCCGGTACAGTTCTTGTGACAAATCCTCTAAATTCCTATGAAGTAAAGGAAGGAGCAGAACTAACATTTAAATATTGCAGTGATACTGCCTCACTTGAACAAGGTGCAACACTGGAGGAACATTTAGTTCATGACGGAAAGGATGCACTTTCTATAGGAGGAGCTATTGATACCAATTATGTAGTTACCGGAGATTTAGTTCTTCAAAACAGCGGACTTTTTGGTACAACAATATCATGGACATCAAATAAACTGTTTGCCATTGATGAAAATGGAAAAGTAAACCGTGATGAAAAAGAAGATGTCAAGGTCAGTTTAACAGCAAAGATATATTTAAATGGTATTCAAGCAGAGAAAAACTTTGAAGTAGTAGTAAAAAGCATGTCAGGCGGAAGTACGACACCTACAGATAAGTATGCATATATAAGTGTGGTTGGTCCGGTTGGAACAGGTAAAGTATTCTTTAGAAAGCAGGCTATTAAGATAGAGCCGGGTGAAACGGCGTTTAGCTTACTTGAAAAAACAGGATTAAGTCTTGACGTGGATATGAATACACAATATGGTGTCTATGTCAGCGGTATTGAAGGATTATCCGAAACGGATGAAGGACCGGAAAGCGGATGGCTGTATAGAGTAAACGGAGTATTCCCTGGACATTCTGCAGCACTTGAGCGTGTGTATGAGGGCTACTATGTGGAATGGTTATACACAAGAGATTTAGGTAAGGATGTAGGCGGATATATGCCAGGTATTGAAAATGGTACAAATCCATCTCAATCAGATACACCGGCTACAGTTTCTGCTAAGGCTGCAATTGTTAACGGTATTGCAACCTTGATAACAAAGAGTGATGATATATTAAAAGCAATAGAAGATGCTATGAAAAATAATATAAATTCTATTAGCATTAAGCCTATTATTGAAGGAGAAGCATACAAAGTAAATGTACAGATAGATAAATTATCAATAAGTAAAATTGCAGAAAATAAATCATTGAAATTAAATATTATTACTCCAATAGCCACAATTACTATACCTAATAAATCACTTGCAGATATAGAAAAAAATATTGGCTCTGTAATTATGATTACAACAGCTAAAAAAGATGATAATACAATTTCTGTTGAAATTAAGATAGGAAATAAATTGATAGATGATATAGACGGTGGCATATCTATAGCTTTATCAGGCAATAATTTTAATAACTCAACAGTTTTAGCCAGGGTATATGAGAATGATACTATAAAGATAATTAAAAAAGCATTTGTTGAGGGCAAAAATATATATGGAGTTGTAGATGGTTCTGCAACAATAAAGGTAATTGATAATGTCAAAATATTTGAGGATATAAGCAACGACTCTTGGTACAGCGAAGCGGTTTTATTTGCTGCCGGTCACGAATTATTTGGAGGTACATCCGACAAATTGTTCAGTCCTAATATACCAATGTCACGAGCTATGCTGGTTACAGTATTGCATAGATTAGAAGATACTCCAAGTATTCAAAATAATAATATTAGTTTTGCTGATGTAAATATAGAGAGTTATTATAGAAATGCAGTATCTTGGGCAGCAGCTGAAAAAATAGTAAATGGTACAGACAATGCTTTTAACCCTGACAATGACATTACTAGAGAAGAATTAATTACTATTTTATATAGATATGCAAAACATATTGATATTAATACCGGCATTAAACATAATGATATTAGTTTTAGTGATAAAAATTATATATCAGAATGGGCATACGAGGCTATGAGTTGGGCAGTAGATAATGGAATAATTACCGGTAAAGATAATAAATTAATAGATCCTAAAGGTAAATCCACAAGAGCAGAAGTAGCAATAATTCTTGAAAGATTTATAAAAAATATAATTAAATAACTAACTGATAGTATACTATACTTTAATGTTAAATAATTCTTGATTTAAATATTAATAGATGATATAACATATATTAGAATAATATCATAGTTATTTAGGTGCCTGATAGGAGAATAGGGAAGCCGGTTAGATTCCGGCACGGGAAACCGCTGTAATTGCAGACTAAGCCCAAATGCCACTGTCTATTAATAGATGGGAAGGCGGGTAAGGGATGAAGCATAAGTCAGAAGACCTGCCTAATGTTTATTCGTGTATTCTTTTTGTATAAAATATTTATATAAATGCATGTTTAAATTAAGTTCAGGTATATACACTTACCTGAACTTTTTTGTTTTTTAAAATATATGAAAGGGGATTTTTAAATGAAAAATTTTAAGAAAATACTAACAATTATACTAGTAGTAAGTATAATTATAAGCTCATTTATGCCTATATACGGAGTGCAAATAAAAGAACCTTCAGTTAATGTCGAAAAGGTTATTGAAAAAACAACACAATATATTCTTGATAATGCTAAAAATCTAAAAAGCGGAGAAACGCTTGGAGAGTGGCAAATTATATCACTTGTCAGAGCTGAAATAGATGTGCCGCAAAAATATTATGATGATTACTATAACAATTTAGTTAAACAGCTTGAAGAAAATAATGGAGTGTTACATAAAAGAAAATATACTGAATATTCGAGGGCTGTGTTGACATTAACAGCATTAGGAAAGGATCCAAGAAATGTTGGAGGATACAACTTATTAGAAAGGCTTGCAGAATTTGACAACTTAGTTTGGCAAGGAATAAATGGTGCTATTTGGGGACTTATAGCATTAGACAGCGGAAATTATGAAATACCTGATGTTGACAATTTAGATGAAATAACAACAAGGCAGAAACTTATAGATCATATACTAAGTAAAGAAATTGCAGGCGGAGGCTGGTCGATGGGTGAAAGTAATCCGGATACTGATGTTACCGCTATGGCTTTACAGTCTCTTGCAAATTATACAGAGCAGGAAAAGGTAAAAGCAGCAGTAAATAGAGGATTAACAGTTTTATCAAATAAAATGAACAGTGACGGAGGATTTGAAAGCTGGGGAACAAAAAATTCAGAAAGTGCAGACCAAGTATTAGTTGCACTTTGCAAGCTTAATATCAATTCTAAAACTGATGAAAGATTTGTAAAGGAGAACGGCAGTTGGGTTGTATCAAATATTGTAGATAATTTTTATATTCCGGCTACAGGTGGGTTTAAGCATGTTAAGGAATACGGCATAGATGGAATGGCAACAGAGCAAGGCTTGTATGCAATGGTTGCCTATAGCAGGTTCTTAAATGGAAAGACATCCTTATATGATATGAGCGATGTAGAAAAAAAATATGATGAAAAAACCTATCCTGAAAAGGAAAACAATTCAAATGCAAAAGCAGAAAACAAATTTACCGATATTGATAACAGTCCAGAAAAAGAAGCTATTATACAGCTTAGCTCTAAAGGAGTAGTTAATGGAGATGGAAATAACAAATTTAACCCAAAAACTCATGTTACAAGAGCAGAGTTAGCTGCTATATTGTCAAGAGCATTGTGCTTGGAAGAAGTTAAAAGTAGCAGCTTTAAAGATGTAAGGGATACAGACTGGTTTTTTGGATATGTTGCAGCAGCTTCTCAAATGGGAATAATTAGCGGATATACGGATAAAACCTTTAAGCCAAATGCCAATGTTACAAGGCAGGAGGCAGCCTTAATGATATCAAGAGCGGCTGAAATTTTTGGTAAGGATATGTCTATGGAGAATTATGAGATAATAAATGTTCTTTGCCAATTTACAGATTATGTGAAATGTGATGATTGGGCAATGGAGGGTGTTGCCGCATGTGTAAAATACGGCTTTATGCCGGATGATGAGATGGAATTATACCCCGACAGAAATGCTACAAGGGAAGAAATAGCGGGAATGATATATAGAATGTCAGCAATACTGATATCCAATTAAAAGACTTACAAATCATGTGAATTTATATAGGGTATTAGTATATGCAAATAGGTGGAATGTATAAATGAGAAATAAAAAAATATGGATTGGATTAATATGCGCATTTTTTGTAGTATGTACAGTATGCCTGATTCAGGCAGCATATGAAAATAATCAGAAAACAGTAATATCCAAAGACAATATAATTTCTAAAACAGATGATATCTTAAATAGTGATTCAGAAATTAAAAATAAAACTGATGAAAGCTTAGCTTCAATTGATGCTACTGAAAATGAAGATATAAAAAATGTAGATAACGAAAATGAAAATAAAAATCCACAAGTTTTAGAAGAGCAAAACAAACCAATACCAAATGAGTTAAATACAGAAAAAGAAAATAATCCAGACGATAAATCTAGCCAAGATAATTTGCAGGAAAATACGTTTAGTATTGATGAAAAAACTGGTATGGATAAATATAATACCTTGCCAGTTCCAGAAGGCAAGCCCGTACCAGTTGAGTGGCAGGATGTAAAGGTAAATAAGGATAAAGAGTTAAAGTGCAATTTGTCCGTATCCTGTGAAACTATACTTAATAATAAAGATAAATTAATTTCTGATAAAAAAGATATAGTTCCTGAGGATGGAATAATTTTTCCTTCAACTGAGGTTGTATTTTATGAAGGAGAATCTGTTTTTAATGTTCTTTTAAGAGAAATGAAAAAAGGCAAGATTCATATGGAATTTGTTATGACTCCTTTATACAATTCAAATTATATAGAGGGTATAGCAAATCTCTATGAATTTGATTGTGGAGAATTAAGCGGCTGGATATATAAGGTAAATGGATGGGTGCCTAATTATGGAAGCAGTAGATACTCACTAAAAGACGGGGATATTATTGAATGGGTTTACACATGTGATTTAGGTAGAGATGTGGGAGCTGAATTTATAGAGCCTGCTGAGCCTAAAAAAACCGAATAAAAATACAATAAGGGAGACTGATTGATGAGGGATGCGTTTAGTACATATCATCCATTGATAAATTTTTCATACTTTACGTTTGTTATACTTATAAGCATGTTTTGTATGCACCCTGTTTTTTTAGCAATATCATATATATGCTCATTTTTATATTCTATAAAGCTTAATGGGAAAAAAGCTTTAAAATTTAATCTTTTTTATGGAGTTCCTATATTGATTATTTCGTCAATATTAAATCCTTTATTTGTTCATGAAGGAGTAACAATTCTAACATATTTTAATTCAGGAAATCCATTAACCTTAGAGTCAATAGTCTATGGTATTTCATCTTCTATTATGCTCGTATCTGTTATAATGTGGTTTAGTTGTTATAACACAATAATGACATCAGATAAATTTATATATATTTTTGGGAAGATTATACCTGGCATGTCTTTAATTCTGTCTATGGTTTTAAGATTTGTTCCGAAGTATAAAAAACAGATTAAAGAGATATCAAAATCACAAAGAGCTATAGGAAGAGATGTTTCCAACGGAAATACATTTCAAAGAGCAAGATATGGATTAAAAATACTTTCTATCATGACTACATGGGCGCTTGAAAATGGAGTTGAAACCTCAGACAGTATGAAGGCTAGAGGGTATGGACTAAAAGGTAGAACAAATTTTTCTAATTTTAGATTTGATTTTAGAGATAAAATTTTCACCTTTATTTGCTCTATATTTGCAGTAATATTAATATTTGGGATATTCAATGGCTATGCAAAAATAAGGTTTTATCCTAGCATATTAATTGAACCTATAGCTTCACAAAATATTATTACATATATTAGTTATGCTGTTTTCTGCTTAATACCTGTTGTGATAGACATAAGGGAGGATATTAAATGGAAACATTTAAAATTAAGAACTTAAGTTTTGCATACCCTAACCAAGACAAATGGGCCTTAAATTATATAAGTCTAACAATTCATTCGGGTGAATTTGTAACATTATGCGGAAAAAGTGGATGCGGAAAAAGTACATTACTAAAAAGTCTTAAGTCAAGTCTTGCACCATTTGGTGAAAAACATGGTGCTATATATTTTGAAAAAAAACCTTTAGATAGTTTGGATTTAAGAGAACAAGCTGCCTCAATAGGATATGTATTGCAAAATCCTGATAATCAAATAGTAACAGACAAGGTTTGGCATGAACTAGCCTTTGGTTTAGAAAACCTTGGATATGATAATAAAACAATAAGGCTTAGAGTAGCTGAGATGGCTAATTTTTTTGGCATACAATCATGGTTTATGAAGAATGTAAGTGAATTATCTGGAGGACAAAAGCAGCTTTTAAATTTAGCTGCAATTATGGCTATGCAGCCATCAGTTCTAATTCTTGATGAACCTACATCACAGCTTGATCCTATAGCTGCATCAGATTTTATTAATACTATAAAAAAAATAAATCAAGATTTAGGAACAACAATAGTGTTATCAGAGCATAGATTGGAGGAAGTTTTTCCTATAAGTGACAGAATTATTGTTATGGACAGGGGAATTATAATTGCTGACAGTACACCAGGGGAAGCGGGGAAAAAATTAAAGGCTCTAAATCATGATATGTTTTGTGCTATGCCTCCATCGATTAGGATATGTGAGGATTTAGAAAATGGTTTAAAAAGCAGCAACTATCCACTAACAGTTAAAGAAAGCAGAATATGGATTGGCGATTTATTTAAGGATAAAGAAATCAAAAAATCAAGTATTGAAAGAAAAAAGGAACTTTTAGACGATGAAAAAGTAGCAATAGAGCTTAAGGATGTATGGTTTAGGTATGAAAGGCAAGAGCCAGATGTTATACAGGACTTATCCTTAAAAATATTAAAAGGTCAAATTTATGCAATAGTAGGTGGGAATGGTACTGGTAAAAGCACTGCTTTATCAATTGTTTCGGGTATAAACTCTCCTCATAGAGGCACTGTAAAAATAAATGGAAAAAATATAAAGCAATTTAAGGATAAAGAGCTTTTTAATGAAAATTTAGGTGTGTTGCCTCAAAATCCACAATCTATCTTTGTAGAGATGACGGTTAGAGAAGAGCTCTATGAGATGTTTTCAAACTCAAAATTTAATAAAAGTAAAAATATTGAAACGGATAAATTTATAAATGAAGTAATAGATCTTATGGAAATCAGAAGTTTGTTAAATATGCACCCTTATGATTTAAGCGGCGGAGAACAGCAAAAGGTCGCATTTGCTAAAGTAATGCTTTTAAAGCCAAATATAATACTGCTTGACGAACCAACAAAGGCCTTAGATAGTCACTTTAAAATAAAATTTGCAGAAATACTAAAGACCCTTAAATCACAAGGAGTGACAATACTTTTAGTTTCTCATGATATAGAGTTTTGTGCTGAGTACGCAGATGTATGCTCATTATTTTTTAACGGTAGCATAGTTACAACTAATGCACCTGATAAATTTTTTTCTGGCAATGCCTTTTATACTACGTTTTCGAATAGAATGACTAGGCACATATTTAATAATGCGATTACAGTGGAGGATGTGGTTAAACTATGCAGACAAAACCTAGGATAAACAAGAATACTTATGATGAGAATGTTTTGTCATCAAAACCTATGATAAATCAGGATATATATGATGAGAGTGTTTTGTCAACAAAACCTCAATTAAACAAAGATATATATGATAAAAAAGTTTTAAGTAAAAGAACTTTAGTTTGTCTTATTATAATTACAGTTTTTATACCGTTAACTATGTGGATTGGCATAAAATATTTAAATGATAGAAAATATTACTATATAAGCATGTTAATAATCATATATACCTTAGTACCATTTTTTATGGTATTTGAAAACAGACAGCCTCAAGCTAGAGAACTTATAGTTATAGCTTGCTTATCATCTATATCGGTTTTGGGAAGAGCTGTATTTTTTATGCTACCAGCTTTTAAGCCAATGATAGCTATAACAATAATATCTGGAGTAACATTTGGTGCAGAGTCAGGATTTTTAGTAGGTACTACATCAGTGTTTGTTTCAAATTTTTTCTTTGGTCAGGGTCCGTGGACACCTTGGCAAATGTTTAGTCTTGGAATTATAGGATTTATAGCAGGGATTCTTCAAAAAAAAGGGTTATTGAAAAAAGAAAAATTGCACTTATGTACATTTGGATTTATAATCACATTTTTGGTTTATGGTGCTATAATGAATTTTGCTTCTCTTGCTATGGTAACAAATAAGATAACCAGAACATCTCTTTTTGCAGTTTATTTATCTGGTATACCATATGATACAGTACATGCTGTAGCTACTGTTTTTTTCTTATATGTACTTTCTGATACTATGATACAAAAGCTTGATAGGATAAGACTTAAATATGGCATGATAAGATAAATCGTTTAAATTTTAACTTTGGTATATAATATTGACAGATAAAAATTAGTATGATATATTATTTTCGTGGTAAATATCACATATAATTAAATAACGCAGGAATGTGGTTTTTCAAAGTTAATTAGCTTTGAGAATTAATAGGGAATTCGGTGAGATTCCGAAGCAGCTCCCACTACTGTATTTGACGAATGAAATAGCACTATGCCATTGAGTCTTATAGACTTGAGAAGGCGCTTTTTCAGCGATAGCTTAACTATTCTATGATAGTTCTATCTATATCATAAGTCAGGAGACCTACCATATTTTATCGGTTTTAAGTATTCCGGGAAGAGGGAAGAAATGTCCGTTATGTGCTTATGTTTTTATAATAAGCTAAACAGATTGTAATTTAAGCTCTCATTCCTTAAAAATGAGAGCTTTATTTTTTAATTAATCTTCTTTCACTAATATACTCTTAACAATTTACAAAGCAAAGTTTGCAGGTAAAAACAACCTTGCAAACAGAAAAACTCACTTTAACTGCGCTTTAACAAAAAAGGAGAATATAAAAATGAAAAAAAATTATTTTAAGTTAGTTACACTGTTATTAGTAATTATAATGTCAATTACAGCTATAACAGGATGTTCAAAAAACGATGCGCCTACTGATGAAAATGTTGCAAACAACGGTTCAAACAATAATGAAAACAAAGGCGAAGACACTGAAGAAAACTATGATGGTAAGCTTGTATTTGAGCATTCTTTAGAATTAAAATATGCAAAGAACTTTTCAGTAGATTACTACAAAGGTGGTTATAAACTTATTAAAGTAAGTGATGGAAGTGAGATTTTAACTATCCCAGAAGGTATGAGTGTACCAGCTGAGATTGGAGAAAATGTAATAGTATTGAAGGCACCTGTAAATAATATGTTAATCTCATCTACACCTACAATGTCGCTTATTAATTCAATTGGAATGTTAGATAGAATTACATTAACTACAACGGAGCGTGATGATTGGTATATAGATGAAGTTATCGAAAAGATGGATAGCTCTGCTATAACATTTGCTGGTTCATACAAGACTCCTGATTATGAAATTTTAACATCATATGCACCACCATTTGCAGTATTTTCTAGCATGTTAAATAGTACGCCTGAAGTAGGGGAAAAATTAAAAGAGCTTAAAATTCCTTATATGCTAGATATGGCTTCAGAGGAAGTACATCCTTTAGCGAGAGTTGAATGGGTGAAGCTTTATGGAGCATTATATGATTGTGAAGAAAAAGCAAATGAAGTATTTGATGCACAGGTTGCATATGTAGATAATTTGGATACTTCAAAAGCTACTGATAAAACTGTTGCAATGTTCTATATAACATCAAAAGGCAATCTTCATGTTCGTCAAGGCGGAGACTACATGGTGAAGATGCTTGAGCTTGCAGGTGCAAAATATGTTTTCTCTGATTTGAATCCTGATAAGACAGGAACGGAAAAAATAGAATTTGAAGAATTTTACAACACTGCTAAGGATGCAGACTACATAATTTACATATGGTCATTGGGTGGTAAGCCTAAGAGTTTAGATGATTTTCTTGCTAAAAATGAATTATTTAAAGACTTAAAAGCAGTTAAGGATGGCAATGTATGGTGTACAACACCAGATTATTTTCAAATTTCAGATACTTTAGGACATATGATAAAGGATATGAATGATATGCTTACTTTAGAGGATGCCTCTGTAGATTCATTCCAACATTTATATAGATTGAAATAATGAAAAATATAAAGCTATTTGTACGTTATCAAGTTGTTTTTATTCTGCTTTTTATTCTTATTTGCGTTGCTATAATTATGAATGTAAATACGGGAAGTGTCAATATCACGCCCTCTCAAATTTTTAAAATAATAGCTCTAAGAGCCGAAGAAGGCTCTGTAGCAAGCAATATAATATGGAAGATAAGACTCCCAAGACTGCTCGGTGCAGCAGTCTTGGGAGGTGCATTATCTGTATCAGGATTTATGCTTCAAACCTTTTTTAGAAATCCTATAGCCAGTCCGTTTGTATTAGGAATTTCCTCTGGAGCTAAAATGTTTGTAGGCTTTGTAATGCTTATAATGCTTCAGTATGTAGGCTCTATATCACTAACTACAATGGTCGTCGCATCTTTTATAGGCTCACTTTTATCAATGGGATTTGTTTTAATATTTGCAAAAAAGGTTGACAATATGTCAATGCTTTTGGTAGTTGGAATTATGATAGGATATATTTGCTCTGCAATTACAGACTTTTTTATAACATTTGCTAAAGAGACAGATGTTGCAAATCTAACTTATTGGTCAATGGGGAGTTTTTCAGGAATGAATTGGGGGAGTCTGAAGGTAGCATCTGTAGTTGTTTTTGCTTCACTTATTGCGACCTTTTTACTATCGAAGCCTATCGGTGCATATCAGCTGGGAGAAGGCTATGCCAAAAGTATCGGAATCAATATTAAGTTTCTAAGAATAATGCTAATAATCTTATCTAGTTTGCTATCAGCTTGTGTTACGGCTTTTGCAGGACCTATTTCATTTGTAGGAATAGCTGTTCCTCATATTACAAAGCTTCTGCTAAAAACCTCAAAGCCAATTTTAATAATACCAGCATCATTTTTATGCGGTGCAGTATTCTGTATGTTTTGTGACTTAATAGCAAGAACTGCATTTTCACCTGTTGAACTAGCAATTGGTACAGTTACAGCTATTTTCGGTGCACCCGTTGTAATTTGGTTAATGGTTAGCAAACAAAGGAGAGTGTAATTGATTTGACAGATAAATATTTTTTAAAAACTGAAAATCTCTGTGTTGGCTATAACAATAAGCCACTTATATCAAATATAAATATAGGTATAAAAAAAGGTGAGATTTTAACTTTAATTGGACCAAATGGTTCAGGAAAATCGACAATCTTAAAAAGTATAACTAAACATCTTTCATTGATTTCAGGTGTTGTGTATATAGACAAGCAAAGTTTAAACATGATTTCAAATAAAGAAACAGCAACTAAAATATCAGTAGTTTTAACTGAAAAAGTAAAACCAGAGATGATGACCTGCTATGATGTTGTTGCAACAGGTCGTTATCCATATACAAATTATTTTGGGAAACTTACTAAGCGTGATCAGGATATTGTTAATGATTCTCTTAAAAAAGTTCATGCTACAGATCTTGCTGACTGCGACTTTACAGCGATTAGTGATGGACAGAGGCAAAGAATTATGCTAGCACGAGCTATTTGCCAAGAGCCAGAAATTATCGTTTTAGATGAGCCAACATCTTTTCTTGATATAAGACATAAAATTGAACTTCTTGAAGTTCTCCGCAAGATGTCTAGAGAAAAAAACATAACCGTAGTTATGTCACTACATGAAATTGACCTTGCGCCTAAAATATCTGACAAGGTAGTGTGCGTTAAGGGAGATGAAATATCAAGGTTTGGATCACCAGATGAAATTTTTAAGGAAGAAATTATCAATGAGCTTTATAGTATTCAGGATGGTTCATATAATATGCTATTTGGCAGTGTTGAGCTAAAACGCACAGAAGGTAAGCCTAATGTGTTTGTTTTAGCTGGTGATGGATGTGGAACACCGATATATCGTGAGCTTCAAAAGCATGGTATATCATTTAATACAGGTATCTTGTATGAAAATGATGTGGATTATCAAGTTGCTAAATCACTTGCTAACAAAACATATTCATCTCCTGCATTCAGTCCTGTATCGGATGAGCTAATTAATAAAGTAAAAAATGAAATATGTAATTATAAAGCAATTATTAATTCAGGTACGCAAATTGGTGAGTTTAATAGATTTTATCAAGTGATACTTGAAACTGCAATTAAAAATCAAATTCCAATATATAAAAATATTCAAAAGGTGGTTGAGTTATTAAATGAAAAATAAAAATTCACCTCGAATACTAATAGGTGGAACTTCAAGCGGATGTGGTAAAACAACAATTACCTGTGCTTTGTTACAAGCATTAGTAAATAGAGGATTAAAAACTGCATCTTTTAAGTGCGGGCCTGATTATATTGATCCTATGTTTCATGGTGAAATCATTGGGTCTAAGAGCTCAAATTTAGATGCCTTCTTTTGTGATGATGATATAATCAGATATCTATTATATAAAAACGGAAGTAGCTGTGAAATTTCAGTTATTGAAGGTGTAATGGGCTTTTATGATGGAATGAACCTTAATACAACAAAAGCATCTACCTATGAGGTGTCTAAGATAACTCAGACCTCTGTAATCCTTACTGTTAATTGTAAGGGAATGGCAAATTCTGCGGTAGCTTTAATAAAAGGCTTTAAAGATTATAAAAAAGATTCAAATATAGCTGGTGTTATACTAAATAACATTACAAAAAGTACATATGAAGCTGTTAAAGCGTCAATTGAAAATGAATTTAACGGCAGCATTAGGGTGTTAGGCTATTTTCCTAAATTATCAGAGGATTTAGTATTTGGTAGCAGACACCTTGGCTTAGTAACTTCTAATGAAATAAATGATATAAAAGAAAAGTTAAATACATTAGCTAAAATTGTTGAAGATACAATAGATATTGATAAAATTATTGAAATTGCCAATAATGCATCAGCGCTTGACTTTAAAGGTCCTGATGTTAAACATCATGGCAAAAGAGTAAGAATTGCTGTTGCTTACGATAAAGCGTGTTGTTTCTATTATAGAGATAACTTAGAATTATTAGAAGAGATGGGAGCTGAGCTAGTTTATTTTAGCCCTATAAATGATAAGGAGCTACCATTTAATATTGATGGATTATACATCGGTGGAGGTTATCCAGAGCTGTATCGCAATGAATTATCTAGTAATGTCAGTATGATAAAATCTATAAAGACGGCACTTGAAAACAAAACACCATGCATAGCTGAATGTGGGGGCTTTATGTATATATCCAGTACTATAGATGAATATAAAATGGTTGGATATTTAGATGGTAAATCTACAAACACCAATAAGCTATCAAGATTTGGATATATAACCTTAGAAGCCAATGAAGATAATATGCTTTGCAAAAAAGGTGAGTGTATTAAGGCACACGAGTTCCATTATTATGATTCTACAGAGTGTGGAAGCTTATTTACTGCAAAAAAAGAAAGCGGTAAATCATGGGGGTGTGTTATAGCAACAGATAATTTATATGCTGGATATCCACATATGCACTTTTACTCAAACCTTAAATTTGCAGAAAATTTTTATAAGAAATGCGAAGAGTGTGAAGAAAACACTTCACACTATGGAGGTAAAAATGAATAATATAAAACCAATGGATATAGAAAAAAGAAGTTTCGAGGTTATAACAGAAGAACTAGGTGATAGAAAGTTACCAAAGGAAAATGAACTTGTGATAAAAAGAGTTATTCATACAAGTGCGGATTTTGATTATGTAGATAATTTGAAGTTTTCTGATAATGCAGTTTCAAGAGCAATAGAGGCTTTGAAAAAGGGCTGTGATATTGTAACAGATACACAGATGGCTAAATCAGGCATAAATAAAACAGTTCTATCTTCCTTAGGAGGCTCATTACATTGCTTTATGAGTGATGAGGATGTGGCAAATGAAGCGAAAGTTAGAGGTGTAACAAGAGCTGTTGTATCCATGGAAAAAGCAGCTAGATTAGAAAAGCCTTGCATTTTTGCTATAGGCAATGCACCTACTGCACTTATAAGGTTAAAGGAATTGATTGACGAGGGAAAAATAAATCCAGTATTAATTATTGGAGTGCCTGTCGGATTTGTCAATGTAGTAGAATCAAAGGAGCTAATAATGACAAACGATGTCCCATATATTGTTGCAGCTGGTCGTAAGGGTGGAAGTAATGTAGCCGCAGCTATATGCAATGCAATGCTTTATCAAATAAAAAGATAAAAGTGTGAACTAAGACAGTTTACACTATTAAGAAAGAGGTTCACACAATGCTTAATGAGTATATAACTAAGGATGGTAAAAAGCTTAGAATGGGATACACCACTGGCTCATGTGCTACAGCGGCAGCTAAAGCGGCAGCTATTATGCTTTTAACGCAAGAGACAGTTAAAAATATATGCCTTATTACACCAAAGGGTATAGAAATAAATTTGGATATCGAAGATATAAATATAAATTATGATTATGTAAACTGCGCTGTTAAAAAAGATAGTGGTGATGACCCTGATGTAACAAATGGTATGTTAATATATGCAAAGGTTTCACTTATAGATAAGCCTCAAATAATAATAGATGGCGGAAATGGTATTGGAAGAGTAACAAAGCCCGGACTCAACCAGCCTGTAGGTAATGCGGCAATAAACTCCACCCCAAGACAGACTATAACTAGAGAGTTAAAAACAGTAGCAGAGGATTATAATTATAATGGAGGATTTTCAGTAATTATATCAGCACCGCAAGGTGAGGATATAGCTAAGAGAACCTACAACTCACGTCTTGGAATACTAGGCGGAATCTCTATAATTGGAACAAGTGGCATAGTAGAGCCAATGAGTGATAGTGCTATAGTTGATACTATCAAAGCTGAGATGAATATAAAGCTAAATGAAAATAAAAAATGTCTTTTAATAACTCCCGGAAACTATGGAGAGGATTTCTTGAAGGAAGATTTCAGAGATATAGCAAATGCTGCAGTCAAGTGCAGTAATTTTATAGGTGATACACTAGAGTACGCCACGGAGCTTCAATTTAGAAGTGTTTTACTAGTTGGACATATAGGAAAGCTTGTAAAGCTTGCAGGTGGTCTATTTAACACACATTCAAAATATGGAGATTGCAGAGCTGAAATTATTGCAGCGCATAGTGTTCTTTGTGGAGCAAATAAAGAAACAGTAGAGCATATTTTAAATAGCGTAACTACAGATGAAATGCTGGATAAATTAAGAGATATGGGCATATTAGATTGTGTTATAAATAGCATAATGGAAAAAATAAAATACCTAGCAAATTTGCGTACACACAATACAGTAGAGGTAGGAGCTATAACCTTCTCTCAGGTTCATGGACAACTAGGAATGACAGATAATGCATTAAAAATTTTAGAAGATATTAAAGGAGAGATAGCGTGAAAAAAGACATTCACGCTTTGGAAAAATCAAAAAACGTGATTTTTCATCTCTATTTATGATGCCGCGAAGCGGCATAATGGAGGTTAAAATGGTACATTTTGTTGGAGCAGGTTCTGGAGCAGTTGATTTAATTACAGTAAGAGGAAAAAATCATCTTGAAAGTGCGGATGTTATAATATACGCAGGCTCCCTTGTAAACAAGGAACTTTTAAATTATGCAAAAAAAGATTGTGAGATATATGATAGTGCAACAATGACCTTAGAGGATGTTCTCGAGGTTGTAGTTAGATCAAATAAGGAAAATAAAAAGATAGTTAGATTACATACAGGTGATTCAAGTATATATGGAGCTATAAAGGAGCAAATGGTAAAGCTAGATAAGCTAGGAATAGACTATGACGTTTGCCCTGGAGTAAGCGCATTTTGTGGCGCAGCGGCATCGCTTAAAGCAGAATATACGTTACCGGATGTTTCTCAAACAGTAATAATTACACGTATGAGCGGAAAAACTTTAGTTCCGGAAAAAGAAAGTATTGCATCCCTTGCAGCACATCAAGCTACAATGATATTGTTTTTAAGTACAGGACTGTTAGAAGAACTACAGCTTGAGCTTGTAAAGGGAGGTTACTCACCAGATACACCTGCGGCTATCGTTTATAAGGCTACCTGGGATGATGAAAAGATATTCCATTGTACTGTTTCAACGTTAGCTAAAACAGCTAAGGAGAATAATATAACAAAAACTGCACTTATTACAGTTGGGCATTTTTTAGGTGATAATTTCACTCGTTCAAGGTTATATGATCCAACCTATTCAACAGAATTTAGAGAGGCTACAAAATAATGAATGTTAATATTTTTGCCTACTCAAATAAAGGTTGTGAGCTTGTGAAGAAAATAATCAATTTTTTTCCTGATGCGAATTGTTATACAACAGAAAAGCTTGCAGCAGTATATGAATATAATGGTGAAAAATCTGTATGTCATAAAGCTGGAGAATTGTTTAATAAATCAAGTGCTATGATATTTATAGGTGCGTGTGGTATAGCAGTTAGGGCAATTGCTCCATACATTAAAAACAAAATAGTCGACCCAGCTGTAATTGTTATTGATGATTGTGGAAATTATGTTATTTCTCTTTTATCAGGTCATATAGGTGGTGCAAATGAATTAGCGTCATTTATAGCAAAGGAAATTGGAGCAACTCCTGTTATTACAACCGCTACTGATATTAATAATCGTTTTAGCGTTGATTCTTGGGCTGTTAAAAATTCATTAACTATAACAAGTATGAAAACTGCGAAGGATATATCTGCACAGATACTTGTAGATGATATTCCCTTTAAATCGGATATAGATGTTCGCGGAGACCTTCCAAATGGTTTGGTGTATGGTGAAAGTGGTAAGCTAGGTATTTATGTGTCCTATAAAACAGTTAGCCCCTTTGATAATACACTTCATCTTGTTCCTAAAAATCTTCATGTCGGAATTGGATGTAAGAAATATACGACCTTAGAACAAATAGAGGGGCTTTATAGAAAAACTTTAGATGAATATAATATAGATTTAAGATCAATAAAAAGCTTATCATCTATAGACTTAAAAAAGGATGAAGAAGGACTATTGAAATTTGCAGATAAGTATAAATTACCTGTTGGATTTTATACTGCTGAGGAATTAAATGAGTTAAATGGCGAATTCACTCCTTCATCATTTGTAAAAGGTATAACAGGGGTAGATAATGTATGTGAAAGAGCAGCATATAAATCCTCAGAATTTGGAGCATTTATAGTAAGAAAAACCTCTAAAGATGGAGTTACAATAGCTATTTGTGCCCATAAGAAGGAGGTGTGTTTCTAAATGTTAAATATTTGTGTGTTTGCTGGAACTACAGAGGGTAGAGAAATTATTGAGTATTTATCTGATAAAAATATTTTAGTTACTGCCTGTGTAGCTACAGAATACGGTGAAGAAGTAATTACAAATAACGAAGCAACAATACATGTAGGAAGATTAGATTATGATAAAATGGTTGAGTTTTTCAATATAAATAAGTTTGATTTAGTTATAGATGCAACGCACCCTTATGCTAAGGTTGTAACAAAAAATATAATAGATGCTGCAAATAAATCAGGTGTAAAATATTTAAGGCTTAATCGAAATGCTTCTGAAACCATTGATGGAAATTATTTTCCAGATATTGAAGCAGCTGTTGATTATCTATCTAATACAAATGGTAATATACTCTTGACAACAGGCAGCAATGAATTAAGTAAATTTACAAGAATACCTAACTTTAAAGAACGTATATACCCTCGTATTTTACCTCTTGACACCTCGTTAGAGTCATGCAAAATCAACGGTTATGATTCATCACACATTATTGCAATGCAAGGACCATTTACAGAGGAGCTTAATAAAGCAATAATAAAAGCTTTTGATATAAAAATTCTTGTAACTAAAGAGGCTGGAGCAAATGGTGGCTTTATGGAGAAAATAAAAGCTGCAAAGGAGTGCAATGCTGAGTGTGTAATAATAAGTAGACCTGAGAATAAAGAAGGAAAGACCTTTGACCAAATCATAGATTATTTAAATAACATAATTAAAAGTAGTTCCCTTTTATCAAATGAATCGAAAGAAAGAATTATTAATGAATGTGTTGAATATGTGAAGCCTAAAATTAATATTATTGGAATAGGTGTTGGAAATTTATCACAAATGACTTTTGAAGCTTCTAATGCTATTAAACAAAGTGATGTAATTATTGGAGCTAAACGTATATTAGAAAGCTGTGTTGGCTTTAATAAGCCTATGCACTGCGCATTTATGCCTAATGAAGTTTTAGAATATATAAATAGTCTCGAAGAGGCTTCGAGACATTGTTATAAAGAGCATAGAACTATTGCAATACTTCTGTCTGGTGATGTAGGGTTTTATAGTGGTGCAAAAAAACTTTTGGATACATTAAAAAATTATGATGTAAATATAGTTTGCGGTATAAGCTCTCCAGTGTATTTGTGTAGTAAGCTAGGTTTTTCGTGGGATGACATTAGTCTATGTAGCTTGCATGGAAGAGATAATAATATTATTCATTCTGTTAAAACCAGTTTTAGAACATTTACACTTGTAGGTGGAGAATATGGTGTAAATGATTTATGTAATCTACTTATAGACTATAATTTTAGTGATGCAAAGTTATATATAGGAGAAAAACTTTCATACGCAGATGAAAAAATTACTGTGGGTACTGCAAGTGAATTAAGCAAATACGTCTTTGATAAGCTTGCATCTGTTATAATTGAAAATGATAACTATAATACAAAATTAAATGTTGGACTTGCTGATGAAGCTTTTATTAGGTTTGATAAGGTACCAATGACTAAAAGTGAAGTTAGAGCCGTATCAGTCTCAAAACTTAAACTGTCAAATGATTCTATAGTATACGATATAGGCGCTGGAAGTGGTTCGGTAGCTATAGAAATGGCGTTGCAAGCTTATAACGGTATAGTTTATGCTATAGAAAAAAACCATGAAGCAATAAAGTTGATAAATAAAAACAAAATGCACCTTGCAGTACCAAATCTAGAAATAATTGAAGGCTTTGCACCAGAAGCTATAAATGATTTGCCTACACCAACACATGCATTTATAGGTGGTTCTTCTGGAAATTTAAGAGAGATAATAGAAATACTCCTTGAAAAAAATAAAAATATAAAAATTGTAATTAATGCAATCACATTAGAAACAGTTTCTGAAGTGTTAGAATGCATTAAACAATTTGAATTTGAAGAAACAGAGATTGTGAATTTAACAGTTTCTAAATCAAAAAAATTAGGTAATTATAATTTGATGATAGGTCAAAATCCTATTTATATAATTACCTGTAATTAATTAAGTCAGCTCTTTTAATGCTTATAAATATTATTATAAAAAAATTTCATGCTTTACTTTCGATTTATAATTTTTTTTGTTGCAATTTCAATGAATTTGCATTGACAAGTTAAGGTAAATACTATAGATTACTTAATAGATATATATTGAAAAGTAATAAATATATAGATAAGTAGAGGTGTGTATATGAAAGTAAAAAAAGAATTGCCTGCAATATTTGAGGAATTTGCAGAGGCTAGAAGAAATGCTTTTTTATCTGTTAAGGAAATTAAGGAAAAAGGAACACCGGTTGTGGGAGTTTTCTGTACATTTATGCCTGAAGAAATTCCTATGGCTATGGGTGCAGTTCCTATCGGACTATGTTCGTTCTCAGAAGAGACAATCCCAGAGGCTGAAAAAGATCTTCCGAAAAACCTATGTCCGCTTATAAAAGCAAGCTATGGATTTGCTAAAACTGACAAATGTCCGTTCTTCTATTTCTCGGATTTAGTTGTAGGGGAATCTACTTGTGACGGAAAGAAAAAAATGTATGAATATTTAAGTGAGTTTAAACCGGTACATATTATGGAACTTCCAAACAGTGCAACAGGTAAAAGCGGGTTTGAGATGTGGAAAAAAGAAATTATTGGATATAAAGAAAAGCTTGAGGAGTTCTTTGGTGTAACTATAACTGAGGAGCAAGTTAGAGAGGCTGTAAAGCTTAAAAATAGAGAAAGAGATGTTAGAAAAGAATTTTATAGTCTAGGCAAATTAAAACCATCACCAATCTTAGGGTCTAAGGTTCATAATACCCTTTATGGAGCAGGCTTTAAGTTTGACAAGGAAGCTAATATAGAAGAAATGAAAGCTCTAATTGAGCAAATTAAAAGTGAATATATTCCGAATGAAGAGGATGCAAAAAAACCTCGTATATTGATAACAGGCTCACCAATTGGTGGAGTAAGCGCTAAGCTATTTAAGGCTATAGAGGACAATGGCGGAAGTGTAGTTGCTCTAGAAAATTGCGGCGGTGCTAAGGCTATTGAAGAAAATGTTGATGAAAATGCTGAAGATATCTATGAAGCTATAGCTCGTAAATATTTAAACATCGGATGCGCATGCATATCTCCAAATGGCAAGAGATTAGAGCTTTTAAACAAAATGATAGATGAATATCAAGTAGACGGAGTTATAGATGTTGTACTGACATCATGTCATCCATACAGTGTTGAAACACTTCAAATTAAGAGACTTTGTGAAAATGAAAAAAATGTACCTTACTTGACAATTGAGACTGATTATTCTCAATCAGATGTTGGTCAGATAGATACAAGAATTGCGGCTTTCATAGAAATTTTAAAATAAACACTACTAGATCTATTGAAGGTCTTTCATTATCAAGATAAATATTTATCTTCTACAAGTTCATATGTGAAGTTAAAATTAATATATTTACTTAATTATCATAAGGACATGATATATATAAGTCATGTCTTTTTTTGACCTTTCATGGATATTTTGACACTAATGTAAAAAAATAGTATATAATTAGGATTGTATTTAAAATCTATACTAGGAGATTAGATAAATGAAAAAGAAAAGATTAGTTTTAATTATTTTGATAATTACTATGATATTTACATTGACTTCATGTAGTAAAATAAAAAATAATAATGCAACAATTCAGCTGTGGTGGTACAAATATAAAAAAAGTGGGGGGGATACTGTTGAAAATGTAATAATGGAGCTAAAGTATTATTGTGATAAAAATAATATACCAATTGAAATAATACAGTATAGTGAAGATACATTGGCATATGAGGATTACATATTAAAAAGAAATGCTGCAATGACAAGTGGCAATATTATTACTATAGATGATGCTAGAAATCTTACTGATATAGCAAAACATCACGCAGATTATTCTAAGGCTGAAAACTATAAGAATTTATTTGATGCATATAAGGATAAATTTTGCATACCAATTGGAATCGTATATACCGCTAGATCTATTAGTAATAAGGTTTTAGAATACTACAATATCAATACTGATAGAAGTATTATCACATATAATGATTATTTGGATATAAAGCAGCAGATTAAAGAACAGGGCGGAAGATTTAAATTAAATAAATTGGAATATAGAGAATTACTTGATTATTATCTTATAAAAAATGGTTTAAAGTTCATAAATGAAGATAGTAGTATTATTAAAAATACTGATGAATTAAAAAAAGACATAAAAAAAGCCTTTATAGAGATATATGATGATTTAAAGTTATATTATAAAGATTATGATAATGTTGAATTTTTATACACAGATTGGACGGAAGATGATTATATTTTATATGATCAAACCTCTGGCGAGAAACTTTTAAACTTTGAAAAAGCAAATGAATCAGTAACTTCTTATGAAAAATATTACAGACAATATAATCGTATTTTAGACATAACATATGTTATAACTTATAATATTTTAAGATCCCCTTGTGTATATATGTATAAAAAAATTACAAATGAAAGAATATATGACGTGCTAAATCAATTGTTAGATGGATCATATTATACAGTATTTAATGGCAAAAAATGGCATTGTTATTTTCCTGTTCAAAACACAGAAGAAATAAGAGAAATCTTAGAGGTAGATGAAAATTGGCAGTATATTGGTAATATGAAGGAGATAGCTGATAATGGTGATGAAAAGCATAAAAAGCATGTAGACATAATAAACGAATCTTATGAGCTTCTTGTAAATGATAAAGAAGCATCACAGCTTATAGCTAGCTATTATTTTTATAACAAGAATATTTCTGAAAACATATATTGGTGTGTTGATAAATTAATAGAGAAAATAATTACTGATAAATTAGATTACAATTCAAGTGAAGGTGATAAATTTATCAATGAGTATGTAGACGAATTCGTTAAAAATTTTAATGTACATTATAATTAATATAAAAAATTGGAGATAGTTTCTAGAATGCTACTACGAAAGTCTTGGTTATATAAACCATTCCAAAGCACCCTTTGCACTATGTTTAAAAAGCAGAACGTGCATAAGTTATTTATTTGCTTACACACTTTATTTTACACTACCTCTTTGGTGGTTTTTTATTAGTTATAATTTTGTTGCAATAATTGCAGCGCCTAAAGCACCTGCATATCTTCCAAGCTCATTTGTAGCAACCTCATATCCGATTTTTTTAGAAAGTTCCTTAGCTACATATGAGCATTGGCTTAAACCTCCTGTAAGGACGCATTTACCCTCGACACCGTGCCTATTTACAAGCTGACTGACCTTAGTAACTACTGAATCTATAACACCCGCTGCTATATCCTTTCTGTCTGCACCAGCACCTATATATCCTATTACCTCCGATTCAGCAAAAACTGTGCACATTGAGCTGATGTTAAGTGGGGTTCCATGCCCTGCTAATTCTAAAAACTCTCCGAGGCTTAATCCCATTCTATTTGCCATAATCTCTATAAATTTGCCTGTTCCAGCTGAGCATTTATCATTCATCAGAAACTTAGTGACCATGCCGTTTTTATATGTGATAACCTTTGTATCCTGTCCACCTATATCAACCACGGTACAATTTTCATTTAAAAGATATCCAGCACCCAGACCATGACATTTAATCTCTGTTACAACATCATCTGCAAAAGCTACAGAGATTCTTCCATATCCAGTTGCTATAACTTTTGCATTATCCTTATCAAGTATAATACCTGTGTCTATAATTTTATTTTTAATTAACTCTGAGGTTTCTTTACTGTTCCAACCTGTGGGTAGCGTAAAGTAATCTATAATTTTATTTCCGTCAAAAATTACAGTCTTTGCTGCAGTAGAGCCTATGTCAATACCTATAAAATTCATTATTTCCTCCATGCAAATAGTACAATTAATTATTGAAATACTCCATTTATTATAGATTAATATACAGGTTAATAACAATAGAAATTAGTTATACATATGATTGTTTAAGATAACTGAAAGTTATATATTCATTTGCTCAAGTTCATCACTTGCTCCCAATACCTTAGCTGATTCAACCAATGTATTTCTAACACTTCTTACACCAAAAATAGTGTGGAATAGTACAGGAAAATAATCATATATATTAAACAACTAAATTAAGATTGTCTTTCTTTTCTAAATGCCCATAAAAATATTACTGCTCCTAAAACTCTTATGATACCACTTATATATAATGCTGCATGTATAGACAAAGCACCCTTTACAAATGTACCTATAAAAGGCATAAAAGAACTTGTGATTTGCGTAAAACAGGTAAACAAAGATATGTAAAGAGTTCTATCCTTTTCAGGGCTTACATAGATAAGCTCATTAAATAATAAAGTAGTAGCACCTGACATTCCGCTTCCAACTACCAACTGCATTGCCAACAGCATCGGCAATGTATCACTTATTGCATATGCAAAGGGTGAAAGTGCCATCAATGACATACATATTCCCAGAACAGTTATATTTCCAAGCTTATCTGTTAATTTAATCCATAGACCTATTGTTAGAAATTGAACTATTGTAGAGGTAATATTAAGATATCCCACCCAAGCAGCATTTGCATGCAAAACATCAAGCTGGTATAAGTTGTACAAAGGCCAAGACATTTGCCAGCCCAAATAAAATATAATTACTGTTATACAATATTTTATGTATTTTGGATGTTCAGGAAGTGTTTTTATTATATGAAACAATTTTTTGCTGATATTATCGCTTTTTTGTGGTGGTTTTGCATCAAAAACAAACTTTTTATATTGTAAAACTTCATATGTGCCTATTAAAAATGTAAAGACAAAAAGTACCTCATATAAAAATAAGATATCAATAGGATATTTTTCATTTAGAGATAAAAATATTCCGACTATAAAGGTTGCCCCAATTGTAAGTACGCTGTTGAACTTGTTTCTGTCACCTATAATTGCGTTTAACTTATTCATTGGGAAAACATCTGCTACTAAGGATTGATATCCAATTCCCCATACAGCTTCCGGTGCATTCCTAAGTCCCATTAGAGCAACTAGAGTTATTGGCTGTAATGCTTTAGGTAAAAATGGAACAAATGCATACAGCAAGAAAAAGGCTCTAGATAAGAAGCATATAATCAGTGTTGTTCTTAATTTGTTCTTTGTATTATCAATAATTATAGCACCGGGAATTAAAACAAATACAGCTAACATGCTGGGAAGAGCATTTAACAATGCGAAATGCATATCGTTCCCGCCTACTTCTTTTAAATATGTAACTAAAAATCCTGCGCTAGATGCCACAAAAGCACCTAAAAGACCACCGACTATATTGTATTTATAATTATGTTTAAGCTTGTCCATTTATAACCTCGTATGATATAGAATTATTTGTGTGTTTGTTTATAATATCAAACTAAATTGAAATAATCAAGATAATTGAGGATATATAAATATATTAATTGTATTCTTTTAACAATGTGAACTATAATTCTCTTTTCTATTGTCAAAATTTAGTATATACTGTATATGTCGAATTATAGGTTTTTTTGATACTAATATTACACTGGAGGTTTTTCGATGTTTAAAAATATGAAAATAAAATACAGAATATATTTGAGTTTTTTATTAATGTTTATTTTTATAGTGAATATGGGAAACACATCAATTATTTCATTAAATAATGCAAACAGAAATCTTAATAATTTTGTAAAACGAGCTTACATACCCGCAAACGCAATAAAAACTTGCATAGTAGAAACAAATTCTGCTGCGCAAACCATAAGTGCGATGGCACTTACTAATAATAAAAGCACTTATTCTGATTATGATGAAAAAATAAGTGAGAGCGTAGGTATAATTAATGACAATATCGAAGTTGTTAAAAAGTACTATAAGGAGGATAATCAATTAGTTATTGAGTATGAAACAGCTCTTAATAATTTGATATCCATAGGTGACAGCATAGTCTCAGATATTAAAGCAGGGAATAAATCAAGTGCTTCTGAGCAAATAGTTGGTACCTTAACAACAACACTAAATGATGTTAATGATATTGCAAAAAAATTATCTTTAAATTTGGAAGGCTTTGAATCAGCGCTTCTAGCTGATAGTACAAAAAGAACAAATAATAATATTGGTTTATCTCTAGGCTTTATGGCACTTTGCCTTGCGGCTTGTATTTTAATAGCATTGTCTTTAACAAAGGCAATAAATAGACCTTTATTAGAAATTGAAATAGCTGCAACTGAAATGTCAAAGGGAAATTTAAATATCAAGGTTGACTATAAATCTAAAAATGAGATGGGAAAACTTGCAGATGCTATTCGTAATTCTGCTTCATCCTTATTATTGTATGTTAAAAACATTGATATACAAATGGAAGCAATGGCAAATAATGATTTTACTGTTAAGTCTGATGTTGAATTTATAGGAGATTTTGAAAACATTGAAAAATCTATTAATAAATTTATAGAAAATATGTCTCATACAATATCACAGATTACTCAGGCCTCAGTAGAGGTAAGTGATGGTGCTAATCAGGTGTCATCAGCTTCACAAACTCTATCACAGGGTGCTACAGAGCAAGCAAGTTCTATAGAAGAATTAGCTGCCACAGTTAACGTAGTATTAGAACAAATTAAACAAAATGCTAAAAATTCAGTTAAAGCTGATGAGCAATCTGTTTTGATTGATTCAGAGATGGAAAAAAGTAATGATAAAATGAATAAAATGGTTAATGCTATGAATGTAATTAATAATAAATCAAGTGAGATAGGTAAAATTATTAAAACCATAGAAGACATAGCTTTCCAAACAAATATTTTAGCACTTAATGCAGCTGTTGAGGCAGCACGTGCTGGAGCGGCTGGCAAAGGATTTGCAGTAGTTGCAGAAGAGGTTAGAAATTTAGCATCTAGAAGTGCTGAGGCTGCTAATGACACAACTGCGTTAATAGAGGATACCTTGAACGCTGTTGAAGAAGGTGCAAAAATAGCATCTGAAACAGCAGAATCACTTAAATCTGTTGTAGATGAAAACAAAACTATGGTAAAAACAATAAATGAAATATCATCTGCTTCCACAGAGCAGGCTGAATCAATTGAAGAAATTAACAGAGGCTTAGAGCAAATATCATTTGTTGTTCAAACTAATACTGCGACAGCAGAGGAAAGTGCAGCAGCAAGTGAAGAATTATCTAGTCAGGCTTTATTGCTTGAACATATGATGAAAGAGTTTAAAATTGAAAATTATACAGTTGGAAATATATAAAAAACTATTGACATTTTTAATTATTTTTAATATTATAAAATGAAATAAATATTTTGCGATGATAAAGAGGAGTAAATATAAAAATCCTTTAGAGAGCATAGTTCATTGGCTGAAAGACTGTGTAGAAATTTTTATATTGAAGGTAGCTTTGGAGCATTTAATCCGAACTATATACAGTAGGATTAAACGGATAAAACCGTTAAAGAATTAAGAGCCGTAATTGGAATTTAGGTGGTACCGCGGGTTTTCTCGTCCTATAAGGGAGAGAAAACTCGCTATTTATTTTTTGGAGGTTTTTATGAACATTGGATTTTTAATATTGTTAATTGGCATAATTGCTAATTTAGGTGCTGATATAGCAAATAGAAAAGGAAAAATTAAAGATTTAAAAAGCCTCTTTAAGGTCAAAATATCCGCCTTAGGGGTGACAATTATAGGACTTATTATAGCAATATATATGTACTAAAAACTGTATAATTAATTACGAATGGAGAAATAGATTATGAACACAAAATACAATCCAAAAGATTTTGAAGAGAAGATTTATAAAACTTGGATGGAAGAAGATTGCTTTAAGGCTGTAGTGAATAAAGAGAAAACACCTTATACAATTGTTTTACCACCACCAAATATTACAGGTCAGCTTCATATGGGTCACGCTCTTGACCATACTTTGCAGGACGTTTTAATCAGATGGAAGAGAATGCAAGGCTTTGAAACCTTATGGCTGCCAGGAACAGACCATGCCAGTATAGCAACTGAGGTAAAGGTAGTTGAAAGATTAAGAGAAGAAGAGGGTAAATCAAAAGAAGAGTTAGGAAGAGATGAGTTCCTAAAAAGAGCTTGGAAATGGAAGGAAGAGTATGGCGGAAGAATAGTTGAACAAATGAGAAAGCTTGGTAACTCTTGTGATTGGTCTAAGGAAAGATTTACAATGGATGAAGGCTGTAACAAGGCAGTTACAGAGGTTTTTATTAAGCTATATGAAAAAGGACTAATATATAAAGGAAATAGAATTATAAACTGGTGTCCAGATTGCTTGACATCCATATCAGATGCAGAGGTTGAGCATGAAGATAAGCCAGGAAAATACTATTATGTAAAATACCCGTATGTAGACAATCCAAATGAGTATTTTATAGTTGCAACAACAAGACCAGAAACTATATTTGGTGATACTGCAATAGCTGCACACTATGATGATGAAAGATATAAAAACTTAATTGGTAAAAAGGTAATAGTTCCTTTAGTAGGAAGAGAAATAGAAATTATAGGTGATGAATACCCAGATATGACTAAGGGTACTGGAGCACTTAAAATTACTCCATGCCATGACCCTAATGACTTTGAAATAGGCTTAAGACATAATCTTGAATTCATCTCATGTATGAATGAAGATGGAACTATGAATGATATTGCTGGTAAATACAATGGTATGGATAGATATGAGTGTAGAAAAGCTTTTGTCAAAGAATTGGAAGAAAATGGATATATATTAAAGATAGAAGACACATCACACAATGTAGGAACTTGTTATAGATGCCATAACGTGGTTGAGCCAAGAGTTTCTGATCAGTGGTTTGTTAAAATGGAGGAATTAGCTAAGCCTGCAATAGAAGCTACACAAAATAAGGATGTAGAATTTGTACCAGAGAGATTTACAAAAATTTATTACAACTGGTTAGAGGGCATAAGAGATTGGTGTATATCAAGACAATTATGGTGGGGACACAGAATACCGGCATATTATTGCAAAGATTGCGGTGAGATGATGGTTTCAAGAGAAACACCTGACAAGTGTTCTAAATGTGACAGCACAAATATTAAACAAGATGAGGATGTACTTGATACTTGGTTTAGTTCAGCTTTATGGCCATTCTCAACACTTGGCTGGCCTGAAAAAACTCCAGAGCTTGATTATTTCTTTCCAACTAATGTTTTAGTTACTGGATATGACATAATATTCTTCTGGGTTGTAAGAATGGTATTTTCAAGCCTTGAGCAAATGGGTGAAGTTCCATTTAAGCATGTATTTATTCACGGACTTGTAAGAGATGCCGAAGGAAGAAAGATGTCTAAATCCTTAGGTAACGGAGTTGATCCACTTGAGATAATAGACCAATATGGTGCAGATGCTTTAAGATTTATGCTTATGACAGGTATATCACCTGGAAATGACACAAGATTTAAAGTTGAAAAGCTAGAAGCTTGTAGAAACTTTGCTAACAAGCTATGGAATGCATCAAGATTTGTTTTAATGAATTTGGAAAATTCATTTATGGATTTAGATGGCGATAAATCAGCTGAAGCAGATAATGAATTTAATTTAATAGATGAAAAAACTGCTATGGCTAATCTTAGAACAGAGGATAAATGGATAATTTCAAGAATAAATACTGTTGCAAATGAAGTAACACAAAACCTTGATAAATTCGAGCTAGGAATAGCTGCACAAAATGTATATGACTTTATTTGGAATGAGTATTGCGATTGGTACATTGAAATAGTAAAACCAAGACTATATGGTGAAGATAAATTAACTAAGGATACAGCTAAGTTTGTATTAATTAAAGTATTAAAGGATATGCTTAAATTATTGCATCCATTTATGCCGTTTATAACTGAGGAAATTTGGTCTAACTTGCCTAATACTTCTTCAAGACTTATAAAATCAGAATGGCCAACATATGATAAAAATGAACATTACGAGGATGCAGAGCAAAATATGCAATTTATTATGGAGGCGGTAACTAGAATAAGAAATATTAGAGCTGAAATGAATGTTGCACCATCAAGAAAGGCAAGAGCCGCATTTATACCTTCAAAGGAAGCTGTTAAATCATACCTAGAAAATGCTTCACAATACTTTGCAACTCTTGCAAATATAACAGAGATTCAAATAGTTAGTGATAAATCACAAATAAACGAGGACACAGCAACAGGCGTTATGGACGGAACAGAAATCTGTTTACCACTTGCTGATTTAATAGACTTTGAAAAAGAAATAGAAAGATTAGAAAAAGAAAGGGTTAAGCTTCAATCAGAGCTTGATAGAGTAAATGGAAAGCTTTCAAATGAAAAATTTATGAGTAAAGCCCCTGAAAATGTTGTAGCTGAGGAAAGAGAAAAATTAGCTAAATATCAAGAAATGATGAACACAGTTTTAGAAAGACTTGAACAAATGAAAAATAGATAATATAAATAGTTGTGTAAATAGCACACAGATAGTTTAAGTATTTGTGTGCTATCTATAAAAGGTGGGATTTTAATGGCTATAAGTAAAGCTATGCTTGCTGCGTTGAAGGCTTTGTCTTATCCAGATGTAGATATAAGAAAAACATATAAATTACATCGTAAGGTAAAAAATTTAAATGGTAGAGGGTTTAGAATATCTAGGAATTACGAAATATGGGATCGTTTAGTTCTAAACGGTGAACATGAGATTCCTGTACGAATATTTTCTCCAAAAAATGAGAAAACTGACCGCATACTTTTATTTTTTCATGGTGGTGGCTGGGTTGTAGGGAACATTGATACATATACAAGAGTATGCGTTAATATGGCTCGTTTAACTAAGCATATTGTAGTTTCAGTAGACTATAGATTAGCACCAGAAAACAAATTTCCATGCGGTTTAGAAGATTGTTATGCTGTTGCAAAGAAATTATATATTGATGGTAATTATCGTGATGTAAAACCAGAGAATATAACTATCATTGGAGATAGTGCAGGAGGTAATTTAGCTGCTGCTTTATCACTTATGGCACGAGATAGGGGAGAGTTTATGCCTTCAAAGCAAATTCTTATTTATCCTGCTACAGGAAATGATTATAGCGAAAACTCGCCATTTGCTTCTGTTAAAGATAATGGTAAGGACTATCTCTTAACTTCAAAAAGATTAGGGGGGTACATGGATCTTTATATGTCATCTGAGGAGGACAAAATAAATTCATACTTTTCGCCGTTGTATGCCAGTGATTTGACAAATCAACCTGAAACCTTAATAATTACTGCCGAATTTTGCCCTTTAAGAGATGAGGGAGAGGCTTACGGTAAAAAACTAATTGAAGCAGGAAATAAGGCTTATGTACATCGTATCCCTGATGCATTACATGGCTATTTTGCATTGCCACCTAATTTTGATATGGTAGGAAAAACATATGAATTAATAAATGAATTTCTTTGGAGGTGATTTCTTGGCTAAGAGGAATGAACAGAGACGTTGGAGAAAGCTTGACAATGCTGCCAAGATATTTCCATCTACTGTTAATAGTAGAGATAGTAAGGTATTTAGATGTACCTGTGAATTATATGAAAATGTAGATAAAGATGTATTAAAAACCGCTCTAAATTTAACCCTAGAAAAGTTTCCTTTCTATAGGTCAGTGCTAAAGAAAGGACTATTTTGGTACTATTTAGAGGATAGTTCAATTGAGCCTATTATTAGAGAGGAATATAGAATGCCATGTGCGCCTATTTATAGTAGCATAAGAAGAAACTTATTATTTGAAGTAACTTATTTTGAAAAACGTATAAATTTAGAGGTGTATCATGCCTTGTCAGACGGAACAGGGGCTTTAAATTTTTTAAAAACTTTAGTATTTTATTATCTGAAAGAAAAGCATTCTAACGAATTTGATGGTAAACACTTAATGTTTAATTATAATGCTTCAGAAAGAGAAAAGGTAGATGATAGCTTTTTTAAATATTATCTAAAAAAGAAGCTGCCTCGTAAGGAAAAAACACCAAATGCTTTTAAGTTTAAAGAAGAATGTGTAGATGTAGGGGTTGTTCGTGTTATTGAAGGAAGAGTATCAGTTAAAAAGTTATTAGAAAAGTCCCATGAACACAATTCCACTCTTACAGCTTTTTTATTAGCAATACTTATTCGTTCCATAGGAGAGTGTATGGCAATGCGTGATAAAACAAAGCCTGTAGTTGTTTCAGTTCCGGTAAATTTGCGTAATTTCTTTGAATCTGAGTCAGCTAGAAACTTTTTTGGTGTAGTAAATATTGAGTATAATTTTTTGAAAAATGGCTCTGAATTATCAGAGATTATAGAATATGTGGATAAATCTCTAAAAGAGAAATTAACTATAGAAAAATTAAGTGAACGTATGATTAGATTATCAGCACTTGAGAATCAATTTGCTGCCAAGATTATCCCAGTAGTTTTAAAAAATCCAATTATGAAAATGGCTTATATATTAGGGGATAGAGGTATAACTGCCGCCTTTTCAAATGTAGGAAAGGTCGAAATGCCAGAGGAATTTAAACCTTATATTAATTTATTTGATGTATTTACGTGCACTAAACGCTTACAGGTTTGTATGTGTTCCTATAAAGATAACTGTGTTATTAGCTTTACATCACCACTTGTAAGTACAGATGTACAGCGCAGATTTTTTAGAGCTCTTACTGGATATGGGTTAGATGTTGAAATAACTACAAATCTTGATATAAAGGAGAATGAAGATGCTATATTGTGAAAATTGCAAGGTTAGTATAACAGGTAACCATGAAAAATGTCCATTATGTCAAGGTGATGTTATAGGAGAGCCAAGTAAAACAAATACATTCCCCATTATAAAGGAAGAAAAGCATTTAATGTATTTAATTCTTAAAATTACTGCTCTTATAACTATAGCAGTTAGCGTTATTAGTGTCTTAATTAATTTAGGCTTTGGCGGTAAATGGTCATTTTATGTTATAGCTGGATTTGTAACTGGATGGATAGTTATATGGATAACAGTTAAGATGCATGGTAATATAGCAAAAAATACAATTTGGTTGACTGTAATTATATCGATACTATCTATAATATGGGATATGTCAACAGGCTATAGGGGTTGGTCTATAGATTATGTTCTACCCTTAATATGCTGCTTTGCCATGATTGAGATGTTTATTGTTGCAAATATTAAAAAGCTAAGAATAGAAGATTATATAGTTTATTTAATAATAGATATATTGTTTGGTATAGTTCCGCTTGTTTTGCTTCTTTTGGATATTGTAAAGGTAATTTATCCATCACTTATATGTGTTGCAGAAAGTGTAATATCATTGGCAATATTAATTCTATTTGAAGGAAAGGCGCTAAAAGCAGAAATTGTAAGAAGAATACATTTATAGAAAAACAAGCAATTATACGTGCTTGTTTTTCTATTCATATAAAAAAATATTGCAAAATTTCATATGTATGCTATAATAACCATGGATTTGTCTTGTATCTATTCAATTATATATGTTTTATTCTCAAAATATTAAACTAAATTAATTTTGTGATAAACCATATTATTAGAACGAGAACAGAAATTGAACTGTTTCACTTCAAACTGAAGAGCATATTTACCTTAATGGAAGTAATGCGTTGATACCATTTTTATATTCTTTTCTTTTTGTTTACACATTTCTAGAAATATTTCAATTGTCAATGATATAAGACTAATTTAATTTTTATTAATTAAAAGAGGAAAAGCGTGAAAAAGACATTCACGCTATGATGCCACTACATGGCATAATGGAGGTTGAAATGAAATTAGGAAAAGTTATCAAATTAATAAGTTGTTTATGTGCTACAACTATACTCTTATTTGGGTGCACTAATGCAAATAATGAAGAAAAAGATGATGTATCTATTGAAGAACCAACAAAAATAGTGGTTGGTATACCTCAAGATATAGATTCATTAGATCCACATCTATCTAACGCTACAGGTACACAAGAGGTGATGTATAATGTGTTTACTGGGTTATTTTCACCAACTTCAAGCGGAGAATTAGTACCTGAAATAGCAGAAAGCTATACAACAAACTATGATATGACCACATATACATTTAAACTACATCCAAATATTAAGTTTCATGATGGAAGTGATTTAACTTCAGCAGATGTTAAATATTCCCTTGATAGATTATGCGGTAAAACAAGCGATCAAGATAAACCTCTATCTAGCTCCTATGCTAATGTTATTGATAATGTTGTTGCAGAGGATGATTATACAGTTGTAGTTAACCTAAAGCAAGCTGATGTAGCTTTCTTATCTAAAATGACAGTCGCTATAGTACCTGAAAACTCAGGAGCTACTCAAGCCGAAAATCCTGTTGGTGCAGGTCCTTATAAATTCAAAAGCTATACTCCAGGTGTAAGCCTTGTGCTTGAAAAAAATGAAAATTATTATATATCAAATCAACCTTATATAGATGTTGCGGAGTTCAAAATATTTAGTGATATGAACACTGCGGTTTTGTCTCTATCTAATGGCGAGATTAATTTGATGAATATAACAGAGGATATAATACCTCAAATACCAACGGATAGATTTACAATTGTTGATTATCCTATGAATACTGTACAGCTATTAGGCCTTAATAATGATTTTGAACCATTTAAAAACAAGAAAGTTAGAGAAGCTATAAATTATGCTATAGATAAAGATGAGATAATTTCAATGATTTCACCAAATGCTGCAAAACTAGGCTCAAATTTTTCTCCTGTTATGTCTTTGTACTATAAAGAAGGATTAGAAAATATGTATGCAACTGATATTGAAAAGGCTAAGAGCTTATTAAAAGAAGCAGGATATGAGGACTTGAAATTTACTTGTAGAGTTGCAAGTGAATATAAATTAAATGTAGAAGCAACACAAATCATTAGAGAACAGCTATTAAAGGCTGGAATTGATATGCAAATTGATATAATTGATTGGAGCACATGGTTAGATGATGTTTATACAAATAGAAATCATGAGGCGACAGTTGTAGGGTTTACTGGCAAGCTTGATCCAGATGGAATTTTAAAGCGATACGTATCAGACTATAGTAAAAACTTTATAAACTACAATAATCCAGAATACGACAATCTTATAAGCATTGCTGCTAAAGAAGTAGACAACAACAAGAGAATTAATTATTATAAAGAGGCTCAGAAATTACTTGCAGATGATGCTTCCTCAGTATTTATAATGGATCCGTCTAATCATGTAGTTGTAGATAATAAACTAGAGGGATATGTTAATTATCCAATTAATTTTATCGACTTAAGAACGTTAAGATTTAAATAAAAAAGCGAAGAAAAACACTCTTCGCAGAGTGAAATGCATTTCGCTTTATGGAGGATTAGAATGCTAAAAAGAATCCTATACTCAATTTTGACTTTATTACTAGTATCCGTAATAATATTTGTAATATTTCAATTTATACCTGGAGACCCTATTTTATCAAAGCTTGGTGAGGAATCAGACGAAGCCTTAGAGCAAGTTTTGCGTGAAGAGTTTGAATTAGACAAACCTGTTTTGCAGAGGTATTTTTCATGGTTAAATGATCTACTGCATTTTAATATGGGTAAATCTATAAAGTATAATACATCGGTTAATAAATTGATAGCTGGTAGATTGCCAAATACTTTAGGGCTTACTTCATTGTCATTTGTATTTGTTATACTGATTGGAATACCTCTTGGTATAATAGTTGCAAAATATAATAAATCTAATAGCAGCAAGGGTGTAATATTTAATATAATTACTCAGCTTGGAATTGCTATTCCATCTTTTTTCTTTGCTTTAGTTTTAATATTAATTTTTAGCATAAAATTAAAGCTAATTCCTGTTGCTTCATTTCAACCTATAACAAGTGGACTTTTACCATTTGTTAAGAGTTTAATATTACCAGCAATGGCAGTTAGTATATCTGCTATATCTATTACTGTCAGATATGTTAGAAATTCAGTAGTAGAACAGTTAAATGAAGACTATGTTTTGGTTGCAAAGAATAAAGGTGTAAAAGAAAAACGAATATTATACAATCACGTTCTTCGCAATGCTATGGTTCCTATTATTACAATACTGGGAATATTGTTTGTCAATATAGTTACAGGTAGCATAGTCGTGGAAGCAGTATTTTCAATACCAGGTATAGGGTCTTTATTGACAGCAGCAATAAAATCAAAGGATTTACCTCTAACACAGGGGATTTGTGTCTATATATCTTTTGTAGTTGTATTTGTGTTTTTACTTTTAGACATTTTATATAAGTTAATTGACCCAAGAATTAGGGTTAAAGAGTGAAAGAGTGAAGAAAAAACGATTCTTCATTAATTTTTATTTTTACACCGAGAAGCGGTGTAATGGAGGTAATTATGAGGGCTTTTAAAAATAAGAATTTTGTGATAGGTTTTATTCTTGTAGCAATTCTTGTTACCATAACGCTAATAAGCTTGTTTTATACTCCATATTCGCCAACACAAATAGATTCAAATGCACAAACAATGCCGCCTTCGTTAGAGCACCTTGGAGGTACTGATAGATTAGGTAGAGATTTGCTGTCAAGAACTATGGTAGCTGGACAAACTGCCTTTTCTATAGGTTTTATTTCTATAACTAGTGCAATGGTTATTGGCGTGATGTTAGGACTTATTGCAGGATATTTTCAAGGATTTATTGGCAATTTAATTATGAGATTTACTGATGCATTTAAGGCTATACCAGGGCTTTTGTTTGCTATGATGATATCTGCAGTTTTTGGAAAAAGCTTTATATCAACTACAGTAGCTATAACTATGATACTTGCTCCGTCATTTATTAGAATTACTAGAGCAAATGTATTGAAAATCAAATCCATTGAGTATATACAATGGACTTCATTAATTGGTTTAAAACCATTTAGAGTAATGATAATTCACATTTTGCCTAATATTATATCCTCAATTATCATCACAGCATCTATGGGATTTGCCGATGCTGTTTTGATTGAAGCCTCACTTAGTTATCTAGGGCTGGGTATTCAACCTCCAGATCCCAGCTGGGGACAAATGCTAAGCGAAGGACAGGGATTTATAATGACAGCTCCTTGGCTTGTTCTATTGCCCGGAACAATGATAACATTATTGGTACTAGGTTTTAATTTGCTCGGTGATGGATTAAGCGATTTATTAGATGCAAAATCTAACAATAAGGAGGACTAAATGTTAAATGTGACTAATTTGACTGTTGAAATTAAAGAAAATAAAAAGTCCTATGAGGTTTTATCTGATATAAGCTTTAGCGTAGAAAAAAATCAGACACTAGGTCTTGTTGGTGAATCAGGTTGTGGAAAAAGCATGACAGCAACAGCAATTATGGGACTATTAAGAAATAATAAAAAAATTACAGCAGGTTCAATTTATTTAGATGATATAGATTTAATAAAATATAATGAAAAAGAATATGAAGAAATTCGTGGAACAAAGCTGTCTATGATATTTCAAGATTCTATGGCTTCCTTAAATCCTCTTATGAAGATAGGAAAGCAGATAGAAGAAGCTTATTTGATGCATTATAAGCTAACCAAAGATGAATTAAAGAATAAAGTTAATAAATCTTTAGCTGATGTTGGATTTAAAAATATTTCTGAAACTATAAATAATATTGATAATATTATTAATAAATATCCTCATAATTTAAGCGGAGGGCAAAGACAGCGTGTGATGATAGCAATGGCAATAGCGTGCTGCCCACAGTATCTTATAGCTGATGAGCCTACTACAGCACTAGATGTTACCACACAAAATAAAATATTGAATCTAATTAAAAGTATACAAGAAAAAAATAATATGGGTATAATATTTATATCCCATGATATAACTGTTATAAACAAGGTTTGTACTCATATTGGAGTAATGTATGCTGGTAAAATAGTTGAATATGGTAAGACCAATGATATTATAAAAGATCCAAAGCATCCATACACAAAAGCTCTTATTCAATCCATTCCAAATACTAATAATAAAAACAAGCCACTTTCAATAATAGATGGCTTTGTTCCTACATTAGGTGAGAGAAACAATAGTGAATGTATATTTTATGAAAGATGCAAGGATAGAACAGGTAAATGTAAAACTAAAGTTAAGGATATACAAATGGAAAATAATCGTAAAGTTACCTGTACTCTTTATTATTAAAGAGTGAAAAAACACTCTTCACGGAGTGAAATGCATTTCACTCTATGGAAGAATCAAAAAACGATTCTTCATCAAATTATTGTGATGCCACAAAGTGGCGTAATAGAGGTTAGTATGAATGAATGTATATTAAAGGTAGAAAATTTACAAAAATCATATGATAGTACTAATTCACATAGTATATTTAAAAAGAAAAAGAAGTTTAATGCTGTCAACGATATATCCTTTGGAGTTAGTCGTGGAGAAATTGTTGGATTAATAGGAGAATCTGGCTGTGGAAAAACTACATTAGGAAAAATTATAACAAACCTTATAGAAGCTGATTCTGGAGATGTAATATTTGAAGGAAAGTACATAGCTAGGCTATCAAAAAAAGACCTAAAGCCAGTAAGAGGTAAGATACAAATGATATTTCAAGACCCAAGCTCTGCCTTGAATCCTCAAATGAAGATAAATAGGATACTAAAAGAAGCACTATTTAGTATTAATATAACCAATAAAGAGGAACAGGAGAATATCATTAATCAATATATTACGAAGGTAGGATTAACAAAGTCTTTTTTATCAAGGTACCCTCATGAACTAAGTGGAGGTCAAAAACAGCGTATATGCATACTTTTAGCACTATTAACTAATCCAAGCTTTATAGTTGCAGATGAAGTTGTGTCAGCCCTTGATTTATCTGTACAAGCGCAGATATTAAATTTATTAAAATCCTTGCAGGAGGAATTAAATTTATCTATGCTGTTCATATCCCATAATCTAAGCATTGTATACTATATGTCAGACAGAATTATTGTAATGTACATGGGTGAGATAGTTGAAAGTGGGGATTGTGAAGAGATTTACAACAACTGTAAGCATCCATATACTAAATTATTGCTTTCATCAGTTTTAAGCCTTGAGGATGACAGCAGTATAGAAGAAGAGCTTTATGAAGAAAATAACGTTAAAGAAAATAATAATAATGCTTGCGTATTTTTTGATAGATGTCCAAACAAAATGCCGATTTGCAGTGAGAAAAAGCCTGAAAATATAGTTATAAATGATAGTCATACAATAAAGTGTCACTTTGGAGGAGAACTTTGAAATGAGAATAGGTGTAATTTCAGATATTCATATTGATGAGCAGAAGAGCGAGGAAGAGCTTTTAAATACCCTTTCTCAATGTATCAATGATAAAAATGTTGATGTAATGCTTGTTGCTGGAGATATATCTGAGAGCTATAAAAAGTCAATAGAATTTATGAGAAAATTAAAGAAAGCTATAAATGCTAAGCTTTATTATACAGCGGGTAATCATGACTTATGGTCTAAGCATAATGAGGATGAGAACATTGATAGTATATTAGATAAATTTAGTGAAGAAGAAGGTTTTGTACACAACAAAGCAGTTGAGCTATCTGATGATGTTGTTCTTATAGCAGGCTGTGGTTGGTATGACTATTCATTCGCTTCATCAGAATATAAACTAGATGAATTAGAGGAAAAGTGTTATTTAGAAAAGACTTGGCAGGATAAATTATATGCTAAACATCAATTAAGTGATATAGAGCTACATGATGCTTGGAATGAAGAGTTTATTAGTTTAATTATGCAGTATTCTCACAAGAAGGTCATATTTATGACACATATGATTAATCATCCGGATTTATGTGTTGATGAAGAGCATCCAAAATATGAAATGTGGAAATATTTTAATGCCTTTTTAGGCTCACAGGAGCTTTATTTTATAACTAAATGCGATAATATAAAAGTTGCAATAAGCGGTCATGTGCATTATCGTAAAAGCTTTGAAGAGGATAATACTTATTATATGTGCAGATGCTTAGGCTATGAGAGAGAATTTAAAATGTTCGGCGGCGAATGTGATTTAAAATCACAAATAGATAGAGCTTTAGAGGTAATAACAATATAAAAAAACCCATATTACTTGCTTAAATAATATGGGTTTTTTGTATCATTTATTTTAAATCATCAATTGCTTTTTTAATTAGAGCTGGTGATTTTCTACATTTTTCTGCTGATACAGCACATATAGCAAATCTTATACCCTTTTTAAGAGATACTAAATATAAATTATATTTAGTTAACTCTTCCATAAGCTTTTTAGGTTCTGGATGTTCTATAGTTATGAAGAATCCATCTCTGTATGGTAAAGTTTTAAGACCTATTTTTTGTGCTTCATCAACAAATATTTTTGCTCTTTCTTGAAGCATTTGTTTGTTTTCTTCTACTTCTTTTAAATAAGTTTCTAGTTTATGAGGGTCTGCATATATAGCTGACATAACCTCCATAGCACCTCTAGTACCATTTGACCAGTTTGCACGACCTGAGTGCATACATGAAAATTGGAATTCTATAGCTAAGTCTTCGTTTGAAGAAATACCTATAGCTGCTCCAGAACGCATACCATACATAGTATATCCTTTAGACATACTGTAGGCTACCATTACAAATAAGTTTTCTGGAAGGTTTGAAAATTTCTTAAAGAATTTTCTTCTTTCTTGACCTTGACCAGCAAAATCTATATATGCTGTGTCAACTAATAAAATTACTCTATTATCCTTGTCTTTAGCTGCGTTTTTAAGAATATCTAGTATCTGATCCCATTCGTCGTCAGATACGCTATATCCTGTTGGATTGTGTGCAGGAGTATTTAATATTGTAAGAACTCTCTTTTGTTTTTTCATTAATGCTTCAAAATGCTCTTTGAAAGAAGCTACGTTGAAGTTTCCTTCTTCGTTAAATAATGTAAAAGTTTCAACAGTTCTTCCTATTTCTTCAGATATAGTAGAATATGGTGACCAATACCAGTCAGCAACTAAAACTGCATCTTCAGTATTTGTGTAGTTACAGATTGCGTGTTTAACACCACCAGTTCCTCCAGGAGTTGCAACTGCTCTTATATGTGCATCTGGTTTGCAGTCACCAAAACAAGCTGTTTCTACTGCTTTTAAAAAATCAGGCGTACCAGCTAAAGGTGCATAAGCAGCAATTTTATCATTTGGTAGTTCTTTTAGTGTCGTATAAACTGATTTCATACAGATTAAATTTCCGTTATCATCATACAACGCTCCAAGAGTAGCGTCTATTACGTTTTCTTTTCCATGCTCTGCAATTGCTTTTTTAGCTCTTCCTGATATTTCAAATATAGGATCGTTAGCTATTGGCCATCTTGCGTGGTCAGCAACCATATTAATAGTCATAATAACCTCCATTATACCGTTTACGGCATTACAAAATTTTAGAGTGAAATTCATTTCACTTTTTGCACTATCACATAGTGTTATTTATTAACAAAATATTAACATACAAAAAATTAAAAGTCAATTAATGCTATTAGATAGTAGGATTAACAGGATTTAAAATAGTAAGGCGCTAAATATTGAAATTTTAACTTTGTTTTGAGCAAAGCTAAAATTTGCTTAGTTTATTAAATAAATAAATTAAAAAAATGTTTTATATTAATTAATTTTATCAAATACGTTACTATTTTAGTTAAGTATATATAAATATTAGTTAATATTTATAAAAAAGTAAGAAATAATATTATTGACTATGACTTTTTTAAATCTTCCAAAAATATGTACAAAAAAATTATATTTAATTACCAATAGAAAAAAGCTAGTAAAAAAATTGTAATTATTTGTCAATCAATAAATTATGTTTTTTTGTTGACAATTATATTTATTTGTTGTATTATATAAAAGTCGTCAAAAACGACAATATTTTTAAAGATATGATCCATTAGCTCAGCCGGCAGAGCACCTGACTTTTAATCAGGGTGTCCCGCGTTCGAATCGCGGATGGATCACCATTGCAAACAACACCTGACGCTCTTTTAGACGTTGGGTGTTGTTTTATGTTTACCTTCATATCTAATCCCATTTTAAAAGTTTATTATTGATTTATCCTTTTTAAATAATAGCATTAGCATACATAGCATAAAAGAAATAATTAAAAGTTGATTATTCTTTATATAAAACGAGATTTCTGGGAAAACTAAAAAATATAGTTTTTTAGTATTGTAAAGTATGATAAAATTGTGTAGAATTATTGTGGAAAAATACGTATATTTAAAAATAAAAATGTTAAAATGTATGTGAAAAAGTATAATACAAATTGGAGGATTAAATGTCTGCGGAATACACTCATGAAGAATATGAACCTATTGCTGATTTATCAATTATAGGGATGAACGGTGTTGAGGAAATTACTCAAAAAATTGATGATTACTTACTTGACTGGCGTAAAGATGAAGTGAAGAAAAAGGGGGTAGACACGTACAAATTAAATACAAAATGTATTAGATTTGGAAATGGTGAAGCAAAGGGAGTTGTTTATGAATCTGTTAGAGGTCATGACGTATTTATAATTTGTGATATGTACAATTACGGTGTGACATATAAAATGTATGGAAAAGAAACATTGATGAGTCCAGATGATCATTTTCAAGATTTAAAAAGGACAATAGCTGCAATTGGCGGTAAAGCAAGAAGAATCACAGTTATTATGCCTATGCTATATCAAGGCAGACAGGATGCAAGACAAATGAGAGAATCCTTAGACTGTGCTATTGCATTGCAGGAACTAGTACATATGGGAGTTGAAAATATAATTACCTTTGATGTACATGAACCAAAGGTTCAAAATGCAATACCACTTAGTGGTTTTGAGAACTTCCACCCAACATATCAAATGATAAAAGCTTTTGTAAATAATGAAAAGGACGTAAAAATAGATAAAGATAACCTAATGATTATTTCTCCTGATGCTGGTGGAATGAAAAGATGTATTTATTATTCGTCTGTTATGGGATTGGATCTTGGAATGTTTTACAAAAGAAGAGATTATACTAATGTAGTTAATGGTAAAAATCCAGTTATAAGTCATCAATTTTTAGGAGCAGACCTTGCTGGTAAGGATATAATATTAATAGATGATATGATTGCATCGGGAGAGACATTGATTGATGCAGCCGCCAAATTGCGCGAAAGAGGAGCAAAAAAAGTATATATGTTTGCTGCGTTTGGTTTATTTAATGAAGGACTTTCTAGATTCGACAAAGCTTTTGAAGAGGGTTTAATTTCAAAAGTTTACACTACAAATTTAATATATAGAACTCCGGAGTTAAAGGAACGTAAATGGTATCAAGAAGTGGATATGTCAAAATATATTGCGAGTATAATAGATGTTTTGAATTCTGACAAATCATTAAGTGAGCTTTTAGATCCGGTTCAAAAGATTAAAGTTTTGCTTGATAAATAACTATTAAAGAAATATGATCTTTTTTTGACAATATAATAAATTAAACCTCTAAACATATTGGAAATATAAATATATTTAGAGGTTTTTTTATTGTGTAAACAACAAGGTTCTGGGGCTCCACCTGCCATCTTTGATGGCACAAGTGGTCAGGTTCTTATTATCTGGCTTCAAATTCTTTTAAAAGTTTTACAAATAATTCTGGAACTTTCAACATATTTTCCGGAGATTCAACATATGAAATACGGAATTGAGTGCTTCCAGGATTGTTTTGTCCTTTTGCAATATCATAGAAACCTTTCATAGGAGCAACCAATAATGTAGTTTGAACTCCATTAATATCAACAGCGCCTTTTTCTGCACAATATAGTACGAATTTAATTGAATCAAATCCAGGTTTAACAACATTTCTAACATCAATTACTGTATATATCGATGCATCAGGGCTTGATATAACTAATCCTGGCTCTAAATCTTTTAATCCCTTGCTTACTTTTTTAATTGTATCTCCGTAGTATTCACGAAGACCTTTGCACCAGTTTGCGATTTGTTCTTTGCTTTCATGTGCTAAAGCACCAAATATATATTGTCCTATAGCATTTGCACATAAGTTTGCAGTATATTCAGCTGTACAACGGTTGCTGAACTCAGGGCTGTCAGTAATTACAGCACCGATTCTTAATCCGCAAGCATTCCATACTTTAGAAGCTGTTTCGATGCTTATTCTTCTTCCTTCAATACCAGGTACATCTTTATCTGTGATACCCCAAATACTTACTAATTCACTGTCTTCAACATAATATAATTCACGATATGCTTCATCACTTACCATCCATAAGTTATATTTAACACATAACTTAGCAAGTGCTTTAAGAGTTTCCTTGTCGTATAATTGTCCTGTTGGGTTGTCATATGGTATAACAAGAAGAGCACCGGGATTATTAGTTTTTATAACTTCTTCGATTTTATCAAGTTCAGGTAAACTGAATTTGCCGTCTTCATTCATATGACGTTTTACTGTAACAGTCTTACGTCCCACTCTTTCAGCAAATGAAATATAGTTTGTATAAGCAGGGTCTATCATCATAAGGGGTTTTTCACCTGTTCCCGCAGGACCGCAGATACCCATTATTAACAATTCCATACCTGTTGATCCGCCATCAGTTACTGTTACATGTAAATTGCTTGTGTCAAATCCTTCGCATTTAAGAATGTTCTTGAATGCTTCCTGAGTTTCATCTAAACCACCTGTAGCTGTGTATCTAATAACACCTTTGTTAAATGGGCTTTCAGGTGCATCTAAGTTAAACATTCTATTCATCATTGCAGGGTTTGTTGGTAATGATACATTACCTATACCTACATTGATAACAGCTTCAGGCTTAACTTTTCGCTCCGCGTATTTCATTTGTGCCAATCTTACATCTGATGGCACTCTTGACTCGAAATGTGCTGACATAATTGGGTTACTCATAAAAAAACCTCCTAAGGATTTATATATATAATTAGATTTTTAATAATATTATGTAATTTATTTTATAACATATAATACATTATATAAAAATAAAATACATTTGTCCATAACACAATTGCAATAATTATATTAAAAATGAATGTAAAAAGAAATAGAAGTAAATATGGCATACAGGTGGTTCATTGAATATGATTTAAATCAAAAAGTTCCCCATTTTTCAACATTTGGAAAGAAATACACAAGAAGATTCCTGGAGATTATGCGTATATTCTTGGAGAAATAAAAAATGCGGAGTGTAAAGTGAATTGTTAATAATAAACGTCATATTGAAAGCGATTTTTCAATATGACGTTTTAATTTACTAAACATTATCGTATATTTTCAATAACATATCAACTGTACCAACATTATAGTTCGCAAATGAGTAAAGTCCCTTCTTGTCCATTGTTGCTGTTATAAATGGTAAACGTAAATCACCTATATGCATGTCTTTTCTAAATTGTTTCCAGCTATTATTGAATTCTGATACATTGAATTTTGCCAAATTTTTATTTAGAACTAATAATAATGTATCATTTTTTTCATTTGTGCTTCCAAATAACATAATTTCAATATTTGAATCAATAATTTTTTCTTCATTTTCTAAAAGCTCATTTAAAAAATGCTCAGTTGGTTCTGAATTATTTTGTATAAATGCTAATACTTTTTTACCGTCTGATACACATATTATTTCGTCTGGTACAACAATACTCTTTAGCTTATCCTGTGTAAAAATAATAGGATCTTGTAAAGTGACATTGTTGTTAAAATATATTGTACCTATTAGTGATCCATCTATTTGTCTTGTAGCCTGAGTAATAGCATATAATCCTTTATCAACAGAAATTTGATTAGGTAAGCTTAAGTCTTCTTCAAGATTTAAATAACTAAAGTATCCATCTTTAATATGACATATAGTAAAATCAGATCCGTAGTTTAAATTTAATTTTGCATTTTTATCAATGCTTATAATTGTTTCTTTAACAGTGCTAATGATAGCATTATCAATGTCAATTCTATTATTGACATTGTTTTCGTAAAAGCATATGAATTTTTCACCATTAAAGTATTCAGGCTGTCTAGTTGTAGGATTTAATCTAGCTGGAATACCTATAGCTCTAGATATTTGGACTAAATGTATAGGTAAACTAAAAGTTGTTATTAATTTATTTTTTATTACTCCCTTAATGTCAGCGACTAAACCATTAAAAGTGTACTTATCTACTATAGTCAATTCATTATTAATAAGCTCTAATATATCCTCTATAGTTGTTTTGTTTTTAAAATATTCCTTTATATATTTCTTATATGGATATAAAGGCTCGTTTTCTACTCTTAACGGAAGTAAGTATTTGTTAAAAATATCATTAGAAAATTTATCTTTATATTCATATGCAAGCTCCATGTCACATAAGGCCTCATATTTTATGTCGCAAAAGTCTTTTTTAGTAAGTGACTCTAAAATTTCTACTTTATGTTCCTCTAAAATAGAAGTATTATTTATAAACATTTCAATAACATCGCTATTTAGCTTTGCTAACTCTGTGTACTTGTTATTAGTACTTCTAGCTTGTCTATGTGATTCTTCTCTTTTATTTTGTAATAAAGCTAGCTTATCAATATGTATTTTAGAAGGTATAATATCATCACTTTGTATATCGCCCTCATAAGGAATTAGATTAAAATCTACAGATTTAACACATCTAGATATATCTAAATTTACTTGATTTGTTTTTTCAGAACATACCACCATATCATACTTTCCATTATAATAAGTAAAAAACAATGAATCTCCCATACCTACTTCAAATTGGACAGTCCCATTACAGTCGCTAGTTTTTTCAAATATTAACTTAGGCATACAATAATTTATTGCATAAAGACCTACTTTTACGTATGGAATTTTTTCGCCGTTATTATAAACATTAACAGTAACTATTCTAGTTTTAATATAAATATTTGTAGAGGTAACTGTTGTAAAGATATTATTTTGGTCATTATTTATTTGTCTATCACCTAATCCAAACACCCTATGTCTTGTTATTAATGCTCTTGAAGCTGCATTATTAAACCACCCCAAATTTAACTTCTCTTCAGGCTCACATGCTCCTAAAAACTCCCAACCTAAACCAGTGTATACTTCTGCCCATGCATGATTATCATCGCAATGTGACCAATATGGACTGTAGCATTGTCTTGCTGGTATACCTATGCTACGCAGAGCACTTACTAAAAGTACACTTTCCTCTCCACATCTGCCTCTACCTGATTTGATAGTTGCTATTGCATTTTGAGTACGATCATCTGCTTGAGCATATGTAGCTTTTGAATAACACCAGTAATTTACTGCTAATGCGCTTTCACTAATATTATCAGTGTTTATTAATGGACTGAGCTCCTTATAAAATTGCATGTTATAAAGAGAAAAATCCTCGTCATTTACTCTATATGGAAGAATATAATCAAAAATGATGTCAATTGGAATCTCCTTACAGTAATTAATATTTGTGACAATTTTATAGACATGTATTACATGCTGTAAAATATCCGAAATGTTGACACTAATAACATCGGTTGCTGGCATCTGTGTTACAGCCTTCATAAAATAAACTCGTAGTTCATTAGATAAGCTTTTACACATATTTAAAATTTCAATAGTTTTTCTTGGAAATAGAGTTATATAGCTATTAAAGTTTGTTTCTATACTTTCAATTAACTCCTTTGTTAACATAAATATGCCTCCTAAGGTATGCAATATATGAAATTATATACTAATATATAAAAATTATATATTGGGGTTTTTGTGTTGTCAATCATATACCGTTATGTTAAAATTATAAAAACAATATAAATAAATTGGTGATAGCGTGAAAAGAGTGAAGAAAAGAAACTCTTCACTCTATGGAAAAATCAAAATGACGATTTTTTATCTCTATTTGTGATGCCACGATTGGCATAATTGGAGGAATAAATGAAAATAGAAGTTTGCTGTGGTTCATATGCGGATGCTTTAGAGGCATATAAGGGTGGAGCAAATCGTGTTGAATTGTGCTCGGATTTGTTTTTTGGTGGATTGACTCCATCTTTAGGTTCATTTTTATTAACTAAAGAGAATACAAGCCTTGAGGTTGCAGTTATGATTCGTCCAAGAGAAGGTGGCTTTTGTTATACAAATGATGAATTTGAGTTAATGCTCAAAGATGGTGAAATTTTCATACAAAATGGTGCTGATGCTTTAGTTTTTGGTTTTTTAAATAGTGATGGGTCTATAGACTTTGATAGGACTAAAAAAATGTGCGAAATGGTTAATAAAAGATGTGATACTGTGTTTCATAAGGCTTTTGATGTTTCAATAACACCTTTGGTAGAGGCTGTAAATAAGCTAAAGGAAATCGGAATTAGCAGAATTTTAACAGCAGGTAAAGAAAAAACAGCAATTAAAGGGGCACAAAATATAAAAGAGATAATTGCACTAAAAGGTATTGAAATCTTACCAGCGGGGAATATAAGAGCACATAATATAGAGGAATTATGGCAAAAAACTAGCTGTGACTGGGTACATACATCAGCCTTTGAAAATCTAATTGATGCTTCAGCTAATCATGAGAGCATATTATTTACAGGAACGGTTGCTCCTAAGCAAGGTGAGTATAAAAAAGCTAACAGTGCTATTATTAGAAATATAGTAGATATAGGGGGAAGGCTATAATGAAAATATTAGCGTTTGACATTGGAGGAACACTTATAAAGAGTGCGATAGTTAATGAAGATAAAGGCTTATGCAATCTTGAAGAACACTCATACCCTGAACCAGGAAGAGATGGTATTTTAAGTATATTAGAAGATCGTATAGATTATTATAATTCAGAAATAGATGGTATAGGTATTAGTACAGCAGGACTTGTAGATGAAGAAAAAGGCGTTATCATACTTTCCAGCAACGGAATTCCAAACTATACGGGTACTAAGCTTAAGGAGATGTATGAGCTTAAATATAATAAACCTGTATGGGTGCTTAATGATGTTAATGCAGCAGCACTTGGAGAAGCACATTTTGGTGCTGGAAAGGATTATAATGATTTTATTTGCTTAACATATGGTACAGGTATCGGTGGTGCAATAGTAATAAATAAACAGGTTTATGGTGGCAAAAATGGCTTTGCAGGTGAAATAGGTCATACAGTAACTCATCTTCATGGTAAAAAATGCGTATGCGGTTTGTATGGATGCTATAATGACTATGCTTCTACTAAAGCTCTTGTTGAAAATTGCAGGCAAGTTAACTTTAGTATTAAAAATGGTAAAGATGTGTTTAATGCATTTAGTAAGGGTGATTTAAAGATAAAAGAACAAATAGATATGTGGATTGATGAAATTATATATGGTCTTGTAACAGTTGTACATATATTTAATCCACCAGCGATAATTCTTGGCGGTGGTATAATGAGACAAAAATACATCATAGACGAAATTAACAAGAGACTGAAAAATTCAATATTATCTGGGTATAGGGATGTAGTTGTATTACCGGCAATGCTAGGAAACTCAGCTGGTCTTATGGGTGCTTGCTATAATACTTTACGGAGAAAGTGTGAAATAAAATAACATTTCACACTATGGAAAAATCAAAAAACGATTTTTCATTTTATTTTGTGATGCCACTGCGTGGCATAATGAAAGGATAGAAAATGATAATTAAGGGTTCAACAATTTTTTTAGAGGATAGTTTTAAAAATATTGATTTACAAATTAATAATGGAAGATTTGTTAGTTTAGAAGAAAAAGTTGAAGGCGAAAGTGAAATTTGCTTAGAAAATTGTTTTCTATTGCCAGGTCTTATAGATATTCATACTCATGGTGCTATAGGTTTTGATTTTAGTGATGCAAGTAGTGATAATATGAAAAAAATGTCTGAATTTTATATAAAAAGCGGAACTACATGTCTGCTTCCGACCTTAGTTACTATTAGTGAAGATGAGTATGAAAAACAGATTCCTAAAATAATAGAAAATATCAATGAAAATAGTCCTTATTTAGGAATTCATTTAGAAGGTCCCTTTATAAGTAAAGAAAAAAAGGGTGCACATAATGAGAAAAATATTAGAAATATAGATATAGATTTAGCAGAAAAGCTTTATAATTTATCAAAAAAGCATATAAGGCTTATGACTGTTGCTCCAGAATTAAAGGGCTTTAATGAGCTTGTCAATTTTTCAAAGGATAAATTTTTAATTTCTATGGGACACACAAATTGCAATATAGATGAGGCGAAAAAAGCAATCAAAATGAATGTAAAAAATGTTACCCATCTTTTTAATGCAATGGAAGCAATGCATCATAGGACACCATCTTTAATAGGTGCTGCATTAGAATACCCCTTATACAAGGAATTAATATGTGATGGAATACATGTTAATGATTCTATATTAAAAGGTTTATACCGTGGCTTTTCTGATGAAATTATCATGATATCAGATTCTATATCTGCTTGTGGATTAGGGGATGGAAAATATTCATTAGGTGGACTAGATGTTACAGTAGAAAATAAAAAAGCAACACTAAGTAACGGGACAATTGCGGGTTCAGTGAATACTTTATTTGATGGAATTAAACATTTAGTTAAAATAGGTATAAAACTTGAGGATGCCATAAGAAGTGCAACTAGTATTCCTGCAAAGGCAATTAATATGGAAAATGAAATTGGTTGTATAAAGGTTGGGCTAAAAGCTGATTTTATTGTATGTGATAAGGATTTAAATATATTAAGCGTATATAAAAATGGACATAAATTCAAATAAATAAAAAATAAAAAAACTTCCTACATTTATAGGAAGTTTTCTATTCATCTATATCTTCATCAGTTTTTTCTACAGGTTTTATGAGTGCTTGGACAGCTGTAATTCTATGTTCCTCTACGTTAAGTACTGTAAAGTCTACATTGTCAACTGTTACTACTGGATGTTCATCCTTTAAAGGAATTCTTCCTAAATATCCAGTTATATATCCGCTTATAGTATCATAATCATAATCTTCATCTTCAGAAAATTTAATATTAAATATTCTTTCAATTTTATCTAAAGCAAACATACCATCTATTTTATATAAATTATCGGAAATAAGTGTTATTTCCTCTTCTTCATCATCATATTCATCTTGAATGTTTCCAACTATAGATTCAATTAAATCCTCCATAGTTACTATACCAGATGTTCCGCCATATTCATCCACTATGACTGCCATCTGAATTTTAGATTTTTGGAACTCATGAAATAAATCTTTACATCTGTTTGTTTCAGGAATATACAAAGCTGAACGCATGTAATCTGTTACGCGAAAGTTTTCTGTCGATTGTTCAAGAACTAATTTTAATAAGTCCTTAATATAAAGTATACCTACGATATTGTCTAGGTCATCGTCATATACGGGAATTCTCGAATAACCTTCTTCAAGTGCTATATCTATAATTTCATTTAAAGTTGTGTCGATATCTATAGCTGTTATTTCAGTTCTATGAGTCATAATTTCATCAACTATTCTGTCGTCAAAATCAAATATATTATGTATCATATCTTTTTCGCTTTGTTCTATTGTTCCACTTTCATTTCCTACATCAATCATCATTCGAATTTCTTCTTCTGTTACTTCTTCTTGTCTTTGATTAGGGTCAATACCTAGAAGTCTAAGTATACCATTTGTAGAAGCTGATAACAGAGCAACAAGTGGTTTTTCTATTTTATAAATTATAGAAAGTACTCTAGCGACTCTAAAAGAAATTCTTTCAAAGTTTTGCATTGCCAATCTCTTTGGAACTAACTCTCCAAGGACTAATGTAAAATAAGAAAGTAGAAAAGTTATTACTACAAGTGATATTGCTTTTACTGTAGCAGGATTTACATTATAATTTCTAAAGAAGTCCACAATATATTCTGTGAAAGTATCAGCTGCTACCGCTGACGCTAAAAATCCTGAAATTGTAACACCAACTTGAATTGTAGCAAGAAATTTTGAAGGCTCTTCTGTTAGCTTTACAAGCATTTTTGCCTTTTTATCTCCATTGCTTGCCATTTTTTTAAGCTTACCATCATTTAGTGAAATCACTGCTAATTCGCTCATTGCGAAAAATGCATTTGTTAAGATGAGAAAGAGTAGTAGGATGATATAAATCCATAACCCACCATCAGGTTCCATAATTTTAAAATCTCCTTTTGTTAAAAAATGTTACAACAGCATAAAGTTGTACAGGTGATAGTATATTATTTTATCTAAATTTTGTCAAGAAAATAAAAAAATGCGCTTTTTAAAACGCGCATTTTTATCTACAATTTTTTTATTGTTTTTTTATATATTAATGATAAGAATATTACACTTACCATTAACGAAAATACCTCTGCTATAGGGAATGAATACCATATATAGTATAAGCCTATCTTTGATAATAGGTACGCTACAGGTAAAATAACTACTAGCTGTCTTAAAATAGAAATATACAAACTTTTATGTCCTTGACCTATAGCTTGGAATAATGTTGAGAACATAATTCCAATGGCAGCAGGAACAAAGCATAATGAAATAGTTCTAAGTGCTTTAACACCAATTTCTAACATTTGTTCTGATGCGTTGAATATCATCAATAACTTATCAGGAATACTTATAAATAATATAGTTCCAAGTAGCATTATTAATATGGCTATTATACTGCCTATTTTTAATGCTGATAAAAGTCTGTGTTTATTTTTTGCTCCATAGTTATAACCCATTATAGGCATTACACCTTGAGTTAAACCAAACACCGGCATAAATATAAATGATTGAAGCTTGTAATATATACCTAAAACAGATACTGCAGCATCTGAAAATGTTATTAATATTGAGTTAAGACCAACAATAAGTACTGAACCTATCGATTGCATCACCATTGATGGAAATCCAACTGCGTATATATTCTTAATTGTTTTAGAATTAAGCTTAAATCCTTTAAAAGTAATGTGAACTGCATGACTTTTCTTAAACACTACATATAATGAAAGTAACATAGCAAAAATCTGACCAATAACTGTGGCAATAGCTGCTCCTGATACTCCAAGTTTAGGAAATCCAAATAATCCAAATATCATTATAGGGTCAAGTATAATATTAGTTATAGCTCCTGTTAGCTGAAATATCATAGGATAAATCATATTTCCAGTTGCCTGTAGGGTTTTTTCGATATTAATTTGAACAAAAGAACCAAAAGATAATGTTGTTATAACAATAATATAGCTATAACCCATATCTATCATTTTTTTATCATTAGTGAAGCATTCGAAGAAAAATCTTGTAAATAAAAGTCCAAGTATGGCGACAACTATACCACTGAACAATCCAAGTAAAATTCCATGTGTCGCTGCACTATTTGCTTCTGCTTGATTTTTTTCACCAAGTCTTCTTGACACAAGTGAGTTAAGACCAATTCCAGTACCTACTGCAACAGATATTATAAGTATTTGTATAGGGAATGCCAATGATACAGCTGTTAATGCTTCTTCTCCTAATTGAGCAACAAACGCACTATCTACTATGTTGTATAGCGATTGAACAAGCATTGAAAACATAGCAGGCAATGACATTGAAACAATAAGCTTAAGCATAGGCGTATTGCCCATTTTATTTTCTCTAATTTCTCCCATTAATTTTCTCCTTAGTTGATTCGTAAAAAACAGTACCATATATTATAACATAACTGTATAAAAAAGCAAACAGGAATTTAGTTTAATAACATAGTAGACATATATTACTTCGATACACTTTTATTACGAATCTGAGTGAAGTGGAGCAGATAAAAAATGTTTATGCGACTTCAACGAGATTTACCCTCCTTACAAAAATCAAGGTAAATCTTGTTGCGGAGACAGAAACTTTTTTTATATTTATTGCTCACCTTAAATTTACATCAAAAGTATGTCGAAGAAACATCACTCTACTAAGATTTCACTTACCAATATATTATTGTTACTACGATTTTCACGACTAATATTTTATATCATAAACTCTATTATATTCTTTAGTTTCTAAATTTTTTACTGTCTCTGATTTGTTTCTATTTAACAAACGAACTAAGTTATATACATTTATCCATATTTCATTATTACTTTCTTTTTGCGACTCATCAAATATTAGTTGTATCCCAAAGTGCAAGTGCGGAGTAGTAAGGTTATTGGTATTTTCTGTATCACTGTAGCCTGTTCTTCCCAAATACCCGATAACATCTCCAGCTTTAACCTCACTTCCCACTTCGAGAGATTTTTTATAAGGAAAATTTTTTCTAAGATGTGCGTAATAATAATATCTTTTTTTATCAAAGCTTCTAATTCCAATTCTCCAACCACCATATCTGTTCCAGCCTAAAGCCTCTACAACTCCACCTTCAACAGCAATTATTGGCGTACCTACCTGACCTATTAAATCATTTCCTAAGTGTTTTCTTTTATAGCCATAGCTTCTTGAATCGCCAAAATCGTCGTAGTGGCTGTAGTCATAGCCCTTTGCAATTGGTGAAAATCCCATTAATCCATATTTTTTTACCCATACCTTCTTGCCGGGCTCATCTTTTACTGGTTGCTCTATTTCATATTCACCAACTAATCCACCTAAAACAGCTGTATATGCCTCCAGATAATAATTATAGTACTTCATATCTTTTGTTAATTCTTCCATAGTACTGCCCTTATTAAGCTTAGCAATAAGCGCATCTAGATGCTTTGCCTTGTACTTTGAAAACTCTCCGCCATATTTAGATGCTAAGTATGCTATTAGCTCAATCCAATTAAGTTTATTTTCAGTGCTATGAGATTTAACATCACATTTAAGTGCGTAATCCATTAGAGAATAAGGGACATTAAATTCTACATATTTTATAAACTTTTTATCTGTTGCTGAAACTGTATTTGCTAAATTTTGATCATAGTATACAAATGAAGATATAAAGATTGTAATAACAAGTAAAGCAATAATTATTAAGTTTTGAATTTTTATTTTAAATACCATAATATCACCTTTAAGTTTTGATAATAATATATTATGAGTATACATGCTAAAATATGTTGTAAAAAAACAAATTGAAATTATTTTAAATTTTATGTATAATATTATAGTTAGTAACTTAAAATTGTGAAATTAAATATATAACATATATCATTAGATAAAATCGTGGAGGTAAGATAATGGGTATAAGAGCTGATATAGGAATAGACCTTGGTACTGCTAGCGTATTAGTGTACATACGTGGAAAAGGAATCGTAATGCAAGAGCCATCAGTTGTAGCTATAGACAAAAATACTAATAAAATATTAGAAGTAGGAGAAGAAGCAAGAAAAATGTTAGGAAGAACACCTGGCAATATTGTTGCTATAAGACCGTTAAGAGATGGTGTCATTTCTGACTTTGATATAACTGAAAAAATGTTAAAATATTTTATTAAGAAAGCTACTGGTGCGTCATTAATGAAACCAAGAGTAATTGTTTGTGTGCCTAGTGGAGTTACGGAAGTAGAGAAAAGAGCTGTTTTAGAAGCAAGCAACAACGCAGGTGCGAAAAAAACATATTTAATAGAGGAACCAGTAGCTGCTGCAATTGGTGCTGGACTTGATATATCAAAGCCTACAGGTCATATGATAATTGACATAGGTGGAGGTACAACTGATATAGCAGTTATTTCATTAGGTGGAATAGTTGTTAGCAAATCAATTAAGATAGCCGGCGACAAATGTGATGAGGCTATAGTAAGATATGTACGTAAAAAATATAACGTGATGATTGGATCAAGAAGTGCAGAGGACTTAAAAATAAATATAGGTACAGCATTCCCCGTTGAAGAAGAAAAGTTTATGGAAGTAAGAGGAAGAAACTTAGTTACTGGACTTCCTAAAAACATTACAATATCTTCATCAGATATGCTAGAAGCATTAGAAGAAACTGTTACAGCTATAGCTGACGCAGTTCACTCTGTATTTGAAAAAACTCCACCAGAATTAGCTTCTGATATAAGTGAAAGAGGCATAGTTATGACAGGCGGGGGCTCTTTAATTGGCGGATTAGACAAACTAATTTCGAAAAGAACAGGAGTAACAACAAATATAGCTGATGATGCTATTTCATGTGTAGCCAAAGGAACAGGTAAGTCATTAGAACATTTAGATACATTAAGTGATACTTTATTAACTGATGATATAAGAAAAGATTACAGACAAATATAAATGACGATTTAGTGTGAAAAAAAGGCATTTCACACTTATATTTTATGATGCCACTACAATGTCTGTCAAGACATCGGCATAATGAGAGGTTGAGATGAAAATTAAAAAAGCTATTATCCCTGCTGCAGGCTTTGGTACAAGACTATTGCCTGCAACAAAGTCTATACCTAAGGAAATGATTCCTATTGTAGACAAGCCAGCCCTTCAGTATGTTATTGAAGAAGCAGTAGAAGCAGGAATAGAAGATATATTAATTATAACTAGCAGACATAAAAAAGCTATAGAAGATCATTTTGATAATTTACCAGAGCTTGAAAATTTATTAGAAAATACTAATAAAGTAGATGCTCTTAAAGAACTTAGGGATATCACTAACTTAGCCAATATACACTATATAAGGCAAAAAGAAGCAAAGGGATTAGGTCATGCTGTTGGATGTGCAAAAGCTTTTGTTGGAAATGAACCTTTTGCGGTTATACTTCCAGATGATATAATCTATTCTTCCGTTTCATGTTTAAAACAAATGACAAGGATGTTTGATAAGTACCAAACATCTATAATTGGTGTGCAAACAGTAAAAGAAAATGAAGTGAATAGATACGGCATAGTTTCAGGAACAAAAATTGATGAGAAAATTTATAAGGTAAATGGATTAGTCGAAAAACCACCGATTGAAAAAGCACCAAGCAATATTGCTATAGTAGGAAGGTATATAATTACCCCAGAAATATTTGACATACTCGAAAATATACCTCCTGGGGCTTTAGGTGAAATACAGCTTACAGATGGTCTGTTAGAACTGGTGAAAAATCAAGATATGTATGCTTATATCTTTGATGGTAAAAGATATGATACAGGCAATAAACTAGGTTATTTAGAAGCAATAGTTGATTTTGCACTAAAAAGAGAAGATTTAAGAAATGAATTTAAAAATTATCTAAAAACAATTATTGACTAAAAGATGGAGGGTAAAACCCCAATTCCATATTATTGCATGAGGTAGATATGAGACATTTAGAACAATATAGGGCGTGGATTGATAGTGAATTCACAGATGAGAGTACAAAGGAAGAGTTAAGGCAGCTTGAACATTGCGCTGAAGAAATCGAGGATAGATTCTATAAGGATTTAGAATTTGGAACAGCAGGATTAAGAGGTATAATAGGTGCTGGTACTAATAGAATGAATATTTTCACTGTGGCAAAAACGACTCAAGGACTTGCCAATTATTTGCTAGGACAGTATGAGAATAACATTAGTGTAGCAATAGCATATGATTCAAGACATATGTCTAAGGAGTTTGCATTAAAAACAGCTGAAGTTCTTTCTGCTAATGGAATAAAGGTGTATATATTTGAAAGCTTAAGATCAACACCAGAATTATCATTTACAATTAGAGAGTTAAGATGCAAAGCAGGTATTGTTATAACTGCAAGTCATAATCCACCACAATATAATGGTTACAAGGTATATAATAGTAATGGCGGTCAAATTTTAGAACAGGATGCTGATTTGATCACAGAAGAAATTTCTAAGATTGATTTTAATTATATAAAATATTCACAAAATTTTACTAATGCGCATATAATATATATAAGTAAGGATATAGATGATAAATATATAGAATGTGTCAAATCTTTAAGTTTTAATAAAGACTTAGACTATAAAATAAACATAGTTTATACACCTTTACATGGTACAGGCAATATTCCTGTTAGAAGAGTGTTAAAGGAAAGAGGATTTAGAAATGTATTTACTGTTTCTGAACAGGAAGCACCTGATTCTAATTTTTCTACAGTAAAGCTTCCAAATCCTGAGGATATTGAAGCTTTTAACTTGGCTATTAATATGGCTAAAAAAGTAAGGGCAGATTTAATTTTAGGCACTGATCCTGACTGTGACAGAGTAGGCGTTGTAGTAAGAAACGAAGAAAACAATGAGTACATAGCTTTAACGGGTAATCAAGTAGGGGCACTACTACTTAATTATATATTACAAAGCAAAAAAAATAATAATACACTAACTGATAATTTGGTTATGATAAATACTTTTGTAACAAGTGATTTAGGAGAAAAAATAGCAGAACGCTATGGTGTAAAAACAATAAAGACATTAACAGGTTTTAAATATATAGCAGATACGATAAATAAATGTGAAAAATCTGGACAAGGTAAGTTTGTCTTTGGATATGAAGAGAGTTATGGATATTTAACTGGAGATTATGTTAGAGATAAAGACGGTGTTGTCGCATCAATGTTAATAGCTGAAATGAGTGCTTTTTATAAAAAAAAGGGTTGTTCATTATTAGGTGTATTAAAAAAGCTTCATGATGAATATAATTTCTATATAGATGAAACTGTTTCAGTTTCATTAGAGGGAATAAGTGGACAAAACAAGATAACTAAAATAATTGAATACTTTAGAGAAAATAAACCGACTGTAATATGTGGAAAGAATATAAAATATCTATATGATTTTAAACTAGGAATACTATATGATTTCATTACGGGAGATTTTGAAAAATTGGACTATCCAAAATCTAATGTTTTAAAATTCTGTTTTGAAGATGAATCATGGTTTGTTATTCGTCCATCTGGCACAGAACCAAAAATGAAAATATATTTTTCATTATGTGGTAGTTCAGAGGACGAGGCGAAAGAACAACTAGAAAACATTAAAACTGATGTTTTTGCTATAATGAACTGTATAATTTAGCACAATTTGATTATTGATGCTAAAACTTATATATTTATTAGGACTTATATTGAATCATAAAGTTTTATATAGTTTAATATATAGTTAATAAAATTAAAGAAGGGTAGGTTATAAGTATGAAAATATTTAGAACTGGAGCCAAGAAGGTTTTGACGTTTACACTAGTCATGTTAATATTATTTACACAGGTAGGGTATGGTTATAACTATACTAGAGAAGAATTAGAAGCTAAAATTGATAATATAGCTTTAGTGCGAGGAGTGCCATCAGTCTTTATAAAGGCTATCGCACAAATCGAATCAGGTTTTCAACATTTCAATTCAAATGGAACTCCAAAAATCTCATCAGGTGGTCATATTGGTTTAATGCAAGTAAGCAATGCTTATAATAATTTTGATACAAAAAAGTTAAAGTATGATGTTGATTACAATATAAATGCAGGTATAGATGTACTTCTTGCTAAATGGAATTCAAGTGTACAGAATAACAGTATTTCTAGTGTTGGCAATATGGACCCTAATGTACTTGAAAATTGGTACTTTGCACTATGGGCATATAATGGTTGGATTGACAGGAATAATCCTAATGCTAACTCAAAAGCATATCAAGACAAGGTTTACAAAGTTTGTGAAAGCTATTTTGACCAATCTATAAACAAAATAGATACAACAAGGCTCCCTGCATCAGGCAGGCCAAGTAGAGGTCTTAATATAGCTACACCAGTCAATAAAAATTTCGCAAATATAATTCAGTATAACAAAAATGATTTAGTACTAATCAATAGTATAGTAGATACTAGGTATTTATATGATGCACCATCTGGAAATGTAACGAGCAGTATAAATAGTGGTCAAATGGCACAAATAATAGATGGTCCAACGCTTAAAAATGGTTATTATTGGTATAAAGTTCAGGTAAACGATAAAATAAGTGGATGGATAGAAAGAAATTGGATAAAAAAGATAGGTGACACTAAATATGGAATTTATCCATTTGAAGATATATTATATCATTGGAGTGCAAGCTCAGTAATGAATCTATATAATCTTAAACTTATAAGTGGTAAAACAAGCACTGAATTTTGTCCTGATGACAACATGTCTATAGAAGAATTTTCTGTACTTTTTTCTAAAGTTTTTAATATAACTAGTGAAAGTAAAGAAGAATTAAGATTTGCAGACAAAGATGAGATTAGTCCATGGGCAGTTGATTATATTAGAGCTTTGGATGAAGCACAACTGCTTGGACTATACAGCGAGAACATTAATGCCTCTGCTAATATAAGCAGAGGAGAAATAACTTATATAATAGCAAAGCAACTAATAAAGCTTGAGCAAGAAAAATTTGATGCTGAGTCAAAATTACTTGAGGTAGAGAGAAACTTTGATGTAAATGAGGCATTTAAATTGTCAGAGATTGAATTACCTTTTAAGGATATTGAAGGTTTAGCAGATTTTCAAATTAATAATATTAAGATAGTATATTCCAAGGGAATAATAAGCGGAGAAGATAGTGATACTTTTAATTATAACATAAGTATAACTAGAGGAGCAGCTGCATCTGTAATGAACAAGCTATATGAAATGTTTAATAATAAATAAAATTAGCGCATTTTGCGCTAATTTATTTTATAGAAGTAATTATTATTTATTTCTTACATATGATTTTTGTCTTGACTTAAACATATACATTTTTTTATCCGCTCTATTAAAGGTACTGTATAAATCTCTATCTAAATAGCTATCATAAAACTCAAAACCATATGCAACACTTAACTGCAAATTTCCATAACTATACCTTTCAAAAGTTTCATATAATGTTTTTATTTTTTCTTGCAAGGTATTTATATTTGCATGAATTGATATTACTACAAATTCATCTCCACCAATTCTATAAATTTGCTCTCCATTAACAAATACTTTATTTAAGCAATCAGCACATAATTTTATATATTTATCCCCAATCATATGTCCGAGATTGTCATTTATTGATTTTAATCTATTAAGGTCAAATACGATAATAGCAATTTCACCAGAATTAGGTCTTTTTAATGAAAGAGAAGATAGCATTTTATCAAAGGCAGCCCGATTTTTTAGCTTTGTTAATTCATCAGTATAAGCTATTGATTTTAATGTTTGATTATTTTGCAATATTGAATTTGCATTTGTTATATCTGATATGAATTTTGAAAAATACATAAATCCTATAGCCACCACAAATACAAGCAAAGAATATTTATACAATAGTATATTATTGTCATAAAAGCTAAATTTGAAATTTAAAAAATCTATAATTCCAAAGAAAAAAATAATCAAAGATGATAATGCAACCATAGGTATTAAAGGATTTTTTAATTTAAGCTCTGAATAGCAAGTATAAATTACAATTAAAATACTAAAAATGGAAATCAAATAGTAAAAATTTAATATATTTGGTAATTCAATAAAATTAAATAGGACACCAATAGTTATTATAAGAACAAATATAAAATTACCTATTATTAAATATGATATATATCTTTTATATTTTGAACATAATTTATAGATTAAAAGTAATGTGCACAAAGGTTGAATATATAGTAAAAATAGATTTATATTAGATATTGCAACTGGATCAAAAAATATATTCATAATAGGCTGTTTACTAGGAAAATATAAACCTAATGATATACAAAATAAGCTAAAAAATAAAAATGTAGAATCAGTTTGGTTTTTCTTCTTAAAAGATATAAAAAAATAAATTCCTATAAAACCAATACTTATGCATATTAAACTCATAATTAAATCCTTAACTGAAACAGATAAGATAAAAGCAATTAATGAATTTAATTTACATAAATATATTGTGCTAACTTTTCCACAATATGCTTTATATGGCGAAGATAAAGCGATTTTTAATTCTTTACCCTTATATTGATTTCCTAGCTCGATTACATTAAGAGAGATACCAGGATTTTTAGAATCTATGGATACTTTTTCATATATTATGTTATCGTCTAGGCAAACGATAATATTTTGATTGATAGTATTTAACATTAAATAAGCACTACCTATATCTTCCTTAATTGTGTGCTTTAAATACAAAGTGTCGCCAACGCCAACACCTTTAATATTCGATAAATTTTTAAGATGTATACTTTTTTCACTATTATTTATATTGTACTCCCAGTCGTTATTTAATCTAACAAGTTCCTCCATCATATGAGGGTGTGAGAAAAGTCCTATTATAGATAAAATAAAAGCTAAAGATATTATGATTCCTGAGAACGTTTTGTCTTTAATCATTTTATCACCTAAAGTTTAATATTTATTACATAATAACATTATATTATACAAAATTCAACAATATAATTAGCTTGCTATATATGGTTAAGCTTTAAATAGTCATACCATTCTAAGAATTCTTTCTCATGCAAGCTATTTTTATGATAAACAAAGTTAAACTCTCTAGTTTCGTTAAAGTTAAAAATATTTATTTTGCACAATTGTCCATTGATTAGTTCCTTTTTTACGGCTTCTTCATACACAAAGGTTATGCCTAAATTCTTTTCAACTAAATACTTTATAACATTCATATTACCTAGCTCAATAAAATTTTTGAAACAATCAATTGATAAATTACGTTCCTGCATAAAATGCTCAAATATATCTCTAGTACCTGAGCCATATTCACGAAGTATCACTCTTTCAGAAAATAAGTTATCAAAAATAACTGCTTTATTAGCATAAATTGAATTGTTAGAACAAACACCGATAAAATTTTCCATAGAGAACAATCTATGATTATATTCAGATTTATTGAAATTTCCCTCAATTAGTGCAAAATCTATTTCACCTTCATTTAGCTTGTCTAAAAGAGTTTTAGTATTTTGTACATTCATAGTAATATGAAGGTCAGGATGTAACAATATTAATTTTTCAAGTATAGGTGGCATCACGTATTCACCTATAGTCAATGTTGCTCCAAAGATTATAGGTTTTTTTTGATTATTTTTATTATTTATCAATAGTTTTATACGTTCAGAGCTTGAATGCATAGACATAGCAAATGAATAAAGCTCCTTACCTGTATCCGTTAAAATTAGATTTTTATTACTATATTCAAATAATTTACAATTATAAAATTCTTCTAGATATTTTATATGCTGAGTAACAGCGGGCTGTGTAATATGCAACAATTCAGCAGTTTTAGTATAGCTTCCTAGTTTGCATAATACTAAAAATGTTTTTAACCTATAGTCTATCAAAGCTACCTCCATTATAAATTAAATTTATAGATATATAAATATATATAATTTGATATTATACTAAAAATGTAATAAAATCAATAATGAAATCAGACAGGAGGATGTAACATGAATTTTATAAAGAAAAATGCAGCAGGTTTTTTATTAACAGCTGCATTAGGCGTAGTTTCTGTAATTATAAGCGATTATATACCATATCATTTGATTAGTGCAGGTGTATTTGCAATGATTATTGGAATGATTTTAAACCCTTTTGTATCAAAAGGAAATTATTTTAATGCCGGTATTGGATTTGTATCAAAAAAAGTTTTAAAATTTGCAATAATATTAATGGGACTAAGATTAAGCTTTTCTCAAGTTTTTCAAGTTGGTAAGTATTCTTTAATTGTTATGGTATTTACACTTATATGCGCCTTTGGTGGAGGATATTTACTTGGCAAGATATTTAAAATGAATTGGAAGCTATCTGGTCTTATATCCGCCGGTACTGGAATATGTGGTGGTTCTGCGATAGCGGCAATTGCACCAACTATTGAGGCAGAGGATAGAGATGTAGCATATGCAATATCAGCTACATTTATATTTGATATAGTAATGGTTATACTGTTTCCAATTATGGGTAAAGCCTTTGGAATGACGGATTTTGGATATGGACTTTGGGCAGGAACTGCTGTAAATGATACCTCATCAGTTGTAGCAGCAGGGTATGCATTTTCAGATGTAGCAGGAAATTTTTCTGTAATAGTAAAATTAACAAGAACCTTGTCCATAATACCAGCAGTATTAATTTTTTCATTCATTAATGAAAGATTAAATGCTAAACAAAATAAGGAAAAGGGTAAGCATAAAAAAGTTGATTTAAAAAAGATATTTCCATATTTTATACTAATGTTTTTAGGAATGGTTGCCGTTAGAAGCCTTAACATTATACCAGTTTCAATTACTGAAAATATAGCCGATATAAGCAAATTTTTAATGGTTATGGCATTAGGTGCTATTGGTTTAAAAACGAATTTTAAAGAAGTATCAAAATCTGGATTTAAGCCAATGCTGCATGGATTTATTATATCGGCATTAGTAGTAGTAGTTTCATTTGTAGTACAAATGTTTTTAGGACAGGTATAAATAAGTATAAAAATTAAACATTATGCGACTAAGGTCTTGTTTCGATATTCCATCGGAGCAAGATCTTTTTGTTTGTCGAATTTTGTTATATGATTTAAATTTACTATTAATAAAAACAATGGTATTTTAATTATAAAAGTACATATAAAATATTAATTTATATATAATGGAGGAATTATGATAAAAAGTAAACGTGTTTTGATAGTTACAATAGTTTTAGCGACATTGTTAAGCTTTTTTCCAGCATTTGCAGGAAACCTATCAAAAAAAATTGAAGTTCTATTTAACAGTATTAGTTTATATGTAAATAATAAGCAGATTTCTGTAGATAACATCGTATATAATGGAACTACATATGTTCCATTGCGTGCAGTTGGAGAAATGATTGGAATGAAGGTTAGTTGGTCTCAAAAGACAAATAGAGTGAATTTAAATAGTGATGATACATTTATGTTAAAGTATACTGACGGGATATATAAAATAACTGATGCTAATCCAATACCGTTAAAAGACGGTTATTATTGTAGATGGAATTACCTAATGCTTCAATTTGATAGTGAGCTAAAGGGAGTTGTTGATAATAATAATGTATATTTAGTTGATTATATGGGTAACAGAATTAATGTAAATTGTAAGGTTCCTTCTGAGGACAAATGTGCATTTATTATCGCCTTGTCTAAGGATTTAGAGTTAGATTGCTACTATAGCTTATTTATTCCTAAACAGTCAATAACAATGGCTAACGGTGACTTATATAATGAAAATATTTTAATATATTTTAAAACTGCTTCTAACGTTATAAAAGGAGAAATAAAGTCTGATAAAGCACTATTTGAAAAACAAATAATATTAAAAAATTCAAAAGGACAGGAGTACAAAAAAGTAATTCTTAGTAAAAATCAGTTTCTATTTGTTGATATACCTGCTGGTGAATATAAAGTAACAATAGATGGTATTACTTATAGCGATATAATAATTGAAGCAAATAAAATTAATAATGTGACCGTTACTGAAAAATAAAAGCAAAGCTTCACTAATATTCAGTAATTAGTGAAGCTTTTTAAGTGAAATATCCTTTATGCCCTTTAAGCTATAGGACGCCTTGGATAAGTTCTATAGCCCTTTCAAAATCACTTTTATTGATCATAATATCAGTTCCGTATAAAGATGTGCCAGTGTATATTCTCATATAGGCACCTGATTCATAGTCGTGAAGAATGTACGGAATAGAGTTGTCTTTTAATATACTTTCTATTATAGAAAGCTCATAACTGTTATTTGTTTTTTTTAAATTAACTAATTCAATATCTTCCTTTGAATCTTCTTTTTTAAAAAACATAGTAAACTCCTTGTAAATTTATTCTATACATTCATGTAATCAGTATACCATAGTCTTGCTTTGCATAGTCTTGCTTTGCAAGACATTTGTCATTTGCCCTTTGCTTTTTTTAATTAGATGTGCTTCCTAATTTAATAAAAGAATTTAAAATACCGAGAACAACACCTTCTTCAGAATCAATATTCATCGTATAGATACTAAAAAATTTATAGTCCTTTCTGGTAGTAAAATTATTTACAATTGTGTCCATAAACATTGTAGCAAAAGCCATTTCTGTATCAGCTGCTTCTTCATTTTTACTTATCTCTTGTTTTAACCAATTTGAAAAATCAGCCATAGTAGGATTAGATAAAAAAGTAACTATTAATAATATAACTAAAATTGCGACTGTAATTAGTATTGGTTTTTTAACTTTAGTTTCCATTGCTTATCATTCACTCCTTTTTTCATGAAAATAGTAACATATAAATATTATACCAACAAATAGCGTTTTTACAAGTAAAATATACTCAGTATTAGTTATATATGTTGTCAAAAGGATATTGATCTTTTATAATATAATAGTATAATTTAGCAATACATGATTTTATTAAAAATTTGAGATACTATATTATAGGAGATGAGATATGAAAAAAATTATAATGTTTTACTTGCAGAATTGTCCACATTGCAAAAATGCAGAAAGAATGATGAGTGAATTAATAGAAAAAAATCCTAGATATAAAAATATCGAGATAGAGAAAATAGAAGAAAGTAAAAATGCTAAGATTGCAAGTACTTATGACTATTATTACGTACCAACCTATTATGTAAATGGTGAAAAAATTCACGAGGGTGTTCCGACAATAGAAAAAATAGAAAACGTTTTTAAAAAGGCATTAGTGTAAAAAAACAACTTCACAGTGTGAAATTTGTTTCACACTATAGAGTAAACTAAAAAAAGTCTTTGGAGTTTTAAAACCCCAAAGATTTTTTTATTATAGATTTATTTTTTTCTCAACTAGATATCCTGAACCAAGCATTAATATTGAAGCCATTATACAATTAAATACTATCATAACTACAAATATTTGAAACATATGTGATGAAGGATATGTTACTGCTACGTTAGTGTTTATTTCGGTTAAAATAAATTCAAAATCAAATATTTTTCCTACTAAGTCAGCTAAATTACCATAAATAACATTTATAATTACGAATATGATAAAGCTTAGCACACCACCAAATTTAGTGTTGGAGAATATACTTTTTCTTATTGTAATAGCTGAATATACAGTTAGTATAAATACTATAGCACTTACTATACCTACGATAAATATTAATATTAAATCTCCAATATTTATACCCAGGGCTCCACTGAGTAACTTATTTAGTGCTTCTACTATTTGATTTAGTCCATCTGCTATAAGTGAAAAATCACCTACCATTTTGTATGCTATAATTGATAAATTTGTTAGTGCAAATAGGGCATATGAAGTAAAGAATATAAATCCGACTAAAATTATAGTTATTAATTTTGAACCTATTATTGCATATCCACTATTAGGTGTCATAAATAGCATATATCCAGTCTTTTTATTTAAGTCATCACTGTAAGTTTTAATTAATTCATATAAGTATATAATTCCTAAAACTAACGGTGAAATACCTAAAAATAAAGCTATACCGTTTTGTCCATATGCTAATCCAAGACCTATATTAGCTAAAATTGCAGTTATAATTAGTATTAAAAATAATTTAGATTTTTTTATAAATTCATATTTTATAAGTTTTAACATTATTTATATATCTCCTTGTATAAATTTTCAATAGACATTTGCCTTTCAACCCTTAAATCCTCTGCATTACTAGCTAAGGCAACTTTTGAATCCTTTATAAATACAACACTATCAAACAATTTTTCGATTTCATCAACAATATGACTTGATATTATAATAATTTTATTTTCATCATATGCATTAACTATTGTTTCAATAGTTGCTTCTCTAGCTATTATATCTATACCATTTAAAGGCTCATCTAGCATATATATTGCTGCATCTCTAGATAAAGTAACTGCTAGTTTTAACTTTGCTGCTAGACCAGAGGATAGTGCCGATACCTTTGCATTAACATCAACACCAAGCTTTTTAATTAAATCTAAGCACTTATCCTTATTAAAATCTTTGTACATATCCTTATAGTAGTCTACTATACCACTTACTTTAAAGGTATCTATTAAAAAATTTTCCGTAGGCATATATGAAATTATAGCCTTTGTTTTATAGGACACAGGTTGGTTGTTAATTAAAACTTCTCCTGTGCTTTGCTTATGAAGACCTGCTATAACCTTCATCAATGTAGTTTTACCACTACCATTTGGTCCTAAAAGCCCGTAAATTTTGCCGCCTTCAAAATTAAGATTTATATTTTCTAGCGCAACTTTATTAAAATATTTTTTTGATAAATTTTTAATTTCTAATAAATTACTCATTATATACTCCTTCTATATTGTCTTTTAATATACTTACAATTTCTTCTTTTTTATAACCTATACCCTTCATGCCTACTATAAAATTAAATAGTAGATCTTTTGCCATTTCAGAGCGGATGCTATTAATCTTTTCTTCTGATTCTGTAACAAATGTACCAAGTCCTCGTTTTGTAAAAACAATTCCTTCAATTTCGAGTTCCTTATATACTCTAGCAACAGTATTTAAATTAAGACCAATTTCATTAGCAAAATCTCTTGTAGAGGGCATCTTGTCACCTAAATTAAGCTTTCCAGTTATCAAATCCTGCTTAATTTTATTAACAACTTGAATGTATATCGGAACGTTGTTATCAAATTCCATACTTACACCTCACTTATATTCATACGCGTATTAGTATCATAGCTAAATAGTACACCAATACAATATGATTGTCAATAGTTTTTTGAAAAAAATTATTAAAAATTAATATAAAATAATATGAGTATTGAAATTGCAATAAAAAAGCCTGTAAGCATTTTGCTTATAGGCTAATAAATGAATATTTTATTATGAATTTTTCATTATTATTCCTTCAATGGAATTTGCAATAATTTCACAAGAATCACAACATTTTTCGGCACGATTGAATATTTCTCGCCACTTCATAATTTCTATTGGGTCGTTTGATGTTGCAAAAAGATTTTTAACAGAGTTCACATAAATTTTGTCTGCTTCTTCTTCAAGACGATTAACAGCAATTATTAATTCAGTTATTGAATTTGATTTACGGAAGTTACTAAACTCTATTAATATGTTTTTAAGAGCTACACAGCATTTATAAATAACTTCAGAGAATAAAAATATTTCTTTTCTCAATGAATTTATATTAAACATATACATAACCATTACGATGTCTTCTATAAAATCAGTTAAATCATCTATTTGATCTGTAATAGTAAGTATATCTTCTCTTTCAATAGGTGTTATAAATTCACGAGCTAGCCTATTTACTAAATCATGCTTTTCTAAATCTGCTGCATGCTCAATTTCATGCATAGAGTTCAATCTTTCTTCTAATGTTTTATTATTGAAGTTTTCTAAAGTCTTATTAAACATTTGTGCCGCTTCACATGAGTAATTTACTAGTGTTACAAATTTTTCAAAATAATTATAATTACCAGCCATATATAAACACTCCTTTTAAATAGTATTGACAATATTATTAACAAAATTAAAATAATATTGTTAGAATATCATCATAAATAACTTAGCCATCAGATAGCCAATTAGACCACAACCTGGAAAAGTTAATATCCAAGTATACACCATTTCCTTAACAACACCCCAATTTACAGATGAAAGTCTCTTCGCTGCGCCTACACCCATAATAGATGTTGTCTTAGTATGTGTTGTACTTACTGGGATTCCAGTAAGTGAAGATGCTAAAAGACACGAAGCTGCTGCTAAATCAGCGGCAAATCCTTGATATTTTTCAAGTTTAACCATGTCCATTCCAACAGCTTTTATAATACGATATCCGCCAATTGAAGTTCCAAGTGCCATAACAACAGAGCAGAGTATCATTAGCCAAATTGGAATTACAAAGCTTGTAACAGTACCTTGTCCATTTGCTAAAAAAATACCTAGCATAAATACTCCCATGAACTTTTGACCATCTTGAGCTCCATGCATAAAAGCCATAGCAGCTCCACCAAGTATTTGTGCATTTTTAAAAATTCCAGTTGTTCTTCTTCTGTCTACTTTTCTAAATATGATTTCTATTGTCTTTACAAATATCCATCCAGAGCCAAAACCGATACATGTAGATAACACAAGTCCATAGATAACTTTAATCCATTCTGAACCATTTATACCGCCTAAGCCATTATGTAATGCTATAGCAGCACCAGATATACCAGCAATCAATGCATGGCTTTCACTTGTTGGTATACCAAACCACCAAGCTGCTGTTGCCCAAGTAACTATTGCAAATAAGGCTGCACATAAAGCTATCAACGCATCATGAGAATTACCTCCAAAATCAACCATTTTGTAGATTGTTTGGGCAACTGTTGCGTTGACTAAAGTCATAAACAAAACACCCAAAAAATTAAAAACTGCTGCCATTAATATAGCTGCTCTAGGGCTGATAGAACGTGTAGAAACGCATGTTGCTATAGCATTTGGAGCATCAGTCCAACCATTAACTAATATTACACCTAGGGTTAGTATAGCAGTAACTAATAGTGCGGGATTGTCTATTAATTGACTTAAATAATCAGAGAATAAAATAGTCATTAAAATATCCTTTCGCCAAAATTATTTTTAAGCTACAATTGCAATAAAAAACTTGTTTACACAAAATATATGCAAACAGTAGAATATATTACAAGCATATAATAACATTATTAAATTTTCTTATCAAGACTTTTTTTTGTAAAGTTATAATATAATTTTGATTAATAATGAAAACGTTTAGCTTGTTAAAAGTTTAATTAATTCTTTTATAAGAAAAATGAATATACTTTAATATAGACTAATTATTACCAAAGTACTATACTAGGTATAGTGCTTTGGTATTGTACTTAAAAAGAATATTTTATAATTTAAGCGGAGGGAATGTTTAAGAATGGAAAAAGCAACTATTAAAAAAAGAAGTGAAGTAGAATTAAAAAACACATGGGCAACAGAAGATTTGTATGTAAATGATGATGCTTGGAAGGATGACTTTGAACTTGCCAAAAAAATGATAGAAGATATAACTAAATTTAAAGGAAAACTATCTGAATCATCAGACATATTATTAGCTTATTTAAAAGCAAATGATGAACTTGACTTAAAATTCGACAGAATTTTTAACTATGCTCAACGTAAATTTGATGAAGATACAAAAAATACAATATATCAAGACTTAGCTAATCAAATTATGAGCTTGGCTGTTAATTATGGTAGCGCAACGGCGTTTGAAACTCCAGAAATTATAGCTATACTAGATGAGACTTTAAATAAATTCTATAAAGAAAATGAAGCTTTAAAGATATATGAAAGACATCTTAATGAAAAAAGAAGGAAAAAAGAACATATACTATCAGAAAATGAGGAAAAATTATTAGCTGCTGCTGAAGATTTAGCATCAGCACCATCTTCAATTATGTCAATGTTTAGAAATGCAGATTTAGAATTTCCAGATATAATTGGAGAAGATGGAAAACCAGCTAGGCTAACTGCTGGAACATTTATATCTTATCTTGAAAGTAAGGATGCAAGAGTTAGAAAAGATGCTTTTATGACTTTGTATCATACTTTTGAGAAATTTAAAAACACTGCTGCATCTTCCTATTATGCACAAATAAAACAACTAATGTTTTATGCTAATTCAAGAAAGTATAATTCTACACTTGAGAGAGCTTTAGACAATACAGACGTTCCAGTAGCTGTATACAAGAACTTAATTAAAGCAGTACATGATAATATGCATTATATGCATAAATATGTTTCCTTACGCAAAAAGCTTTTGAAGCTTGATGAATTACATATGTACGATTTATATACTCAAGCAGTACAAAGTTCCAATGATAAAATTACATTTGAGGAAGCTAAATTGAATGTAATGGAAGCTGTTGCCCCTCTTGGAAAAGAATATCAAGCTATATTAAAAGAAGGATTTGAAAACAGATGGATTGATGTTTATGAAAATGAAGGAAAAAGAAGCGGAGCATATTCAGCTGGTGCAAAAGTTCATCCATACGTTTTATTAAATCATACAGAAAATTTAAGTGGAGAGTTTACATTAGCACATGAAATGGGTCATGCAATTCACTCATACTTATCAAACAAAACACAGCCAAATGTTTACTCAGACTATAAAATTTTTGTAGCAGAGGTTGCCTCTACTTGTAATGAAGCATTGCTGATGGAATATTTGTTAGGAAAAACAAAAGATAAACTTGAAAGAGCAAATTTAATCAATTATTTCTTAGAGCAATTTAGAGGCACGCTATTTAGACAGACAATGTTTGCTGAATTTGAAATGTTAACCAATGAAATGGCTGAACAAGGAAAGAGCTTAACAGCAGATGCTTTAAGTAATTTATACTATGATTTAAATGTTAAATACTTTGGAGATGATATCGTTGTTGATAAAGAAATCGCAATAGAATGGGCTAGAATACCTCACTTCTATTATAACTTCTATGTGTATCAGTACGCTACAGGTTATTCTGCTGCTATGGCTTTATCAAGAAAAATATTAGATGAGGGTGAGCCAGCCGTTAAAAATTATTTAAAATTCTTAAGCAGTGGTAGTTCAGCTTCCCCAATAGACCTATTAAAAATAGCAGGAGTAGATATGACAACTCCAGAGCCAATAAATGCAGCGCTATCAATATTTGGCAAGCTAATAGATGAATTAGATAGCTTGTTGTCAGAGTAAAAATAATGTGCCGTCTTTTGACGGCGGAATAGAGGTTATTATGTTTTATATTGATTTTCATGTAGATACGCTAATGAGATGGTTAGTAGACAAAAGCAAAGGTGAAGTATCAAATATTGATTTATGGAAAAATGATTATCATATAGATATTGAAAGACTAATAAAAAGCAATTATGCAGCACAGTTTTTTGCTTGCTTTATATGCTTAGGTGAAGAGCCTATATATAAGATTAGCCATTATGATGATGCATTAAGGGCTATAGATATTTTTCACGAACAAGTATCTAAAAATCCAGAAAAAATTGCATTCGCTAGCTCTTATCAAGATTATTTAGCAAATAAAAATAATAACAGGCTTTCTGCATTTTTAACAATAGAAGAAGGCGGAATAATTGATGGTAAGATTGAAAGATTAGAGGAGTTATATAATAAAGGAGTTAGAGCAATAACACTAACATGGAATTATGAAAACTGTATAGGTTATCCAAACAGTGGATATAAATTTAAGGATTATGGTCTAAAGCCTTTTGGTATTGAAGTTGTTGAAAAAATGAATGATTTAGGTATAATCGTTGATGTATCCCATCTATCTGATGCTGGATTTAATGATGTATATAAATATTCAAAGAAACCATTTATGGCGACACACTCAAATTCAAGAGAAGTACATGAGCATTGTAGAAATTTAACTGACGAAATGGTAAAAAAGCTTGCAGATAAGGGTGGAATAACAGGAATTAATTTCTGTGGAGTCTTTTTACAAAAAGAAAATAAAAGTAAGATAGATGATATGATGACTCATATAAGACATTTAATTAATGTTGGTGGTTTAGAAGTAGTTGGTCTTGGTACTGACTTTGATGGAATAGACGGAGAATTAGAAATAAAAGGCGCCGGAGATATTCATATGCTTGTAGAAGCAATGGAAAAAAATAAGTTCACATCAAAAGAAATAGAAGCTGTATGCTACAAAAATTCAGAAGCTTTCTTTAAAAGATACTGGAGTGTCTCATAGTCATAATAGTATTCTTAAGCATAAAAATATAGCGTCAAATTATGACGCTATATTTTTATTTTATGTCTAATTTAGTTTTATCATTGTCTACAGTAATATTTACAATGCTTCCTTCTTTTATTAAGCCCTTTAAATAGCTTTCTGAAATTTCGTCTTCAACATATTTTTGTATAGTTCTTCTTAGTGGTCTTGCACCATATTTTGGATCATATCCTTTTTCAAGAATGAAGTCTTTCATTTCATCAGAAACATTGATTGTAATTTTTTTATTCTTTCCTTCATCAATTACTTCATTTAACATTAAATCTATTATTTGACGAAGCTCTTCCTTTGAAAGTTCATTGAATATTACAACCTCATCAACACGATTTAAAAATTCAGGTTTAAAGGTTTCTTTTAAAGCTGATTGAATTTTTGCTTCTAATAAGTTATATTCCTTATTATTTAAATCACCAAAACCAATTTTATTAGCCTGACCGCTGTTTCCAACATTTGAAGTCATTATAATAATTGTATTTTCAAAGTTTACTGTTCTTCCTTGATTATCAGTAAGTCTGCCATCTTCAAGTATTTGCAGTAATATATTAAATACATCAGAGTGAGCCTTTTCTATTTCATCAAGAAGTATAACTGAATATGGCTTACGTCTAATTTTCTCAGTTAAAAAACCTGCTTGGTCATACCCTACGTATCCTGGAGGTGCTCCTATTAGTTTAGATACGGTATGTTTTTCCATATACTCAGACATATCTATTCTAATCATTGCTTCTTCATTTTCAAACATTTCGTATGCAAGAGTTCTTGCAAGCTCAGTTTTACCAACTCCAGTTGGCCCCACAAATATAAAGGATGCTGGCTTTCTTTTCTTTCTAAAACCTGAACGACTTCTTCTTATAGCTCTAGACAAGCCCTCTACAGCATTATGTTGACCTATAACTCTTTTATGAAGTCTTTGTTCCAAATTTATAAGCTTTTCTGCCTCTACCTCAGTTATTTTCTGAACTGGTATTTTAGTCCAAGCCTCTATAACATATGCTATGTCTTCTTCAGTTAAACTTATATTTTCGCATTCCTTAGATAACTTTGAAATACTGTTTTCAAGTCTAAGCTCATTTACCTTACATTCAGCAGCCTTTTCGTAGTCATCATCCTCCGCTGCCTCTTCCTTTTCATATTTAACCTTAGTTAGCTCGCTTCTCAAAGCCTCTAATTCCACAAGTCCCTTATTTTTTAGATTTACTCTTGAGCCGGCTTCATCTATAACATCAATTGCTTTGTCTGGTAAAAATCTATCAGTAATATATCTTTCAGACATTTTAACAGCAGCTTCAACAACCTCTTGGCTTATTTTTACCCTATGATAGTTCTCATAATAATCCTTTATTCCCATTAAAATCTCAATTGAATCACTTATAGAAGGCTCATCAACTATAACAGGTTGGAATCTTCTTTCAAGGGCAGTATCCTTTTCAATATGCTTTCTATACTCATTTAAAGTGGTTGCACCTATAACTTGTACTTCGCCCTTTGCAAGAGCAGGTTTTAAAATGTTTGCCGCATTCATAGCCCCGCTTTCAGCATCACCCGCGCCAACTATATTGTGTATCTCATCTATTATCAATATAATGTTACCTGCTTTTTTTGCTTCGTCAATTAATGCCTTCATACGAGACTCAAACTGTCCTCTAAACTGTGTTCCAGCTACAAGTGCAGTTAAATCTAATAAATAAATTTCAGTATCATGTAGCTTAACAGGCACCTGTTTATCGGCTATACGTACTGCTAATCCTTCTGCAATTGCAGTTTTTCCTACACCAGGCTCTCCAATTAAAACAGGATTGTTTTTTGAACGCCTGTTTAGTATTTGAACAACTCTGTCTATTTCTCTTTCTCTGCCAATAATCCTATCAATACCACCCTCAATAGCTTTTGTAGTTAAATTTATGCCGTAAGTATCAAGGTACTTTCTTTTTTTCTTTTTAGGTTTATCCTTTAATTTTGTTCCGCCCTTAGAAAATTCACCGCTAAATTCATTATCATTGTCAATTTCTGCCGGCAATTCTGAGTCTTTAGATGTAAAGCTGCCGGAAAAGGCCGTATTCATAAAATTCATTAAATTTCCTAAATCTTTTTTACTAAAATTCTCTACATCACCTGAATCAATAGAACCCATTCCTTCAGCTAATTGCTCTAAGTCTATATCCTCCATTGCTTCAGTCAATTGATTATTAATATTATCAAAATCTTCAGGCATAAATCCACTTTGTTGCATTATTTGGTCCATAGGTGCTAAACCTTGTTTTTTTGCACATGGTATACATAAACCTGTAGATTTCATTTTTCCTTCTACTATTTTATTTACAAATATAACAGCTACATTTTTTTTACAAACTGAACATAACATTTTGACCTCCTGTTATGCCACGAAGTGGCATCATTAATATAATAGCGTGAAGTGTTTTTTTCACGTTATCATCTCCTTAAACTATTGTAATATATCATTATTTGGAATTTTTTTCAACTATAAAGTGTGATTTTACACATCATTTTGTATTAAGTATGAAATAATTAGGTCTACTACTAATCCGTAACTTTTAGTGCCTTCTGGTTGATTAGTATGTTTTAAAAATACGTTATTGTTATTTTCGCCAAACCTGGCAATAAATCCTTTATAATTATTCCAATATTCATTAGTATACGTTAAATCTCTTATAATTCCTTCTGAAAAATTATTTTTAAGTTTAACATAAGCTTCTGGCGCTTCCCTATATAACGCATTTGAACAGTATATTAATCCAGATAAATAACCTGAGTACTCAAAAAACATGTCATCACTATTTATGCAAGTTAAAAATGAAATAAAATTCGCTTCACTTTCTCTTGGAAAACCCTTTAAATGAGCGATTTCATGACAAGCTGTAAATGGCATATTATATATAGGTTCATCAATATTTATATTTGTTTCAGCTGTATATGGATTATACATGCCTGTATAATTTAACATACTCATAACTTTAGAAAAAATCATTGGTTTTGGCCTTATTTTTCCAGATGTAGGTATAATATTATATATTTCAGAAATATTATCGTATGCATCAAAGCTACTATTTAAAATTTTTTTATAATCTCTATTTGCGGTTGTTACACCATTTATGTCTTCTTCCATCAGTTTTCTTAGATTATTAGTCTTTTCTAGTAATATTTCACAGGCTCTTTCTAATTCATTTACAGTATATTTATTCTTTTCAAAGGGCAAAAAATTTTCTACAGGTATTCTAAAGTTATTTATACCCCATAAACACCAAAATAAAAACATAGCAGTGCTTATTATTGATAAAAAACTTAGTAAATATTTCAAGAAATTTGTAACAGAAAAATTTCTTATTAATACATATAAAGTAACAATAACTGATACTGCAACAGCTATAATTAAAAATTCTGTCAAAGAGAAAGGTAATACTCCAAATATATTACTTAAAAAACTACTTATTTTTAAATAAATACCCTGTGAGTAATTCATTTCAACCCATTCGGAATTTTTGGATGCAAAATATATTAATAAATTTATGGCTATTAGAGTGCTAAGAATATAAGCAATCTTATATATAATTATGCTCAAACTACTATTTGCAAAGAATGTCACCCTTTTTTTCATAGAATATCTAGTATATCCTTTCTATTATAATACAACAGATTCATATTTCTATAGTCTAAACTATGCATAGTCTCAAACTTTGTTTGAGCCATATAACCATTTTAATATTCATAACCTCAAGCTTCTTAATTCATATGAATATTATAATATAAATTTCTTAAAAAATCATTAAAAAATAACTGTACACGCATGTAAATAATTAATTAGGAGGTAAAAATTGTGATTAAAGTTGCAAAATTTGGAGGAACATCTTTATCTAACGACAAACAGTTCACTAAAGTAAGTGATATTATAAAAAACGATAATACTATAAAATACGTAGTTGCCTCTGCCCCTGGAACTACAGATGGACTAAATAGTAAAATTACTGACTTATTATATTTATGCTACAGAAACAAAAAGAATAATAATAATTATAAAGAAATATTCTATGAAATTAGTGAAAGATTTAATAAAATCGTCGAAAAGCTCAATTTAGATATAAATTTAAAATTGGAGTTTAAAAATATATTTAATAGTCTAGAGGAAAATTGTGAAGAAGACTACTTTGTTAGTCGGGGAGAATATATAAATAGTAAAATATTAGCTGAATATATTGGATTTGAATTTATAGATGCTAAAAGTATTATTTTTTTTGATGATGATGGATTTTTAAATGTTGAAAAAACTAATATGGAGATTTCGAAAATTTTAAAAGATAAAGAAAATGTAGTGATACCTGGGTTTTATGGAAGCTATGATGATGGAAGAATTAAAACATTTTCAAGAGGTGGATCTGATATTACTGGTTCGTTAATTTCTAGTGCAGTTGGCGCTGATATATATGAAAATTGGACGGATGTATCTGGGTTATTAATGGCTGATCCAAGAATTATAAATAATCCAAAAAAAATAGATGTTATGACTTATAGAGAACTTAGGGAGCTTGCCTATATGGGAGCAACAGTTCTTCACGATGAAGCTGTTTTTCCAGTAAGAGAAGCAAATATACCTATTAATATAAGAAACACAAATCAACCTCAAGGATGCGGAACACTTATTGTAGAAAAAGTGGAAGATGAGGAAGCAGAACGAATAATTACTGGAATATCGGGTAAGAAAAATTATACTGTGTTTTGCATAAATAAGGCTAACATGGCTAGTCAAGTTGGTATTATGAAATCAGCACTTGATGTATTTTATAGAAGAAAAATTGTTGTAGAACATGTTCCAACAGGCATAGACTCATTTTCTGTAATTGTAGCAAGTAGTGCGGTGGTAAATATCATGGATAAAATCTTAAATGAACTTAAGTCGACCTGTAAGGCAGATAAAATAACTGCCTATACAGATATAGCGTTAGTAACTTCTGTTGGCAGAAATATTAGAAATAAATCTTCAATATTTAAAAGACTATTTAGTGCACTTGAAAAAGAAAACATTGATGTAAAAATAATAGCTCAAGGACTAAGTGAAATAAACGTAATAATAGGAGTAGATAATAGAAATTTTGAAAGTACAATTAAAGCTATTTATGACGAGTTTGTAAATTAAATCCTAGTTACAAATTTGTAAAATGTACCTTTTTTAAAAGGTACATTTTTTTGTTACAATTAGGAAAATTTTTTGAATTCATTTTATAAAAAATATTTTTAAAACAGCTTTGTTTTCCTTTATTTACTAATTGTGTTTTGTATAAATTTATTGATTAAACAAACAATATTTACAATAAAAAAATATGGATGAGAGATGAAAATGAAAAAATTTAATGTAAATATTGAGATTTATTTTGGAGAAGATTCTTTATCCAAATTAAGTGAGATAACTGATAAAAAGGTTTTTATTGTAACTGATTCTTTTATGGAAAAATCAGGTGTTGCAAACAAAATATCCAAAAGACTTAATAATTGCAAGGTTTCTATATTTAGTGAGATTGTTCCAGACCCATCTATAGAAATAGTAACAAAAGGTGTTGACATAATTTTAAAAGAAAAACCTGAGGTTATTATAGCTATAGGTGGTGGATCAGCAATTGATGCTGCTAAAGCAATTGTAGATTTTGCAAGGAAAGTAGGTAATCTTAGCAATGTGCAATTTATTGCTATTCCTACCACAAGTGGTACGGGCTCAGAGGTAACAAGCTTTTCAGTTATAACAGATAATGAAAAAGGAGTTAAATATCCATTAGTTTCAGATGATTTATTGCCTAATATTGCTATATTAGATGCAGAATTAGTTAAAACTGCACCTGACTTTATAACGGCTGATACTGGAATGGACGTAATAACACATGGATTAGAGGCATATGTATCAAAAAATGCTACAGATTTTTCTGATGCTCTTGCAGAAAAAGCTTTAATTTTGGCATTTGAATATCTTCCAAAGGCTTATAAAAACGGTCAAGATTTAATAGCTAGAGAAAAAATGCATACTGCTTCTTGCCTAGCTGGGATTGCATTTAATCAAGCTTCATTAGGAATAAATCATAGCATAGCACACGTTTTAGGTGGTAAATTTCATATACCACATGGAAGGGCAAATGCTATACTCTTGCCTTATGTTATTGACTATAATGCTGATATTGTAAGCTATGATACCAGAGATTTTACATTATCGGCTAAGAAATATTGTCACATAGCCAAATTAATTGGATTGTCAGCCAATAATATTAGAATGGGTGTAAAAAATTTAATATCAGAAATAAAGCAAATGCAAAAAACTATGAAATTGCCAGTAACATTAAAGGCTGCTGGAGTTGATCTTGATAGTTTAAAGTTATTAAAGGATGAAATAGCTAGAATCGCTATGGAGGATGTTTGCACTATTTCTAATCCTAAAGCTCCAACAAAGGAGGATATTTTAAGAATTCTAGAGAGAGTAAGGGGATAAAGATGGATTATGAAATACAAAGAATAGTTCAGGAGACAGTTCCGGGAAAACAAATAACCCTCGCTCACATTATTGCAAATATTGATGATGATGTATACAAAAAATTGGGATTAATAAGTGATGAAAAAAATTCTCTTGGTATTTTAACTATAACCCCAAGTGAAGCATCAATTATCGCAGCTGATATTTGTTTGAAATCCGGGAGGATAAGGCTTGGATTTGTAGATAGGTTTTGTGGCTCTGTTGTAATTATAGGTGATATAAGCTCAATAGAGGCTGCCTTAAAAGAAGTGTTAATGATTCTGTCAAAATCATTAGGATTTTCAACTACAAGAATTACTATAACTTAAGAGGTAATTATGAAAAAGGTAATTTTTATTGGTAAGACTGGTAGTGGTAAAACAACTTTATGCCAAAGATTAAATGAAGAAGAGCTTAAGTATAAAAAAACACAGTCAATAGAAGTTTATAATCAAAGTATTGATACACCGGGAGAGTATCTTGAGAATAGATTTTACTATAAAGCGTTAATTGTTACATCAGCTGATGCAAATCTAATTGCGCTTTTGTATGACTGTACAAGTAGTGAGTCCTTTATACCACCGGGCTTTGCAAGCATGTTTGCCAAGAAAGTAATAGGGATTATTACTAAAATTGACTTAGCAAAAAATGTAGATGATATAGATAGAGCCAAGCATAATTTGAAGTTAGCAGGTGTCAGTAAAATATTTAAGGTCGACGTATTAAGCGGTAAAGGTATGGATGAATTAAAAAAATATATTTTAGGAGTTTAGTTTGAGAGAAGAATTGTTGAGTGTAGGAATAGATATAGGTACCAGTACTACAAGCTTAGTTTTTTCAAAATTAGTAGTTGAAAACACAGCATCTAATTTTACAGTTCCAAGAATATCTATTGTTGATAAAGAAATTATATATAGAAGTAACATATATTTCACTCCGCTATTATCTAATAACACTATTGATGCACAGAGAGTAAAAGAAATAGTTGAATTTGAGTATAAAAAGGCAGGAATTAAAAAGGAAGATATTAATACAGGTGCTGTAATTATTACAGGCGAAACTGCAAGGAAAGAAAATGCAAATGAGGTGTTGCATTCCTTGAGTGGTTTCGCCGGTGATTTTGTAGTTGCAACAGCAGGACCTGACTTAGAAAGCATTATTTCCGCCAAAGGAGCTGGAGCACAGTCTTACTCAAAAGAGCATTCAACCTCTGTAGTTAATCTGGATATCGGAGGTGGTACAACCAATTTAGCATTATTTGTAAGAGGGGATCTGATGGATACAGGTTGTCTTGATATAGGTGGAAGATTAGTAAAAATGGATTCTAATAATAAAATTATTTACATTGCACCTAAAATTGAAAAATTAATTAAAGAAAAAAATATTGATTTAAATTTAGGAGATACAGCGACAGTAAATAAGTTAAGACCTGTTGTCAAGGAAATGGTTGAATTAATAAAGGAAACCTTATTTTTAAAAGATAAGGATAAACTGTTTGATATGATTGTGACCAATAAAACAATAAAAAACTATGGAAATATAAGCTGTGTGTCTTTCTCAGGAGGTGTAGCAGACTATATATATAATGAAGAGGAAATTAATGATTACTTTAAATATAATGATATAGGTATTTTGCTAGGTTATGAAATTAAAAATTCAGATATTTTTCAAAATTTGAAATTAATTAAATCAGAAGAAACCATCAGAGCCACAGTTGTTGGGGCAGGCTCTCACACTACTGATATAAGCGGCAGTACCATAACCTACACAGAAGAGAATTTTCCAATTAAAAATTTACCAGTGTTAAAACTAACAAAAGAGGTAGAAGGTAAAAATATTTTATCAAAGTCAATTAAAGATAAGCTGAATTGGTTTAAGCTTGAAAATGATTTACAAAATGTTGCAATAGCTATTGAGGGCAAAAAAAATCCTTCCTTCATAGAAATTAATGAAACTGCAAAAGAATTAGTTGATGGCATGTTAGATTTAATTGATAAAAAGATGCCTTTAGTAATTATTGTAGAAAATGATATGGCAAAAGCTTTAGGTCAATCTATTTGTGCATTGTTAAATTACAAAAAAAATATTATATGTATTGATAATATAAATGTTGATAATGGGGATTATATAGATATAGGTAAACCTATAGCAAACGGAAAAGTTTTACCAGTAGTAATTAAAACTTTAGTATTATAATATCCGATATAAAAACCCCATAGTCTCAAACTTCGTTTGAGCAATTAAAAACGAGTAAAAATCTTGGATATATGGATTTTATGAAGTTTTTTAACAAGGCTTTAATTGGAGATTAGAATTTATTCACTAAGTAGGAGGAAAAAAGTGATTTTAAAAACAAAATTATTTGGAAGAGTATATCAATTTAATTCTGTTAAAGAAGTTTTAGCAAAAGCTAATGAAGAAAAATCCGGAGATAGACTAGCAAATGTTGCTGCAGAAAATGCTGAAGAGCGTGTCGCTGCAAAGGTAGTTTTGGCTAATCTAACACTAAAGGATTTAAGAAATAACCCTGTTGTTCCTTATGAAAAAGATGAGGTAACTAGAATAATACAGGATAGTGTAAATGAAAAAATCTATAGTTCAATTCAAAACTGGACAGTTTCAGATTTAAGAGAATGGATTTTATGCCACAATACAAAGGGTTCTGACATAAAAAGAATATCAAGAGGACTAACTTCAGAAATGATTGCAGGCGTTGCAAAACTTATGTCTAATATGGATTTGATATATGGAGCAAAGAAAATTAGAATAACAGCACAGTGTAACACAGTTATTGGAGAAAGCGGAACTTTATCAGCACGTTTACAGCCAAATCATCCTACAGATGACCCAGATGGAATTACTGCTTCTGTAATGGAAGGTTTGACATATGGAATTGGAGATGCAGTAATTGGATTAAATCCAGTTGATGACTCAGTTGAGAGCGTAATAAAGGTGCTAAATAGATTTGAAGAGTTCAAGCAGAAATGGAAAGTACCTACACAGAATTGTGTGCTTGCACATGTAACAACACAGATGGAAGCTATAAGAAAAGGTGCACCGACAGACCTAATATTTCAATCTATTGCAGGATCTGAAAAGGGAAATGAAGCATTCGGTTTTAGTGCAGCAACACTTGAGGAAGCAAGACAATTAGCATTATCACAAGGAACTGCAACAGGACCAAATGTAATGTATTTTGAAACTGGTCAAGGATCAGAGCTTTCTTCTGAAGCTCACCACGGAGCTGACCAAGTGACTATGGAAGCAAGATGCTATGGATTTGCCAAGAAATTTCAACCATTCTTAGTTAATACTGTTGTTGGATTTATAGGACCAGAGTATTTATATAATTCAAAACAAGTTATTAGAGCAGGACTTGAGGATCATTTCATGGGTAAATTAACTGGATTGCCTATGGGCTGTGATGCATGCTATACAAACCATATGAAAGCAGATCAAAATGACATAGAAGATTTGTCTGTTTTATTAACAACAGCCGGTTGTACTTATTTTATGGGTATACCTCACGGTGATGATGTAATGCTTAACTACCAAACAACAGGTTATCATGAAACAGCCGCATTAAGAGAGCTTCATAATTTAAGACCCATTAGAGAATTTGAGATTTGGCTTGAAAAAATGGGCATAATGGAGAATGGTAAGTTAACTAAAATAGCTGGTGATGCTTCGATTTTTTTAGGATAGGTGGGATGATAAATGAATGAAAAAGAATTAAAATCAATGGTAGAAAAATTATTGCAGGATATGCTTAGTAACAGTTCTGATTCAAACTCTAATGTAAATACAAAATCTAGTTCTAATAGCTACATAGATAATGATGGCTGCATTGATGATATTACAGAAATAGATTTAAGAAAACAACTTTTAGTTCACAATCCAAAGGATAGAGAAGGATATCTAAAAATGAAGGAAAAAACTCCTGCAAGATTAGGTATCGGAAGAACAGGACCTCGTTATAAAACGATAACTCAATTAAGGGTTAGAGCAGACCATGCTGCAGCACAGGATTCAGTATTTTCATATGTTTCTGAGGAGTTTATAAAAGAAAACAACCTTATAGCAGTTGAAACTTTGTGTAAGAATAAGGATGAATACATTACAAGACCTGATCTTGGAAGGAAATTTAGTGATGAAACTATTAAATTAATTAAATCTAAATTTAGTAATAATCCAAAGGTTATGTTAGTTGTTGGCGACGGTTTAAGTTCAGCTGCAATAGAAGCTAATTTAAAGGATATCGTACCTTCAATTAAGCAGGGACTTAAAATGTTTGGAATAGAAATTGGTGATATTTTATTTGTTAAACATTGTAGAGTAGCAGCTATGGATGCATTAGGAGATGCTACAAATGCTGAAGTAATATGTTTATTAGTTGGTGAACGACCAGGTTTAGTAACTGCAGAATCAATGAGTGCTTATATAGCTTATAAACCGTATAATAATATGCCAGAAGCAAAAAGAACTGTTATTTCTAATATTCATAGGGGAGGAACACCTCCAGTTGAAGCAGGGGCTCATATAGCAGAGTTAATTAAAACAATGTTGGATAAAAAAGCATCAGGTATTGATTTAAAAATATAAGGAGGAATGAATTTTGATAAACGAAGCGATAAGACCAACGGTTCTTAGTGTTAAGATAATTTCTAATGTAAGTCCAGAGCTCTCAAAAAGATTAGAATTGGGAGCCAATCATAAAAGTTTAGGATTAATAACTGCTGATGTTGATGATGTAACCTATACAGCTCTTGATGAGGCGACAAAAGCAGCTCAAGTAGATGTAGTATATGCAAGATCAATGTATGCAGGTTCAGCTAATGCATCAACAAAATTAGCAGGAGAAGTAATTGGAATAATTGCAGGTCCAAGTCCAGCAGAGGTTAGAAGCGGTTTAAATGCATGTTTAGATTTTATGGAAAATGGTTCTCACTTTACAAGCGCAAATGAAGATAATTCAATAGTATATTATGCATATACTGTTTCTCGCACTGGTTCATATTTATCTAAAATAGCAGGAGTAAGAGAAGGAGAAGCTTTAGCCTATTTAGTAGCTCCACCATTAGAAGCAATGTATGGACTTGATGCAGCACTTAAAGCAGCTGATGTAACAATGAAAGAATTTTTCGGGCCACCAACTGAAACAAACTTTGGAGGAGGATTATTAACTGGAACACAATCAGCCTGCAGGGCTGCTTGTGATGCATTTGCAGAAGCCGTAAAATCCGTTGCTAACGAACCAAAAAGTTTTTAAGTAGGAAGTAAATATAATGAAGGCTTTAGGTTTAATTGAGGTTGATGGGTATCTAACAGCAATTGTAGCTTCAGACGCCGCTTTAAAGTCAGCAAATGTTACATTAATAGGAATTGAAGCAGTAAAATCAGGTATATCATGTTTAAAAATAACAGGTGATGTAGATGCAGTAAAAGCTGCAGTAGATGCTGGTGAAAAAGCTGCTAAAGATAAAGGCTTACTTAGAAGAGCGCATGTAATACCAAGATTACATGAGGATACAGCCAATCTTCTTATAAGTGAAGTTTTTATAAATGTCGAAAACAATAATGAAGCTAAGATTATTGATTATGATATAGCTCAACAGGAAGACGAAATTTTAGATACAATAGATGAATTTCAAGACAAAATTATAGATACAACAGATGACATTCAATACAAATATAAAATTGTAGATTCAATAGATGAAGAATTACAAACAGTAGAAAAGTTAGATAATAAATTAAACTACACAAATATGAAAGTAGATCAACTAAAGAACTACGTAAAGAAACTTAAAATTGATAATTTGACAAACAAGCAAATTAAGCTTATGAAAAAAGTTCAGTTGATAAATATTCTAGATGAATATTTTAAAGAAAGTGAAGAAGGTGAATAAATGCACTTGACAGGTAAAGATTTAATTTCAATTCAACAAGTAAGGGATTTAATGGAAACAGCTAAAGAAGCACAAAGAAAGCTATCCTTAATGTCTCAGGAACAAATAGATAAAATAGTTAAGGCTATATGTGATGCAGGTTATAATAACGCAGAAATGCTAGCTAAAATGGCTCATCAAGAAACGGGATTTGGAAAATGGCAGGATAAGGTACTTAAAAATATTTTTGGTTCTAAAGGTGTCTATGATGAAATGAAGGATTTAAAGACAGTTGGAGTGATAGCTGAACATCCTGATAGAAAAATAATAGAAATTGCAGTGCCTGTTGGTATTGTTGCTGGTATAATTCCATCTACAAATCCAACCTCTACAGTTATATACAAAAGTCTAATTGCTTTAAAGGGTGCTAATGCTATTGTATTTTCGCCACATCCAAACGCTAAAAATTGTATTATAGAAACAGTAAGACTAGTTGCTGAAGCTGCTAAAAAGGCTGGTTGCCCTGATGGCGCTATTAGCTGTATAACAACACCAACCCTACAGGCTACTCAAGAATTAATGAGACATAAGGATACTGCACTTATACTAGCTACTGGTGGAGAAGCTATGGTAAAGGCTGCCTATTCATCAGGAAATCCTGCTTTAGGAGTTGGACCAGGTAATGGACCATCATTTATAGATAAAAGTGCAAATTTAAAATTAGCAGTAAAAAGAATAATTGATTCTAAAACCTTTGATAATGGAACTATCTGTGCATCAGAACAATCAGTTATAGTAGAAAAAGCCATGGAAGAAAAGGTTATGGCTGAATTTAAAGCACAGGGTGGACACTTTTTAAATAAGGAAGAAGCAGATAAGCTAGCTAAGTTTATCCTTAGAGGTGATGGCTCTATGAATCCAGCTATAATTGGTAAAGAGGCAACTACAATAGCTCAAATAGTAGGTTTAAGTGTCCCACCAAATACAAAAGTGATTTTAGCAAGAGAGAGTAAAGTAGGGTTTGACATTCCGTACTCTAGAGAAAAGCTTGCTCCAATTCTTGGATTTTATGTAGAACAAACAGTAGATGATGTTTTAGATAAATGTATAAAAATACTGATGAATGAAGGAGCAGGTCACACGTTTTCAATTCATTGTGAAAATAAAGATGTAATTATGAAATTCGCTGAAAAAGTACCAGTTTCAAGAGTTGTTGTTAATACACCTTCATCACTTGGAGGTATTGGTGCAACAGTAGATATTATACCAGCTTTAACCCTGGGATGTGGAGCAATAGGAGGAAGCTCAACTTCAGATAATGTTGGACCTATGCATTTGATAAATATTAAAATAGTAGGTTATGGGGTTAAAGAAATTGAAGATTTAAAGAAATATAGTAGCAATTCCGCATCAAATATATTAGATAATAATTCAGAACAGTTATTAGATTTATTAGTTAAGAGAATTATTAACGAATTAAAAGTTATGAATTAACAAAAAGGAGGAAAAATTATGGTAACATCAAATGCACTTGGCATGATAGAAACAAAAGGCTTGGTTGGAGCAATAGAAGCAGCAGATGCTATGGTAAAGGCTGCAAATGTACAATTAGTTGGTAAGGAACAAGTTGGTGGAGGACTGGTAACAGTTATGGTAAGAGGAGATGTAGGCGCTGTAAAAGCAGCTACAGACGCAGGTGCAGCAGCAGCAGAGAGAGTTGGAGAATTGATTTCAGTTCATGTTATTCCAAGACCTCATGTTGAAGTTGATGCTATATTACCAAAAGGCAATCAAACTAAAGTTTAAAGAAATTGAGTAACATGTAAAATTTATAGTGGGTTAATTTTTTAACCCACTACATATTAGCTTTTTCTAAAAAGGTTTGAGGTGGAAAAATGATAAATAATAAGAAAGTAGGCACCAAGCCCATAATAGGTGCATGGGCATAAGAATGAACGTATTAACAGAAGATAAAGTAAGAGCACATATAAAAAATCTAAAAAAGAGCGATACTAATGTATTTAATGTATATAAAAATGAAATACTTACTCCTTCAGCCAAATCCCTTTTAAAAGAAAATAATATAGAAATAAATTATGTAAACAGTATGAGATGTAATGCAAATGCTATAGAAAAAGAGGGTGATAAAGCTGTGACTAATAAAACAAACGATTCAAAATATGTAACGATATTTGGCATTAAAGTTAATGAAAAGCCAGAATATATGACACATCTATATGGTAATGTTTTAGTGTTTAAGGACAATAAAAGAATAGTTTTTAGAGGTAAGCTTGATTCTCTAGAAGCTAAAATACTTGAAGTTCAGATAGTTTGTGATAAAAATAAAAAGAGTAAGTTGGTAGATGATTTGCAAGAAATTTTGCAATTTGTCAGAAATATATTGAAAAGTGAAGTGTTAAATGAGCCAGTTCCGCAAATTATATTGCAGGGATTAACTGAGGAGAAATTAAGAGAAATGTCTCATTATCCACAAAAGTATTTTGGAAGAGGTCATGAAGCACCTCAATACACGATGGGTGAGATTGTTGTTTCTCTAAACTCTCTTAGAGCATTTACAAGGGAAACAGAACTATATGCATATAAAGCTTTCAAAGATGATAATGGAAAAGTAGATAGAGAAGATATTATAAAATCATTAAACAGGCTATCATCTTTATTATGGGTTATGATTTATAAATATAGAACTGGTAAATATGATTAGAAAATATTATTTGAAGGGAAGGATGAAATGGATAGTATATTGATAGATAGCATAGTAAAGGAAGTATTAAAAAGAATAAATAATGAATCCTTAATCGAAGTTGAAGCATCAGGACGACATGTTCACCTTTCAAGAAAAGACGTAGAACTTTTATTTGGAGAGGGTTATAAATTAACACCTGCTAAGGAATTATCCCAGCCTGGACAATTTGCTTGTGAAGAGAGAGTAGCAATAACAGGACCTAAAGGCAGTATAAAAAATGTAGTTATTTTAGGACCCGAAAGAAAAACTACGCAGGTTGAAATTTCCTTAACTGATGCTCTTAGCTTAGGTATAAAAGCACCAATCAGAGAAAGCGGGAAAATAGACAATACACCAGGTGTTACAATTTCATCTTCCAAGGCAAGTATAAATATAGATAAGGGAGTAATGGTTGCAAAAAGGCATATTCATATTACTCCTGAGGATGCTTTAAAATATGGAGTAAAAGATAATCAAATAGTAAAGGTTGAAGTATTGGGAGAAAGACCATTAATTTTTGATGATACAGTTATTAGAGTTAGTCCGCAGTATAGGACATATATGCATATTGATTATGATGAGGCAAATGCATGTGGTTATAAAAAGGGAGTATTTTGCAAAATTCTAAATGGCAATAATAACGAACTGCAAAAAACAAATAATGATAGTTTTACTAATTCTAATCAAATAGAAATAAAGGGTAAAAAAGCTATTACTGAAGCGGATATAAAAAAGTTATACCTAAGTGGCATAAAAATAATAACAATAAGTAAAGAATCAATGATTACACCGCTTGCAGTAGACTTTATAAGGATTAACAATATTAAAATATTTAGAAATTAAATTGAGGAATTGCTATGATTATTGGCAAAGTTGTTGGCAAACTATGGTCAACGAGAAAAAATGATAAATTAAATGGGCAAAAATTTTTAATAGTAAAATTAATGTCTGAAGAAAATAAATTTTTAAATGAATTGTTTGTAGCAGTTGATATTATAGGTGCAGGTACAGGTGACTTGGTAATAATAGTAAAGGGTGGGGCTGCTAGAATAGCAATAAATGATCAAACAGTTCCAATAGATGCAACTATTGTAGGTATTGTTGATTCAATAGAGGTTGAACATGAATAAAAGCATTGGTGGGATAGAATTAAGAAGTATTAGTAAAGGAATTGAAGTTACTGACTTTATGGTAAAAAAGGCTCAGGTTGAGATTATATATTTTCGAAGCATTTGTCCAGGTAAATTTATAGCTTTAATATGTGGCAATGAGGGTGAAGTTAAGGTTGCAATTGATTATGGTGTTGATTTGGGTCAAAAATATGTAGTAGATAGTTTTGTAGTAAATAATGTTCATGAAGAAATAATTTCGTCAATAAAAGGAAAATATGTAGAAAGTAAAAAAGGTGCAATAGGTATAGTTGAAACTAATAGTGTTTGCAGTGGTTTGCAGGCTTTAGATAGAGTTTTAAAGGAATCAAATGTGACAATTGTTAAAATACAGCTTGCATTTGTAATAGGTGGTAAATTTGTATTTACTGTTTCTGGTGAATTAAGCGATATTCAAAATGGAATAGAGGTAATGAAAAGTATTATTAATAATAATAAAATTATCAATATTTCAATTGTTCCCTCGCCAGATGACCAGATATTAGAGTTTTTACGGAAATGATTTTATATAAATATTAGCTTTAAGATAAGAAAGGTGAGAATATGGGAATTAATGAGATTATTATTTATATAATGACTATTTTTATGGCACTTGGTGCATTAGATAGAATTATTGGTAATAAATTTGGTTTAGGAGAAAAATTTGAGGAAGGAATAATGGCTATGGGTTCTTTAGCATTAGCTATGGTAGGAGTTATTTCATTAGCCCCTGTGCTAGCTATTATACTAAAGCCTGTTATTTTACCTCTTTTTAATTTATTAGGAGCTGACCCAGCTATGTTTGCAGGTTCAATATTGGCAAATGATATGGGTGGTGCACCGTTAGCAGCAGAGTTAGCATTAACAGAAGAGGCCGGTATGTTTGGAGGACTAATAGTAGGATCAATGTTAGGTCCTACTATAGTTTTTACAATTCCTGTTGCGTTAGGAATTATTAATAGAGAGGATCAAAAATACCTAGCAACTGGTATTCTAGCTGGGGTAATAACAGTACCTATAGGATCATTTGTTGGTGGAGTAGTAGCTGGTTTTGATATTATGATGGTTTTAATAAACTTAATACCAATTATAATATTTTCAATATTAATAGCACTTGGATTAGCTTTTTTTCAAAAAGGTATGATAACTGCATTTACTTACTTTGGTAAATTTGTAGTTATAGTAATTACTATCGGGTTGGCAGCAGCAATAATTGAAGCATTAACAGGTATTGTTGTAATACCTGGTATGAATCCTATATACGATGGTATAAAAATTGTTGGTGATATTGCTATAGTGCTGGCAGGAGCTTTCCCATTGGTTCTTGCTATTACAAAGATATTTAAAAGACCTCTTATGGCGCTTGGTAAAGTTTTAGGAATGAACGAAATTGCAGCAGCAGGAATGGTAGCCAGCTTAGCTAATAGTATACCAATGTTTCAAATGATGAAAGACATGGACAATAAAGGAAAAATATTAAACGTTGCCTTTGCAGTGTCTGCTGCCTTTGTATTTGGTGATCACTTAGGTTTTACAGCAGGCTTTAATTCAACAATGATTTTCCCAATGATAGTCGGAAAATTAGTTGGTGGTATAACTGCAGTTTTTGTTGCAATGTTAATATCTAAAAGAACATTAAAATCTAGTTGATAAAGTGTGGAAAAGACATTCCACACTATGGAAAAATAAAAAACAATTTTTCAATAAATTTTTAGGTGCTGTGAAACGGCATAATGGAGGTTAATATGGATGTTTATTCTGACAAGGATCTGTTAGAAAAGCTTATAAGACAGATTATTGAGGAAAAGGTATCAGGTGATAAAATTAAAAATCAAGGTAATGATTTTGTAATCGAAAAAGATAAAAGCGGAATAACAAGCGTTAAACTACAAACAGTTAATGTAGATTATTCTAATAGACTCGATACCGGTAAAACTACAGATGAAGTATACACAAAAGATGTATTTACACTTGAAGAAAGTCCTCGACTTGGATGTGGTATAATGGTAATGAGAGAAACTACATTTCCATGGACTTTAAATTATGATGAAATTGATTACGTTATAGAAGGACATTTAGATATAATTATAAATGGTAATAAAATATCAGCAGATCCCGGTGAAATAATTTTAATTCCAAAAGGAAGCAGTATACAATTTTCTGTACCAAACTATGCAAGATTTATGTATGTTACATATCCTGCAGATTGGGCTACTCAATAGTTTAAATAAATAAATGGAAAGCAAAAAAAGACTAATTCAGGAATATGTTCCGGGTAAGCAGATAACACTTTGTCATATCATAGCAAATCCAGATATTGAAATATACAACAAACTTGGTTTAGTAGACGATAATAACAAAGCAATTGGGATATTAACAATGACACCAAGTGAAACTGCTATTATAGCCGCTGATTTAGCAACTAAATCAGCATATGTAAAGGTTGGATTCGTTGATAGATTTAGTGGTTCAGTAATAATCATAGGCGAGGTAGGAGAAGTTGAAGCTTCCTTAAATGATGTTATTGATGTGTTTATTAATACACTAAAATATCCTCAAATAAAAGTAACAAAAACTTGATAAAGGGTACGGAGCAAAAATATTCTAATGCTCCGCACCCTTTAATAGTGAATTTTAAATTATTTTTTTATATAACCACCACGTAAATTTTTAACATCATTTATTGTTATTAGAGCATCAGGTATTTGACTATTAATAAGCTTTATAGCTTCCTTAATACGCTTTCTTTTAAGCATAACTATAAGTACATCTTTTCTTAAATCCTGTATACCTTTACCCTCTATGATTGTAACACCAAAATTACTTTCTCTTAGTAATTTAGCTATTCTTTCTCCATCCTCATCTGGAACAATTGCTTGTAACGAGGACAAGCCAACAGCTAGTTTGTTTTCTATAATCACACCTAAATAATTACCAAGTGCAAATGCAGAACAGTATACCAATATTTTCATTGGGTCTTCGGTAATATTTGTTAAAACAGAGCTAACAACAATTAACCATATAAATACTTCGAAAAAAGCTAAAAAAGCACCAATTAGTTTTTCTCCTTTATTAATATAAACTACACGTAATGTCATAATTGTCACTTCAATAATTTTTGCAAAAAATATTATAAGGTAAAGCGTTGGTCCGCTAAAGCTTTGTAAAAATTCCATGTAAACCTCCAAACACTGATTATACTTTATCCTACACTAATATTAACAAAAACACAAGGGTATAGTAAAAAATTTTGTTAAAAAAAAGGGACTATACATTTTACAATTGGCTGTGTATAATCTATTTAGTTCGTTTTTAGGAGAGAGTAAATGAGATTAAGATATGTTGAAGGACAATATGACTATGTAAAGGAACATCCAAAGGGAATAGTTGAACCTCAGGATTATGAATATAATATAAGAGATAAATTTAAAAATGATAATCCATTGCACATTGAATTAGGATGCGGTAAAGGTAGATTTATTAGAGGGATGGCAGCAAATAACCCTAACATTAATTTTTTAGGATTTGAAAAAAGCATTAAGGTTGCATATAGGTGTGTAAAATGCTCATCCATTGATGATCCTGAGAACTACTATATTGTATATTCTAATGGAGAGGTATTAGCTGAGATTTTTCCGGAAAAAGCTGTAGAAAGAATATATTTAAATTTTTCTGATCCTTGGCCAAAACCATCACATTACAAAAGAAGATTAACTCATAAGGGATTTTTAGATATATACAAGAAGGTTTTAGTAGATGACGGAGAAGTTCATATGAAAACAGATAACAATGATTTATTTGAATTTTCAGTTGAACAGTTTATAGAGGATGGATGGGACATTGTAATATTAACTCGTGACTTACATAATAGTATATATAATGAAGGAAATGTTATGACTGAGTATGAAGAAAAATTTTCAGAATCAGGTAAGAAAATAAATAAATTAATAGCTAAGAAAAAAGTGTGAAATAAAAAAACATTTCACACTATGGAGGTTAATATGTGGTATTTATTATTATATTTATTAATAATTAACTTAATATCCTTTGTGATGTTTTACATTGATAAAAGGAAAGCTATTAAAGATAAATGGAGAATAAAGGAAAGTTCCTTGCATCTAGTGTCATTTGCTGGAGGAGTTTATGGAAGTATTTCGGCTATGTTTTTATTTCACCATAAAATAAAAAAGATAAAGTTTTGCATAATAACAGCTTTAGCTTTAATACTAAATATCTTTATATTGGTTAGAATTATAATGTATTTTATATAATCAAAGGATTAAAATTAAAGAGGTGAGACTAACGATGAAAAAAACTAACAAGACAAATGCTATGAGAATTTTAGATTCATTAAATATAGAATATGATTACATGGAATATAGTGTAGATGATGGGAAAATAGATGGAATATCCGTTGCAGATAAGGTTGGCGAAAAAAGAGAGATGGTTTTTAAAACTTTAGTTACCGTTGGTTCTGATAAAGAGCTATATGTTTTTGTTATACCTGTAGAGTTTGAACTTGATTTAAAAAAGGCTGCAAAAGCATCTTCTCAAAAAAGTATTCAAATGTTACCACTCAAGGAGCTTACAAAAAACACAGGATATGTACACGGAGGTTGTTCTCCTATTGGTATGAAAAAGCTTTTTAAAACATTTATAGATGAAACAGCAACCCTTAATGAGAAAATGATAGTCAGTGCTGGTCAGGTTGGGCTTCAAGTAAAGTTAGAACCACAAGCTGTAGCTAAATGTGTAGAAGCAGAATTTGTTGATTTAATATAAAAAGAGGCTGTTGCAGCCTCTTGAATTTTAATCCGAATTAATTTTCTTTTCTTCACTTTTAGTTACTAAAAATACCGAGCCTATTATAAATATTGCACCTATTGCTTGCATTAAATTTATTTTTTCATTTAATATAAACATACTTGCTACTATAGTCACTATAGGCATTAGATTAATAAAAATACTGCAAATTACTATACTGATATGTTTAATTGCAAAGTTATAGAATAAATAGCAAACTGCAGAGCATATTACACCTAAAAACAATAAATTAAGTAAACCAGTCATATTAAACCCTTCAAAATTAGGCATGCTAAATGGCAGAGATATTAGGAAAAAAATTGTTCCAAATACGCTTTGATAGAATGTAGCTTTAAGAGGAGAATACTTTTTTTGTAGCGGTGCTGCTAAATAACTAAATGCAATCCATGAAACTACAGATAATACAATTAAGACAATTCCTAAAATCATAGTTTCAGAATTTCCATCCATATTAAATCCTGCAACTAATCCTGCTCCAATGACAGATAAACAGACACTTAAGGTTTTTGCTCTTGTAAAAGGAGCCTTTAGTATAAAATAGTCAGCAAATATAGCAAATGCAGGTAAAAGCGCTAAAAAAATTGCAGCTAAAGATGCTGATAACATTTCAATAGCAAGGTTTTCAAATGCAAAGTATAGAAAAACTCCTGAAAAACCACATACTATAAATCTAATTATATCTTTTTTATCAATTTTTATATCTTTTTCATTAAGCTTCAATGCAAAGAACAGAATAATTGACGCTATTAAAAATCTATAAAAGGCTAATGAAAATGGTGTAAACCACTGTAAACAAACTTTAGTACTTATAAAAGAAAAACCCCAAAAAAAGCATACCAATAGTATAGAAATATATGATTTTATAGTATTGCTCATAAACCTTCTCCTTGTCAATTTAATATGAATTATAGATGAAATAAAGTATCTTTTATCTTTCAGTATACATCTTTTTTGAAACAATTACAATTCATTTTGCAGAGCATATAAATGTTCGTAAATTTTCTAAAAATGTATAAAATATTATTGATTGTTTTATATAAATATAGTATTATTATATAGTAATACGAACGAATGATAAAAATATTAGAAATTTATTCACTTATATAGATTTTGCGATAAGGGCAAAATGTTTCTACCAAACTACCGAAAATAGTTTCTGACTATAAGTAATAAGAACTCATGCATAATTAATGATATTTTGTGAAAATAATAGCGTGGGAAGTAAATATTTAAAGGAGAATTAATTATGAATTATGATGTAATTATTGCTGGTGCTGGACCTTCAGGTATTTTTACTGCTCTTGAACTTATTAGAGGGAACAACAAAAAGAAAATTTTATTAATTGAAAAGGGAAATAGTATTTCCAAAAGACATTGTCCTAAGGAAGAATTAAAAAAATGTATAAACTGCAAGCCTTATTGTAATATAACAACTGGTTTTTCCGGAGCAGGTGCATTTTCTGATGGTAAGCTATCTCTAAGTAGTGATGTAGGCGGAGATTTACCAGAGCTAATAGGTTATGATGTTGTAGAAAATATGATAAAATATACAGATAACATATATTTAGAATTTGGTGCAGATACTAAGATAGAAGGTATAGATAATTCTGATAAAGTTAAGGAAATAAGAAAAAAAGCTATAGAAGCAGGTCTTAAACTCGTAGACTGTCCTATAAGGCATTTAGGAACTGAAAAGGCTCAAGAAATTTACGGAAAAATTGAAAATTATCTGATAGACAATGGTGTCGAAATTAGATTTAATACCTTAGCTAAAGATATAATTATCGATGATAACAACATCAAGGGATTAGTTATATCAAATTTGAGAAAAAAAGATGAAGAAGAACAGGTTTTTTCAGATACAGTAATTATATCTTCTGGAAGAAAAGGTGCTGAATGGTTAAAAGGCTTATGTGTAAAACATGGTATAAACCATCGTGCAGGAACAGTAGATATAGGTGTAAGAGTTGAGGTTAGAAATGAAGTTATGGAGGAAGTAAACAATATTTTATATGAATCTAAGTTAATTGGATATCCTGCTCCATTTAAAAATAAAGTAAGAACATTTTGTCAAAACCCTGGAGGCTTCGTAAGTCAGGAAAATTATGATAATGATTTAGCAGTTGTTAATGGACATTCTTACAAAAATAAAAAATCATCCAATACAAACCTTGCAATACTATGCTCACATAATTTCAGTCAACCTTTCAATGAGCCTATAAAATATGGAGTAAAGGTTGCAGAACTTACAAACATGCTTGGAGATGGAAAGATAATAGTTCAAAGGTACGGAGATATATTAGATGGAAAAAGAACATGGCAAAAAGAGTTGGGACAATCAAATGTTACTCCAAGTTTAGTTGATGCTGTAGCTGGAGATTTGACATCTGCTATACCATATAGAACTATGGTAAATTTATTAAATTTTATAGAGCAGCTTAACAAAGTAGTACCGGGATTTGCAAGCATAGAAACATTGCTTTACGGACCAGAAGTTAAGTTTTATAGCAATAAAATCGATATAGATGAAAATTTTGAAACAAATATTAAAGGACTGTACTGTTTAGGAGATTCAAGCGGATGGACAAGAGGACTTATGATGGCATCTGTAATGGGAGTACAAATGGCAAAAAAATTATTAAATTAAAAAAATTTTTGTATTATAAATATGATTTTGTAAATAATAATAATGTCGATAATTAGAATTATTGATAAATCACATTATTATATAATAAGAAAGGGTAGCTATGAAAAACATTTTTTCTAATTTACAAAATCAAAATAATCAAATTAACAAAAACAAAAACAACAATATGAATGACAAAAACAACAATTTCAATGACAAGAACAACAATTTCAATGACAAAAATAATAACAGCAATTGTAATAATAACGAAAATTGCAATAATAATGACAATTGCAACAATAACAACCAAAATAACAACAATAACAACAATAAAAACAACAATAACAACAATAAAAACAACAATAACAACAATAAAAACAAAAACAATCAAAATAACAATTTCTAATACTGTTTTTTCGATTGCAAAACAACGAACTAAATTAGAGCTAAAGATTAAATCTTTAGCTCTAATTTTTTAATATTGGTTGACATTTAAATTTACAATATAGTAATATTGCATTTAATGATTAAAATAATATATAGCGGGTATATATAATTCGTATTTAAAATCTTATAGAGAATGATTATTGATAATTTAAAATTAACATAATCATAAAATAATGTCATTAAAATAATTAATTATATAAATAAATTTTGAAAAGGAGAGTAGATTATGAGTAATAATTTAAAAGGAACAAAAACAGAAGCAAATTTAATGTCAGCATTTGCTGGAGAATCAATGGCTAGAAATAAGTATACATATTATGCTTCAAAAGCTAAAAAAGAAGGCTTTGAACAAATTGCTGCACTGTTTGAAGAAACAGCACATAATGAAAGAGAGCATGCTAAAATATGGTTCAAGCTATTACATGATGGTGTAGCGGATACTATGACAAACTTAAAAGATGCAGCTGCTGGTGAAAACTATGAGTGGACTGACATGTATGCTAATTTTGCAAAAGAAGCAAAAGAAGAAGGATTTAATGATATAGCTCGTCTATTTGAGGGTGTTGCTAAAATAGAAAAAGAACATGAAGAAAGATACTTAGCACTTCTTAAAAATATAGAAGAAAATACAGTATTTACAAAATCAGAAAAAGTTGTATGGCAATGTGCTAACTGTGGATTTATACATGAAGGAGAGAAAGCTCCTGGAATGTGTCCAATATGCAGTCACCCACAAGCTTACTTCCAAGTATTAGCTAAGAATTATTAATATAATATTTGACACCTAGATAATAAAATATTTAGGTGTTTTTTTTGTCTGCAAAAATGATTATTATGTATGTATTACGCGCACATAATAAAAAAAATGTTTTAATATGCTTGACACTCAAATAAAAAAATAGTATTATAAATTTAATTAGAATTTATAAAAAAGGTGGTACTTTTTATGTCAAAGATGAACGCTTTAGTAAAAAAATATGCAGAACCTGGACTATGGCTAGAACAAGTTGAAATACCTAAAATTAAAGATAACGAGGTATTAGTTAAAATTCATAAGACAGCTATTTGTGGAACTGACATTCATATATATACTTGGGATAAATGGTCTCAAAACACAATTAAAACACCAATGACTATAGGACATGAGTATGTAGGAGAAATAGTTGAATTAGGTAAGCTAGTAGAAGGTTACAGTATAGGAGATTTGGTAACTGGAGAAGGACATATTGTTTGTGGTAAATGTAGAAACTGTCGTGGCGGTCATCAACACTTATGTAAACATACTGTAGGGATAGGTGTTAATAAAGATGGTATATTTGCTGAATATGCTGCAATACCAGCGTCAAACCTATTTAAATGCTCTAAAGACGTTCCTGAAGAACTTTACAGTATATTTGATCCATTTGGTAACGCTACGCACACAGCATTATCCTTTAACATGGTAGGAGAAGATGTTTTGATAACAGGTGCTGGCCCTATAGGAATTATGGCAGTTGCAATTGCTAAACACGTTGGAGCTAGAAATGTTGTTATAACAGATATAAATGATTATAGATTAGACTTAGCTAAAAAAATGGGAGCAACAAGAGCAGTAAATACAAAAAATACGGACTTAAGAACTGTAATGAGTGATTTAGGTATGGCAGAAGGCTTTGATGTAGGTCTTGAAATGTCAGGTAATGGAATGGCTTTTAATCAAATGATTGATAGTATGGTTAATGGAGGCAAGCTTGCTCTACTTGGAATCCAACAGCCAGATACACAGGTTAACTGGGATAAAATAATATTTGGTGGATTATTCTTAAAAGGAATTTACGGTCGTGAAATGTATGAAACATGGTATAAAATGAATGCTATGGTTCAATCGGGTTTAGACATAACCCCAATAATAACCCATAGATTTGATTACAAAGACTTCAAAGAGGGCTTTGAAATAATGAAGAGCGGTCAATCAGGAAAGATTATATTAAACTGGGATAAATAATAGGAGGTTTAACATATATGTATACAAATTATAAAAATCATTTTGAAGGAATTTTAACTGAAATAAAAGACTCTGGTTTATGGAAAGATGAGAGAGTTATAACAACTCCTCAAAGCAACAAAATTAGTACAACAAAAGTAAATGGTGTATTAAATATGTGCGCTAACAACTACTTAGGTCTATCAGATAATAAGGAACTTATTGAAGCAGCTAAAGAAAGCTATGACAAATGGGGATACGGATTATCTTCAGTTAGATTTATCTGTGGAACTCAAGATATACACAAACAATTAGAAAGAAAAATTAGTGAATTTTTAGGAACAGAAGACACAATTCTTTACTCATCATGCTTTGATGCAAATGGTGGACTATTTGAAACTATAACAACTGCAGATGATGCAATAATAAGTGATGAATTAAACCATGCAAGTATTATAGATGGAGTTAGACTTGCAAAGGCTAAAAAATATAGATATAAAAATAACAATATGGAAGACTTAGAAGCTCAATTAATTCAAGCTGATAAGGATGGAGCTAAGCTTAAAGTTATAGCTACTGACGGTGTATTCTCAATGGACGGAATTATTTGCAACCTAAAAGGCGTTTGTGATTTAGCTGATAAATACAATGCTTTAGTTATGGTTGATGATTCACATGCTGTTGGCTTTGTTGGTAAAACTGGTAGAGGAACTCATGAATACAATAATGTTATGGATAGAGTTGACATAATCACTGGTACATTAGGAAAAGCTCTTGGTGGAGCAAGTGGTGGATATACAAGTGGAAGAAAAGAAATTATAGACCTATTAAGACAACGCTCACGTCCATATTTATTCTCTAACACATTAGCACCAGCTATAGCTTCTGCTTCTATAAAAGTATTAGATATGCTTATGTCAAGTACAATGTACAGAGATAAGGTAGAGGAAAATACTAAGTATTTTAGAGAGAAAATAAAAGAAATAGGACTTGAAACAATAGATTCAGTTCACCCAATAGTTCCAATAATGTTAGGTGATGCAGTATTATCTCAAAAAATGGCTGAAAAAATGCTAGAAAAGGGAGTTTATGTTGTAGGCTTCTACTTCCCAGTTGTTCCAAAAGGAAAAGCAAGAATAAGAACTCAAATTTCAGCTGCTCACACTAAAGAAGATTTAGATTTAGCAATAAAGGCATTTAAAGAATGTAAAGAAGAATTAGGTATTTAAAAATAAAAAGCGAGTGTGTTAATGCACTCGCTTTAATTATCTGTTTTTATATCATAAGCTTTAAAAACCTTTTTAATATATTTTAGTGTTTTTTTAACTGCATCATCTATAGTCAGATTTAAATAGTTTGCCTCCATATCCGACATCATTCCTCTATAAATTAAAATATTCATTTCATTAATGCTTCGTATATCTTCCTCACTTATATCAGTATCTTGTAATGCTTTTTTTAGAAGAATATAGTCTCTTTCATATAAATTATCTTCCAAAAGCATAGGCATATATTCCTTTACATCTTCACTTATCTGTTCTGGGAAAATCTCGTAATATGTTTTAATACTATTATTAACAGTATCTGATGAAAAACCTCCGAAGAAAATTAATTGATAAACTTTAGGATGGTTATACGAATGTTTCGCAAAACATTCCCAGACCTTAAGACACGCATCAATAGGATTTTTAGCTTTATCAAGATAGCCAGGCAAATCCTTAGCGTAATCAGATAAATGTCTTATAGAAGAAAAAAATATTAGATGCTTAAGATTTTCAAAATAATTATATAATGTTGCACTATTATAACCGGCTTTGTCAGCTACTTTTCTTATAGTTAAGCCTTCTAAACCCTCGTTTTCAATAATTTCATTTGTTGCCTCTATAAAATATGACATCATTCTTTTCTTTTGAATAGCTTTATTTGAATTTTCCATTTTATCCTCTCATTATGCCGTAGTCTCAACTACAAAATGTATGCCTATACATTGGAGACGTTGTAGTGGCATTTCTTTATAATATGATACTAACATTAATATATTAAAAAATCAATAATTTAATTAGTATCTAATCAATAAAATAAAAATAATCATGATTATAATATAAATATGATTGACAAATATTAAACAAATATATATAATAAAATTAAGTTAAAAAGTGCGCACGCTTCATAACTAAAAGTTATATACATTTCATTTTATGAGAGGAGAAAGAAATGGAATTAAAAATTGGAAATTTTCATGTTAAAGATATAGTATTCGGTGAGAAAACGTATTATCAAAATGGTATTCTAACTATAAATAAACAAGAAGCACTAGATTTTATTAAGGAAGATGAGCATATCACTGAAGCAGAACTTCATATTGTAAAACCAGGTGATATGGTGAGACTTTGCCCTGTAAAAGAAGCTATTGAGCCGAGAGTTAAATTAAGTGGCAATGCTTTGTTTCCTGGATATACAGGAGAACTTAGTCAAGCAGGTGATGGAGTAACACATGCACTAAAAGAATGTAGTATATTAGTTGTTGGTAAGCATTGGGGCGGATTTCAAGATGGCCTAATAGACATGGGCGGTGAAGGTGCTAAATACACATATTATTCTCAATTAAAGAACATTGTTATAGTTGCAGATACAGATGAAGATTTTGAAAAAAGAGAGCAGCAAAAGAAAAACAGAGCTTTAAGAATGGCTGGACATAAATTTGCAGAATATATTGGAAGCTGTGTTAAAAACTTAGAGCCTGAAGATGTAGAAATATTTAAACTTGATCCTATAACAAAAAGAGATGAAGCAACTAATAAATTGCCATCTGTAGTATATGTTATGCAGCCTCAATCGCAAATGGAAGAAATGGGATACAATGATTTAGTGTATGGCTGGGATGCAAATCATATGGTGCCTACATTAATGCATCCTAATGAAGTATTAGATGGTGCTGTTGTTTCAGGAAGCTTTATGCCTTGCTCATCTAAGTGGGCAACATATGATTTTCAAAATGCACCTGTAATTAAAAAACTATATTCAGAACATGGAAAAACTCTTAACTTCTTAGGTGTTATAATGTCAAATCTAAATGTTGCGCTAGAACAAAAACAAAGATCAGCAATGTATGTAGCACAAATAGCTAAAAGCTTAGGAGCTGATGGTGCAATAGTAGCCGAAGAGGGATATGGTAATCCAGATGCTGATTTTGTTGCATGTATTGTAGCTTTAGAGGATGTAGGAGTAAAAACTGTTGGTATAACAAATGAATGCACTGGAAGAGACGGACAATCACAACCATTAGTTTCATTAGATGAAAAATTAAATGCAATCGTTTCATGCGGAAACGTATCTGAGTTGATAGAATTATCTCCTATGCCTGTTGTTTTAGGTGAGTTAGAAGCTTTGGCTAGAGATGGTTTATCAGGAGGATGGGCTGATGATGAGATATTAGGGCCATCAGTTAGACCAGATGGTTCAATAATAATGGAAAATAACTCAATGTTTTGTGGTGACCAAGTTATTGGTTGGTCAACTAAAACTATGAAGGAATTTTAGGAGGTTCTATAATGAAAAAGGCAGTAATGTATTTAAATCAATTCTTCGGACAAATAGGTGGAGAAGATAAAGCTGATTTTGCACCTATAATAGTTGATAAATTAGTAGGACCTGCAATTCAATTAAATAGCGAATTAGATGCAGAGGTTACACACACAATTATATGTGGTGATAACTTTATGGGTTCAAATACTGAAGAAGCAATAGATACAATAATTAAAGAATTAAGAAACATAGAATTTGATATATTTGTGGCTGGACCAGCTTTTCAAGCTGGAAGATATGGTGTAGCTTGTGGACATATATGTAAGGCTGTAAAAAAAGAATTTAATGTACCTGTTATAACTTCAATGCACATAGAAAATCCTGGAGTAGAAATGTTTAAAAAAGACATGTACATTATGATTGGCGGAAATAGTGCTGCTAAAATGAAAAAAGACATAGAAGCATTATCAAAACTAGCAAATAAGATTATTAATGGTAAAGAAATTTTAGGTCCTATCGAAGAAGGTTACTATGAAAGAGGAATAAGACATCAAGTTTGGTTAGACTCTAAGATTACTGCAGCTGATAGAGTTGTAGATATGTTTTTAATGAAAATTAATGGTAAGGAATATGTTTCTGAACTACCAATACCTAAACTAGATAGAGTACCAATTGCTCCTGCTATAAAAGATTTAACAAAGGTAAAAATAGCTTTAGTAAATACAGGAGGAATTGTACCAGTTGATAATCCAGACAAAATACAATCAGCTTCTGCTACAAGATGGGGAAGATATGATATAAGCAATATGGATGGTTTAGAGGGTGGAGTATTTAAAACAATACACGCTGGATTTGACCCAGCAGCGGCTGATGCAGATCCAGATGTTATTACACCAATAGATGCTTTAAGAGCATATGAAAAAGAAGGGAAATTCGGTTCTTTGCATAACTACTTCTATACTACAGTAGGTACAGGAACTACACAAGCAGAAGCTCAAAGAATGGCAAAGGAGATAATTCCATATTTACAAAAGGATAATGTTGACGCTATTATAATGGTATCTACCTGAGGTACTTGTACACGTTGCGGCGCAACGATGGTTAAAGAGTTTGAAAGAGCAGGTTTCCCTATAGTTCAAATGTGTAACTTAATTCCTGTTGCAAAAACAGTTGGATCTAATAGAATAGTTCCTACTATCTCAATACCGTATCCTTTAGGAGATCCTAGTACTACAAAGGAAGAACAATGGAAACTTAGATATCACAGAGTTGGTGTGGCATTAGACGCATTAGCTACTGATATCGATGAGCAAACAGTTTTTAAAGTAAAAATATAACAGTTTAATCTATCTGATGCAAAATATTTTTATTTTGCATCAGTATCACAAAGGAGGAAAACCTTTTGAATAGTAATCAAACTACTAAAAAAAGTAATAGTGTATATATAATTTCATTGATAATTACTGCAGTTATAGCTGTTTGGTCAATTTTTTTAAAGGATAGCTTCACTAGCTTCTCCGATAAAATATTTTCTATATTAACAGTAGATTTTGGATGGAGTTATCTAGTATCAATGACTGCATTTGTTGGATTTTGTATATTTATTGCATTTAGCAAATATGGAAAGATAAAATTAGGTCCAGATGATTCTAAGCCTGAATATAATACTATTTCTTGGTTCGCTATGCTTTTTGGTGCAGGCATGGGGGTTGGACTTGTGTTTTGGGGAGTGGCAGAGCCCTTGTCACATTTTGTAGCTCCAATGGGATTAGAACCTGGAACCTCTGAAGCCGCAGATTTTGCCATGAAAACATCATTCATGCATTGGGGAATTCATCCATGGGCAAATTATTGCATTATAGGTCTGGCTTTAGCATATTTTCAATTTAGAAAAGGTAAACCGGGACTTATCAGTAGCATTTTTGAGCCATTAATTGGTGAAAAAGGTGTAAAAGGACCAATAGGAAAGACTATAGATATTTTAGCTATATTTGCAACAGTAGCAGGTGTAACTACATCTCTTGGACTTGGTGTTTTACAGATAAATAATGGAATAAATTATTTGTTTGGAATACCAGAAACTTTATTGATTCAAATAATTATTATTGTTATTTTTAGTGTAGTTTATATATGGTCCGCTGTTGCTGGAATTGAAAAAGGAATAAAAGTAGTTTCAGACATTAATTTATACTTAGCATTTGGACTTATGGTAGTTGCTGTTATTATAGGACCAAGATTAAATATGATAGATAGCTTTGTAAATGGATTAGGACAGTATATAGGAAATTTTGTAAGTGATAGCTTGTATACTAATACGTACGGAGATAATGGCTGGGTAAATGCTTGGAGAATATTTTATTGGGCTTGGTGGATAGCATGGGCACCATTTGTAGGTGCATTTATAGCTAGAATTTCAAAAGGTAGAACAATAAAAGAATTTATATTCGGTGTGGTTTTAGCTCCTGCAATAGGTTCTATGATATGGTTTGCAATATTTGGAAGTCTTGGTATAAATCTTGGTATAGAAGGTACGCTATCAACAGAAGTTATGAGTAAAATAGTATCTTCACCTGAAACAGCTTTATTTATTGTTATGGAAAATTACCCTTTAGGCAAAATACTTTCGATAATATCAATGATATTAGTATGTACATTCTTTGTAACATCAGCTAATTCAGGTACTTTTGTTTTATCAATGCTTTCTACAGAGGGTAGCCTAAATCCACCAAATAGTAAAAAAGTAGTTTGGGGTGTTGTACAATCATTACTAGCAATTGGATTATTAATAGCAGGCGGATTAAAACCTCTTCAAACTATTTCAATTATAGCTGCATTTCCATTTATTTTTATAATGATATTTGCATGTGTCTCATTGATTAAGGCCTTAAAAAAAGAGAAGGTATAAAATTTAAATATTAGATTAGAGGTGTTGTAAATAAAAATAAGCAACAGCTCTTTTCTTTTTTTACATCTAATATAATAAAAAATTTAACAAAAAGGTGAAAACGAGTCGCCTACAATAGGGACTCGTTTTCTGAGGGATTGTTTAAGTTTTTTTACTATTAAATACCTAATATGTACTAAAAGGTATATAAACTATAAAATTAATTATAAGTCTATAATTATATATTAGACCTATATCTAACATTTGTCAACACTTATTTGGAAAAATTAGCAAAAATACTTACACTTTTAAAAGTAGTGCAATCAATATAGCCACGATTAGTCATTCTAAGTTCTGGAATTACAGCTAATGCAAGTAGTGCACTTGTCATAAATGGAGAAATTAAATTACATCCAAGTTTTTTCCATCCAAGCTCAATACTATGAACTCTTTTAGCAACAATTTCAGCTTTTTCATCGCTCATAAGTCCAGCGATAGGTAAAGGATTTATAGCTATTATTTCACCATTTTCAACAACAACCATACCTCCGCCGCATTTGCATAGAGCATTTCCTGCTATAGCCATATCTTCATCATTTGTTCCTATAATAGTCAAATTATGTGCATCATGTGAAACTGTGGAAGCAACAGCTCCAGACTTAAATCCAAATCCTTTAACAAAACCCTTGCCGATTGATCCAGTAGCATTATGTCTTTCCACAACAGCAACCTTTATTATATCATTTTCCGTGTCTGACTTTATTTGATTATTTATAACTGGCATTTCTATTACTCTTTGATAATTGTATGCTTTAGCTTCAACAATTTCAATAACTCTGACATTTTTGCTTCCACCGTCAGCCTCAATAACAAAGTCAGATGGAATTAGCTCTTTTTTTAGTTTCATTGAATTTTTTGAAAAATCTGGATACTCCCTTGTAGGTACATCTACTAGAAGCTTTTTATTTTCAGAAACTAACTCACCATTAAATATAACTTTATCAACAGATACAGTTTCTAAATCACTAAGAAGGTTAATATCAGCCCATTTACCTGGAGATATACTACCTAAATCTCTTTGCATTTCAAAACAAAATGCAGCATTTATGGTTGCCATTTGTATTGCTGTGATTGGTTTTACACCTTCTTGTATAGCTCTTCTTATTATGTGGTCTAAGTGACCATCTGTCAGTAGAGTATCTGGATGTGTATCATCACTTACAAGTACTGCAAATCTAGTATCTATATTATTTTCTGTTAAGCTTTTTACTGTTTCTGCTACATCATGCCAAGCAGAGCCCTCTCTCATCTGAACATACATTCCTAGGCGCATTTTCTCAAGAGCTGATTCCTTAGTTACTGTTTCATGACAAGAGTTAATTCCGGTCGCTATATATGCATTTAATCCATTGTTATCAAATGCTGGATAGTGACCTGTAGCGATTTTGTTTTCCTTTAGTGTTATTTCTATTTCCTTATGTATGCTCTTATCACCTGAGAGAACACCAGGATAGTTCATCATTTCACCGAGACCTTTTACTTCTTTAAATTTCATGGCCTTTTTTATTTCCTTAGGACCTATGACTGCGCCTGTATCTTCAAATCCAGGACATGCTGGTACACATGAGGGAACAGTTGAATAAACCCGTAATGGTAAATTTTCTCCATCCTCAATCATCAGCTTCATTCCATCAAATCCTAGTACATTAGTTATTTCATGAGGATCCATGTAAATAGTTGTTGTACCATGAACACATACGCATTTTGCGTACTCTTTAACAGTTAACATGCTGCTTTCAACATGTATATGCGTATCAATAAAGCCAGGAGTTGCATAGTATCCAGTACCATCAATTATAGTAGTTTTTTTACCTATAGTGTGACTTGCGTCACCAACTAGCGCAATCCTACCCTTTTTTATTGCTATATCAATATTTTCTATTATTTCAGCTGTATTAACATTTACAAGCTTCACATTTCTTATTACCATATCAGCCTTTGTAATACCCATTGCGGTATTGGATAAATCACGTGTAACTTGATATAGTTCATATCTTTTATTCAAAATAACCTCCAAGCAAAAACTATTTCCTAATAATATACCACAATGTTTGTTGTAAAACAATTTAATTATTTTTTTTTAATTATAGAACAAAATTTAGATTTTAATTACTCTTATTCCTGTCAAATATATATCTATCAATTGAAATTGTAATTACTGAGTTGTTTTTTTGTTTGTATCCATGTCATTTCGCACATATTAAAATAATAAAAACAATCCACGCTCCATGAATTATAATATTCGTTAGAAAATACACATTCTTGAAACAAGTCAAAAAAATAAATATTGACATAATTAAAAATATATATTAAAATACATAAATAGTTAGACAAACTAACTAAGTTGGATAAACTAACATAGTTGGGCATACTAACAAAGTTAGATAAACTAACAAAGTTAGATAAACTAACAAAGTTAGATAAACTAACTTATAGAAATGGAGGTATTATCTTGGACATTTTTGCAGAAGCGTTAAATGATATTTTAGTTAAAGCATATCGTAATATACTACGACTTGAGGAAGAAAGCTTAAAAACTATTAGTGACACCAGTCTTTCAATTAATGAAATGCATTTAATTGAGTGTGTAGGAAAAGGTAAGGAAGATGGAGTTACTATAAGCAAAATTGCCTCAGAGCTTTGTATAACACGACCATCTGCTACAATTGCAGTAAATAAGCTTGAAAAAAAGGGATATGTAAGGAAATTTAATTGTCAAGAGGATGGTAGAGTTGTTTATGTTATTTTGACAGACAAAGGTCGTGAGATAGATGATATTCACAAACAGTATCATAAGAATATGGTTAACGAGGTAAGCAAAGAGCTAAATGAAGATGAGATTAAATACCTTATAGAAGCAATTCACAAACTAAATAATTATTTTAAAAAAAGTATTGGAGAAAAAGGTATAAGAAATGAAGAATAATAAAAAAATAGGGCAACGAGCCCATACACAAGTTTCTTATGGTTTTTTGTGCAAGAAAGGGCATGGGCATAAGAATGAGTTTTAAAGTATTAGGTACCGGGAGCTACGTTCCTCCCCGCGTGGTAACAAATGATGAGCTTTCAAACTTTTTGGACACTTCTGATGATTGGATTGTTCAAAGAGTAGGTGTAAAGAAACGTCATATTTGTACCACTGAAACCGCAGCTGATCTAGCGTATGAAGCTGCACTTAGGGCTTTAGAAAATAGCAATACAAAACCTGAAGAGCTTGACATGATAATCTGTGCAACTGTGAGCAATGAGGATATAGCACCATCACTTGCTTGTAGTGTACAAAAGCTTTTAAAAGCTACATGTCCTGCAATGGATATTAACGCAGCTTGCAGTGCCTTTATATTTATGTTGGAAACTGCAGCAGGATTCTTTGCTCTAAAAAAAGTAAAGAAAGTGCTAGTAATTGGCGCAGAACGTATGAGTCGTATCTTAGATTGGGAAGATCGTGGCACGTGTGTAATATTTGGAGATGGAGCTGGTGCAATGTTACTTGGAACTGGCGATAACTACATTTATTCAAAGCTAAATACAATAGGTGATGACACTGTAATAAGAATACCTAATCCAACAGGAAATTCACCATTTTATGAAGGACCTGAAAATAAGCCTGTTGTATATATGAATGGTCAAGAAACCTATAAGTTTGCTGTAAACTCAATGTGTAAGGATTTAAAAGAGATAATTGCTAATTCAGGTTTATCTGAAGAAGACATTGCTATGGTTGTACCACATCAAGCTAACATTCGTATAATTGATGCAGCCAAGAAAAGGCTGAATATACCAGAAGATAGGTTTTACGTAAACATTGATAGATACGGGAACACATCTGCGGCAAGTATACCAATAGCTCTTGATGAATTAAATAGGGGGGGAAAATTAAATAAGGATGACAATCTAGCATTATGCGCATTTGGTGGAGGCCTTTCTAGTGCAGCATGTATTTTAAGGTGGTAAAATTAGATAGTCTAACTAAATATCGAATTATGTCGAATAAAAAGAAATTTAAAAATAATATATATCTTGGAGGAATAAAATGAATTTAGAAAAATTAGCAAAAATTATAGCAGAGCATGTAGAATGTGATGTTGAGGAAATTAAAGAGGAAACAACTTTTGAAAGTTTAGGAATAGATTCACTTGATACTGTTGAAATGGTTATGGAATTAGAAGAAGAATTGGGAACTGAGCTTCAATTAGACGTTAAATTAACAACAGTTGGGGATTTATTAAGATTCATAGAGAAAAAATTAGGATAGGACAGATATCATGATAAAAACATCAATTTGTGAACTTTTAGATATTAAGTATCCTATATTTCAAGGTGGAATGGCTTGGATTGCTGACGGAAGATTAGCAGCAGCTGTATCTAACTCTGGAGGACTTGGGATAATAGCTGCTATGAATGCAGGAACTGATTACTTAAAGGAACAAATTAGAATAGCAAGACAAATAACTAACAAGCCATTTGGTGTAAATGTTATGCTTATGAGCCCTCACGCAGACGAAATATCAGATATCATCATTGAAGAAAAAATACCTGTTGTTGTTACAGGAGCAGGTAATCCATCAAAATATATGAAAAAATGGATTGAAGCTGGAATAATGGTCATACCTGTTGTTGCATCAGTTGCAATGGCAAAGCTTGTCGAAAGGTCAGGAGCTTGTGCTGTAATAGCTGAAGGTGGAGAAAGCGGAGGTCATGTTGGCGATTTGACTACTATGAGTTTAGTTCCTCAAGTATGCGATGCTGTCAGTATACCAGTTATAGCTGCTGGCGGGATAGCAGATGGTAGAGGAGTATGTGCTGCGTTCATGTTGGGAGCACAGGGTGTTCAGTTAGGTACACGTTTTTTAGTAGCCAAAGAATGTTCAGTACATCAGGTGTATAAAGATAAAATTCTTAAAGCTACAGATATTTCAACTATAATCACAGGTAAAAGATTAGGTCATCCTGTCAGAAGCTTAAAAACTCCTTTTTCTAAAGAGTATTTTAAAAAAGAGTATTCTAGCATCTCAGATGATGAGCTTGAAGCTATGGGAGCAGGTGCATTAAGACTTGCAGCAGTTGCCGGTGATGAAAAAAGAGGATGTTTTTTAGCTGGACAAATTGCTGGGATGGTGAAAAAAGAGCAAACAGCAGATGAAATTATCAGTGAAATATTTGAAGAAACAGAATTAATTTTGAATGGAGCATATAAATGGGTAAAATAGCTTTTGTATTTTCCGGTCAAGGTGCACAACATACCGGAATGGGTTTTGATTTATATAATAATAGTCCTATAGCAAAAACAATATTTGAACAAATGGAAACTATTAAGCCGGGAACGATGGAGCTTTGCTTTAATGGCTCAAAGGAAGATTTAGCACAGACAAAAAATACTCAGCCATGTTTATACTGTGTGGATTTGGTAGCAGCCCTTTCACTATTTGATGAGGGTATAAAACCAGACGTATTAGCTGGATTTTCACTTGGAGAGCTTGCGGCACTTAGCTTTAGCGGTTGTATGAGTTATGAGGATGGTTTTCGAGTAGTATGTAAGCGTGGTGAGTACATGCAAGCTGCCGGAGATGAGCGTGACAGTGTAATGATGGCTGTATTAAAGCTGGATAACGAAACTGTGGAATACTTATGTAAAAAATATAAAGAGGTTTATCCTGTAAATTATAACTACTCAGGACAGCTTGTAGTTTCAGGCTCAAAGGATGAAATGGAATTATTTAAGCTTGATGTAAAAGAAACAGGCGGTAAAGCATTGCCTTTAAATGTAAGCGGAGCTTTTCATTCTCCTTTTATGTCATCAGCAGAGAAAAGATTTAAAGAATATCTCAAAGAAGTTGAGTTTAAGATACCTCAAATACCAGTATATTCTAATTGCACAGCTGTGCCTTACACTGAAAATGTATCTGAGTTATTGGCAAATCAGTTGATGAAGCCTGTTTTATGGCAAAAATCAGTTGAAAATATGATAAATAATGGTGTAGACACATTTATTGAAGTTGGTGTAGGAAAAACACTAAGCGGTTTTATATCTAAAATATCTCAGGATGTAGCAATTTACAATGTTGAAGACATGGAAAGCCTTAGAAGTACTGTAGCTAAGGTAAAAGAGTGAAGAAAAAACACTCTTCACAGAGTGAAATACATTTCACTCTATAGATTATTGTGATACCGCAAAGCGGTATAGTGGAGGAAAGTATGTTAAAAGGTAAGGTAGCTGTAATAACAGGCGGCTCAAGAGGAATAGGAAAAGCCATAGCTATAAAGCTTGCACAGTGTGGAGCTGATATTGCAGTTATATATGCAGGTAATGAAGAAAAAGCAGAAGAGACCTGCGAACAAGCTAAAAATTTGGGTGTTAAAGCATTTAGTTTTAAATGTGATGTATCTAGTTTTAGTGAAACTAAACAAACAGTTTTAAACATAGTAGAAAAGCTTGGTGCAATAGATATCCTCATTAATAATGCGGGTATAACTAGAGATGGACTGATGCTATCAATGAAAGAAGAAAACTTCGACGCTGTATTAGATACTAATTTGAAGGGTGCTTTTAATATGATAAGGCATTGTTCAAGCATTTTTTTAAAGAAAAAATGTGGAAAAATTATAAATATAAGCTCTGTTTCTGGACTTATGGGTAACGCAGGACAAGTAAATTATTCAGCATCTAAGGCTGGCTTAATTGGTCTGACAAAATCAGTAGCTAGAGAGCTTGCAAGCAGAAATATATGCTGCAATGCAGTTGCACCGGGATTTATTGAAACAGAAATGACAGATAATATAGATGAGACTAATCAACTATTAAGTAAAATACCTCTAGGTCATATGGGAAAACCAGGTGATGTAGCTGAGCTTGTGGCGTTTTTATGTAGTGCTGATTATATTACAGGTGAGGTTATAAGAGTTGATGGCGGATTAGCAATGTAAAGAGTGCAAAAAACACTCTTCATAGAGTGAAAAACATTTCAATCTATAGAAGAATCAAAAAACGATTCTTCATCAATTTTTGTGATAAGTGAAAGGTTGTAAGAATTATGAAAAGAGTTGTTGTAACAGGATTAGGAGCGATTACTCCTATAGGAAATGACGTTGCTACATTATGGGATAGTCTAATAAAAGGTAAATGTGGCATTGGGCCTATAACTAAGTTTGATGCTTCTGAATTTAAGGTTAGCTTAGCTGCTGAAGTAAAGGACTTTGATGCTTCTCTATATATGGATAAAAGTGAAATAAAAAAGAGCGATTTATTTTCTCAATATGCTATAGCAGCAGCAAGTCAGGCAGTAACTGATAGTGGTATAGAAAATAATATTTCTCCTGAACGCTTTGGCGTTTATTTTGGCTCTGGTATTGGAGGAATTGCAACATTTTCAAGTGAAGTTGAAAAATTGTTGACTAAGGGCAATAGAAAGGTTTCTCCACATTTCATACCAATGATGATATCAAATATGGCTGCAGGTAATATAGCTATAAAATTTAATGCACAAGGACCTTGCTTGCCAGTTGTTACAGCCTGTGCAACAGGTACAAATTCAATTGGAGAAGCATTTAGAGCAATTAAGTTTGGTTATGCGGATGCTATAATTACAGGGGGCTCAGAGGCATCAATATTGCCAGCCGGAGTAGTTGGATTTGATAACATGCTTGCTCTAAATACATCTGATAACCCAAAAGAAGCATCGATTCCATTTGATAAAAGACGTAGTGGTTTTGTTATGGGAGAAGGTGCTGGAGCTTTAATATTAGAAGAGTATGAGCATGCTGTAAGAAGAGGAGCTAAAATATACGCCGAAATTAAAGGATATGGCTGTACTTGCGATGCACATCATATAACTGCACCAAATCCGGAAGCAATTGGCGCATCAAAGGCAATATTAGGCGCAATTATAGAAGCTAATATGCAGGATGAAGAAAGTATTTATATTAATGCACATGGAACTAGTACACCATTAAATGACGTATCAGAAACAAAGGCTATAAAAAAGGCTTTAGGTGATAAGGCATATAAGGTACTTGTTAGCTCTACCAAATCAATGACAGGTCATATGCTTGGTGCAGCAGGAGCAGTTGAAGCTATAGCTTCAATATTAGCTATAAAAGAAGGTGTTATACCACCAACCATTGGGTTAGTAGAACAAGACCCAGAATGTGATTTAGATTATGTTGCTAACAATGCAAGAGAAAAGGATGTTGCTTTGGCATTATCTATTTCATTAGGCTTTGGAGGACATAATGCCTGCCTTGCGTTTACAAGAATCTAAAACTAGATAATAGATTTATCATGGATTGGAGTATATATGAATAAGGAAGAAATAAAAAACATATTACCACATAGGGACTCAATGCTTCTTTTAGATGAAGTAACTATAGACGGAGATGGTAAGGCTATTGGAATCAAAAGCATTGTAGGTGATGAATGGTTTTTAAATGGTCATTTTCCTAACAACCCTGTTGTTCCAGGAGTTATTCTATGTGAGATATTGGCGCAATCAGTATGTATTTTGATGCCAAAGGAAAAGCTAGATGGTGCAACACCATACTTTACAGGATTAGATAAAGTTAGATTTAAATCACCTATAAAACCAGGAGATACTTTAATAACAGAATGTGAAATTATAAAGGAAAAATATCCTTTTGTCTTTGCAAAAGGCAAAGGGTATGTAAACAATAAGCTGTGCATAAGCGCAGAGTTTTCATTCGCAATAATAAAATAATATATAAACTAAAAAGTCCTTAAACAATTTTAAGGGCTTTTTTATGTTTTATATTAACATATTTTTTAATATATGATAAAATAAATATACATAGACTCAAGCGTAGCTTGAGGTTTTGACTACTACATTTTTGGAGGTTTATATGAAATATAAGGCTATATTTTTCGATAGGGATAATACTATGATTAAACCTGATTCTAAAAAAATTAAATGGCGCAATGAAATAATAAAAAATTGGTCGGGTAGAGATTATGATGTTGATTATGACAAAATGATTGAGCTATTTGACAGAGCAGGCTATCCTAAGAATGGACTAAAAAGTTTAGATGAAGAAATAGAGTTTAAGAAGAAGTATTTTGAGGAGATTTTAAAAGAGCATGGAGTAACTGAAAATCTTCAAGAGAGGGCTCTTATTTTACATAACGAACTTTGGTGTAACAGCAGTATATTGTTTGATGAAACAATCGAGGTTTTAGAGTACTTCAAGTCAAAGGGTTACAAAATGGGAGTTATAAGTGATACATCTCCTTCATTACAGCTATCTTTAGAAAAGCTAGGATTAGGTAAATATTTTGATAGTTATACTTGCAGTGACTTAGCAGGAGCCATGAAACCAGACCCTATTATATATAATATAGCGTTAAAAAGTTTAGGTGTGGAAGCTAGTGAAAGTATTTATGTTGATGACTATGATGTAGAGTCTGATGGTGCTAGAGATTTAGGATTTTTGTCCTTCCATATAGTTAGAGATGGTGAAAAGAAAAGCAAATGGGATATAAGTTCACTAAAAGAAATAATTGAGTACATAGAACAAACTGATAATTTAAAATAGGTGGTGCTTATAGTTTATGAAAAGACTACTCTATCCAATAACTGAGGAAGTATTCATACAAAATGTAAAGATACATTTTAATAATATCAACGAAGGATTTTCTAGATTTAAGCATGATATGCTGGAAGGAAAAACTGAAGGTGAGTTAATAGAATATATGTTTAATGCTTATGATGATAATGGTTTTGATAACTTTTATATAGATTTATACCTTAATAGGATAGATGAAGCTAATGAGGATAAATTTATAAGTATGCTTTGTGATGATGATAAAAAAACATATGAAGCTATAAAAAAAGAATATGATACTAGTACAATATACTATAAAATTGACAAAAGCTTAATACCGTTTATTACAAGATTAAATACTAGAGAAATACTATTTATAACAATATACTTAACAAAATTTCCAAAAACTATCTGGGGAAACTATGACATGAAGTTTCCTGTGTTTTATAAATAAAGTAAAAATGCGGGTTTAAGCCCGCATTTTAATTATTTAATACATATTTCTCAAAATTTCAATTCTTTTTTCTATTGGTGGGTGTGTTGAAAATAGTGGCATTACCCAATGTGATGGATTGAATATATATAGACACATCATTTCATCGCCACCAAGACTTTTCACTTGATCCTTAGAGTATTCTGGAGTCATGTTAGAAATCTTTGTTAAAGCATCTGCTAACCCCTCAGAGTATCCGCAGATTCTTACAGCATTTGCATCTGCCATATACTCTCTTTTTCTTGATATAGCAAGGTTTATAAGTCTTGCAACTACCTTTATAAATATAGATAATACAAGTCCTGCTAACGCTATAAGTGCAAGTGCTGAGCCGTCATTTTTTGAGTTGCTTTTGCTTCTATAATGTCCGCTTCTATAGTTCATTCTGTACAATATAGTTCCAAGCATTATAGCTGCACTCATAAGATAAATTGATACTGTGGAAACCAAGATATCTCTATTTGTTATATGAGACATCTCATGAGCTATTACACCTTCCATTTCAGGTTTATCAAGTAAATTTATAAGCCCTCTTGTAACACCTATATAAGAGTTATTTAGTGATAGACCACCAGCAAATGCATTTGGAGTATCCGTAGGTACTATGTATACCTTGGGTGTTTCTCTAAGACCAGCTGCAATTGCAAGCCCCTCAACAAGATGTAAAACTTCACGTTCCTCAGGGTTATTCATATCAACCTGATGCCATTTAGTATTGGCACCAATAACATTTTTGCCTGTGAAAATTTGAATAGGCAATAGTATGAAAACTATAAAGCAGCCAATCAAACCACCAAGTGCTATGCTATCATAATAATAGCCTATAGTAAATGCTAATAAAAAAATTACTATAATATAAAGTACAATTAAAGCTACAGTTTTAATCTGATTTTTTCTTACCTGCTCATAGGTAATAACAACATCCCTTGTCATATATATAGCCATGTGCGAAGTGTGCAAAATGTCTTAAAAGATTTGTGCATGGCTTCGAGCCTCCATTCATCATTATATAAATTATCTTTCACTCTTTATTCCTATAACTGACTAATTCTTAAATTGTCTGAATATTCTCTTTCAACATCACTTATTTCATATGTTTCTTCTGCTTTGAAGTTAAACATACCTGCAAGTATTGATGCTGGGAAGGATTGAATAGCTGTATTATACTCTGTAACTGTTTTATTGTATCTTGTTCTAGCATAAGCAATCTTATCTTCAACATTTTTTATATCTTCCATAAGTTTTAAGTAAGATTGATTAGACTTAAGCTCTGGATAGCTTTCTGACATTGCAAATAGCGATGGAACCATTTTTGAAACAGTATCGTTAGCTTTCATTGCTTCACCTTTATTTGAAGAAAGCAGCATTGAACGTAAACTAACTATTTTCTCTAAAGTTTCACTTTCGTATTTTGTTTGCATTTTAATTGTATCAACTAAGTTAGTTAATACGTTAGATTTAAGCTTTAATTGTACATCAATAGATGACCAAGCTTCCTTAATGTAGTTTCTTTTTCTTATAAGGCCATTATAAATTGATATAACAGCTACAATAAGAATGACTACAATTAATAAAAATATCCACATATTGTTTTTTCTCCTATTCCATTATAAATTTTTCTACTTCCTCTTCATTGCTTAAAATAAAAGCAGTCATAGTATTAGATATGCTTTCATCATAATGATTAAGCTTAGAATGAATAAATTTAGCTGTATAAAAATCATCTTCTATTTTTATAAATAGATTAGCTTCTTTTTTTAATTTAGATTTATTATATGTTAGTTTAACCTCTGTTCCTTCAACTACTCCAGTTTTTTCACCTTTCTTTATAGGTAAAGCGCTAAGTAACATATTTACTAATTCATAGGCTTTATCTCTTTCAATGGGCGTAATATAATCTGCCACATATACGTTTGACACTATAATCAACTACCCTTCAATTTCTTTTTTTAATGAGTCTAAGTCAGATTCTACGCTTTCACCAAATATCTCAGCTCTAAGAGCTTCTAAATCATCATTAGTAGAAATAGCTGAATCATATTTTGAAAAATCATTTTCTTTGTTAGAGCCTTTTTCTAATTCTCTAAGTGATTCAATTTTAAATTTTTGAGAATTAACTTTCTCTTCCATTCTTTCAAGCTCTTCAAAAACATTGTTTTTAGCTGTTTTTGTAAGCACCTTATTTACATTTTCATTAGCCTTATTTACCTTATCTTGAGCTATAATATTTTCTTTTCTTCGTTTTGCTTCTTCTATTCTATCATTTATTTCATCAAGACTGTCTCTTAATAAAATAACCTGTTGTTTTTGCTCATCTAAGGATTCTTTTAATTTGTCAGCTTGTGCTTTAAAGTTGTTTCTTTGTTCAAGAGCTTCTTTTGCGTCATTTTCATTAATAGCTTTTAAAGCATTTGCAGCTCTATTGTGCCATAAAGTAACCTTTTTGTTTGCTTCTTCATATAAAGCGTTAAGTCTTTTTTCTTCAGCCATACATTGAGCTACTGCGTCAGTTGTTTCTTTTTTTACATTTTCTAGATCTCTTATTGCTTGCTCTACTATAATCTTTGGATCTTCTATTGCATCTAACGCATTGTTTGCATAGCCCTTTAACATACTGCTTATTCTATTAAATATACCCATTTTTATTACCAACCTTTCTCAAGTTATTTTCTATGGTAATTGTATTATATTTATAATTAAAATGCAATACAAAAAAGTAAATAATTTTTACTTTTTTAAAATTAACTGATATTTAGACCAAAATAAATATGACAAATCTATAATTTAAATCGATTTGTCCATCGGTTAAACTAGATATAATTTTCTACCTTTGATCCGTCATTAAGAACAAAACAGCAGGACAAACGCATGAGTTA
>DDAM01000046.1 GCA_002332905.1 Firmicutes bacterium UBA2058 | reverse complement strand
TCATAGTTGGTCTCCTTTATATTCTATTATTTCATTACATCTCTACTTGCTTATATAGTTTTGCTTTATTCATAATATATGTTGTGTATGATTTACTCAACTCTAACTATCATTTCTCTTTGCATTTCAAGACCTCGCTAAATATAGTTTCTCTATTCTTGTATATTTTACCATAACACAATTAATGCCACAATATACTTTTTATCTACTAATCACCATCAAAAACAGAACATTATTCTTTTAATTCTTGACATTTTATAGAAAAATGATAATATATAATAAAAGAACAATATTCTGTTAATAGGAGTAAAGCTAAATGGCAAGAAAAGCAATATTAGAAGGTGGAAAAAGGGATGATTTGGTTAAGGCTGCATTAGAATTATTTTTAAAAAATGGTTATGAAAATACCTCAATCCGTATGATTTTGGATAAAGTTGACGGCGAAGTCGGTATGTTCTATCATTATTTTAAATCAAAGCAAGAAATATTTGATGAAGCTATTAAACTGTTTTTTTTTGAATATTCAAAAGAGGTTAGCGAAATTCTAAACGACACTGATAATGATTTTAATCAGAACTTGAATACTATCCTATCTCATTTTGAAAAAACTATATATAAATATAACCAGCTTAATACTAACAAATTTCATTGGAGTATGCGTATAGCTTTAAACCAGCTTACCATACGAAGTATTGTACCATATGTAACAAAAAAAATAATTGAATTAAAAAAAGTGGGAACTATTAATCCAATTTTTCAAGGAACTGATAGTGAATTAGCATCTTTTCTTTTATTCGGTATACACGGAATACTACACGAAAAGCCTTTCTCAGAAATAGACTCAACTGAAATGGAACAAAAAAAAGCTGCAATTATGAAATTAGTCATTACAATATTAGGTATTAAAGAAAGGTAGGAATAATCATGCTAAAAGAAACGGTAAAATACATAATAAATGTTTTAATTCAAAGAGGTTTAGGTGTTCTATTCTATCTTATAGGGGCAGGTTGGATAATGAATTTTAGAGCCTCTGCGTATTTTATATGCTATATAGGTGTAGCATTTATTTGTTTAATTACAATGTTTTTTGTAAATCCGGAAACATTAAAAGAACGAAATAAGAAGAATACGGACTCGCCAATATGGGATAAAATTCTACTAGGATTATTTTGGCTACTTGCTTATTTTGTAATATATTTAATCGCTGGAATTGAGTCTAAAAAAATAACTGGAGCAATTGGTCTATCATTTTGGATAGGTATATCACTAAATATCATAGCATCTGTAATATCACTATGGTCTTTAATTGTAAACACTTATCTTGAGTCTACTGCAAGAATTCAAAAGGAACGGGGACAAACAGTATGTCAAGCTGGTCCATATAAAATTATTCGTCATCCTACATATTTAGGATTAATCATTTGGTGTATAGCTATAAGCCTCATTTTTCCAACATTTGGAGTTATATTGTGTTCTGTTATAATAGCAATTGTTATAATGTTAAGGACTTATTTAGAAGATAAAATGTTGATAAATTATCTTTCTGGATATAAAGTATACGTTTCTAAAGTAAAATATAGATTAATACCTTTCATTTGGTAATTTAGTATGTACTCTTCATACTATTGAATTCTCCATATTTTTTAGGGACGTCACCTTATTAAGTTACGTCCCTATATATTATATAATTTTTATGGGATATTTTTTATTTTACACCTGTTGCCATTTAGCCAATCATTTAGCACCAAAATATCCCATGATAAGAATACTTATTGCCATTCCTACAATACTGCATATAACCAATTTACGGTGTTAGAATAGCTCTTAAATAATATCACCATCCCTAAATATGCTATAACTGACACTTATGCTTTTTAAAAAAATCAAATTTAGGTTCTAAAAATTTAACACTAAAATATTCTACTTCATCTGTTAATTCATGAATTGTTTTAAAAATATTATCCCAGTTCCATATTCTTTCATCTAAATTTAGATATTCTCTTATCATCTCACATCCAGTTGGTGCAATTGGGTGAAGTAGTATAGCGGTAGTTTTAATTGCATAAAAACAATCTACTATAATTTGTTTTCTCATAACCAAATCATCATTTTTATCAGCTATTTTTATATTATTAACATAATACTTATTCATGTTACGAATATAATCATCAAGTACATACATTACACTATGAAATTCATGGTTATACATATGCTTTTCATATAAAAGTATAGCTTTTTTAGACTCTTCATAAATACTTTCACTAATTTTAAGATTAGGTATTTTTGAATCATAATAAGCTTGCAATGTATAAAAGCATGAACGAATCAATCTATTAAATACATTAGTTAGTAAATTACCTTCCTTTAAAACTGTATCAACCCCATTTTTTTCTTCTTCATTCATATATACTTGTGGTTTAAAGCTTACACTTTTAGTAGCAAGTCCTAAGCTTAGAAAGTGCATTCTTAATTGCTCAGCTGTATAGTGGTTTAAAAGTTCTTTTGCAGTTGGCGGTTTAATATCAGAGCTGCTGCTTGCCTTTTTATCCATAAATAATATATGATAATTAGATATTAAATGAGGTAAATGAATATTTTTCATATCTGGTTTTTCTGAGAATTTTACACCTAGTGCTGTAAATAATGCAGTTTCAGCTACTCCATAAAAATAAATATTATCCTCTCCTATAAACTGATATACTTCTGAGTCTTTCTCACACCACCATGTTTTCCATTCATCTTCATTACAGCCTAAGTCACTTAGATACGCTTTGGTGAATGATATCGGTGCCCACAAGGATTCTGGCCAAACCCAAAATGTTAAATCCTTAATATCTTCAGTATCAGGTATTGGAACACCCCACTTTATATTTCCTGATATTCTAAATGGCACTAAGGTTTTTCCAGTGCGATAGTGTATTCCATTGCATTCTAATACCTCTCTTGCACTGTCCCTATCTTTTAAGCTATTAAAAATATAAGTTATAGATGTTTTTTTATCGTCTTCAATTATCTTATGAAGCGGAAATTCCTTTTCAATATTTATTCTGTTTTCCATTAACTTTTTTTGTACATATATAGCTGGTGGTTTTAAGAATTCCTCAATTATATTTAGAATATATTTTCTTACATTAGAGTTTTCTTTTAAAAATTCAACCCTATCCTTAATCAATTGACTACAGCTTTCTAAATCAAAATACCAATTTAAAACATTTTTTACTACTGGCTTTTTTCCAGATAATATGCTTTTTGGATCTATCAATTCACTTGGCATATATTGATGACCTAAGGAACATTCATCAGCATAAGCATGCTCTGATTGACAGCCTTGTATAGGACATTTTCCAACTACTTGCCTTCCATTTAATAACACATTATATTCAGGGTCAAAGAATTGAGGAGTTGAAATTTTTCTTAAATACCCGTTATCATATAACGTTTCAAAAACCTTCTTTGACACTTCATTGTGTATACTACCTGATTTACCAAGCGCAGAGGTGGCATATAGGTTTAAGTTTATTTCATAATTTTCTAATACTTCTTTTTGTAAAATATGATTTTTTAAAACGTACTCTTCTATTGTTCCCTTAAATTCATTTTCACTAACTAATTTATTATAATTTTCCATAATAGGTGAGCCATAGCAGTCAGTTCCAGATACAAATATAACATTTTCTTTACCTATTCTATCACGCAAAAATCTAGCAAATGTATCTGCATGAACAAACATTCCTCCAACATGACCAAAATGAAGTTCCTTATTACCATAAGGCATACCAGCGGTTATTACAGCTCTTTTGGGAAAAATAGGTCTATTTTCATTAAAATTATTTTTATTACTTTTCATCATTCTATTTTCCTTTCAAATAAATTTATCTATTTATACAAAAAAATTCAACTTAAAAAGCATAAAAAAAACACCTCCTACAAAATTTGTAGGGGCGTATTAACCGCGGTACCACCCTATTTCATTAATATGTCACCATATTAATCTTATCAAGTCTAATAACTCTAGGTTCTGTAACGTGAACAAACGTCATAGCATCATTTATGATTAAATCACAAAATCCGTATGCAGCTCCAAGACTTGTTTCATCAATTTTTCCACTATCCATTCTCACCATTAGGACTCTCTGTAAGCTTATTAATTGACTACTCTTCTTTTCATAGCCTTTAATATTTACAAACAATTATAAAAAAACTTATATTGTTATCAATTGTATTGTTACCAATTATAGAAACTATATTACAGGAACTATAATTGGTTGTAATTATATTCTACTAATTAATCACTGTCAAGCACAAGTTATTTTTGTTACTCTTCAGGCATTACTATTAATGCAATAATATATGCTAATATTCCGCCGCCAGCACAAAATATTAAAAGCACCCATGCAAGTCTTACTAAGGTTGGATCAATACCAAAATATTCTCCTAATCCTCCACATACACCAGCTAATTTTCTATTTGTTTTACTTCTACGCAATACTTTATCCATATTTTCACCCTCCAAATTACCACCTCATAATAACCTACGTATGGTCATTTCTATTATATAACAGTTAAACTTAATTTTCAATACAATAAAAAAGCTTATACTCTATAATTTAGATTGTAAGCTTTTTATTGTATTATTTTATATTATCACCTATATTTTCCTGATTGGCAGCCACAATTTGAATCCAGCCAAATCGCCTTTGCCATTAAACCATTCATTTGAGAAAATATGCTCTTCAAAATAAGGTCGTTCCTTTAACTCAAATTCATAATCACCCATGTCTTTCAGACATTCAGCCATAACTCCATATGCTTTTTGCATAGATGTCCCAATGTCAATAGTTCCATCATCATTGAATTCATTCATTACGACATCTCCTACAAGAAACAATCCTACGGGAGCTTCACATATGTCAGCATCAAAAAAAGTGTCGTTTTTTCCTTCATCTTCAAAAATAAACATTTGTGCCATATATTCGTGTGATCCTATATCTTCATTGGAATGATGTTCATCGCCGTCGGGATGATGTCCCTTTGGAGCACATCCGATATATCTGCGTGCCTTGTAGTCTGTTATATTTTGGGTTACCCAGCTGCGCATCAGATTCCATGCTACTTCTTCAGGTGCGCGGCAGTCTACATAGAAAGAAACAACTCGCTCCATACTATGTTCTTCAATACGTACTAATGGTTTTGTTCCCATGTTAAAATTACCTCCATTAATTGTTATTTCAAAGGAGATTGGCGGAAAGTTGTTATGTATTCCAAGCTTTCGGACACTCGTTGGGCTAACCCCGTGAAATGCTTGGAATGCTCTTGTAAATGCTTCGGGAGACTCATATCCATACTTTATAGCAAGTTCAATAATTTTAATATCGCTGTTTAACAGCTCACAGGCAGATAATGACATCCTTCTGCATCTCACATATTCAGCTATTGTAATATCAGTTACAAAAGTAAACATCCTCTGAAACCGTGACAAAGAGCAGCAAGCTATATGCGCCACCGTCGTAAAATCAATTTTTTCTTCAATATGGTTCTCAATATACCTGATTGCATCATTCATTTTATCCAACCATTCCATGTTCTCTCACCTCGAAAAAAGTATATCATAAATTTGTTAACAAAGTCCTTGCAATAAAAGTCAAATGCTGCAAGGTATATTGGTGTAATTCATCTGCATATAATTACTTTTATTATATCCTAATTTAGGTTTTTTTCAATATAATAAAAAAGCCTATACTCTTAATAATCTAGAGTACAAGCTTTTTTACTATGTATTAGGTTAAAAGAATATTGGCCCAACGAAAGCCCATATGATTACCCAAATCCATAATGCTGCTGCGCCTATCCAGCTGGCTTTTAAAACTTCTTTCATATTATTACATCTAGATATACCTAATTGACCTGCTAGGTTTGCTGTAGGATATAAAGAACCTGTAATCCTTGTTGCTGCTAATATTGCAGTTGCCCAAATTTGCATAGGAAGATTAACGTTTGCAACTAACTCTTTAAACATTTCATTGACAATGTTTATTTCAGCTACAGCCGCAGCCTCTATACCAAATCCTCCAACAATTGAAGCTATATTAACTACTATTGCTTTGCCACCACCAGAAATTAATCCAGTAAGTAGTTCGCCTAATGCTTCAAAACCACCACCTAGAGAAATCATACTAAACATAACTTCGAAGAAAATAAATACTAAGAACATATTAGTCATTTTTGATACTCCTTCTACAAAAGTATCAATAGCTGAATCTATTTCCATTCTTTTAAATATTGCTATAATTGCAGAAAGAATTAACATAACTATGACTGCATAGCTAGTTCCCTGTTTAGTAATAATACCATATGCTACAAGAGCAATAAAAGCTACAATAAATAAATAAGTCCAACCTTCACCCTCTGGAACTACATCAAGATGCCCTAATACAGCAACCATTTCTTTACCAGTTCCATATTCAGCATAGCCTATCATATTGTCTACATTAACTGATTTAAATCCTAATGAAGCAGATAAATCAAGATAGTACTCTAACGCTTTATTAACACCCTCACCAAATGGCATGTTGTCCTTTGCAGGTTCTTCTACACTTTTTATTTTTACACATTCCTGCACACCTTTGATAATTTCCTCTTTCATACTTAATATTTTTTCATCCAGCATAATTTTACTCCTTTCAAATTATATAAAAAAACAAAAAAACCAACAATAATAAGAACTCTTATAATTGTTGGGTTTCATTTACTCCGACATATTTTAGAACATATCATAGTCTCAACTACGCATAGTCTCAAACTTCGTTTGAGCCATTTAGCCATTTTAAATATCTTCGATATTATATCATATAAACAAAGCAACTACATATAAAATTTGTTTTCTGTTAAGTTTATGGTATGTGTACATCCAATGTCTAGTATCCTGTCATTTTTGACATCTACTTCAATACCCATATAAAATGAATTATAAATTATTGTTATTGCATTATCCATGTTGGTTCTTGATTCACCAATAATATATAGTTTCGTTCATATGATTACCACACTTATTATGTTAAATTATTTATAAATTATATTATAAGTTTTTTGCAAGCTTTTTTTAAAAATATTTAATTTATTTTATTGTAAATAAAAAAAGTGAACTACATTCACTCTATAGAGGTTGAAATTTTATGTATTTCAACCTCCTAAAACGAATTGCAAATTATATCAAGACCTACATTTTTATCAATAAGACCAGTTTTTATTTTTCTATCTATTTCAAGTAATTGCTCAATAATATACTCTGTCTTTTCAATAGTGATGTTTTTAACAATATTATTTAGCTTTGATGCAATAAATTTTTTAATTTTCATAGCATCCATAATTTCATTCATTGAATAGCCTCTTTTTGCTAGAATTTGATACTCATATATCATTCTATATTGCCTTGCTATCATATGGATTATAAACTGTTCCGCTGCACCATTTTGAAGCATATCTTCAAGCATTAAACTAGCCTTATCTTTTTTTCCTTCACAAATATAATCAACAAGCTTAAAAATGTTGCTATCAAGGGATTTAGTAAGCAATAAATCAATATCTCCTCTAGTAACTTCACCATTATCCATTGCATATGAATATATCTTATCAATTTCATTATTTATATCATATAAGTTAACAACACTTTCATAATCTAAATAGCCGCAGTTTAATGCTATATAATTCGCATTTGAAGGGTTAATTTTTAAGCCTTTAGCTTTAAATCCTTCTACTATCCAATTTATAAGTTCGCCTTCTTCAAGCTTTTTAATTTCATATATTGAATTATTATCCTTAAAAATTTTCACCATCTTTTTTCGTGTATCTGGCTTTTTATTCTTTAATGAAAATATAACTATAGAATTGCTGTTCTCGCTATTTAATAGACTAATTAATTTATCCTCGTAGGCTTTATTAAGACTACCAGTTGAAGTCATAAAATCACATTCATTTACAACTATAACTTTTTTATCTGACATAAAAGGAAAAGTCGTAACAGTCTCATAAAATTCATTGAAGCTGTCCTCTATTTTTTCAAATTTAGTATAATTCATTTCCTTAAAGTCCTGCGACAAGTATTTATTAGTGATATTTCTTATAGCATCATCAATTAAAAATACTTCATCACCATATAATATTATAAAATTATACAAGTTATCTTTTTTTATATTGTTTTTTAATTCCTTATAATTCATACTTTAAATTCCTCTAATTTTTATTTTAAAATACTAAGAAAACTATTAGCATCCTATATAATCTATATATTTTATCATTTATATAGTCTTTGTACATGCCTCACCTCTAGAATAATTAATTTGAATCAATAAAATTCTTTGGATATTTTTTATCTTCAATATTTTCTCTATTAATATAAACGATTAATATTATAAGAATAAATGAAACTATGCTTAGTAACATATTATACTTATATATTTCATCCGTACTTTCGGAATGATTCCCTGTATAAGTATTATAATATATTTTATCTCTGTTTACCATAACATTAATTTCACCATCTTCAAATGTAGATAAAATTTTTGAACCTGCCTTTATATATCTGTTAATTACATCTAGAGATGGTATACCGTAGTTATTTCTCCCGTAACTAAAGATTGCTATTTCAGGTTTTATTTTATTTATGAAATCTTCAGTTGAAGATGTTTTGCTGCCATGATGTGGAACAATTACAATATCAACATCAACTAATCTATCTAAAATAATTTCCTCTACTTCCTTTTCGATATCACCTGTTATAAGTATTTTTATATTATCATACTCAATTAAATATACATTGGACATGTTGTTTTCATTTGAAGACAAATAATCCTTATCAGGCCAAAGTATTTTTATCTTGAAATTGTTCTTTAAATTAAAGCTAAGATTATAATTTAAACTAATAAAATCCTTATTAATCAGTTCCTTACCCTTATCAGTACTTGAAAATATATTATTAACTTTACAATTACTTATTATATCGTTGACACCACTATAATGATCTGCGTGAAAATGACTGATAAAAATACTGTCTACATCTTTTTTTCCATGCTTTATTAAATATGGTGCTACCACATATTTTCCTATATTGTCACTATTGCTTCCTGCATCAAATATAAAATTATACTTATCATAATTTAAATTTATAAACAAGCCTTGTCCTACATCAACTATATGTAAATTTAGTCCTCTAAAAGTCATTGGAACTATAATCAAATCAATAGTATAAAAAATGCTGATTGTTGTGAAAAACAACCTTTTATACTGAAGTTTATCAAATTTTAGTAAATATATAATCACTGCAACAAATATATAATAATATATTCCCTGAATCACATTCATTGAACCTATCTCAAAGCCAGCAATATTTAAACTTGAACCTATGTTTATTGCGAAATTTACTGTATTTAATAAAAAATCAAGCAGCTTTAATGGTATAACAATTGTATATATGCTTATAAAGCTAATAGGTATAACAGCAAATGCAAAAACTATGATACCGCTAAACAATGGCACTACTAAAATATTAAATATAATTCCAATAATTGAAACATAATTGAAATAATACGACATAATAGACAATGTAAAAACTTGCACAAATACATAAAGCATTAAGTTATTTAATACTTCATTCTTAATATTAAATTTAACTTTTATTATTTGATTATAAACTACTAGACATAAGGCAGCCATATATGATAGTTGGAAACCCACGTCAAACAAATAATATGGATTAGCTATCAGTAATATAAGAGCTGATACAATCAAAGAATTTATCGAGTTATACTTTCTATATAAAATATCAGAGCCAAACAAGAAATTAAACATCAGCAAGCTTCTTAAAACTGTAATTGGGAAGCCTATAATAAATCCATATATCCATAACATGCACCATGATATAAACCAGCTTATTCTTCTGCTTATACCTACAAATGTTAAGATTTTAAGAAATGCAGCATAAATCACGACTATATGAAGACCAGACACAGCAAAAACATGAGCAAGACCAGTTTTCTGAATATTCTTATAAAAATCCTTATCTAGGTATTTGGTATCTCCAAGAACAACAGAAAGTACAGTATTTGCATTTTCTTCACTCATAAATCTATTGAACAAATTTTCTATTTTTTCTTTGCTAGTAATAGAAAATTTATTTAACCAAGAATAATCATTTTCTATAACATTAATATCACTTTTGCAAAACAAAGTTACAAAAATTCTATCACTGCGCAGTGAATTTTTATAATTAAATAGCATTTTATTCTTATTACTTAATATTTCTGAAACATTGGCATTAACCTCTATAATAGAATTTAACTCCACCGCTTTTTCTCTATCCACATAAAGGATTGTTCTTTCCTCTACATTTACCCCATTTATACTAGTTACATAAACATTGTAACCAATAAATTTTGATTCTTCATTGTTGCTTCTGATACTTAAAACATTGGCAATAATTTCTACTTCACTATTAAGATATTGTATTAAAACTGATTTTGAATTATAATTAATTGTCACAAAAGATAGAAATATGAAAAGAAAAATTATTATGTTCGGCATAAGTTTTTTACTTATAATTGAATTTACAATCGCAAAAACAGTTGCAGTTGCTAAAAAATATAAAAAATTAAAATAAACACAAAAAATAATTCCCAAAGCATATGCAATAAAAAAAGCTACAAAATAGTACATAATACATCCCCCTATAGAACTTATTTTACTAAAATTTTACAATAAAAGCAATATATGCAATACAAAAACAAATCAATGGGTATTATGTGCAAAGGAGGCATGAATATAAATATGATAATAAATAAAAATATTATAAGTGAATATAATTTAAATCACAATTTTATTAATAATATTTTAGAAGATAGTGCATACATTGACATTGAAACTACAGGACTTTCTTCTGCAATAAATAGCATTATATCTCTAACAATTTTATTAAAGGAAGAAAAAAACAATACTATATATCAATTATTTTCTTCCTCTGATGAAGAAGAAAAAGAATTAATTGAGTTTTTTGTTGATTTAATAAAATTAAAAAAATTCATTATTACATATAACGGAAAATCTTTTGATTTAACATTTCTTAATTCAAAAATAAATAAATATAGTATAGAGTTTGATTTAAATACTCTAATAAGTATAGATTTATACAAAGACATGAAATCCATAAAGGAAAAAATTAATATAGATAACATTAGGTTAAAGACAGTTGAAAGTTTTTTTGGAATTATTAGAAATGATGAGTTATCTGGTAAGGATATAATTAAACTATACGAATCATATAAAATACATAAAAAGAAAGAGCATGTGGATTTAATATTAACTCATAACTATGAAGATGTTTTATATTTACCTATAATATTTGATAATATACTAACGAGATATGACCGTTTAATAACTTCAAATTACCTAGGATTACTTAAAATAAATAATAAAAATATCACCATAAATAACAAAGTAATTAAAATAAAATCAACTAATATAACAGATTATAACTTAGATTATGTGTGCAATAAATCTACATACAAGCTTGTATATAAAAAGTACAATACAACCACTAAAATTGACTTATTTACATCCTATTATAGTGATAATAGAGGTAATTATATAATCTATATACCAAACGACGAATTATGCCTACATAGCTTTAATACAATAAATAATCTACAACATAATATTATTCCTTTAGTCATAAATGATTCTATTCTATATGAAAATCTATATTTAATAATTGAAAAAATAATAAGCTGTATATAATCTTAGTATATTACAGCTTATTATTTTAGGTTCTATAATAAATGTTGGGGTGCATGAAAAGTAATTCATGACCTCAGCATTTTTTATTACAAAAAAGAAATGCACTTATGATTCAAAACTACTATAATGTTAGTTGTCGAGACCAAACACGAAAGGAGTTTTGATATAAGTGCTTTCTAATTGTACCAATAATTTATTAAATTTAAAAGGGGTAAAAGTAAAAAAAATTAAAAATTGCAATCAGGCTATTAAAGATTTACCAATACAATTTAAAAACGTAAATATTATACTTCGTAAACGAAGATATGTATGTTCTTGTGGCAAGAAGTTTTATGAACATTATGAGTTTTTACCTAAATATCACAGATTAACTAATCGATTAGCTTTTTACATAATCACTGAACTTAAAAAAACTAAGTCTATGAAAGAAATATCATCAACTACTAATGTATCTACATCAACTGTTATGAGGCTATTTAACTATGTTAATTATGGTATGCCTAAACTTCCTACAGTTTTGTCTATTGATGAATTCAAAGGTAATACTAATGCCGGTAAATATCAATGTATACTTGTTGATGGTGAAAAGAAAAAAGTAATTGATATTTTACCTGACAGATGCCAATCTCACTTAATTAGCTATTTTACCAAGTATACAAGACAAGAACGTAAAAATGTAAAATTCTTTGTGTGTGACATGTGGCAGCCATATACTGAACTTGCGAAAGCTTTACTTCCTAATGCTACAATAGTTATTGATAAATATCATTTTATCAGACAGGTTACTTGGGCAATTGAAAATGTTCGTAAAAGGCTTCAAAAGCAAATGTCTGCCGATTTAAGAAGATACTACAAAAGAAGCAGAAAGTTAATACTCACAAGACATTACAAGTTATCTGATGATAACAAAAAAGCTCTTGAAATTATGCTATTGTACAATGATGATTTAAGACTTGCATATCACCTTAAAGAATGGTTTTATGAGATTTGTCAAAGTAATGATTATGATAAACAGATAAAGGAATTTAACAGTTGGATTAAAGATGCAAGCTCATGTGGAATCAAGGAATTTGAACAGTGTGCCAAGACATATATTAACTGGCATTATGAAATACTTAATGCTTTTAAATATGGATATACCAATGGTCCTACTGAAGGTTTTAACAACAAAATTAAGGTATTGAAGCGTATATCTTATGGATTACGTAACTTTAGTAGATTTAGAAATCGTATTTTACATTGTTTTAACTAAATATTTTAAAGTACAGCTAACATGTAGCTTTATTTTGTGTACCCAAAAACATCTAGTTTATTATTTGAAAATAAAAATAGCTCTTTATCTTGATGGAGCAAGGATTCTAATAATCCTTACCACAACTATTGACAAAGAGCCATAAAAAAATTCGTTCATAATGAACTTTTATCCATTAAGAACGAATTTTGTTTTGGTGCCCAAAGGCGGAATCGAACCACCGACACGAGGATTTTCAGTCCTCTGCTCTACCTACTGAGCTATCTGGGCATATATGGTGGGCCTTCAGGGACTCGAACCCCGGACCTACCGGTTATGAGCCGGGCGCTCTAACCAACTGAGCTAAAGGCCCAGAATTAAATAATTCTGGTATTAATTTGGTGGGCCTGGATGGACTCGAACCATCGACCTCACGCTTATCAGGCGTGCGCTCTAACCGCCTGAGCTACAAGCCCATATTAATAATAAAAAATGGTCGGGGCGGCAGGATTTGAACCCGCGGCCCTCTGGTCCCAAACCAGATGCGCTACCAAACTGCGCTACGCCCCGATAAAAATTTATTAGTTTGTCCTGCATTAATATGGCAGGGGTGGCAGGACTCGAACCCACGACACATGGTTTTGGAGACCATTGTTCTACCAACTGAACTACACCCCTATGGTGTAAATAAATGGTGGGCCTTCAGGGACTCGAACCCCGGACCTACCGGTTATGAGCCGGGCGCTCTAACCAACTGAGCTAAAGGCCCAAATATGGCGGAGAAGGAGGGATTTGAACCCTCGCATCCTTATCAGATCTACTCCCTTAGCAGGGGAGCCTCTTCAGCCGCTTGAGTACTTCTCCATATTTGGTATTTCTGGCGGAGAGGGTGGGATTCGAACCCACGTGGGCTTTCACCCTAACGGTTTTCAAGACCGCCCCGTTATGACCGCTTCGGTACCTCTCCAAAATTTGGTGATCCATCCGCGATTCGAACGCGGGACACCCTGATTAAAAGTCAGGTGCTCTGCCGGCTGAGCTAATGGATCAACATATATTATATTCATAAAAAAAATGGCTGGGGTAGCAGGATTTGAACCTACGAATGCTAGAGTCAAAGTCTAGTGCCTTACCGCTTGGCGATACCCCAATATTTAATTTTAAAAGTATAAAATATACTAAAGTATAGAATATACTATGGTGCGCCTGAAGGGAGTCGAACCCCTGGCACACGGCTTAGAAGGCCGTTGCTCTATCCTGCTGAGCTACAGGCGCGCAATTTTTGTGGAGCGGGTGAAGGGAATCGGACCCTCGCAACCAGCTTGGAAGGCTGGGGCTCTACCACTGAGCTACACCCGCAAAATGTTTGTGGAGCGGAAGACGAGATTCGAACTCGCGACCCTCGCCTTGGCAAGGCGATGCTCTACCACTGAGCCACTTCCGCAAATTGGTGGGAGGGACTGGATTCGAACCAGTGAAGGCGTTGCCAACGGATTTACAGTCCGTCCCCTTTAGCCACTCGGGAACCCTCCCAAGATGCCCTAATTTCTTAAATATGATTTATATGTGGAGCTGGTGAAAGGACTTGAACCCTCAACCTACTGATTACAAGTCAGTTGCTCTACCGATTGAGCTACACCAGCACGTTGCTTTTATAATTTAATTACCTAAGTATATTTTGTTGGCGACCGGGATGGGGCTCGAACCCACGATCTCCAGCGTGACAGGCTGGCATTCTAACCAACTGAACTACCAGGCCGCTATATTAT
>DDAM01000066.1 GCA_002332905.1 Firmicutes bacterium UBA2058 | reverse complement strand
TCTAGAATAACGTTTAAGCACAATAAAAGGATGGTTCGCGACTCCATCCTTCTATTGTTTTATATTAATTTTATTCGTATTTCATTTCTGCCATTCTTTTGTAAGAATCTAATCTTTCTTTTGCATTTTCTTCTGCTTTAGTAAATAAATCTTCTGCTACCTCTGGGAAAGTTCCTTTTAATGAAGTATATCTTACTTCACCCTCTAAGAACTCTCTAAATGATGCAGTTGGTTCTTTAGAATCTAGTGTGAATGGGTTTTTACCTTGGTCTTTTAGTAATGGATTAAATCTGTATAAATGCCAGTAACCAGCATCAACAGCTTTTTTCTCTCTATCTACTGTTTTACCCATACCAGCTTTAATTCCATGGTTGATACATGGAGCGTAAGCTATAATTATTGATGGTCCATGATAGCTTTCTGCTTCTGTTAAAGCTTTCATAAATTGATTCTTATCAGCTCCTATCGCAACTTGTGCTACGTATACATATCCATATGTTGCTGCAATCATACCTAAGTCTTTTTTCTTAATTCTCTTACCTGCTGCTGCGAATTTAGCAACTGAAGCAGTTGGAGTAGCTTTTGATGACTGCCCACCAGTATTTGAGTAAACTTCTGTATCCATTACTAGTACATTAACGTCTTCGCCTGATGCTAGTACGTGGTCTAATCCACCGTATCCTATATCGTATGCCCATCCGTCTCCACCAAATATCCAAACTGATTTTTTAACCAAGTAATCTTTCTTATCAAGTATTTCTTTTATAGCTTTTTCGCAAGCATCACATGGTTTATATCCATCTAATACGCTTAGAACTTTAGCTGAAGCAGCTTTTGATCCTTCTGCGTCTTCCATATTAGCTATCCACTCATTGAATGCTATTTTAACATCTTCTGAGTTAGTATTTTCTAATACAGTTTCCATAGCTATTCTAATGCTCTCTCTAATTTGTCTAGTTGCTACTGCCATACCATAACCATATTCAGCATTGTCTTCGAATAATGAGTTAGCCCATGCTGGACCTCTACCATTTTTATCCTTGCAGTATGGTGTTGAAGGAGCTGAACCACCCCAAATAGAAGAACATCCTGTAGCGTTAGCTATAAGCATTCTATCTCCAAATAATTGTGTTACTGTTTTAGCATAAGCTGTTTCTCCACAACCAGCACAAGCTCCTGAGAACTCTAAGTAAGGTTTAGCGAATTGACTACCTTTAACTGTATGCTTATCCATTAAGTTATCCTTAATAGATACTTTATCTACTGCATAATTCCATCTTGGAGCTTCTTTCATTTGTGATTCAATTGGTTCCATAACTAATGCTTTATCTTTAGCAGGACAAATATCAGCACAGTTACCACAACCAGTACAGTCATATGGACTTACTTGTATTCTATATTCTAAGCCTTCAAAGCCTTTACCCATTGCTTTTTTAGTTTCAAAACCTTCTGGAGCATTTGCTTTTTCTTCTTCATTTACTAGAACAGGTCTAATACTTGCATGAGGACATACAAATGAACATTGGTTACATTGTATACAGTTTTCAATTTTCCATGCTGGAACATGAACTGCTATACCACGTTTTTCATATGCTGCAGTACCATGAGGGAATGTTCCATCTTCTCTACCAACAAATGTACTTACAGGAAGTTTATCTCCTTCTTGTTTGTTCATTGGTTCAACAACATTAGTAATAAACTCTGGTTTTTCTCCACATGATGAACATGCTGAACATGAACCTTCACATGATGCTTGTGACCAAGATGCCGGAACTTCAACTTTTACTAAGTCAGAAATACCTCTTTGAACAGCTGCTTTGTTCATGTTAACTATCTTGTCACCTTTTTTACCGTAAGATTTAACAATTGCATCTTCTAAGTATTTAACAGCGTCTTCTACAGGAATAACATTTGCTAGCTTAAAGAATGCTGCTTGCATTATCATGTTAGTTCTATTACCTAAGCCTAATTCTTCTGCAACTTTAGTTGCATTTATTGTATAGAAATTAATATTCTTATCTGCTATATATTTCTTCATATTAGCTGGTAAATTAGCATCTAACTCTTCAACTGACCATGAAGTGTTTAGTAAGAAATTACCGCCTTTTCTTAATCCAGCTATAACATCATATTTATCAACATATGATTGTTGTGAACATGAAGCAAAATCTGATTCATCTATTAAATAAGTTGAGTGAATTGGTTTTTTACCAAATCTTAAGTGTGATACTGTTATGCCACCAGATTTTTTACTATCATATGAGAAGTAACCTTGTGCGTACATGTTAGTATGGTCACCTATAATTTTGATAGCACTCTTATTAGCGCCAACTGTTCCGTCTGATCCTAATCCCCAGAACTTACATCTTACAGTACCTTCTGCTGATACGTTTACTGTTTCTTTAACCTCCAATGAAGTAAAAGTAACATCATCATTAATACCAATTGTAAATTGATTCTTAGGTTTATCTTGATTTAAGTTTTCGTAAACTGCAAATATTTGAGCAGGAGTAGTGTCTTTTGAACCTAAACCATATCTTCCACCAACTATAACTGGTTTTTTATCTAAATCATAATATAATGATTTAACGTCTAGATATAATGGCTCTCCTATAGCTCCTGGCTCTTTTGTTCTATCTAATACAGCTATTTTTTTAACTGTTGATGGCATTACATCAAAGAAATATTTAGCTGAGAATGGTCTATATAAGTGAACTATTAATAAACCTACTTTTTCGCCTTTTGCAATTAAATAATCAATAACTTCTTGAATTGTTTCTGTTACTGAGCCCATTGCAACTATTACGTGTTCAGCATCAGCTGCTCCATAGTAATTAAATGGTTTATATTCTCTTCCTGTTAGTTTAGTTATTTCTTGCATGTAACTATTTACTGCATCTGGAACTGCTTCATAAAATTTATTTGAAGCTTCTTTAGCTTGGAAGAATATATCAGGGTTTTGAGCAGTACCTTTTGTTACTGGACGCTCTGGATTTAACGCTCTGTCTCTAAATGCCTTTACTGCATCATAGTCAACTAATTTTGCAAAATCAGCATAATCAATTGTTTCAATTTTTTGTATTTCATGAGATGTTCTAAATCCATCAAAGAAGTGTAAAAATGGTACTCTAGTTTTTATAGATGTTAAATGAGCTACTCCACCTAAATCCATAACTTCTTGCACGCTACTTGAAGCTAAAAGAGCAAAACCTGTTTGTCTTGCAGCCATAACATCTGAATGATCTCCAAATATTGAAAGTGCATGCCCTGCTACAGCTCTTGCAGTTACATGGAATACTCCAGGTAATAATTCACCTGCTATTTTGTACATATTTGGTATCATCAAAAGTAAGCCTTGTGATGCTGTATATGTTGTTGTCAAAGCACCTGCTGCAAGTGATCCGTGAACTGCTCCTGATGCTCCAGCCTCTGATTGTAACTCAGTAACTCTCACTGTTTGTCCAAATATATTTGTTTTACCATTTGCTGACCATTCATCTGAAAGCTCAGCCATTGGCGAGGATGGTGTTATAGGAAATATCGCTGCTACTTCTGTAAATGCATATGATACATATGCTGCAGCAGTGTTACCATCCATTGTCTTCATAACTTTTGCCATTTATAATTTACCTCCTAAGGTTTTGTATTCAATATCAATCACAAGTATAACCTAAAATCAACAAAATTGCAATAATGAAATAGTATTTTTTGATACTTTTCTACCAATTAAGTCATTTTTGCATTATAATAATTATAACTGGATTTTAGTGAATAAAATAAAGAAATTTAAAGATATAGTTATTTTTTTAATCCAAAAATTCTTTGTGAATAAAAGCATATTTTTGATGTAAATGCAACTTTATTTTTTAAAAATTCATTTTGCATAATAATAAAAAAGTGAACTACGTTCACTCTATGGAAGAATCGTTCCGATTCTTCATTTATCTAATAGGAAAGAGAACTTTCCTATTAGATAAAAAAACGGACAAACATTGTCCGCAAATTAATAATTAATCCTCTATTACGTTAAAGAATCTTCTATTATATAAATCTAATGTATTGTATCCTAATAATTTTTGTCTGTAATTTTTCGCAGCAACTTCTACAACTGTTGCAATATTTCTACCTGGCCTAACCGGGATAATTACAAGTGGAATTCTAATATCTAAGATTTCAGCTTTAGCATCATCTAAGCCTAATCTGTCATATTCTTTATTTTCATCCCATTCTTCTAGATCAATAACTAAATTTATAAATTGATCTATCTTTATAGAACCAACTCCATATAAATGCTTTATATCTAGTATTCCAATTCCCCTGATTTCTAATAAATGCTGTGTTAGCTCCGGGCAATATCCTTTTATCCTATTGTCTATTTTTCTTATTATGACAGCATCATCAGCTATTAATCTATGTCCTCTTTTTACTAGTTCTAGCGCAGTCTCACTTTTTCCTATTCCACTTTTTCCTCTAATTAATACGCCAATACCAAAAACTTCTGCACAAACACCATGAACAGTTATTTCTGGAGCCAATTGTTCTTCTAAATAATTAATAGTGTCATTAACTAGCTTCATTGTTTTTTGCTTCGTTCTCATAATTGTTCTATCATATTTCTGGGCATATTTTAACATATCTTCATCAATATCTATATCATTTGCAACTATTACAACTGGTATATCAAAGCTAAAAAATTTATCAAGTCTTTCTTCCTTTACACTTTGTTCAAGCGTCTTTATATAATACATTTCTGTTTTACCTAAAACTTGTATTCTTTCATGAGAAAACCAATCAAAATAGCCTGCCATCTGAAGTCCCGGTCTGACCACCTCCGGCGTGTATACTTTTATTGAATGGATATTCGTTGAAGCATAAACTACTTTTAGTTTTAAATATTTTTCTAAATCTTCAATTCTAACGTACATCATTTCTAGCATCCTCCATTTTCACTTAATTATCTAAATTAGTTCTAAATAACTATCCCAATATATCCGATTGCAACTGATAATACAAACAAAATAGCTGTATATATTAATATAAATTTAATTTTAAAAGCTCTACTTAACAAAATAATTGAAGGCAATGATATGGACATTGTAGCAAGAATAAAAGCTAATGCAACACCATTTGATACTTCGTTAATCATAAGAAGTATCGGCAAAATAGTAAATACATCAGAATGTATTGGAAGTCCAATAATTGCAACAAGCAAAACAGAAAAATTATTATTTATAAGTTCAGTTATTTTATCTAGTGGTACAAATATTAATGTAGCTGATGAGATAGCAACTCCTATTATTATAAATATCCATGCACCTCTAAACACATGCATTGTATTATGCAAGGCATCATGAATTCTATGATGTTTTTTATTAAAATGCGCATGATTGCAGCAATTATTCACACTATAAGTTTTAGCTGAATCTTTTATATTAAATTTAGACATTAATAAAGACACAAAAAATATAATTATAAGTGAGCTTATAATATATGTCAGGGTAAAATTAAATCCTGTTGATGCATAAATAGTTACAATAGCAGCAATATTTAAAAGTGATGCTGATGTAAAAAAGCATATTGCTACTGATGTTGGTATGCCAAGATTAACAAGGCCTATTAGAACAGGCACTATAGTACAACTGCAAAATGGTGATATAACTCCAAATCCAACAGCAAGTAAATAAACCCACACATTATTTAATTTTACTAGCTTTTCCTTTAATCTATCATAATTTATATAAGTTTGTAAAAATGAAACAAAAAACATAATAAAAAATAATAGTAAGAATATATTTATCGTATCAGTTATTAAATGGACAAAAAATTCAGATAACTCATGACTGGCGCCAAAATTTTCAAGCACCTCTTCAATCATATGAGAAAAAATATTTTCATGATTATGAGCACTATATATATTCATTTTATCTCCTAATAACTTTTTTACTTATTTTTGGTATTTACATAGAATATTATACATCTTTTTTGTCAATAAAACAATTTATTTCCTTTAAATTTTCACACCATTATAAATAATATTTAAGCAATAATATTAACAATATTATTTATATAATTATTAAAAAATAGTACAAAATATTTTGCATAAACTAATTTACCTTTAAAAACACCTTGAAAAAAACTTGAAAATATATTAGAATTAAGAAAAAACTAGGAGTAAATAAATGAACACAATTTTTTCAAGCATAATAGAAGAAAGTAAAAAATATACAAGTAATGGAAACGTTGCATCTTATATACCTGAATTATCTAAGGCAAATCCTAATGATCTTGGTATTTATGCAGTTACATTAGATGGTAATGAATATTTTGCAGGGGATTATGATAAAAAATTTACTCTACAAAGTATATCTAAAATAATAACATTAATGCTAGCAATAATGGACAACGGAGAACAAAAAGTATTCTCCTATGTTGGTGCCGAACCAACAGGTGATAGTTTTAACTCAATAGCAAGCTTAGAGGTAAAAAGTTTACATAAACCATATAACCCAATGATAAACGCTGGTGCAATACTGACTTCATCTTTAATCTTAGGTAACTCTGTTGAAGAAAAAATCAAAAGAATTTTAGACTTTACAAGAAAGCTTGCAGACAACAATGATATACAAATAAATGAAAGCACTTATTTATCAGAAAAAGAAACTGGAGACAGAAATAGAGCATTAGCATATTTTATGAAAAGTTACAATTCTATGGAAGGCGATGTTGATGAAATCCTTGATGTATATTTTAGTCACTGCTCAATGGAAGCAACATGTAAGGATATGGCTAGAATTGGAGCTGTTCTAGCAAACGATGGAGTATTACCTTGGAACAGAAAAAGAATTGTCTCTAAAGAAATATGCAGAATAACAAAAACGATTATGGTTACTTGCGGTTTATACGACGCCTCTGGTGAGTTCGCAATTCACATTGGTATTCCAGCAAAGTCTGGAGTTGGCGGTGGAATACTTGCAGCAGTACCTAAGAAAATGGGTATTGGTGTTTATGGTCCATCACTAGATGCAAAGGGTAATTCAGTAGCAGGAATTCATGTTTTAAAACAACTTTCTGAAAAATTAGATTTAAATATATTTTAGGATGTTATTATGATAAAGGTAGTGGCTAAAAGCTTAATTAAAGATAATGAGGTAGAAAAAGTAATTAATTTATACGATGAATTAGTTAAAAAAACAAGACAAGAAGAGGGTTGTATATCCTATGAACTTTTTCAAGATATAAACAATGAAAATATACTTACTATTGTTGAGCAGTGGGAAAGCGAAGAACATTTTGAGGCTCATAAAAAAACTGAACATTTTACTAGAATAGTTCCTCAAATAAGTGATAAAAGAATAAGCTCCGAAATAAACATTATAGAATAAAATAAATTTAGGAGGCATTAATGAACACAAATTTTATTGAAATAGCCCCATATGATATTGAAAAAAACACCTTTACACAGATAGGAAAAGACAGCATGTTAGTAACCGCTAAAAAAGATGATAGTGTCAATACAATGACAGCATCATGGGGTGGTTTAGGAGTTATGTGGAATAAAAATGTTGCATATGTTGTAATACGTCCACAAAGATATACCAAGGAATTTGTTGATTCTTCGGATTATTTTTCTCTTACTTTCTTTGATAAAGAGTTTAAAGATAAGTTAATCTATTTAGGAACAGTATCAGGAAGAGATGAAGATAAAATATCAAAGTGTCAATTAACAACTAGCTATGAAAATAATATACCTTATTTTGAAGAGGCAAACCTAGTTTTGTTATGCAAAAAGCTATTTGCTTCAGACTATAAGGAAGAAAACTTTATAGACAAAGAAATTATGAGTAAAAATTATCCTAATAAAGACTATCATACACTTTATATAGCTGAAATAACAAAAGTATTAAAAAAAGAGTAAATGGTTGTTGCAAAATTAATTTTGCAACAACCATTTATTCTTTAAAACAATTTATTTGCCTGTTCTCTTAATTTTAATTCTTCTTCTTTAGTCGTCTCATCAAGAACTAAATTATGCGGTATTTTCTTACCACTTTCATCAACATGTATAAATGTTAAAAATCCTTTTACAGGAGTTATGTCCTTTGTTTCTGAATATATAGAAGTATGAACTGTTATACTTGTTGTTCCTAACCTTACAATCTTACTTTTAAAAGTGATTATATCACCTTTAGAAACTGGTGTCTTGAATAACAAACCATGAACATTCATACAAACAATATTTTCTGGACTTCCAACACTTGATGCTGCCGTAATAAATGCCGCTTCAACAAACCATTCTGCTGTTCTTCCAGCAAACAATGTTCCATGATGATTTAAATCTTCTGACTTTACTAATCTTGATACTACAAACTCTTTCACTATTTATGTCCCCTCCGTTATAGTACATTTATTTAATAATTATACTGTAGACTTTTTTCTTTTTTGCCACATTACCCATATTGGTCCAGCAATACATATGGTTGAATAACAACCAGATAATAGACCAAAAGCCATAGGTAATGCAAAAAATTTGATTGATTCTATATCATATAATAGCGCAAATATATATAACACTAAAACACTTAGAACGGTAGTTACAGTAGTGTTGATACTTCTTGTCATTGATTGTGTAATACTTGTATCAACTAATTCCTCTACATCCATTTTAGGAAATAATTTTTTATTTTCTCTGATTCTATCATAAATTACTATAGTATCATTTACAGAAAAACCTATTATCGTCAGAACTACTGCTATAAACGAATCATTTAATGGTATTCTGAAAATTACGAATATAAAAAACACTACTAAAACGTCATGGAAAAGCGCTAAAAGAGCAGCTATACCAGCTGATAATCCAGAGATTCTCTTAAATCTTATCCAAACATACAATACTATCATTACTGATGAAATCAATACTGCTATTATACCCTTTGTAAGAAATGTTTTTCCTATAAAAGGCTCAACAACATTTGACTCTGCCAAAACAAGATTGTTTTCAGAAAATTCTTGCTCAAGTGCTTCGTTAAGCTTATCCTGTTCTTCTGCTGAAAGTCCTGAATTTCCTGATAAGTTTAATACTGCTTTCTTACTTTTTGTTGCTATATCTTCAGTTATTTGTACCTCTGTTATTCTATTTAGAACATCTGATGATATTTCTGCAACTTTGTTTATATCAATTTCGCCTTCATAACTATATTTTAGTATAGCCCCACCTTTAAATTGTATTGAAAGTTTAACACCATTAACATATATAAAAATTAATCCTAAAGCGAGTATAAATGCTGAAATTGCAAAAAATATTTTTCTTTTCTCATAAAATTTTATCATAGTCTAGCACCACCTTCCTTAACTCCATAAAATGCCTTATTTCTAAAGAATTTGCTAAAGCTAAAGGATTTCAACATATGCTTAGAAACAGTAACTCCACATATGAAGTTTAAACCAGTACCAATCAGTAAAGTATATCCAAATGAAATCATAGCACCGCTACCAAAAATCATTAATATAATAGCAACTATCATACTAGTTATATTTCCATCAAAAACGGCTGAAAAAGCCCTATGGTATCCAGTATCTATTGAAGCTCCTAGTGATTTTCCAGATTTTAATTCTTCTCTTATTCTTTCAGAAATTATAATATTAGCGTCTACTCCCATTCCTAATGATAATACCATACCAGCTATACCCGGTAATGTAAGAGTTATTTGAGGCATTGAAAGCATTAGAAGTTGTATAGCTAACTGCAATAATATTCCAAAGCAAGCAACAAATCCCATCAATTTGTAGTACAATATCATAAATATGCATACTAATATATATACCAATATTCCAGCTCTAACCATTATATCCAATGCACCTTCACCAACAGTTGGGCTTATAGTACTGTGGTTCTTAGACATTAATGAAAATGGTAAAGAACCAGAATTAATTTTTTCAGATAATTCAATTGCTTCTTCCTTGCTATCTAAATTCGATATATACGCTGAACCTCCAGTTATAACATCATTAACTATAGGGTCCGAAATTAGCGTATCATCCATATAAATTGATATTTTTTGTCCTTTAAATTTTTCTGTGGCCTCAGCGAAAAGCTTTGCTCCTTCAGCATCAAAAAGTAATGTTACAATTGGACTGTTGTCTCTAGGATCATACTCAACCTTACTTTCCTTAACATTCTTACCCTCAATTAATACATTTCCATTAGGATCTCTAAAGGTTAATCTTGCTGTTTCTCCTAATTCAGCTATGGCAGCTTGTGGATTAAACTCAGCTTCGTCAGTTTTCCATGGGAATCTTATTAATATTTGTCCATTTATTTTATCTGTTGTTACCTCTCTATCTAAAATATTTTTTGCATCTAATCTACTTTCAATTATAATTCTAGCATTTTCTAGCTCTTGATCAGTAGGTTTCCTATCTAAATCCTTTGGCTCATATACTGCCTCTACTCCACCTCTTATGTCTATACCAAATCTTATTTCCTTGGCACCTCTTATATTGAAATCACCAATATGAATGCCGAAAACAGCAATAAGTGTTATCGAAACAATTAATAGCATTATAATAACGCAAACGTATTTTCTCAAAATATCCTCCTATAAATTAATAATTTGAAATAAATATAAATTTAAATCAGTTGTTTTTTTCCATCCTTATTGTGAATAAATAATAGAATTGTATCTTGTATTAAATTAATTTCTAATATGCTTTTTCGATTAGATTTTTTTATTAATTTATCTATATTATTTGAAGCAAAAAATACAAATAAAATTGCTATTCTATCACTGTAATTAATCTTAAAATTTCTGTCTCTACATTTATTTTCAACTATATTATATTGTAATACTAACATTTCATAATAAACATCTAAAACATTATTATTAGACAATTTTTCATTTATATTAAATCTTCCCAAATCCTTATCGGCATTATGTATTATTACACTAATGCAAGACAAAAAAATAACAAGTATTATAATAAGAGATATTCGTTTTTTAGTAATCATATTTAATTTACAAAACATATACAAATCCTCCTTAAAACTGTTATTTTTTCACAGCAAACTAAACATACCACAATATATATATCATGTCAAGAAAAGTATTAAATTTAAAAAACTAAAAGGATGTAGGCTTACTCCTACATCCTTTATTATGCATTATTTATTTTTTCTTTGTTTGTCTTTTGGCACTACACAAGTTCCTGAAGCACGACATACAATAATTGGTTCAGATAAAACATCGCAAGCTGAATCATTTATATCAGTTCTTGGAACAATTACTTTTCTAGCTTCAAACTTCATTTTTCTTGAACTATTGCCAACTGAAGTTATTTCACCCTCTGCTTCTATATAGTCGCCTGCATATACTGGTGCTAAAAATTCTACACTATCATAGGCGCAAAACAAACCTTCGTCACCATCATTGATAATTAACAGTTCTGTAGCAACATCACCAAACAATTGAAGCATTCTAGCTCCGTCAACAAGATTTCCACCATAGTGAGCATCATGTGCGCTCATTCTTAATCTAATAAGTGATTTCATAAAGTATACCTCCAAAATAATTTTTTGCCTAACATAATTCTATCATTTAGATATATTTCTGTCAACATATGCAAAATATTCTCTGCTAAGTAACTACTTTAATTTTACGCTGTATAATTCATTATTTACAACGCTGCAAAAATATATAGTATTATTGTTCATAGATTTAAATTCAACATCGTCCTCACTTTTAAAGACTAATGAGCCTGTTTTATCAAAAATTGCAAAGCCGTGTGATTCAAAATTATCTTTGACAAAGGTGGTTACTACATAATCATCAATTTTTAGCAAATTCGATCCTAAACTACTAAATATTTTTTTATTTTCAAATAAAGGCTTTTCATCAGAGTTTTTGTATAATAAATCGCCATTTTTCTCTATATAGAATATATTATCACAAATTACCATATAATCGCTTATTTGTTTACCGTCGAGCAAGTTGACAAAGCCATTTGTAGATTTTATGTCCGTTTTATATAACATATCATTTTGCATAAAATAAATATTTTGACCTTCTATTGAAAAGCTTTGAACATATTCATCTACCAACTGAATTTCATCACCAGTATCTATATCTAACTTAAATAAGCCTTCTTTTACATAATTATATCCACTACTTTCATCATATGTTCCATAAGCTGCACTAAAATATATGTCTCTTCCTACTATGGTAAAGTCTCTTCCAATGTTGGCAAGTGCATAATCTCCATTACCCGAATATAATCTAATTAGATTCTCCCAAGCCTTACCATCATACACACATAATGTATAAAAAATAGGTCCTACTGAACCATAATTAACTGTAACTGTTAAGTCATCATACCTTACTAATGTGTCCCTTACATATTCTGGCTCTGAAAGTGTTCCGTCATCATTTATTGTATGATACATAACTCCTCCTATGCTTGCAGTTCCATATTTATGAGACATCATCAGCTCGTCGTTTGATTTGTAAAATAACGGATATGTTTCAGGAATTCCTAGTTCTGTATTTGCCAAGGAAAAATCATTTGTGTTATTCTTTGGTGCCCTGTATATTAACCTGTCTTTTCCTTGATATACATAGTATTTCTCTGTTGCAGTAAAATTACCGTTGCAATTTACTAAGCTTATTTTTTCAACTACAGGATTTGATGATTTAATTGCAAGCCCATTTTTACTATCAAATTTGTAATTCCATCCAAATTCTCCTACACAATATCACCATGTCATTGGAAAATAAGTTATATTTCTAAATAGTAGTATTGGATATTCCTCTTTTGAGTTATCTATTATTTTATTATTTATCGTTATGTTAAATTTAGGAATGCTGGCTGTCATAGTATTGTTATTCTTATTTTTTTGAAGGTTAGCATTGTATGGTGTCGACACATTCATCTTACTTATGCCTAATCCATCTACATTATCCCATGTAGTTTCAAGGCCTAAATATCTGCAATCATAGAATGTCATTGGAAAGTATGTAATTCCTTTGTATGTGATAAGCGGATACTGTCTGTAAGAATTGTTAACTTCTGTTTCATTTAGTTTAACTTTATAATTAGGTAATTTAACTGTTACATTAGTGTCAGCAAAGATCACATTTGGATATATTGATGCTATTATCATAAGTATTGATAACAATAGTGCTAATATTCTCTTCCTCATTTATTTACTCCTTTTAGCAATTATCTTTCTTATAACAATACTATCACTGAAATAATTCTATGTAAACATTTTAAATTTATAAAAAAGAAAAAAGGCTAATTATTCTTTTTTGAACATCTTCAGCCTTTTAATTTATTTTTACTCTTTAAATGAATCCTTTATTTTGTCGAAGAAACCTTTTTTTTCACCATCATTTGTTTCTCCACTTTCTTCAGCAAACTGTGATAATATCTGTTTTTGCTTATCTGTTAATTTTTTAGGCACTTCAATTTTAACTTTAACATATTGGTCGCCCTTGTTTGTACCTCGTACGTTTTTGATACCTCTATTTTTTAGTCTAAATACAGTTCCAGTTTGTGTACCACTTGGAACTTCGTATTTTACTTTACCTTCAAGTGTTGGGACCTCTATACTGCCACCAAGAGCCGCTTTTGCAAACGATATTGAAATTTCACACCACACATCGTCTCCATCCCTTTCAAATATTTCATGATCTTTAACACTTATATAAACATATAAATCTCCAGCTGGTGCGCCTTTATCACCATGATTGCCCTCACCTCTTAAAGGTATAACAGAATTTGTGTCAACCCCTGCTGGAATATTTATGGTAATATTTCTTGATTTTTTCTCTTTACCTGTTCCATTACATGCTGTACATGGATTTTCTACAATTTCACCAGTTCCTCTACAAGTACTACATGTTTGTGTGCTTGCAAACTGGCCAAAAGGAGTACGTTGAACAGTTCTAACTGTACCTGTTCCACCACATGTGCTACAAGTTTTCTTACTAGTACCCTTTTTAGCACCACTTCCATCACAAGTACTACATTTCTCTACACGATTTATTTTAATCTCTTTTTTCGTTCCAAAAGCTGCTTCTTCAAAGGTTATATCTAGCTTTATTTTTAAATCTGAGCCAGGTCTAGGGCCAGTTCTTTGTGAGCTTCTACCTCCGCCAAACATATCACCAAATATATCTCCAAATATATCTTCAAATCCTCCAAATCCACCACCGGAGAATCCTCCTCCTCCAAATCCTTGGTTTGGATCAAATGCAGCATGGCCAAATTTATCGTATTTAGCTTTTTTATCAGGGTCACTTAATACTTCATAAGCTTCATTGACTTCTTTAAATTTAGCTTCTGCCTCTTTATTATCTGGATTTAAATCTGGATGATATTGCTTTGCTAGCTTTCTAAAAGCGGATTTTATTTCTTTTTCATCAGCACCCTTACTTAACCCTAAGACTTCATAATAATCCTTCTTTGCCATATCCTCACCTCCTGATACTAATCACGATTTTAAATTTAAGTTCTTACAATGAAAGGATTTGCATTAAAATCATGATTGGTATTTATTGACTTTTAACTCAGCATAAGGCTAAACCTTTTTGAGATTTAGCCTTAGCCTAGTTAAATATCTACATTATATTATTTATCGTCATCTACTACTTCAAAATCAGCATCTACAACATCATCTCCACCATTTTCTGGTTGTTGCTGACCCATATCTGGACCTGCTCCTTGAGTTTGAGCATATAATTTTTGAGCTAATTTATTAAATTCTTCTGTCAATTCAGTAGTTTTTTGCTTCATGCTTTCAAGATCGTTGCTCTCTATAGCCTTTTTAAGCTCATCAACCTTAGCTTGAGCTGCTGCTTTTTCACCAGCATCAATTTTTCCTTCAAGGTCTTTTAATGCTTTTTCTGTTTGATATACTAAACTGTCTGCATTATTTCTAACTTCAATTTCTTCTTTTCTTCTCTTATCTTCTTCTGCAAACTGTTCAGCCTCTTTAACTTTTTTGTCAATATCATCCTTAGATAGATTTGTTGAAGCTGTAATAGTAATTTTTTGTTCTTTACCAGTTCCTAAATCCTTAGCACTAACATTAACTATACCGTTAGCATCTATATCAAAAGTAACTTCTATTTGAGGAATTCCTCTTGGTGCTGGAACAATACCTGATAATTGGAATCTACCAAGTGTTATGTTATCAGCTGCCATTTGTCTCTCACCTTGTAAAACGTGGATATCAACTGATGGTTGATTATCTTGTGCAGTTGAGAATACTTGGCTTTTCTTAGCTGGTATTCTAGTATTTCTATCAATTAATTTAGTTGTAACTCCACCTAAAGTTTCAATACCTAATGATAAAGGAGTAACGTCAACTAATAGTATATCTGTACCAAACTCACCTGTTAGTACACCACCTTGAATAGCTGCACCAATAGCAACACACTCATCTGGGTTTATTCCTTTATGAGGATCTTTACCAGTTAATCTTTTAACTGCTTCTTGAACTGCTGGTATTCTTGTTGAACCACCAACTAATAATACTCTATCTATGTCATTCGCTGTTAATTTAGCATCTGACATTGCTTTTTTAACAGGGTCTATAGTCTGTTGAACAAGTCTTGCTGTAAGTTCATCAAATTTAGCTCTTGTCAAATCATAATTCATATGTTTTGGACCTTCAGCTGTTGCAGTAATGAAAGGCAAGTTAATGTTTGTTGACATTGCACTGGACAATTCTTTCTTAGCATTTTCTGCTGCTTCTCTTAATCTTTGTAATGACATTTTATCATTTCTCAAATCAACGCCATTTTCTTTTTTGAATTCTTCCGCTAAATAGTCAACTATAATTTGGTCAAAGTCATCTCCACCTAAATGGTTGTTACCACTTGTTGCCTTAACTTCAAATACACCATCACCAATTTCTAGTATCGATACGTCAAATGTACCACCACCAAGGTCAAATACCATGATAGTATGAGCCTCAGTATCTTTGTCAACTCCGTATGCTAATGCTGCTGCGGTTGGCTCATTTATAATTCTTCTTACATTTAATCCAGCTATTTTTCCAGCATCTTTTGTTGCTTGTCTTTGACTATCTGTAAAGTATGCAGGTACTGTTATAACTGCATCAGTTACAGTTTCTCCTAAGTAACTTTCTGCATCTGATTTTAATTTTTGTAATATAAATGCAGATATATCTTGTGGTGTATATACTTTTCCATCTATTTTTGTTTTATGGTCTGTTCCCATATGTCTTTTTATTGAAGAAATTGTCTTATCAGGGTTTGTAACCGCTTGTCTCTTTGCAGTCTCTCCAACTAATCTTTCGCCATCTTTAGTAAAAGCAACTACTGATGGAGTTGTTCTTTTTCCTTCTATGTTTGTTATAACTACAGCTTCTCCGCCTTCCATAACAGAAACACATGAATTTGTTGTACCTAAGTCTATTCCTATAATTTTACTCATTTAAAAAACCTCCTATAAATCAATAATATAAAACTTATTTTTTTGCTATTTTAACCATACTTGGTCTAATTACTCTGTCATTTGCTAAATAACCTTTTTGAAAAACCTCAATAACTGTATCTTCCTCTTTTTCTTCTGTAACCTCAAATGCAATTCCTGAATGTATATTAGGATCAAACTTAGAATTTAAAGCTTCAATTTCTTTAAGACCTTTTTTTTGCAGGGTATTTAAAAACTGATCATATATCATATTAACACCATTTTTAAAGTTTATTACCTCTTGATTTTCAGAATTAACAGCATCAATTGCCCTTTCAAAGTTATCAATTATTGGCAATAAGTCCGTCAGTACATCTGAAACGGCATTGCCATAGATTGTAGATCTTTCTTTTTCTGTTCTAGCCTTATAGTTTAAGAAGTCAGCCTGCAATCTTAGCATTTTGTTATTAATTGCATCATATTCTTCTTTCAACTTAATTTCCTCGCAGTTTTTTTCTACATTTTCGTTACATTCACAACTTTCATTACAACAATTTTCTTTGCACAAATCTTTTATGTTTTCTTCGGCAGTCGTTTTATCTATTGAATCTTTAGACATGTCTGCCTTATCTTTTTTTGCCATTATCATCACTCCTTATTTTTGTCGGAAAAGTTTTTATCTATTATTTCATTCATAGCATCTGACATTGATTTTACTGTACTAATAACACTTTCATAGTCCATTCTTGTGGGGCCAATTACACCAATTTTACCTATAGTCTTACCATTAAATTTATATGTTGCTGTAATTAAACTACAATCCTTCAACTCTTCATATGGATTTTCGTGTCCAATGCTTATGTCTATGTCATGTTTTCCTATATCTTGAACTAATTTCGCTACACTTTCCTTATTAGATATAAATGACATGAATTCTTTTGCCTTAGCTGGATCGCTATACTCAGGAAAATCAAGTATGTTTTCTATTCCATCTGCATACATATTTATATCCTCAAATGTTGATACATGATTTATTAAGTATGGCATTAAATCACAAATTGACTCACTAATATTTTCTTTTATACCATATATATCATTAATTATAAGTCTTTTTAAATCGTCATTAAAATCTTCTAGCTTATATCCGCACAATCTCTCTGTTAAAATATTGGAAATTTTATCCATATGTTCATACGGAATATGTCTGTTGAGTTTTATCATTCCTTGTCGTATAATGTTGTTATTTAATATAATAATCATTAGAACCTTATTGTATTCAACAGGAACTAGCTGTATTCTACTTACTACAGATTTTTTCATTTGAGGAGCAATTATAAATGATGTATATTTAGTAAATTGAGAAAGCATTCTAACAGAATTTTTAAGTATCAAATCCATTTCTTGAACTTCGTCCTCAATTACCTTTTTTATGTCAGATAAATTCATTTTACCAGTATTAGGTTGTAAGAATGACTTCCAAATATTATCAACATAATATCTATATGCTTTATCAGTTGGTATTCTTCCAGACGAAGTATGCGGTTGAATTAAAAATCCCATTTCTTCTAAATCAGACATTTCATTTCTTATAGTAGCAGGACTTACACCAAGTTCATATTTTTTTGAAATTGTTCTTGAGCCTATTGCTTCCCCACTTTCTATATAGCTTCCAATTATAGCTTTTAAAATGTTAATTTTTCTATTATCTAATGACATTTTAATCACCTCTCTTGTTAGCACTCGATTAACTTGAGTGCTAATCACTAAGTATAAGATACTACTTTCGATTTATTTTGTCAATAGTTTAATTTAAAATTTTATAAAATTTTAATCAATTTTGCTACATTAAATTAAGAAGCTTTAAAGTATAGAAAATCAAAAAAGTTAAAACAAAAAGATAGTCTTTGAAGTAAATATTACCCCATAGACTATCCATAACTTTTTTTAAGCTTTTTTAAGTATATTTAGCTATCTTAAATTGTTATTTCAATGCGTTTACAATGTTATCTCTAAATGTTGCTGAGTCTTCGCACATTGCAAATACAATATAGTCTCCCGCTTCTGTTAAAACAGCTTCCTGAGCTATTTTGTATTGATCTTGTAAATATTGTTCAAATGCTTCCTCTTGGCTAGCCTTGTATGATTTAAAGGCATCCATTATGACATCTTTTTTACCTTCTGCAGGCTTAACTATCGCTACGCAATAAGCATTAATATTCATAGGTGATAAGCTTATGGCATATTCAGACATGTCTTTTTCATCAATTCCTAGCATGTCAAATGTAATTTCTGCATCTTGATCATCACTAGAATCTACTATACCTACAGCTTCATTAAGCTCTTTGTCTCTGTTATCGGAAATTATTTGTGATAATTTATTATTTGATGCTTCATCTTTATTATCATCATCTTTTTCGTTTTCTTGTTTATCTTTATCAATGTTATCTTCTATACCAGGTTTATTAGCATCATCCTTTTTATCATCTTCTTTTTTTGAACATGCCACCAAACTTAATATAATCATCATCGACACTCCAACCATTAATAACTTCTTCATTTATTACCTCCATGCAATTGTTTAGAGTCGGGGAATATTTTTTATCCTTCCTCCAAAATTATTATTATGTTGTGTTACATTATTATAGACGAGCAATTGTAGTGAAAGTTCCAAAAAAAGACCGATGATTATGAAGTATACTGTTCAATTCACTTTATCATCAGCCTTTTATCTATCTTTTTAATTTTCTTCGTTTACTGCTTTTTTTGCTATGTTAGCATTTTTTCTTCTTTCAATTTCTGTTAAGAATCTTTTTCTTAATCTTATATTATCTGGAGTTACCTCAACTAATTCATCATCATTTATAAATTCTAATGCCTCTTCAAGTGACATAATTCTCGGTGGTGATAGCTTAACCGCATCATCTGTACCTGAAGCACGTGTATTTGTAAGTTTTTTACCCTTACAAGGATTAACTGTCATATCATCATCACGAGAGTTCATCCCTACTATCATACCCTCATAAACTTTTTCACCAGGCCCTACAAACAATAATCCTCTTTCTTCAAGGTTATTAAGTGCATAAGCTATTGCTTCACCTTGGTCACTAGAAATCAACACTCCGTTTGTTCTTTGCGGAATTTCTCCCTTATATTTGTCATAGTGTTCAAAGCTTCTTACCATAGTGCCTTGACCTCTTGTATCATTTATAAGCTCTGTTCTGTATCCTAAAAGTCCTCTAGTTGGAACTAAATATTCAATCTTAACATAGTTTCCATCTGGAGACATTGCTTCCATCATACCTTTTCTAAGATTTAACTTAGAAATAACTGTACCTGAATATTCTTCTGGTACACTTACTATAACTCTTTCAATAGGCTCTTTAATCACTCCATCTTCCTTATGAAGTATAACCTCAGGTCTTGATACTGCTACCTCGTATCCTTCTCTTCTCATGTTCTCTAATAATATTGAAAGATGAAGCTCCCCTCTACCTGAAACCTTGAAGCCATCAACAGCATTCTCAAGAGGTTCTACTCTTAAACCAACGTTAACTTCTAATTCCTTTTCCAATCTACCTTTTAAATGTCTAGTTGTAACGTATTTTCCGCTTTTACCTACAAATGGTGAAGTATTGATTAAAAAGTTCATCGAAAGTGTTGGTTCTTCTATTTTTATTGTTTCCATAGGCATTGGATTATCACTATTACAAATTGTTTCACCTATAGATATATCAGATAATCCTGATATAACAACTATATCTCCACTAGCAGCTTCTTTTACTGCAACTCTTTTTAAACCTTGATATACAAATAATCCAGAAACCTTTTGTCTTACGACACTACCGTCAGCCTTACATACTGAAACTGTTTGTCCTTCTTTAATTGTTCCCGAGAAAATTCTACCTACTCCAAGTCTTCCTATATAGTCATCATATGCAAGTGATGAAACCTGTAATTGTAGAGATTCGCTGTCTTTATCCGGATATGGATTGACATGCTTTACTATAGTGTCAAATAAAGGTGTTATATCTGTTCCTTCATCCTCTAATTCATATTGTATAATACCCTTTTTAGCTATTCCGTATAAAACAGGAAAGTCAATTTGTTCATCTGTAGCATCTAGCTCTACAAATAAGTCAAATACCATGTTTACAACTTCTTGGGCTCTATGATTTTTCTTATCTATTTTATTTATTAATAGTATTGGTCTAAGTCCAAGTTCAAGGGATTTTTGTAAAACGAATCTAGTTTGAGGCATTGGTCCTTCTATAGAATCTACTAATAATATAACAGTATCAACTGTTTTCATTATACGCTCAACCTCAGATGAGAAGTCGGCGTGACCAGGTGTATCAACAATATTTATTTTTATATCATCATGCATTACAGAACAGTTTTTTGAGTAAATTGTTATTCCTCTTTCACGCTCTATGTCATTGCTATCCATAACACAGTCTACAACTTCTTGGTTTTCTCTAAAAACACCACTTTGCTGTAAAAATGCATCAACTAATGTAGACTTTCCAGCGTCAACATGCGCTATAACTGCAATATTTATTATTTTATTTTTCATTTTTTTCCTTCTTTCAAATAAAAATCCACACGTTAGTTTAATATTTTTTTCAAGTTTTTGCAAGCTTTTTTGAAAAAATTATTTATTTTTTATTTTATAAATATTCACAACATGAAACATTTTTACGCTGTGAAGCCATTTCTTCAAGCTAAAAGCACCCTATAAATAAATATTATATAACAATATTTTATAAAAATATTATTTGTAAAAAAATATTTATTATAAGGTGCCATTTTGGCTTTTTTTAAATTAAGTTAAATAATCTTTTGGATAATTCTATATACTTTTCTTCATTATACGAGTTTAAAAATATAATTTTACCTTCTTCATTGCTTTCACTTAAATTTTTGTTCGTCTCTAAAACTTCCTTTAGATGTCTTGCAGTACCATTATTGCCATCTATAATACAAGTTCTTTTATATAGTATATTACTTAAGTATTCCTTATAAAATACAAAATGTGTACACCCTAACACTATGCTATCTAAAGTTTCTAAATTAATATTCTTAAAATATTCTTTTATTTGACTATATATCATATCTGTATCATCGAGCTTGTCATTTTCAACAATATTCACTAACTCTGGACATGGCATTTTAATAATGTTATTTTTATCACTATAATTTCTCAATAAACTATTAAATTTTTCTTCATTTAATGTTAAAATAGTTGCCATAACAGCTATGTTATTATTTTCTTTATTTTCTGCTGCGACCTTAAGTGCTGGCTCCATTCCTATAATAGGTATGTCTTTATATGTGTCTCTTAAAGTGTTTACAGCAGCACTTGTAGCAGTGTTACAGGCTATTACTATTGCTTTTACGTCTTTACTTATAAAATAATCACATATTTCAATACATCTTTGTATTATTTCTTCCTTCTTCTTTATTCCATATGGTGCATGAAGGGAATCTCCATAATAAATAAAATCTTCATTAGGCATCAATGATACCAATTCTTTTAAAACACTTATTCCACCTAAACCAGAATCAAAAACACCAATAGCTTTATTACAATTTTTCATTTAAACGCACCTCGATAATTTGTTACCTAATATAAATTATCATAAAATAAAAAAATTAGCAAGAATATATGTATTGAAAATTTAATTAAATATAGCACTTCAAATGAGTGCTATATTTTTTCATGTTTACTTGGCAATTGCGTAATGACTATTGCTATAAATACTAACATACATCCTATAAATTCTTGTACAGAAAGCACTTCATGTAAAATAATCCATCCTGATAATGCTGCAAATACTGCTTCTAAACTCATTATTAGCGATGCAATTACAGGCTCAGTATCTTTTTGAGCTATAACCTGCAATGTATAAGCAACTCCACATGATAAAAATCCTGCATATGCTAAAGGCAGCCATGCTGACATTATTGATGAAATACTGGGTTCTTCAAAAATAATCATAGAAAAAAATGATATTATACCACATACAAAAAACTGTATACATGACATACGAACACCATCTACACGTGGTGAAAAGTAATCAATAAGTAAAATATGTATTGAAAAGAATAATGCACAAATTAAAGTAATTATATCTCCCTTATTTATATTAAAATTTTCAGTTATACATAATAAATAAAACCCAAAGATTGCCACTATGACGCTTACCCAAACCTTTAAAGTAATTCTATTCTTAAAAAAAATACCTAGCAACGGAACAATTACTATGTACAATGCAGTTATAAATCCACTTTTACCTGCAGTAGTATAAAGAAGACCAAATTGTTGTAAAGAACATCCTGCATATAAAGCAATTCCACACAAGACTCCACCAATAAATAAAGTCTTATTCATAATTTTTTCTTCTTTAAATTGCTGGTCTGCAAGTTGATTTTTTATTTTAATCTTATCAATAATCATTATGATTGGTATCAAAAAAAATCCACCAATAATATTTTTTACTGTGTTAAATGTAAAAGGTCCTACATAATCTAAACCCTTGCTTTGTGCAACAAATGATGAACCCCATATAAAAGCAGTAATAAGTAACATGGAATTACTTATCATTTTTTTACGTTTCATAAAGCCCTCCTGCATTATCCAAATCTTGTACTAATTAATAGAATTATAATACATATAAAATAATAATTCAATTCAATTAAATAGTTAGTTAATTCATTATTTAAAATAAGGAAATATTAAAGCTATCCTAGGACAATTCTAATATTTCCTTTTACTTTTATTTATTTAGATAATGCTCGTTGTTTCTTTTTTAACTTAACATTCGGTTCTGATGGTAACTTAAATAATGGAATAAATCTATCTAGTCCCGTAAATGTTAAAAACAACATTGAACCTATTGCTACAAAAGCCATAAAATTCATTTTAATTATATCAAACGGCACAAAATTATGTATTGGGAAAACTGCATTTGCAATTGATACATAGAACACTACAAAGCAATGCCAAGGTATAAGCTGAGAGCCATATACTCCTAACGCATCAGCAAATGTAGCTAGTCTTAGCTTTAATTTATACATATCTTCTTCAGAAGCTTCAACGTTTTCCTCAGTAATATTTTTAATTATAGGAGAAATAGTTGCAATTTCTGCTGTTTCATCCGCTAATGCTACGTTACCTAATAAACATAAAACTGCATTCCAGCCCATCAAATGACGTACCTTTCCAGACATCATAACAACCAATTTTGCTAAAGGTGCAAACGCATTCATACTGTTCATAATACCACCAAATGCAGCAACCCACATCATCATAACTATTGACCAACTACCTGCGTCACTAAATCCAGTCAAAACTAACTCCTCTAGCCACATCTTTACTGTTACAGTTCCGGCCATTAATCCAAATAACAAGGTCGAAACCATACCTACCCCTAAGCACAACATAGTTTGGACACCTGCTATTGCTAACCCAACAACCAAGAATAGTGGTATAATCATGTATAGCGGTACACCTGTTTTTACTTGGTTTAGCAATGCTACAGCTGATGGTCGCTCAATCTCTAAGGCTTCCCATGCTTCCTGTGGTATTGCTTCTATAGCTTCTACTGGGTTACCTACTTCATTTGGCAATCCTAAGCTAAATAATATTATAATCAATGCTGTAAGTACTACACAAAGCAAAGACCAAACACCTTGATGTCTAACTCTATGTATTATCTCTACACCTTGAAGACCTGAGCTTAATACTGTTGTATCAGATATAAGTCCTATGTTATCTCCGAAACAAGCTCCACCTGCTATTGAGCATACAGTTAAAATTATATCTCCACCTACTATGTAGTTTAACCATAAAAATACTGGTGCACAAGCTGCAAATGTACCCCATGAAGTGCCTGTAGCTATAGACAACACACAAGTTACTATATACCCTACAAGTGCTATAGTCCTTGCAGATACACCTAATTTTAATGCTATGTTGATTATTACAGCACCAACACCTGTAGCCATAAAACACTCAGCAACACCATATGCGAACATTAATATAAAAAACACAATAACGATTTCCTTCGCGCTACTAATACCCTTTTCAAAAACATCTTTAAATTTAAAGTTACTAGTGATCATAGCTACAATTATTGCAACTACTGTAGCTAATGGAGCTGCTACTAATAAATCCAGTTCAAAAATAATTACTAATAATGCAAAAACTATAATTGGTATAAATTTCAATATTGCAAAAAAAACTCCGTAACTTTTCTTTTGATTTTCCATAAAGTCCTCCAACTTCAACTTATTTTTATTAAATGTAATCACTAAAAAACATTTAATTATGATTTTACTTTATACATAACTGTTTCTTTGAGTCCAGTGATAACCTTAATATAACCTTCTAACAGTTTATCAGTATTTTGATTACCCGTATCAACTAGAAATGGTTCAAAATTCAAGCTTGCTATTTTTTGTTTTGTTGCTATTACAATAATGTTTTCTTTACCTATTTTATCAATAACATTATAACTTAGCTGCTGATTACCTCTACCAAGTAAAAATCCTTGGCCTCCTGTAGGTGTAATAATTAAACTAGTTGGTATATTTTCAATATAATGTAGTATTTCTAATTCAGTTAAATCATTTTTTACTAATTGTTTATTTAATATTAAGTCGACACCTATTAAAGTATTGTCTAACCCTAAATGCTCCATGACCATTTTTGTTGTTGAACCAGGACCTATAAGATAGTATCTATTATTCTCCATGTTATTGACAACAGCACAAGCGATTTCATACTGTGATGACTTTTCACTTTGAGGAGATGGTGATTTTTTACTTTGCATTAAACGTCTTTCAAAAGGAATGTTAAGATATCCATAAAGCTTCGTATTAACAAAACCTTTTCGATACTCTTCCTCATCAATATCTAACACCTCAACTTCTTTAATTAAAGTTGCTTTTCCTTCTAAAAAAAGTTTTGCAAGCATACCCGCTTTTTTAGGATTTTGAGCATATACTGCAGAATGTATTTTTACTCCAGCTGGTATACCGATACAAATAACGTTTTCACCTACTACACTGCATACATCTCTAGCTGTACCATCACCACCGACAAACACAATAATATCAACCTTTTCCTCTACCAGAGCCCTTGCTAGGTTTATTGTATCAGTACTAGAAGTAGTTAATCTTTCACTCGTATAAATAACTTTAGTATTAAAACCAAGTGATTTAGATACTGCTTGTCCCATATCATTACTAGCTGTTATAATTTCAAAATTATCTTTTATGTCAATTAACTCATACAATGCTTCGATACATCTAAAAGCTGATTTGGCAGTTGCACCTCTTTTAACAGCTTCTTCAACAACATTGTCTGTACCTTTTAATCCTACACTGCCGCCCATACCTGCAATAGGGTTTACTATTAATCCAACTTTTTTCATAAAATCACTATTCCTTTATAAGCAAGCCATAGAAATATGGCTTGCTTATTATATTAATTGTATTTTTTTAAATATGTTCTCCAAGTTATTGCCCATTTAGCGGGGTCATCCATACCAGACTCATCTATTTGATGACAAACACTTTGATGAGGTGCAGTTTTAATAATATCTGGATTCTCATATGCTTCATTAAATATATGTTTTAATGTTTCTATGTACTCGTCTAAATCTTCTTTAGATGGTGTTTCTGTAGGCTCTAAAGTTATTGGTTCAGGTATATAAAAAGGATGGTGACTTTGCCAGTAATGCATACCAAAATCCATCATTCTTCTTTGAACATCAGCAGTAGATATACCAGTATCATCAAATAATTTCTTAATAGTATATCTTACCTGTTCTATACGCTGTTTACCTTTTATGTATGGTGCATCAACACAATCTAATTCCATAAGCTTTTTAAATAAATAGTTATTATTTAATACAGCTATTTTGGCAACCTCATATAAACCATCTGGTCCCATACTTCTAATCCATGAATATGCTTTTAGTACAACAGGGGCTACACCGTTAAACAATCTAATTTTACCTATACTAAATGGATTGTTAGTAATATCATAATTCAAGAAATATTTCTTTCTATCTTCACAATAGTCAATTAGCGGTGCTGGCAAGAATTTTTCTAATTTCTTAGTACATCCAGTTGCTCCTACTGCTGGTCCTCCACAACCGTGTGGTGTAGAGAAAGTTTTATGTAAATTGAAGAAACACATATCAAAGCCTGCATCTTTTGCTTTAGTAATACCTAATAATCCATTAGCATTTGCTTGATCATATCCACACAATCCACCATGCTCATGTACTAATTTTGTAAATTTTAATATATTTTTATTATAAACTCCTGTATCTTCTGGATTTGCTACGAAAAAAGCTGCTGTTTTATCGCTTACCGCCGCTTTGAACGCTTCATAATCTGGATATCCATTTTCATCAGGTTGAATATATATAATTTTAAATCCAACAGTTGCAGGTGCAGCTGCATCAGAAGGGTGAGAATATATTGTAGTTATAATTTCATCTCTTTTACCTTCTTCTCCTATTGACTTTAAATATGAGCGAGTTAAAGATGCCATAGCAAGTATACCTTGGCTACCACTGCTTGGTTGGAACGTAAATCTTTCCATTCCTGATATTTCTCTCATGTACAAATCAGTTTCATACATTATTTGAAGTATCCCTTGTACAGTATTCTCATCTTGCAATGGATGAAGTTCTGTCATATTTGGCAATCTAGATAACTGATCATTAATTTTCGGACTATATTTTACAGTACATGTTCCTTGACCAATTTCTATATTAACATCAGCACCTAAAGTTTGTTGAGATAATCTCATATAATGTCTTAATACCCTTGGCTGAGATATTTCTGGTAATGCAGGTAATGTTTTTCTTCTCATTTGTTCAGGTAATATTGATACTCCGTCTCCAACAACTGCTTCAACTTCCTTTTCAGCCTTGTTAACTAGAATACCTCTTTCACCTTTTTTAGTTAATTCAAATATTATTGGTTCATCCCATTTAGCTTGATGGAAATTCTTTCTAACTTTTGAGCTTCTATCTATTCTCTTCATTATTATTACCTCCTTTACTTACTAATTAAGTATTTCTTTAAGTGCTGTTACCAATGTGTCAATATCAGATTTTGAATGTATTTCTGTTACACAGTACAAAGCACATTGTCCTAGGATAGGAAATTCCTTAGATAAATCTTTACCACCAAATATATTTCTTTCAAGCAACAATTTATTTATTTCTTCAACAGTTTTCCCTGTCTTGTCAAAGTCTATAACGAACTCCTTGAAAATAGGGCTTGTTGGGAATTTAATTGATACATTATTAATTTCACTTACTTTAGAAACAGCATATTGTGATTTTTGCATAATAGTTGTACCAACCTCTTCCATTCCATAAGGTCCCATTGTTGCTAAATACACTCCAGCAGTAATTCCCCATAATGCTGACTGAGTACCAACATATTCTTTGCCATGCTCTCTATGATGTCCAAATGATGTTCTATCGTATGCAACATCACCAAATCCATATTCACCCTCTACACATGTAGGAGCTATACCAAATAGTCTAGATGGATATTCCATAACATATTTTTCTTCATCCATAGTTGCCATAAATCCAGATTGTCCACCACCGTAATTCATATGCATTCCTAATGGTTGTAAATCTCCACACACTATATTAGCGCCATAATGTGATGGAGGTGCAATTACGCCCAATGAAATTGGATCTACTCCTACTACACTTAATGCACCTTTTTCATGAGCAATATCAGATATTTTTTGTCCGTTAACTTCTATAAATCCTAAATATGATGGATTTTCAAAATAAACAGCTGCTGTTTTTTCAGATATTTTAGATTTTAAATCGTTTAAATCCATAAATCCTGTTTTTTCATCTGATTTAACTGAGATTAGAGTTAAATCTGGAGAGCAATAGTTTTTTATAACTAAAAGCTTTTCTACACTCATTAACTCAGGTACTAGTATTTCATTTTTTCCTGTAATTCTTGATGCCATTCTTACAGCTGTAGAAGCAGCTTGTGACCAATCCATAGTTGGTACATTAACTACCTCCATATCTACAAGCTCTGCAACTAAACTTTGATATTCGAATAATGCTTGAAATCTACCAAAATCATTGTATGGCTCACCACCATATGCAGTTAAAAACTCACCACGACCATTAATTTCATCACATATTGCTGGAACATAGTGTTGCCAACATCCTGCTCCTAAGAAATTTATATTATCGTTACAATTTTTATTTTTATTTAATAGTCTTTCAACGTGTCTTTTAAGTTCAAATTCTGACATAAATGCTTCTGGAATATTAAGGTTTTCTTTTAACTTTAATTCTTCTGGAACTTCTTCGTGTAAATCTTCAAGACAATTAAGCCCTATTTCTTTTAACATTTCATCTTGTACTTCCTTAACTGAGTTAGGGATGTATGGATGATTTTTAAATCCTTTTATAGTCATTATTTTTCCTCCTACCATTTATTAAAATATTATGCAATTCCGCCACCATCAACAACTATTGCAGCACCTGTTATCCAACTTGACATATCACTTGCTAAAAATAAAACTGCTCGTGCAATATCTTCTGGCATACCAATTCTTTTTAATGGTCTACTTATTCCACAATCTTTCAAATATTCATCTCTTGAAACATTATCCTTAACAAGTCCTGTTTGTACGCCCTCATCTCTTAACATAGCTGTATCTGTATCACCAGGATTAACGCTATTTACCCTTATATTTTGTGGACCATGGTCAATAGCTAATGCACGAGTTAAGTTAACAATACCACCCTTAACCGCACAGTATGCTGCAGCTAAATCTCCTCCTTTTAGTCCCCATCCTGATCCAGTGTTAATGATACTTCCTCCACCTTGAGCTGCCATTATAGGAATAACGTATTTTGACATCAAGAACGTCCCCTTTAATCCCACATCTAGTACAAAGTCCCATTCTTTTTCTGTTAAATCAACTACAGTTTTTCTTACAGTTACACCTGCATTATTGAATAATATATCTATTCTGTCAAAATCCGATTTAATTGCCTCTACAGTGTTTTTTACTTCATTATTATCTGTAACATTACATTTGTAAAATTTTGCTGTTCTTCCTGTTTTGCTTATTCTTATAGCCTCATTTTCTCCATTTGGATTTAAATCAAGCATTGCTACAGTTGCACCATACGTTGACAAAAGCTCTGCAGTTCCTAGACCAATCCCTGATGCTGCTCCTGTAATAACAGCTACTTTACCATCCAATGATAATAAATCTTTTCTTTCAAACATTTTATTCCTCCTAAATTTAATATTAATAAAACATTTTATTTGGCAAATATATAACAAGCAATTAATATGCCAATTTTAATTATATATTTAAAAACATATTATATATATAGTTTTTAGCGATTTTCTATAAAAATACTTTCTCTTAATCTATGAAAATAAAAAAATTAATGACAATTTTGACAATTTGTTTGCCATATCTGCAATTATTGTTTATAATAGATTCAATAAATACGTGGAGGGCTACATGATTTCTATAAATAATTTTACTGAGGATATTGAAAGTATAATTACTTTAATAAATAATACATTTAACATTGATGTTGCCATATTTAATACAGACTGCAATATTATAGCAAGTACAAAGAAGTATTTACAAAATAAAGGTAATGCTGTACATGCTCCTTCATTGATTGAAGTTATGGAAGAAGGAAGGATTTTAGTAAATAATCCTGGAAAAATGCCATCATGTATTGGATGTAGATTCAAAGATAACTGTCCATCAACAGTAGAGCTTTTAAATTGTTTAAAAGCAGATGATGAAATAATTGGTGTAATAGCATTTACTTCTTTTACAACAGAAGGGCATGATGAAATTTTAAATAATATAGAAAAATACACTTCTTTAATAGATGTTTTTTCTGTATTAATTTCAAAAACAATATATTATAAGAATAAAAGTATGCACCTGGATTCTTATATTAATGCTGTAATAAGCGCATTTGAGCTTATTGACGATGGGTTAATTGTTGCTGATTCTAATGGAGATATAAATATAATTAATAATTATGCACTAGAGCTTTTTTCATCATGTAATTTGCATACAAAATCATTATATCAATTATTTAACAAAAATATTTTGCCTGCCGTTTTAAGTGGACATAACATATCAAATCTATCTACTAAAATAAATTCTACTAAAATAAAAATTTCATCAATGCCTATTTTTGAAAATAATAAAAACATAGGAACAGTTATAAGAATTTCAAATAAATCAATTAATGTACCAAATAAAGATACTAGCTTTAGTAAAGATAATAAACCATTCTCGTTAAATAGTATAATAGGCAATGGAAAACAAATACAAAATATAAAAAATAAAATAGTTAAAATTCAAAACAGTCCTTCCACAATACTAATAACTGGTGAAACAGGTACAGGTAAAGGATTATTAGCAAAAGCTATTCATAATGAAAGTTCAAGAAAGAACAAGCCATTTATAACAGTAAATTGTACAAGCATACCTGAAAATCTTTTTGAAAGTGAACTGTTCGGATATGAGACGGGCGCATTTACTGGTGCAAAAAAAGAAGGTAAACCCGGTAAATTTGAACTAGCTAATGAGGGTACTCTTTTCTTAGATGAAATAGGTGAAATGCCTTTAAATCTTCAATCAAAACTTTTAAGCGTTCTGCAAGAATCAACATTTGAAAGAGTAGGTGGAATAACTCCTATAAATGTAGATGTAAGAATAATAGCAGCTACTAACAAAAATCTATTAAAACTAATTGAAGCAAAACAATTTAGATCTGATTTATATTATAGACTAAATGTTATTCCTATAGAAATTCCTGCCCTTAGGGATAGAAGGGACGATATAGTAGATATAGCTAACAGTTTTTTAACGGTGTACAGTAAAAAACTCAATAAAAATGTAAATTCATTTGAAGATGAGGTACTCGAAATTTTTACCAGATATAATTGGCCTGGAAATATTCGTCAAATGGAAAATGCTATAGAATACGCTGTAAATATAGCAGATTCTGTTATTATATCCATTAACGATTTACCCGAAGATTTACTAGCTTCTATAGAATCAAATGAAAGAAATGGCAATAAAGTAAAAGAAAATGAGTATAATCTAATTATAGAAACTGTAAACAAATACGGTTGGGATGTAAATGGAAAAACTTTAGCAGCTAAAGAACTTGGTATAGGAATAAGAACATTATATAGAAAATTAAATAATAAATAAAAAATAAAAAATATTTCAAAAATCTATTGACATTATTAAACTTACATGATAATATAAAAGAGTATTTTAGCTGTAAGTTTTGATTTCACATGTTTTTGTAAGTCATTATTTAATTGATGATTTACAAAAATGTGTGAATTTTTTTTTCTTCAAATAAAATATGAAATTTTAATTATATAGGAGGTATCTTTCATGAATAAAGGTACAGTAAAATGGTTTAACGCAGAAAAAGGATTTGGATTTATAACTAATGATGATGGTGGCGAAGATGTATTTGTACACTTCACTGGAATAGCTAAAGATGGTTTCAAATCTTTAACTGATGGTCAAAGAGTAACTTTTGAAGTAACTCAAGGAAACCGTGGACCACAAGCAGTAAACGTAAACGTTGAATAATTAACCATTTAAAAAGCTATCTTTTATAGGATAGCTTTTTTTATGCCCATATTTTATAAAACTATTAAGCTTATTCTAAGCTGTAATAGTTAAAATAATGGTTAAAATTACATAAAATGAACATCTTATATTAATATTATTTAAACATTATGATGCATAAATTTTATTTACATTAGGACAAAAAAATTATATACTATTTAATAGCAATTTTAATTACGATATTATACGAGTATTAAGTTTATTATAATTTTGGAGGAATATATGAATAATATAAAAATATTTTCAGACAGTACATGTGATTTGTCGCCAGAAGATATTAGGCAAATGGATATTGGGATAGTTCCACTGTCTATAGTATTTAACAATGATGTTTATAAGGAAGGAATAGATATTAACACAAAACAACTCTTTAAAATGGTAAAAGCACAAAAGGTACTTCCAAAGACATCAGCACCATCTCCAGCTGAATTTGTTGAACATTTTAAACCTTTTGTAGATCAAGGAAAGACAGTAATATATATTAGCTTATCATCAAAGGTTTCATCAACCTATAATAATGCTTTAACTGCTGCTGAAATGCTTGGTAATGACAAGGTTAAAGTTATTGACTCATTGGATTTTTGCTGTACCCTTGGTGGCTTAGTAAAATATTGCTATAATTTTTGCCAAAGTGATATGGCAGTAGATGATATTGTAAATGAAATTACAAAAATAAAGGATAATTACAAGCTGTTTTTTACAGTAGAAGCATTAGATTATCTTCATATGGGTGGAAGATGTAGTGCAACTCAGCTTATATTTGGTAACACTTTAAATATCAAGCCTATTATACTTATGTCAAAGGATGGCATGGATGTTTGGAGAAAAACCCTTGGTAAAAAGAAAGCAATTAATTTAATGATAGAAGAAGCTGTAAGGGATAAGGATAAAATTAGATATAATGAAATTCATATTGGGTGCTCTGTAGGAAACGAAGGAGAGCTTAACTGGCTTAAAAAACAACTTATTAAAGAAACCGGTGTTACAAAATATCATGAATATGAAATAGGTTGTGTAATCTCAAGCCATTGTGGCGAGGGAACTGTAGGGCTTGGATATTTTCTAGAGGATTAAAAAATATTTCAAAAAATATATAAAAAACATTTTTTGTAAATTTTATATAAAAATTGTTGCATTATACAAAATTATGTATTATTATGTTATATGTATTTATAATTAACGGGGGCCAAACAAATGTTAAAACTTAATAATGCATGTTGCGTATTAGACTATTCATTTAGAAAATACGATTGTTTTAATGCGCAAGAAATCGGGAAAATTCATAAAAAGTTTAAGGGGGAGCTTGAAAAATTATTAAAAAGAGAAAACAGTGTAAAATTTATTAGTGGAATGAATGTTGGATTTGAGATGTTTGCTGCTAAAATTGTATTGGAACTAAAGGAGCAATATAAAAATATTGTCTTTGAGTGTGCATTACCAGATGAACTTCAGGCTGTTGGATGGAGTGAGGGAGATAGAGAATCATACTATAATATCCTTGGCAAATGCGATATTGAAAATTTTATTAGTAAAAGATCCTATATTGATAACATGAAAAAAAGAAATAAATATATGCTGTCTTCGTCTAAAAATGTATTTATTTTTACAGATATACCAAATTTCTTACATAACAAAGTAAATAATGTGAACAGTAAAAACTATATTATGATTAATACAAGTCTGTAAAACTAATCTCTCATTAAAAAAAGCGTTTAATTTATTTTTAAGCGCTTTTATTTATGATAGCTTTCATTAGCAATTATTTTAAAAGCTCTATATATTTGTTCAAGCAAAATAACTTTAAATAATTGGTGAGGGAACGTCATCTTAGAAAAAGATAATTTAAAATCTGCTCTTTTTATGGCTTCATCTGACAATCCGTTACTTCCTCCTATAATAAAGGTTATATCCGAATTTCCATTTATTGCTAATTGGTTTATTTTATCTGCCAATTCAACCGATGACAATTGTTTCCCATCAATGCATAAGGTTATAACAAAGCTGCTGTCCTTAACCTTTTTTAAAATTTTTTGTCCTTCCAAATATTTTACCTGTTCTATTTCTTTATCTGAATAATTGTCATCAGCTCTTTCATCCTGTATAATTTCTTCAGTCAAGGTACAAAATTTAGAAAGCCTTTTTGTATATTCTTTTATGGCTTCGCTAAAAAATTTTTCTTTAATCTTTCCAACTGATATTACTGTTATTTTCATAAAAACTCCTCATAGTAAATTTTTAGCTTATATAAGCATTCTATTATTTTTATCTTTGCTTTCAATAAAATTTATTCTATAATACTAATAAATGTGTTATAATATCATTAGATATTATAACTGGGAAAAAACACTTCATGCTATAATTAGAGGTTATTATGTTTGAAGCAAAAAATGCATTTATTGGAGCTTTATTAATGCTCAAAAAATTTACAATATTTAATATAAAATTTTATGCTGAAACCGAAGATAATGATTATATATTCGGTGTATTTTTGCTTCCTTTTTTAGGCTTATTAATTGGTATATTATCCATTCCTTTATCTATATTTAAATTTTTATATGATCCTATTTTTATCGGTGCGCTTATTTTAATATACTACTGTATTATTACAAAATCTACTAATATTATTGATGTATATAAAACAATTAATACAATAATTAAACCTAAAAATATAAACGATCAATTGCTAAGTATCATGGCTATTGTACTCTTATGTATATTATATTTTACCCTATTTTCTATTTTATCAGTAAGAGCCATTATGCTTACACCTATGGTTGGATTTAGCAACCTGTTAATTTTAAATTTAATAATTAAAAGAAATAAAGAAAACACTTGCATACTAAAATATTGCTCAAAAAATCATGCTATTTTAGCCTTTGTTTTTTCTTTTGCTGTTACAATAATTATCAGTTATAAACTAACAATAGCTTTATCATTAACTTTCATAATTACCGGTATTTTAATGAATTATTTTGATTCAAAAATAAAAATATTGCCCTCATCAATAGAGGGCTTAATAATAGAGATATCTCAAATATTATTTCTTATTTTATGCTATGTATTATTTCTATATAAATAGTTTATTTTATGCTTCTATTTTTAATTTTTTCTAGCTCGTTTTTTAAGCTTTGAAATTGATCTTGAAACTTAGTTGATTTCATACCTGGAAATGAACGAATTAAACGTCTTTCAAAAAACTTGTATGACTTTGCTGTTTGATTAAAGTCCTTCACTAATCTTTCTATCCTTGTGTACAATTCTTTGCCGTATTCAATGCTTTCAATATTTTCTTTTAACATTGAAATTCTATCATGTATTTTAGCTTCCATAAACAGCTGCTTTTCGTCTAATCTTTCCTTTATTTCTGTTGATAAATCTTTTAACTTATGTAATTTTTCGTTTATATTTATAGCTGATTGCACTGTTACAGTTATATCAACTGTCAATATTATTAAAGAAAATATCGCAATAATTTGTATCCATAAATATGATATGCTAGTTACAAAGTCTTCTACTTTAACGTGAAGTACAAACATTACAAAAACAGACATTATACCGAATAATACAGAATTTAAAAGACACACCCTACCATTGATATTAAATTTATTATTAGAATAATCCCACCATTTTGAATGAAATAGCTTTTCCATCGCATAGCTGGTCAAATATTCTAATATACTTGTAAATATTATTCCTAATATAAATACTAAAAAAATACTTTCTTTGTATGGTGTTAAAAAAAAAATTACAATTAAAGCACCAAAACCATAAATTGGACATAAAGGGCCATTCAAAAAACCCCTATTGATAAATTTTTTCTCAGGTATTGAACAAAATATAACTTCACATATCCATCCTATAATACTGTACATAATAAAATATATGAAATTAACATAAAAGTTTGTTGACATTACAACACTCCTTTTAAATCCCCCCTATGCATACATGTTTACTAGTTTAGGATAACTCATAATCTAGTTTTCTATAGTATATCAAGAATGTTATAAAGCATGATAATGCTGAAATTGTGTCAGATATATCTGTGCTAGAATCATTGGCAATGACAATCTCATGAGTACATGCCTATATTTTATACTGAAAACGCCCATATGTCAAACTTAAGAAGTCTATTTTGTTAACAATATTATTTTAATATTGTTAATAAAAACCTTGCCTTGTATTTTATTTAATTACATATTCCTCAGATATACTAAGTGTAGTTTTATCGTCTGCTATTTGACATATAGTTATTATGTCCCCAGATTTAACATCAACATTTTCAGCTATTAGGATATTTTTATCAATGAACTTTGTTTCTTGTTTCTTTCCATTAACAAAAACGTGGCTCCACTTAGTGAAATTATTACCAATTATATAAGCTGATTTTTCTATAACTGATACTGTATGAATTGATATATTATCTATCCCCATTTCTAGCTGAGTCGGTGCATAAGGATTCACTCCATTATAAATTACCTTCTCTCCATACAGCATGTCATGCTCTAGCATCTCAAGCTCATGTATATAATTTTCCTTATCAATATTGTTTTCATGAAATTTTGTTAGTACACCATTTGTTATTCCTAGTTTATTAAGAACATTAGACGAAAGCTGATAGGAATGTAGGTCCTTATCTTCTACTTCAAGATCAATATTATTCCATATAACATATTCGGTCTGAAATATGTCATTATTTTCCAGTTCCTCGTTGCTTATATCAAATGAAGGTAAATGATCACCAAACATAACTAGAACTGTTGGTTCATCAAAGGATTCAAGTGTTGAAATTAATCCTCCAATAAATTCATCCATATCATTTAGCTGATTTACATAGTATTCAAATGGAATTTTTATTTCTTCTCTTATGCCTTCAACTGTAATGCTTTGAGTAGTATCAACTACTTCATTTGGATATTTTCCATGTCCTTGAACCGAAATGGCATAAACATGATCTTTTTCTTTGGTTGATTTTAATGCCTTCATTATTTCATTCGGCAATACATTATCTTTAGCCCAACCAACTGGATTATACTCAATATTGCTCATATACTCTAGTGAAGTAAATGTATCAAATCCAAGTTGAGAATAAACAATATTTCTGTCATAAAACGTTCCTGTATGATTATGAATAGCATGAGTTTTATATCCTAACTCTTTTAGATTGTAGTTTATTGTCTCACAGGTTGACTCTTTAAGTATAGTTGTATATGGATACTCTCCTGGTCCAAAAAACTCTAAACTCATACCAGATATAACTTCAAATTCGGTATTAGCTGTACCAGCTCCAACTGAAGGAACAGTTAAAAAGCCAGAGCTATACTTCTCTTTAAGGTGTCTAAATACTGGTATTGGATCTTCAGAGTAAGTAACACCCTTCATGTAATTAACATCATAAAATGACTCTAACTGTAGGAAAATAATATTTGGTTTTTTATCTTCACTTTCAAAAGGATTATCAACTTTATTTGTTCCATCATCAACTGGGCTTGTTACACCGCCATTTTGCTCTCCATTAACCACTTCTTTATCTTCTATTTCAGTTAAGATTTCATCAATTGCATCTTTAGAATAATCCTTAGGTCTATCTATACCTCTATCTACCATTGTGCAGGAAAAACAGTATATAAATCCATAATCTCTATAAGCATTTGCCAAATTTTTAAAGCTTGTAGATAAATAGCTTTTATTTATAAATAATACTGTAACTAAAATCATCAAAAGTATACTTGTAGAAGTCGTAGCTAGTGATTTAACATAATTAGGAGTTTTCTTTGGCAATTTAAACCACAGAAATACTATTAATGCAACTGCTAACAAAGTCAAAGCTCCAATTACAATAATTTCAAATATGTTAAGATACACCGGCATTATGCTAAGTGCTGATTTTACTATTTTAAAATCAATAGCGCCTAAAGGAGTTGTCCTGTAGCTTAATAAAACTCTATTTGTTATGCCTAGTCCCAGCCATACGGCAGAGACCAGCAAAACAACAAAATATCTTCTTTTAAATAAAAATGATATAGACAATGTACATAATATAAACGATACGTTATATAAAAATACATGCGGACTAAATATCATATGTTTTAAGCCTAAAATCATAGATTTTCTGCTAAGCATTTCGATTATAAGGTTAAGAAGAAATGCTAAGATTATACATGAGAAAACTTGTCTTTCTTCAAACCATTTTAAAACTTTTTTCATTTTACCCCCAAACTCACAGGCTAAGGCAGTTTATTTTACAACTATGTTAAATATTTTTCCTGGAACATAAATTTCTTTAACTATTGTTTTGCCTTCTAAAAATTTCTGGATGTTATCATCTTCATTAGCCTTAGCTTTTGCTTCAGTTAAATCAGCATCCTTAGAAATTATTACTTTGCCTCTTACTTTTCCGTTTATTTGTACTGGCATCTCTATTTCATCTTCAACAGTTTTTTCTTCATCCCAAACAGGCCATGTTGTTTGATTTAGCATACCATTGTATTTTTGTTCTTCCCATATTTCCTCTGTTATATGAGGAGCTATTGGATTTAATAAAGTTACAAATGTCTTTAACTCTCCCCTAGTTATATATCCGCTGTCATAAAACTCATTTATAGCACTCATCATAGATGCAATTGCTGTATTAAATTTCATAGCTTCATAATCTTGAGTTACCTTTTTTATTGTTCTATGCATTAGAGATACGTGTTTTTTAGAGTAATCATTTTCATCTGTTATTATCTCTTGTAGCTTCCACACTCTATCCAAAAATCTCTTACAGCCTTTAACACTATTATCAACCCATACAGCTGCTTTTTCATAATCCCCTATAAACATAACATAGGTTCTTAATGTATCCGCACCCATATCATCAACAATTTCATTAGGATTTATAACATTGCCTCTTGATTTAGACATCTTTTCTCCATCAGGACCAAGTATTAATCCTTGAGCTGTTCTTTTTTTGTAAGGTTCTTTATATGGCACTGCTCCAATATCATACAAGAATCTATGCCAAAATCTTGAATAAATAAGGTGTCTAGTAACGTGCTCCATACCACCGTTATACCAATCTACTGGACCCCAATAATCTAAATTATCCTTTGATGCCAATTCATTATTATTGTGTGGATCCATATATCTTAAGAAATACCATGACGAACCAGCCCATTGAGGCATAGTATCAGTTTCACGTTTTGCAGGTCCACCACACTTAGGACATGTAGTATTTACCCACTCTTCTATATTTGCAAGTGGTGACTCGCCAGTATCTGTTGGCTTATAATTTTCAACATTAGGAAGTCTTACAGGTAAATCTTTTTCTGGAACACCTACCATGCCACATTTTTCACAATGTATTATTGGAAACGGCTCTCCCCAATATCTTTGTCTATTAAATGCCCAGTCCTTCATTTTATAGTTGGTTTTTGGCTCACCTATACCATTTTCCTTGATATAATTTGTGATTTTTTCCTTTGCTTCTTTTACTCTTAATCCAGTTAATATGCCTGAATTAACTAAAATTCCATCATTAGTATCTGTATATGCTTCTTTTGATATATCTCCACCTTGAATTACTTCAATTTTAGGTATACCAAACTTCTCAGCGAATTCCCAGTCTCTTGTGTCATGACCCGGAACTGCCATTATAGCTCCTGTACCGTATCCCATCATAACATAGTCAGCTACCCAAATAGGAATAATCTCGTTTGATACTGGATTTATAGCACTAATACCTTGAATCTGTACACCTGATTTTTCTTTAGCAAGTTGAACTCTTTCAAATTCTGACTTTTTCTTAGCTGCCTCTTGATATGCAGCTATTTCATCTATATTTGCTATTTTATCTGCATATTTTTCTAGTAATGGATGCTCAGGAGCTATAACCATAAATGTTACACCGTAAAGTGTATCAGGTCTAGTTGTAAATACTCTTAATTTATCTTCACTATCTTTAATTCTAAAATCAACTTCTGCTCCATATGAACGCCCAATCCAGTTTTCCTGCTCCATCTTGATTCTAGGCAAGAAATCTACATCTTCACTTTCAAGTCCATCTAATAATTTATCAGCGTATTCTCTAATTTTCAAAAACCATACGTCTTTTTCCATTTGGACTACTTCACTTCCACATCTATCACACACACCATCTTGTGATTCCTCATTTGCAAGTACAACTTTACAAGTGTTGCAGAAGTTAACATAGGTTTTATCTTTAAACGCTAATCCATTTTCAAACATTTTTAGGAATATCCACTGAGTCCATTTATAATAATCTGGATTAGTTGTGTCAACAGTTCTATCCCAATCAAATGAATATCCAATAGATTTCAATTGTTCAGTGAACACCTTAATATTTTCATCTGTTACCTTTCTAGGATGCTGTCCAGTTTGAATAGCATAGTTTTCTGTAGGCAAACCAAAGGCATCCCAACCGATTGGAAATAAAACGTTATATCCTTCTAATCTTCTCTTTCTTGATATTACCTCTAACGAAGTATATGCTCTAATATGGCCAACGTGTAGGCCAGCTCCTGATGGGTAAGGAAACTCTACAAGTGAATAAAACTTTTTCTTATTTGATTTATCTTCTGCTTTAAATGTATTATTTTCTTCCCATATCTTTTGCCACTTTTTTTCAATATGCTGCGGGTTATAAGTTTGCATAAAAATCTCTCCTTTTCTTATATAAACAAAAACAAAGTCCCATGTCTAACGACATGGGACGAATAATCCGTGGTACCACCCAAATTAGACAGTTACACTGTCTCACTCATTTGCATAACGGCTCTTCACCGGCTAAAGTTTTCACCTTAGCAACTCCTTGGACGAGTTCAATTGTATTATCTACTGTTTTACACCAGCCAACAGCTCTCTTTAAGATTTTAAAATTTACTACTTCCAAATCTAAGCATTTAATATTTATATTATTATACTAAATTAAGATTTATAATGCAATAAAAATTTTTATTTAAATTTTAAGCACATTGTTATATCTGGAATACAAACTAGAATTCTATTGAGATAGCTTAAGTAATTCTTCTCTATTTTAATAATATTGCTCTATTTTCTGCATTTTCAATATTTCATCCTAAATTTCAGCAATATTTTTGTCTGTTTCCGCTAAATTGACATTATTATCATTAATAATTAACAATAAAAATATTAATGTTGCAATTATTACTAATCTATCATTATAATTGATAATTTTTTCTCATATAAAATGTTTGCATATTAATATTAAAATTACCGTAGACGTTAGCTCGTGTCATTGTTGCCCAGACCTATCTGTAACTTCTTACAATAAGCACTTACACTTCTTTCACTGAGTAGATATTTCGTTGTGATGCAGAGTGTTTTAGCATATTTCTAAATTTTGATGATGACATTAACAACTTGGTATTGATTTATTTAAGAACATATTGACAAAATTCATCAATATCATCTTTAATGACTTTAAATGCACTTTCCCAAAAATCTCTTGAATTGATATCTATGTTCATAAACTTTGCTACATCATAAATATTGTTTACACTTGTAATCTTAAGAAATTCATTATAATTATTAACAAAAACCTTTTTATTTTTTAAATATTCAGAATATAGACCCTTAGAAAATAATATTCCAAAAATATATGGAAAATTAAGAAATTCATTGCCAGCCATATAATAACCAATATTATTAATCCATGAGTATGAATTAATAGAGTTTCTATCCACTGTATTACCATATACTTTTTTTATAGAATTTTTCATTATTTCATTTAACTCAGAAACTGACAATATACCTTCATTTCTTTTCTTAAACAATTCGTACTCAAACAAAAACCTTCCATACATTTCTACAATAAAATAAGCTGCACTAGAAATACTTCTTTCTAACATCATTATTTTATCATCTTTCTTCGCATTACTAATTAACTCATTATTCATTATAGTTTCGCAGAAAATTGATGCTGTTTCAGCTATTGGTATTGGATAATCTGTGTTTAATAATTCTTGATCTTTAAGACAATAACTATGGTATGCATGCCCAATTTCATGTGATAAAATAAGGATATCCATATAGTTTCCTGAAAAATTAGTCATTATTCTATTTTCATTTATAGGAAATATATCAACTGATAAAGCATAGTTACCTTTTGTAGTTGTTGATTCTGCATCTACCCATCTTTCATCAAAAACTTTTTTAGCAAAATTAGAAAGATCATCACTAAAGTTTTTAAAACCCGATATGATTAAATTTATACAATCTCCATAAGATATTTTTTCATAGCCCTTACCTATAGGTGCATAAATATCATAAAAAGGAAGCTTATTTTCCTTACCTAATACTTTTGCCTTTATTTTAAAATATTTATGAAATATACTTAAATTATCTTCTATTACTTCAATCATAGTATTTAAGGTTTCTTTATCCATTCTGGAATCAAGTAGTACTTTATTAATAACTGATTCATACCCTTTCATATCATATATATTTATAGCTTCTCCACTAAGTTCATTTATACATGAACTTATACACTGAGATATATTTTTACATGCTTTTTTTTCTGCCTTAAAGGCTAATTTTCTTAAATTAGCATCATTATCATATGCTACATTTTTTAGTTCCCCAAAAGAAAATCTCTTTAATTCTCCGTTAACTTTAACTTTTATATTGGTAGATGATACTACTTCCATGTATAATCTTTGCCAACCTCGTGATCCTGTAATTTGCATTTTTTTTATTAATTGTTCTTCTTTTTCACTTAGAATATATTTTGATTTAGAAAAAACTTCTTTTAAATAAAATTTATGTTTTAATAAATACTTAGATGAATCAATAATTTCATCTAAATTCTCAGTACCTTTTAGCCAATTTGTAAAAATTACAAATGACCTCATAAATTCATCATTTTTTTCCTCAATTTCGTCTAACATATCCATTGCCTCAACATTTTGACCATCTAAACTAACAAGAAAATATGTGTAACAAGATAATTTTAAATACAAATTTTTATACTCATTATAAAATTTTAAATACTTTTCAAGTTTACCTATAATATTATCAACAGGATTTCTTTCACACCATATAATCACATTACTTATATGTGTATTAAATTTACTTAGATCTGCTTTAAAATCCTCAGAATCAATTGAAGAATAGATGCTCTTCAAATCACACTTCATATCCATTTAAATACCACCTTCTTTTGAATAATGTAGTCATAACATTTGATAGAAAACTAAAATCATTTCTAACGAACATTAAAACTTATATTATAAATTTTATATTGAATTTATCTCTTTTCTCATCAAACACTACACAGTGCAGTTGATTAGAAATCTAATTAAACTAAAAGTCTCTAATAAGAAAGAATTATAAATTAACCTATACTTGTTGCATTTATAAGCTAAAACTATATGCGGATTGAAGAGTAGTTTTCCAAGGTGGCAATACAGTATTTTTAAATGTAACCACTCTTACAAATCGCTGTATTAAATAGCTATCGATTGCTTAAAGTATTAGTACTCTATTGTTTATAATATTACATTTTTTTGCATTTGTAAACAATTGTTTGTATTTTATTCATTTTTTGGAAATTTAAAATGGGAGTTTGACTGTTGCATAAGAAAAAATCGTGAAAGTCTTTAAAAAGGCTTTATTCTTAAGATTATTGGGTGATATGTTAAAAGTATTAACTCTTAATACTACTACAAAAACACCACTTTTTTGTGAAAATTTAGCAATATTATTTTTTTCATCTATTGCACCTGCACCTATAACTGTCTCATAATCAGCAGGATAAAAATCTTGTTTGGTGAATTTAAGTTATCATTTCCTACAGCTGCATTTATTATAACACCTTGATTTTCAGCATACTTTATGGCTTTACGTAGCATATCATCATCTGCATCTATACCAGAACTTATGCATAAAATTTTGCATTTATAAATGTCAATAGCATCATAAATAGTTTTACATAATCCGTCAACGCTCCTGTTTTTAATAACTTTGGATGGATATCTTGATTGATAAACTAATGGAATTAAAACTATATTGCTAGCATTGTCTTCTAGAGACACTTTTATATAGTAATTATCTAATACAAGGGATGCTATACTAGTACCATATCCTAATAAATCTTTTCTTTTCACTATCCCCTCTGAGCTTTGCATATTGACCCTGAATTAGCAATACTCTAAAGTAAACTAGATTTAAAAATGGTACTGTTGGGAATAATAGTTTAGCATTATATATTTTCTCATCCAATATCCATGCAGGAATATAGTTTATTTTATTTACACATGAATATATATAAGCATCACATAGATTCATTGTATGTATGAACAAATCTTTTTTTCTCTTAGATTTTTTAACAAACTAATTGCCTCATCGTATAGTCTCCTAAAATATACTAGCATTGCTAAGTGAATTTATAACAAGCTGATGTATGTCATTGGTTAAATCAAATTGTTTATATTCAGCAAAATTTAGCATGAATAAGTATAATGCACTTATCTATCCCTCACTGTATTCATATAATTTATTCGATTCTTCCTGAATAAAGGTCAACCCACACAATTTATAATATTTTTCAATGTCTTTAACACTTAACTCAAGAAAATCCTTAGTTATATGATTTATATAATTTTTTTTAATTTTAATTCTTGTGATTTGTTAAAAATTGCAGCTCGTGTAGAAATTACTATATATATTTTTTCATCTAAGTTTTTAATTAAAAAGGAAATCAACTGATTCACAAGTAATTAAATGACAATCTTCAATAACTATAACTATTTTATTTTTTTATTTTATTTCATTAAGCAAACTAATGGCTTCATCTAAAAGTATAATGTCTCCTGGAAACTCCATTTTGCTTAAGCTATCACCAACAGCGCTGTCAAGCTTAGTCATCATGTTACAAAAACTTTTCCAAAAATAAGTGACAGAATTATCATTAATTTTTGGGCATTGTCAATTATCTCTATTTACCCTAATTTTTAAAAAGCCAAAACGTTATATTTATTTATTTTTATATTAATATATTCCCATTTTTAGTTAACGCATTAGATTGTTTGATTTTGCTAGTATGTAATTGTTTTTGTTTGGAGATTAAAAAATTTTTATAAATATATTGACACCAATTCCGCAATATTGTAATATTATAATATAGTGATGTGGAGATAATATTAAAAGACACCATAAACACGGAGGTAAATATGAATTTAGAATACACTTATGAAAGCAACCCAAAGCTGTTTGAAGAAAAAGCTAATATATTAAAGGCTCTTGCTCACCCAATAAGATTGTGTATTGTTAGAGGTTTATTAGAAAATGGTGGTAGTAATGTTACCAACATGCAACACTGTTTAAACATGCCTCAATCAACGGTATCACAACACATATCAAAACTAAAATCATGTGGTATTATTGAGGGTGAAAGAAGTGGTCTTGAAATTACTTATAAAATTGCAGACCCTATGGTTAAACAATTGGTCGAAATTTTATTTAGTTAAAAAATTTAAGGTAATTTATATTACCTATTTTTTAAAATATATACATCATATTATTACAATATATAGTTATTTAGATATACATTATATATAATTATTAAAATATAATTTTGAAATTGTGACGCCGCGAAACGGCGTAATGGAGGTAAATATGAGTAAAAAAGTTATTATCGTTGGTGGTGTAGCTGGAGGAGCTTCTACTGCTGCAAGATTAAGAAGACTAGATGAAAATTGTGAAATTACAATGTTTGAAAAAGGTGAACATATTTCTTTTGCCAACTGTGGTTTACCATATTATATTGGAGATGTGATAAAAGAAAGAAACAAGCTTATTGTTCAAACAATAGAAGCAATGTCGGCAAAATTTAACATTAACATTAAAAACTTTAGTGAAGTTATAGGTATAAATAAGGAAGAAAAAACAGTAACGGTTAAAAATCTAAAAACTGATGAAGTTTATGAAGAAAACTATGATGTTTTGGTTTTATCACCTGGTGCAAGACCTATAGTTCCTCCAATTGAAGGACTAAGTGAAGCAAAAAATCTATTTACGCTTAGAAATATACCAGATACAGATATGATTAAAGGGTTTGTAACAGAAAACAAACCTTCAAAGGCAGTTATAGTTGGTGGTGGATTTATCGGTTTAGAAATGGCTGAAAACCTTCACAGTCTAGGTATAGCTGTAACAATAGTTGAAATGTTAAATCAAGTTATGGCTCCACTTGATATTGAGATGGCACAAATTGTACACGAACATCTAGTAGATAAAGGAATAAATCTTATCCTAGAGGATGGAGTTAAAGCATTTACAAATAACGGCAAAAAAGTTATTTTAACTAGCGGTAAAGAAATCAACACTGACATGATAATTCTATCTATAGGTGTTCAACCTGAAACTAAAATAGCTATAGACGCTGGCTTGAAAGTCAATGCTAGAAAGGCTATCGTAGTTGATGAATATATGAAAACTTCTGACGAAAATATTTATGCATTAGGAGATGCCGTTGAAATAACTGACTATATAAGCAAGATACCAACTATTGTCCCACTTGCTTGGCCTGCAAATAGGCAAGGTAGAATTGTTGCAGATAATATAAACGGTAGAAATGTTAAATACCCTGGAACTTTAGGAACTTCAGTAGCTAAAGTGTTTGATATTACTGTAAGCACTACTGGAAACAACGAGAAAGCCTTAAAGAGAAATGGAATTGAGTATAAGGCTATTCATATACATCCAGCTTCTCATGCTTCTTACTATCCAGGAGCATTTCCAATTTCATTAAAGCTATTATTTAATCCTGAAAATGGTCATATTTTAGGTGCTCAGGCTGTAGGAATTGAGGGTGTAGAAAAAAGAATTGATGTAATAGCAACTGCAATAAAAGGTAATTTGACCGTATTTGATTTACAAAATCTAGAGTTAAGCTATGCACCACCATATTCATCAGCAAAGGACCCTGTTAATATGGCAGGCTATACTGCTTCTAACCTTATAGAAGGTATGTACGAGTCAGTTCAATATTATGAGGTTGAAGATTTAATTAAAAACAACGAATTCTTATTAGATGTTAGAGAGCCAATGGAGTATGAGCTTGGAAATATTGAAAATTCTGTAAATATTCCTTTAGGTGAAATTAGAACAAGCTTAGATAAACTTCCAAAGGATAAAACAATATATGTTTATTGCCAGGTTGGATTAAGGGGATATCTTGCCTGCAGATTATTATCTCAATTAGGGTACAAATGCAAAAATATAGACGGTGGATACAAAACATATACAATTGCAAAATATAATCCTTTAATAAAACAACCTAATATGAAAGTAGAACAAGTTGATGAAAAGATCGAAATAAAAAGTAATACTGTAGTAATTGATGCATGTGGATTACAATGCCCAGGTCCTATAAGAAGAACCTTTGAAGAAATATCTAAGCTAAATGATGGTGATATTTTAGAGATTAGAGCAACAGACTCTGGATTTCAAAAGGACATAAAAAACTGGTGTGATAAAACAGGTAACAAGCTACTAAGTAATACCTTTGATTCACAAAAAAAGGCATATGTTTCAGTTATAGAAAAAGGAAACGCTGCTAAGGATTGTCCTGTAATTACAGAGACTAAAAACGGCGCTACCATGGTAGTATTTAGCGGAGATTTAGATAAAGCAATTGCTTCATTTATCATAGCAACTGGAGCTGCCTCTATGGGCAAGCAAGTAACAATGTTCTTTACTTTCTGGGGACTTAACATTCTTAAGAAGAAAAATAAACCTTCCGTTAAGAAAAACTTCGTTGAGAAAATGTTTGACATGATGCTTCCTAAGAATACCGATAAATTACCTCTTTCTAAGATGCAAATGGCTGGCATGGGTCCAAAAATGATTAAATACATTATGAAGAAAAACAATGTAGATTCATTAGATACACTTATAACCAATGCCTTAAACATGGGTGTAAAAGTAGTTGCATGCTCTATGTCAATGGATTTAATGGGTATAAAAAAGGAAGAGCTGCTTGATGGTGTTGAAATAGCAGGCGTAGCGTCCTATCTGTCATCTACAGAGGATGCTGGAATTAATCTATTTATATAAATTTATATAAAAGACCTTATAAAAATAAACGCTTTATAGTGCGTTTATTTTTTGATTTTTTGGATATATTATGAAATATAAATAAATTTATGTTTACAACGTATTTTATATTATATATAATAGTATTTAATACTACATATATTGGAGGAGACTATGAGCTTTGAAATAGTAACTGATTCATCTGCAAATTTACCAAATGATGTTATTGACAAATATAATCTTCACATCTTATCTCTAGTTTTTAGAGTTAATGATGTTGAATATGCAAGTTATATAAAAGGTGAAGAAAACGACTTATCTCAGTTTTATACTATGATGCGAAATAAAGATCTTGTTACTACATCATGTATGAGTCCGACATCTTGCTTAGAAATTTTTGAGCCAATATTATCAAGCGGAAAAGATGTTCTTTATATAGGTTTTTCATCAGCGCTAAGTGGTACCTATCAAACAGCACACAACGTTTTAGAAGAACTTAAAGAAAAATATCCAGAAAGAAAAATATACGACATTGATACACTTGGAGCCTCACTTGGTGAAGGACTTTTAGTAACTTACGCAGCAAAACATAGAGAAGAAGGTAAAAGCATAGAAGAAGTACATTCATGGCTTATGGATAATATACTTCATCTGTGTCATTGGTTTACTGTTGATGATTTATTCTTCTTAAAGCGCGGAGGAAGAGTATCAGCTTCAGCAGCAGTGGTTGGAACAGTGCTTGGTATTAAGCCTGTTTTACATATGGATAACTCAGGACGATTAATACCTGTAACAAAAGTTCGTGGCAGAAGAAAATCATTAGATGCACTATTTGAAAAAATGGAGCTTTTAGCAATAAACCCTGAAAATCAAATTGTATATATATCACATGGAGATTGCATAGAGGATGCAGAATATCTAGCAAACAAAATTAAAGAAAGATTTGGTATAAAAGATATACTAATACACTATGTTGACCCTGTTATAGGTGCACATTCAGGACCCGGAACAGTAGCACTATTTTTCTTGGGAAAAGAAAGGTAAAAGGATTTTTCTTTGTTTATCTTCGTTTTTGGCATGTACGTCTACTAAGCTTGCTAGTCGCGAGTCGTGAAAGCTTAGTAAAGGAACACGCAAATACAGTGCTATGGTGGTAAGAAATATAAAAAAGTTTCTGCGACTTCAGCGAGATTTACCTTCCAAACATTAGGGGATAATCCCCTAATGTCTGGAAGGTAAATCTCGTTACAGAGACAGAAACTTTTTTATATTGATTGCTGACCTTAAATTTACAGCAAAAAGTATGTCGAAGAAACAACACTCTACTAAGATTTCACATAATCTTTCATTTCATTCGTCAAATCTAGTTTTTCAACTAAATCTTTAGCAAAAATCTAAGTGAATTAAACATATTATTACCATATATTATCATAAACTACGCCTACCATTTTGTTTAGGACAACCTGACCAAAAAGTTCCTATGCATTGTCTATATTTTCTAAATTAATTTTTTCTTCGATGAATGGGTCACTTATTGCAAATAATAAATTCTTTTCGTTCATATTAATAACCTCTCTATAATCAATAATTTATAACTTTGTTTAGTACTGCGTAAAAAAGAAATGTTTATTATGTACATCTTGTTGATTTGATAAGATTATTTATGATTTTGTGGAAAACCTCTCTTCTAACAAATAGTCTGTAGTCATCCTCATTTTTTGTGGTTTTGCTAATAAGCGATTTCTTTACAATGGTATTATCAGTAACGCTTAATATAGCAACCAGTGCTTTATTCATCAATTTTGCTGCTCTAAATGCCACAGCTGTTTCCATATCCAAGGTGTTGCATCCTTTGTTAATTATAGTATCAATATGGGCGAACTCAGCAAAGATGGTATCTGTGCAGAAAGTCTTCCCAATATGCCATTTAGTATTGGTTTCTTTGCAAATTTTTTCTGTTTCAAGCTTTAGTTGTGCTAGCAAAGAAGTATCTGGATACATTTTTTCGCCAAAAACATCCTTATTAAGGGTATCTGAAGCAATATAACGGCTAGCTCCATCGCCAGTAATAGAGTATTCAGGAATAACAATATCACCTATACCAATGTTAGCATCTGCAGCACCAACAGAACTTATAAAAATGATGTTCTTACAATCCGAAACGCCTAAAGATAATAGAGCATCCATAAGTATAGCGGCGCCACATCCTGTTTGAATGTATGTAATTTCTGTATCTCCATTATTTATATTCCACACCTTTAATGAACCATATAATGCCCCCGAAGCTATAAGCTCTGCACTGCCTATCCCTGGCACTCTTTCTGGTCCCCAGCCTGGTGAAATTATAACATTTTTTTGTATTTTTTTAGATTCTACTCCCAAAAAACGGTCACAAATATCCAAATTATCGTCAATAAAACGATGTATGCTTGAAATTAAGTCAACATATTGCATAGCAATACCCTCCATATAATAATAAAATTTTCCAATCCTACACTATGTTAAATTATATACTAAGTTGCAATCAAAATAAGAAATGTATTAAAATAATCTTTTACAAATTGAAGTGCACCATGATAATTCATTGCTTTATAAAATATATTCTCTAAAACTTCTATGATTACTAGGATAAAAATCATAAAAGTATATCAAGGAAACAAAATAGTCTACTAAGCTTACTCAGTTAAATTCTTGTTTACCACGCCCTATGGAGCTTCCAATAGTCATCCCTATTATCTATGTATATTTTAACATCATATATCTCTACCCATTCGTTGTTAAAATATGCCGTAAATCGTAAGGTTAATTCTTGTTTTTTGTTTACTCCCCACTTTACTGTTACATTTCCATCCTTACTTACCCAATCTTTATCCCAATAGCTTAATTTCCATTTATCATCTGTTATATTATCTGAATTTAGCCATTGTAAATATCTATTATCCGATGGCTTATCATTGTTGATTATTTCTACAGAAACCTTGTTGCACTTTACTAAGCTTGCTATATTTATAACTGTTGTATTTGCACTTGTTTCTAAGGATTCACCGTTCCAGTAGGTATTTTCATCTCTAGTTTTTGAAGGATATTTAGAATTGTATGTCTGTCTATTATTTTCCCAATCAGCAGTATGAGTTACTGCTCCTTTTACCCATAAGTCATGAACCTCAAAAGGAAGTTCATATGTTGCAGTCTCACCGTAATCATCTGTTACAGTAGCAACAAGCTTGTAATGTCCTAATGGGATATTTTCATATAAAAATCCATTAGCGAAATGATTCTTTGTATCAAATGGAGGATATGAATTCCCTACAGGATTAATCACTTTGCTTATAGAGTTTAATAATTTGTTCTTAGAATCATATAGCTTTATATCTACTGTTACCGGTGTTAAATCAACATCTTGATAATATAGTATAAAGTTAATATCATCATTTTCATATATATAGTTATTATTCAGGTTTGCACTTCCACCAAACAAATCTCCACCGTTTATGTCTGGTGGTGTATTATATGCATATTGATAGTATAGAATTTTTTCTTCATATTCTCCGCTTGGTAGTGTTGCTATAAATTTTGCCAAATACATACCTTCGGGTATACTCTTTGTTGGCCTGTATGATTTATTCCAGTTTGTGTTATTACCGTCCATCTTCATTGTAACTGCATATGGAGAATTATAGAACATTGTTACCGTAACATTACTATTTGAATAAGCTGTATTTATATATTTACTTGTTGTTGCAGTTATATTATAGGTCTTTTCTGCTATTATACGTTCTTCTAATTTCGGCACAAGGTTTATTGGTGTTGATACTTTTACTGTAAATGGTAATTCTGTATACCTGTTTGCTAACAATACGTCTACAGCTCTGATATTAAATGTATATGTTCCGCTTTTTACTGTTGCAGGTATATTATAAACCTGATCGTTCCAATACATATCTTGTCCATCTTTTTTCCATACATCTCTTGATGATAAAAGTTGTCTGTATGTTGTATATGGAGAATTTAATCCTAAATATGTGGTTACATCATAAGGGTATCTCGTCCATATATCATGTGCAATAAGATTTTCACTAGCCGGAATACTAACTAAACTAAATTGTGGTAGTTCTGCTTTTAGTTTAGCATCTAATTGTGGCGGCGGCAGCTGCGGTAGTTCTATTTCTTTTGTATATACATCACTCCACACTCCATAATTATCCTTTGCATAATAATTTATTACGTATTTACCGGGTAGAAGCCTTGTTGGAACACTGTAATACTTTATGTTATCTTCTTTGTTATAGTATATTAGCTTTCTTTCTCTTATACCCTTTTTATTCTCTGGATCCTTGAATTGTAAATCTAAGTCATAGCTTGTATCTTTAAAGTCTATATCATAATATCCTGTGTTTATGTTGTACTCCCAATCTATCTCAAATTTCGCAATTGGCTTTCTATGTGCGTATATTATATATTCAGCAATATTGCTATATTCGCTTTTTTCTCTATAATTTAATGGCAAATCATTTATACGTCTATAAAATATATATTTACCGGAGTTATTTAATTTAGTCGGTAATACTTTTGTATCAAATTTATTTTCTATAAATGATGTATTGGTATTTTGTTCTTGTGACATTGGATTATCAAAATAGTTTTTGTCATGAACTATTTGAAAACCTCCTTTTTCAATAGCATCATGTTCTCGGTCTATATCCGCATGGCTAGTAGTAAAGTTTTCATTTATAAGGATTACACTACCTCTTTCCATTGGATTATCGCCTGATATATACTCTGCAATATGTTGGTATATTTCATCAAGACTGAGAGAGCCATCTATATAATAGTCGTTTGCTATACTATTTTTTAATGCATTTGAACCAACTAATATTAGTTTGCTTTCTGCTCTTTGTCTGACTAGATGTAAATCTTCTGAATTATTTATATAGTTATCCGTTGATATATATACAACATATTTATTGCTTGTATCTCTGTATACAGCTTCGAATGGTTGTTTTACATATTTATATATGTTTCCTTTATAATATCCTGTCCATCTATCTACAAGTATCATGTTAGGTACCCATACTTCAACGGGTACTTTTATTTTTGCTGAGTATGATGCTTTGTATGTTCTCTTTACTCTTTTTCCCCCGCCAGGAAGTGATTCGGTATTATTGCCTGTTTCTTCCCAGCTATCCTTTGAAGCTGTTACTCCGTCAATATCCATAGTAGGCTGATTTGTACTATCGGTATCTACAACGTTTCCGCCTGAATCGTAATCTACATACGAATACCCCTCTCGTTCTCCTGTTACTGTCTCTGTAACATATTTCGTAACATATCTTCCGTGATCTTCCCACTCTTGATTATTTACCTGATCATAACGATTTAATGTTCCGCTATATCCACCACTGGCATATGGCACAGTATCTGAAGGATAGCTTGCGCCAGTCTGTTTAATGGTTGTTGCTTCTTGGGTGCTGATATAAGTATGCAAATCCCATGTGTAAACATATGGATTTAAGCTTTCTCTTATTAAAGTATTAGCAAATGAAATTCTTGTATCTACTATATTTTGATTATAGCTTCTTGATATGTTTTTATCGTTTAATATGGTTACATCTACTTTGGGATAGTCCGTAGGTATGTCTGCATAGATTTGTGTGCTTGGTGCTAAGTTTTCAACATAGAATTGTCTTTTTATTTCAGTATGCTTTTTATCTTTATTTGTTATATGCTGTTCAAGTGTTGATTGTCCGAATTCTTCTTGTACATTAAAGACTATTTCATACATTCCTAAGTCACTTGGAGAGTAATTTTTTATTTCGTCATTTACTGTACCGCTTTTGATTAATTTTTCTGCTGTTCCGTCTTTATCTTCATCATAGTATAGTTTGTATGTAGCCATATTGTCTGATACTATATCTCCATCATAGCTTGCTATGTCTAAGGTCATTTGTAGCTTTTCATTTCTTGATAAAACATGGTTCCATATTACACAATATATATCTGGTCTATGGTCTTCTTGCACGTGCATTGTATATGTGTAAAAATTACTTACATGATATCCTTTCGGTATATCATCTCTTTCTATATACTGTGGCTTTACTTTACATTCTACCTGTAAATCTATATTGATATCTGTATATGGACTTTTGGAGATAAACTCTATTTTTTTATCTGTTTTTGTTCCTGTATATATTTCATCACCATGTATATCAAATGTTAAGGTTTGATAACTGCTTCTTTGTGTTACGTATGAAGGATTTCCTGATGTTATATTGTTATATGCTATATGTGTTCTGTTCTCTTTATGTGGTCCTTCTATGTCTACTTGTACTTTTGCTTTTGTTGTGTAAACCATTATAAAGCCTTTCCAATGATATGTCCTGCCAAGCTCATTTACCCAATATATGTCATAGTCGTGCAGCTCATGTTCACCTGTTAATGGAAATAGCCACTCTCCATTGAGCATTTTTTCTTCATCTTCTTCTGATAGCTGTACTCCGTCAAATAGCATAAATCTGTCTACTACATTTTCGACTGTTCTGTCATAAAGCTTAAATTTTTCTGTATCAAGCATGTAAAACGGCTCTTCTAATAGAGGAAATATCGGGGACAAATCACCTGATGCTGGTTCTTGAGGTTTATCTGGTACTGGTATTGATGTACTGTCTGAATCACCTATGTTATTGTAGCCATTGTCATATTGTTTATCTGCGTATATTGCTCTTGCCTCACCTAAAAATCCTACTGATAATGATGTTGTTGTTATATTGCCTTTATCATCTTTTTGCAATAGTTTAGAGTAGTCTGAATATGGTAAATCTATTGTAAATTTACTTTGTACGGATACATTTTTATTGTTTAGGTTTACAGTATGTTTTTTATTTGTAATTGTATCTGTTACATATAGCTCCCAATGGTCTATATCTTGTCTGTTGTAGTATAAGTATCTTAAGAGTTCGTCTGTTTCTTTTATGTTTTTGTCTACTCCGTCATATAGCCAAGCATCGTCTAAAAATCCCGAAAGTTCAACCTCTACAGTTATGGTGCCTTTTTTGGTAATTTCTTCAATGTTTTTGAATATAGGCTTATTAATAAATTTTGCCTTTACAGTTGAGTGCTTTTTAGCTACTGTGTCTCTTTTTAGTGAGTTATTTACATACCATAGTTGAGTATGTCCATCTTTATATGTGACTAAATGGTCTAATCTAAAATCTCCTGAGTTATAGTATGTGGGCATTGTTTGGACATTTGCGTAATTATAAAACTTGCCATCACCGGATAAAGGGTTTGTTAATGAATACGGAGCTGCACTGTTTATTTTTGTTTGGTATAGGGATTGAATAAGTAGAGTTACCTTGTCGCCAGTTGCAATATCAGTGTATTGCGATGGTACTTCTAGTCGTTTTGAATTATAATATGAATTACCTTCTTCCCAAATACGGGGTATATATCTATAAGTATTTTCACCTCTCGTCATCACTTCATCTTCAGGAAAATCTGTATTAGCATATATACTGCCACCTAATGTATATCCATGATACCTGTATTCTCCACGTACACCATTTTTAGTGTAATATCCATTTGTCTTTGCCTTAAAGTCATTGTTTTTTATTAGTGTATGGTCTCCATATACCACAAGTCCTAAATCTTTAAATATAGTTAAATTCAGTCTTAAATTTTTATCTTCCCACTTTATACCGTTTGGGAGTTTTGTATCTTTATTGGCAAATTCAAAGGAATAGAAAATATTGAATTCACTCATTAAAAAACAAAGGATTAATGTTAATATTATAATCCTATTTATTTTACTTTTCATTTATTTTTACCTCTATCTATTTTAGTTTTACTGATACAGTAAATCCTACTACATCATTACTATAATGAATGAAAAAATTACGATTATTTATTACTACTTCTTTTTCCTCAGTATACGTACCTGTATACTTTAATGCTGAATCAAATATATTCCATGCTTTTTCGTATTCATTTTCAAACCATACCTTAAACATTGCTTGGAATGTTTTTTTATGATATCTCATCATATATTCATAGTTTGAACTATATGTGCCATCATCAGCTAGTAAATATCTGTTTCTTATGGTCATATCATATGGTGTGCGTTTATTGTGAAATTCTATTAGGCTTGTTTTTAATGTCCAATCATCATGATTTATAACCTTATTTAATTCTTCTACAAGATTCTCTAAATTTATTTCTCCATTAAGAGAACGTGTATTAAAGTTATAAAATTCATCATATTTTCTTTGATTTTCATAACCAGCTAAAGAAAATGAATTTCCTAGCTCGTTTAAAACATACTGTTCTACCCCTGTTGTATCATTTTCAACTGCCTTTACAGCTTCAACCAAATCAACCATTTCATTTAATATAACGCCATTATGTTTAGGTGCTACCAAAAGTCCTGGTGTTTGTTCGTTTGTTTCCATTTCTATAGTTTTTACTCCATCCAGATTAAACTTTATTCTTCTCGTTTTATCTATCATTCTTAGTATAACTGTTGTTGCTTCTGCTCTTGTTATGCTCTTTTGTGGATTGACAAGTTTTTTATTGTCTCCCTGCATAATTCCCCAAACATAGCAATCTATTGTATCTTCTTTGTATTTGTCCTGTATTAAATAAAAGTCCTTGATTAATGGTTTTACATGTTCATAATATAAATCCAATGGTCTCATTTCTTTTAATGACAAAGCATTTGCTATTATTTTTACTGCCTGCTCTCTTGTTAAATCAAAGCGATAATCATTTATAAAAGTCGTATCACATATTTTTAATTCCTCTGCTCTTTGAATAAAACCGTCTGCCCAATAAGTGCTAGTACTTGGTTTGGCATCATATCCAAGAGCAATTACTAGCATTTTAATGAATTCATCTGCCTTAACGGGATTCTCCGGTTTAAATGTATTATCAGAATAACCTTGTACCATTCCCATCCTTATCATTTCTTCAACATTAGAATAAAACCAATCGGTAGATTTTACATCTATCAAATTAACTTCTGCGTTAGTTGTCGTAAATATTGATATAATCATTATTAAAACTAGAATTAAACTTATTATTTTCCTCATATTCCATTACCATCCTTTTATTTAAATTTCATATTCATATCCTGAAGAGCGTATACAGATTGGTTTAGCTGTAAAGCTTAATCTGTAATTTATTTTGCCTGCATTTATTGTAACTATAACGGATGCTTTTCCAACGCTTTTTTTATAATTTAGCTCTTTGTCTGTATAAAGATAAGGGTATGTGAAGTTAAAGCTATCTGTCTTAACTCCATTTTTATATACGCTACATGATAAATTGTCATTAAAAAAGTAAGCTGTGTATGTTATTTTATCCGACCAATAGCTATCTCTTAATGGTGTTAGTCCATTATCTGTTTTTAGGTAATTTTGTATAACGTGCTCAATAGATTTTATTCCATCTGCTTCATTAAATATTTTTAGTCCATTTTTATATTCATTTTCATAATAAAACAATGATGCTGAGTTTGATGCTTCATCGGCACAAAACTTTAGAAAATTTGACTGCAATCTATAATCATAGTTATCAATTTGAAAAACTAACATAATTAAAATGACAATTATTAGTGCAATTCCTACTATTAATGGTTTCATTATTACCTCCATAGAGTGAAGAGTGTTTTTTCTTCACTCTTTACTCCTTAGTTTTTCAGAGGTTGTAATTTCCTCAATTATAAAGTATCCCCTATTTTCACTATCACTTATTCCGTAAAATCCTGGTGTTGCTAATATGTTTTTAAAGGGTACTGATACTTTTAAATAAATTGTTTCTCTATTATCAAATTTATCTGGTCTATATTTTGGTGTTTTAGTGGTTTCATCACCTATAATTATCTCATTAACATTTTTAATATTCATCTTCTTAGCAATGTTAACTTTTAAATCGTTTAATATTTCATCTGTGTAAAATCCCTCTTGTTTTGCCATTTCTTTGGCGTTATTAACATAAAACATAATTGCGTGCTTTCTTTCATAATTAATCATTTCTAATGGTATCTGTAATATTATTGCAGCTAACAGTAAAAATATTGCGCTAAGTACAATTAATTGCTTCATAGTTTAATCATGAGGTTGTTGCAAAATAAACAAGTAAACTGTATAATTTATAAAATTCATTTTGTAACAACCTCTTTTGCTTCCCCCTTTTACAATAATTTTATGGTGAGGAATGATAGCTTTGAATCTCCACTTCCATAACCTTACGTTGCATATTTCTAAGACTTGTCGACTGATCACCTAATAATAGTGTGAATATGTAGCAGCCTAACAATATGCACCCGAGTATAATAATTATTTTTTTCATATATTACTATCCTTATGGTTTTATGTTATCCAACATTGTATCAATTGCATTTACACCTTTACTATTTATTTCAGCAGCACTAGATTTTAAGCTTCCGGTACCGCCCAAAATTAAAGTTGATACAATATAAACTCCCAAAATTATTGTTCCTAAAATTATTATAATTTTTTTCATTTCCCCTTTTGTAGATTATATAATCCACTTCCTCCTTTTATTTTTTTATATTAATTCCAACATTCTAGAAATACATTTTTAGAATGTTTAAAAAGCAATAGTATTTGATGTAACTAAGTTTAAAACAATCATTAAAAAATTTAAAAGTATAATAAAACATAATGCAGTCGGAACTATATACATTATATTAGAATAAAATTCTTCTGTATTGTTTTTATGAGCTAAGTTTTCCTTTCTTACCCTATCCTCCAATAGCTTAAGTTGATTTATAACCTTTGATGGCTCAATTCGGTCTAGCTCAATTAATATATATGCCAAGTCTTTGCCAAGGCTTGTATCAATTTCACTTATAAACGCGTTTCTAGCCTGTTCCTCCCTACCTTGGTCAAGATATGAAATCATTTTTATGAAAGCTATCTTTGTATACTTAGCAAATCTAACCACTCTAGAAAGCATATGTGACAGTGTAGTAGGTTCATCTCTTTGTGATATAGCAATATTTTGTAGCTGTATAATAATACTAGATAGTTCTACATCTTGTTTTTTCTTAAATTCGTCGTTAAAAAATCTCATAGCATGTCCAAATAAAGTCCAATGTTTACCCAACTTTATTTTCGGACTAGTAGCAAAGAATATCAAACATATAATAAAAATTGTAGATATTGAAATTGTAGAATTGAAAGCTTTCAATATTAATATAAACAGTATGATTAAAAAAATTGTATATCTTCCTAGTTGATATCTTTTATAGTGATTTACAAAAGATATTTTAAAGCCAGAGTCAATAAACTCTTGTTCTATTTTGTCATTGTATAGCATCCTGTTGAAATCATTTTTTAAATTAATTAATACAAATCTGCTAGATTTTTTACTTCTGTTTAAGCCTTGAAAAAACAATAAATTTATACCAGTATAAAAAAGCGTTGTAAATATAATAACGGCTAATACAGAATAAGGTTCAAATTGAAATTTCAACAATTATAACACCTCCTAGAAATCAAACTTCCTTCTATTATAAAAATATTCGCATAGATAACATAAAACAAATAAAAATACAATTAGTATGAAGTACTTAATGCCTTGACCTGTAAATTGATTATACAAGTAATCATTTAATGTTATTCCAAACATTTTAATACTTATGATTATCATACAAATATATAAAATAGGTGCTAAATATTTACCCATTGCAAATCCTTCATTGTTCAACCTTTTACCAACGCTTTGAGTTTCATTGATTATAACTAGTTGATCTATGATGCCATTTAAACTAAGAGTAATATTTAATTTATTTGAAGTAGCGAAAAATATAGAATCTGAAAGCATCCTAATCCAATTTGTGTTTACGCTAAATGTAAATTCATCTAGTATTTTTATCAATTCATCATCTGTTTTATACTCCTTAATCCTCATTGATAATCTAATTAAATATCTCCTACATAAGATACTTTCGTCTAAATTTACAATTGTAGCATCTATAGCTTCTTGTATATTATCGTTATGTATTCTATATTGATTTAACAGCTCAGTTATTACAATTGTAGCTTCATAGCTTCCTTCACGTTGAGTGTTATAAAGCTTAACTAAAAGCATAATAAATGGAACAAGTGCAAGTATAAATGATGGGATAAAGGATATTACAAATGCTCTTATTAAGTCATACATTACAATATTATATCTAAATATTACTATAAAAAATGAAACAAATATAAATATTGTTTTGAAGTAGAAATTATAAACTTTAGATTCAATTTCCCTATCATCATATATGTCAGTTATAGAAAAAAATATCTTTTTAAAATATTCGTACATAGCTGTTTTTTTCCTTTTTCTGTGCAAATATCTCATAAATGACTTTAAGCTATTTTCTATAGATTTTTGAAAAATTAAATAAATTGAAAATAATATTGAAAAATATATTATTATATTAACTATAAAAATTATTTTAGACATTTTAACCTCCAGTGCATTTTTTCATGCGTGAAACAGAGCATTTCACGCTTCCTACCTGCTATAAAACGGCTTAAGCGGCTTAGAGTACTCGTCGCTCATAGGATATAGCACTTCTAGTTTTTTCAATTCATTGCACATAGTTTTAAATGCTTCGTAGTTTTGTTCTATGCCGATATTCTCCATATCCTTTGTTATACAATAATTATAGCTCCAGCTATCATCCAAAACATTGTATTTGCAAAGTGTATGTATAAAAATTTCATAGGTATACGGGTTGTATTCAAAAACATATATTCCTTCAAGCCTTTTCTTCGCTTTATGTTGTGGATAGTTTATAAAATGCAGGCTCATCGTAAATGCTTTTGCAACACTTATTGCCTCATGCTGAATGTCTCCGCCAAAGGCTCTGGTTATTTCTTTTGCAAATTCGTAAGGAAAGTCATGAGGTGTGTTAATATGGGCAGTCATCTTACATCTTCTTGTTCCAACGCTTGCACTTTTTAGACCTATATCATAGGCGTAGGCATCTCTAGCTTCAGCCATAATTACATAATCCGCATCACTTCTCATTATTGATGATCTAATTCTTGCTAGTTTTTCTTCGGTATCTGCAACAAGTGATATAATAGGAGCATTAGATAGAATTTGTTCAATTGGAACTTCAGGTCTTGTTTCAACAATCAACCCTTCTTCAAAATTACTTTCATAATTAAGCCAAGTGCTAAGCTGAGTAGTCTTACTTGTTCTTACAGCTCCTGTAAACACCATATTATATCCAATCTTAGCTGTAGCTTGGCAAAATTTTAGTATATCATGCGGATAAGTACCTAACTCAATTTGTTTTTCAAATGTATAATCCTTTACAGGAAACTTACGAAATATTATAGTGTCAGAATTTTTTCTTGTAACATTTTCGCCAAATATTTTTATTCTTTCTCCGGTTACCATTTCAATATCCGGAACATCATTATCAAGTCTAACTCTAAAATCATTTGATAAAAGTGCTCTTCTTAGTTGCTCACGTCGTTCAGAGTTTATGGTTTGCGGCATCAAAGTCATCTTGCCATTAATCATAAAAAATATTTTATCTCCAATAATTTTAGCAGTTGATGAATTTTTAAGCTCTTCAGTTACACCATTGTACCACTGTGCTATACCTGCTAATCCCCATATTTCATGAAATACGGCATCTGGCAAATTAAAATACCAACCAGGAAATTCTTCATTTAACAAATTGTTAGTTTTTAAATATTCTTCTATCTTATCCTTATAGTAATTAACCTCTTCAGTGTACCCTATTATTGCTTTTTTTTGCCTTTCTAAATCATCTACACCTATTTTTAAATTATTAAAATGATTTAGTACCTCTTGACATAAAATCATAAATTTATCCTTTTCTTTTTTTGTGTATAAGGATGTATAAATTTTATTAATTTTATGCTCACATGTTTTTTCATTTAATAAATCTCTTAAATAATATGGCTGTTTGTATGAATCCTTAATACTTTCCATATATTTTACCTACCTTCCAATAAAGCTTAAAAATCTCTTCTTATTTAGCTCACTTATTTCTAAACCACATTTTTTCTCGATATATCTTACTATAGTAAGTATTACATTTTTGTAATTTTTTTCTGTCTCAAACATTGAAATGTTTTTTTCAATTGCTGCTTGGTAGTAAAAATCAAGATATGGCAAAACACCAATTATAGGTAATTGATATTTATCAGCTAGCTCATCTTTTTTAGGTAGTACACTATTTTGTATATATTTATTTAGTATTAAAAATTTAAAATCACTGATTTTTAAATATTCTAATACCTGATTTTTTCCTTTTATGAACATTTCATAGGATTTAGGCATCTGATCAGTTATTAAAATTCTATTATCTGAATTTATTAAAGCGCTGTATGTCATTCTTAAGGATAGATTCATTGTATTTCCGGCATCAATTATTACGAAATCAAAATTATCCTTGCACAAATTTATCAATGAATTAATATCATTTTGGTGGTAATATACATTTTCCTCTAAAGAAATTTCTCCTTTTAACATAAAAAAATTTGGAGCATACTGATAACAGTTTTCCTTTAAGCTTGATACTGTTAAAAAGTTATTTTTTAATGCTACTTTTATATCTGATAAGCAGCTTTTATTAGTTGTGGAATCAATCCAATCAAATCCAGTTTGTCCATCTAAAAACAGCATAAGAACAGATTTATTTTTATGTCTTTTAGATAAATTATGTGCTACTGATTGAGCTATACTTGTTGTGCCAACCTTGCTATCAGTACCAAAAAAAGTAAATACATTATTTTTATTATTGGTTTTAAATATTTTATTTAAAATTATTTCTTGAATTTGAATAATTGTTCTTTTTGGAGGTACAATATATATTTTTTTAAGCTCTAATATACTTGAATCAATTTTCTCTATAGTTAAAGTGTCATCCTGACTTGATAAATAAAAGCATATAGTATCGTTAGCTTTTAATGATAGTAGCTTATTTAAGCTTATGATTTTATTGCTTACAACTAAAATATCTCCGTCGTTGTCACTTAATTCTTCTTCATCAATAGATTTTACATTTAAAGCGCTGATTTCTTTTAGTTTGTTAATAAGTTCAAAATCATTGCTTATTATATTTAACTTCATATATGCTCCCCCTATTTATATAAAAGTGCAAAGGTATATCCATTACTTGAATATTCCTTTAGCATTTCAAATTCTTTATCTGTTATAACTACTTCTATGACACTTATAGTAGATGAACCCACAAGTCTGTCAATATCCAAACTCTCAACCTCTCTATTTGTATTGTCTTTTACATAAGCTACAGTAGTATTGAAAACATATAATTTTTCTTCCGATTTATTATCCTTAGCTTTTACTATTTGATTTTCAGGATTGTCAGTGTTGCTTTTTATTGCGTACAAGTAAACTTTATCTTTTCTTCTTAAAGTTTCTGGATAAGAATGAATCCACTCGTTAGGTAACTTCATGATTTTTTCATCATTATCTAAAACAAACTCTGGTGAGTCAAAAAATTCTCCCACTAGTTGTGTTTTAGCCGGTATGTAGTGTTTTGCTTCAAAACCTATTATTTCACTCTTTTTATTAATAGAATTTTTTATATGATTGTTAACATCAATCTTTATTATATTTAGCATATCATCTGTTATTAAAGTCCCCTTTTGTACATCTTCTTTAAGAACAACTACACTTTCATATAAGAATTCACTTCTTCCCACAAACTCCCAAAATATAAAAAATGCTACTGCTAAAAATAAAAAGAATATTCCCATTAACTTTTTATTTTTCTTATAAAATTTTTTCATGTACTTCCTCCATTACGCCACTTAACGGCTTATAAATTTGATGAAAAATCGTTTTTTTATTTTTCCATAGAGTGAAGAATGTTTTATCTTCACTCTTTTCCCCCTACATATTTTTTAGCTTGTTTTTTAATTTTTTATTTTTAAAAGTTTTTTGTTCATAAATTTCTTTTGGCACTATTATTTTTAAAAGTTTATTAAAGGCTGGATATAATTCATTTTTTACATCAGAAATATTACACGGGATATCGGCTTCATAAACAGCCTTATAAATATATTTAGAATTGATATAGGGTATATATGCTATTGGTTTAACATTTAAAAATCTAAGTAAATCATTATTATCTATGCCATTACTGTATTTGTTAACTATATATTCAATATGAATTCCCTTTTCTTCTTGTAATGATTTTATTTTCTCCAAATATTCAAAGCTATTTAAAACATTAGGTATCATAGGATCTATCACTACTAAAATCATATAAAACTGTTCTATTATATTTATAATATAAGGCTCAAAAAGCTTGTCCCCTAAATCTACAATATTTAGAGATGATGATTTTGGCATATATAAAAGTCTCATCATTTTAGTTGCGTCCCAATTATCGATTTGATATCTAGTAGCATCAATAATTATCCAATAAATACTGTTATTTTTACCATGAACATAATAATTGCCTTGCGGTGATTTATTTTCGTTTATTATATGTGCATATGATGTAAAATCAATTAAATTCTCGCCACATAACGCATTTAAGCCAAGATAGTAATACATATATGGCTGCATAGTAGGTAGCTCAATAACTGAAACCTTCATAAATTCAGACATAGCCTTAGAAAAATTCATGGTAAAAAAGGTCGCACCAGCACCTTGTGATAAATTTACTACTCCAATATTTTTTGAATTTACTGGAATAAGTTTTATTTCATCTATACTATTTTTGTCTAATGAAATAAACTTTTTTTGCTTATCATAATCTAATAAATTTTCTTTAATTCTTTGATACTGCAAGTAAAATCTTGGGATACATAAAAGCTTTTCAATAGTTTTAGATGGCAACTGCGCTATTAACACTCTAATTTCAAAATCATTAAAATTTTCTGCCATATTATTAAATTCATCTGCAAGCAGTTCTTCATCATCTTCGTACAATTTAGTTAACTCAATAATTTTGTTTATAGTAATTTTATTAATATTTATATTTTCCTCATCATGATTATTTATATTATAATAATTCCTAGCTTCTATAAAGCTCCTGCCTTTTATTATTATGCTAGCTAACTTTTCAATAGAAAGATTGATTGCATCTTCACCAAAAAAACAATTATACAAACCTTTTTTATATAATTGTTCACTATAATTTTTTCTCTTTGACTCATCAAAGATACAAATAATTCTTAAATTTTCAAACACCAAAAAATTGCACAAATAATCAACTGTAATCGGATTTTCTGCACTAAAAAATTCCTGTATGATAATACAATCAAACATATATAATCTTTCATATGAAATTAAGCTAGAGTAATCGGTAATATGCTCAATTTGAAATGTATAGTCTTTATCATGGCTATAGTTTTCTAGACTAGAAATAACAGCTTCAATATTATTGGCAAAGCAAAATAAAAGTTTATATTCTCTCATATAACCTTATAATTTAAAAGAAAAGCCCAATATCCTCTTTCCTTAAATTTTCCCCCGTCTTTTATATATAATAATATTTTACAACATTTTACATTATTATTCAATATATTACAATTTTTTTAGTGCGTCAAATTTCGACAAGGGATAGAGTAGGAGAGAAATAATTAATTGATATTTCTTAGA